>JADLCB010000031.1 GCA_020847375.1 Phycisphaerales bacterium | reverse complement strand
GGTGGTTTCAGGCGCGGCAGGTCGCCTTGTTGTTGCCAATGTAGAAGCGGTAGCTTTCGATGTGTCCATTCACCAGCAGCTTCAGGACCATCGTATTCATGGTCACCATGTAGGCGTCGAAGACCTCGTACCAGCCGGTGGCGAAGAAAATCACGTCACCGGGCTTCAGGTCGTGCCAATCGCGCTGGGTGGTCGTGGCTTCTTCATGGTTCTTTTCGTTCTTTCGCATGGCCTATCTCCTTGTGGCTACTTGGTTTACGTTCAATTCAACAGACACATTAAGCCATGCTTGGGAAGAAACATCAAGGCAATTAACCCATTATAAATAAAGAACTTACAGATTTTTGTAAGCCTGCCCCGTGACTAGAGATATGACCGCCAAAACCCCCAGAATTACGGCCCTGACGCCTGCCCAAGCGGCAAGTTCAACAACGTCGCGCAATTTCTTTGTTCGCGATAGTTATCCAAGACGGATGTGCCCCACGGAATTACCCCATCTAGAACCTCTGGCTGTCGAACTTGAGCGTGCGGCAGTTTTCCGTGACGGTTCGCACCACGTGATCCGGCGCGCCCTGTTCCAATTGTTATGGGAATACTCCGCAGGAACTGGAGGTCGAAATCGCTTCAGGTATCGCAATCGACCAGTACATGAATGGCATCATTGTTTATGTCATCGCGTAAGGCAAATGCTGAAGCAACTTTGCTCAGCGGCACACGATGCGTGATCATTTCGCTGGTGTTGACCAGTCCATCAATCACCATCTGCACGCTTTCCTGGAAATACCGGCGCATGTCAATATCGCGGCGAGGTTCGGTCGAGTAAATCTCCAGTCGTTTACGGTGCACCTTGTAGAAATCAACCGGCTTGTGACAAACGCCAATGCAGCCATAGAGGACAAGCCGTGCTCCTTCTGCACAGCAGTCGATAGCATCAACCACGCCGTCACCTTCCAGCAGGCAGGGGATCACTACATCAAAGCCACGGGGGAAGTCTTTGCCGACAATCTGCATCGTCGGCGTGTCGGGCGTCGGGATGACATAGGTATGCGTCGCCCCGTATTTCTTCGATAGCTCGAGAACGCGCGGCTTCAAATCCGTTACGATGAGATTCGCGGGGCTGAACAAATGCAACACCTGAGTCAATACAAGCCCGCTGACGCCCTGCCCCATTATGAGCACATTTTTTGTTACATTGACCTGCCCCAGCTCGGCGGCATGGATCACGCCGGGCAGAACCTCGATCAGGCTCGTCTCCACCAGCGGAAATCCGCGCGGCAGCACCTTAACATTAAACGGCCGGCATGTAATGTATTGAGCCAGTGCACCCCAGACATAGCGGCATGTCACCTGATCGCCAACCGATAGACCGACGACATTTGGACCAAGCTTATGGATCACCCCTGCGACTTCGTGCCCGAGCCGCGCGGGCGTGGTCAGGAACTCCGGTGTACGCGTGCCACGATAGGCTTCGACGTCCGAGCCGCAGATGCCGACCCATTTTATCTTCACGCAGATTTCGCCGTCGCCGGGTTCTGGAATTTCTGCGTGCGCTAACGAGATATCGCGAGGTCCATTGAGAATCGCGACGCGTTGAGCGCGCGGATGACTTGCATCGACCAGTCGAATAGCGGGGGATTTCATATGAGCGGCCATAACGTTTTACTCCAATAGGCAAGGGGTTCCACTGTCGAGCGATGCCCGCACCGCCTGTGCCACAGCGACGCATTCCATCATCTCGCTTCTTGAAACTGGCGATTGGCGTGTTTGCACCATTTGCCTGACCAATTTGAGGATCTCGGCAGCGCCGTATGGGTGTTCCCAGTCGCCGATCTCGCCGGAGAGGATCATCGCACGAGGACCAACCGCCGATACATACATCGCGCCGTGCATGGTCGGGCCCGTGTTGCATTGGATTGTTACACCGAACCGCAGCCAATCCACTGCGTCGCCATAGGCCAGATGAATGACAATCTGCCCACCGGATTGCATGGCCCTTACTCGCTTTACACCCGAACCGAACACATGCTGATTGAGGCTGATGGCGTGGATCAGACCGTCATTGCTGAAACCTCCGCCCCAAATCGTCCCGCAGGCAACACCGCCGGTCTCGTCGAGCCGCTTTGCAAAACGCGCCACCGCCGGCGAGGCACGGAGGATTGACATCGACATCACTGGGGCATTGTGCCTGTCGGCAAGTTCGCACATCGCTCGCGCATCAGAAACGGTAAAAGCAAAGGGCTTATCAACGAACGTTGGTATTCCTTTGGTCAGCCCAGGCGTCGCCAGTTTGAGATGATCACTGCCGTCGAGATTGCAGTCGTTGATGAAGACCAGATCCACATCGTCGCTGCACTCTTCAAATGAATCACACACCTTTGGTTTTTCAAATAAAACACGTGATAATTGCTCGGCGGCAGGGCGATGTTCATCCCATAGCTTGACGATCTCAAAACCCGGTACGGTATCGACGGTAATCGTATGCGGCTTGTAGTATTTGGTGTAAAAGTAATAGTGCGTGCCTCCATGCTGCCACGAATAGCGACACGGGGTGTCCAGCGACATGGGCATGCGTAAAATTGCGGGGTCATGGGCCTGCATGAGCGGCCCATAATACGCACCATGGCTGTCGCAACGAATTAGACCGACTCGGATGGTTGAATTTTGATCTTTCATTTTACTTGGTAGAACATTGTTCGACATCGGGGTAATTTAATATGGAAATGGTCTGTCTGCGCCGCGACAGGCTGATCTGCCAACAGATCGTACACATCGCCGCGCCGTGGCAATCGAATATCGAGCTCACGATCTCGATCAAAGCCGTTGTGCAGAAGGAGAAACTGGTTGTTCGCCTCTACAATAACGCCAGGTTCGGTATACAGGTGCACGCCTGCCCACTGTGCGATGTTGCGAAGCATGGCTGTATCAAGATACGGGACAGCAGCGTAGACAGCCTTCCAATCACCAAAATCACGGGCTGCCAGTGCAGTGGCATGGTCGGCGTAATGTGCCAGAACAGTGGCTTGAGGGTCAGCAATATTGATACGCGGCGAGAAGGCGGCAGGGTGAATTTTGGCGGTTTCGGGGGCATAGTCGAAACCTTCGGCGGTGAATTTTGTGTCAGGAACGATACCGTGGAGGAGAGGATGGTTGCTGGCATCGGTGGCACAACTTAAAACCTGCCTGTCGAAAGTGAGATCGACATTGAAACCACTGATTTTACGAATGTCGTCAATGTGCAGACCGCGTTCGTTGCTGATGTATCCGGGGGCGTAAAAAAAGAGCAAGGTATTGCCATCGCGTTTGAGCTTCCGTACCGCGACCCGCTGTTGTTCGTCCATAAAAAACGGGTTCAAAAGGATGTACAGCCTATACTGCTTCTGAACAAAAGGCTGATCCAAGTCATCCATCGTGTAAATATCGAACGGCGCTCCAATATTGGGCAGTTGCGTATAAAGCATGCGGGTGACAAGGTTGTAGTAAATCACGCTGGCGTAGGCGATGTCGTGGTAATACATCGTCTGGGGCGAGACGAAGACGGCGATACGCGTGGCAGAAGTGCGAGGCAAATCGAGAGTCCGGTCATAAATGTGCTTCATCCGCTCAATAGTTTTTAAGAGTGGCGGTGTGGCAAAGTAGGGAACTGCAGAGCGGGCATGTCCAGCCCCCAAGCTCCAGTCGGCCATCCAGGCTCCGGTTCCTTTGATAATGGCCGTTCCAAGATGATTTTCCAGCACGGCAAGTGATTCTGCTTCGCTACGCTGACGGCCATAGCTGGTCAAGCTGGCAACATAGGTACGCAGGTCTTCCTCGGCGATATATAGTTTCTGATGCAGGCGAAGCGTATCCACTGGCTGGAACGGGAACATGCGATCGCCGGCCATCCGGTGATCATATTGCAAAGGACTCATGTAAAAATCTATCAACGGCGAGTCGATCATTCGGCTGAAATAGAAGTGGTTCCCCTGCAGCAAGGCACCGGGATTGTTCACCGATCGTAGGGTTTCCACTACGTAGCCATAATAGAATCCGACCAATCCTCTGCCGCTGGTTTCCTCCTTGATCACTTGGGCGACGTTCTTCAGGATAAACCGGGGAACCATCGTCGAAAGGAACTCGAAATAATCGAACGGCATCCGCCCTTCGGTGGGATCACGAAAGACGCCTCCGTGCACGCCCTCCTCGGTCAAGTCGGCCAGATTCGGAGCAGCGGAATCGAAGGTAACTAGCGGATTTTTCCACGCTTTTTGTAATTCCGAGAGTGTGTCACCGTACTTTTCACGCAGATAATCGCGGAACATCGCGATGGCCTGAGGGTTGTAGTCGCCAATATTAAGCTTGCCGCGGTCAGACTGGAAGCCGTTCTGATCCGCCCCACCCATGCTAGATTCGGGTTCGGCAATTTCAGGGATATAACCCATGATCCGCGCGGCGTAGGACCGCTGATTCATAAATCGGACTAGTCGCTGAACGTAGTCGCGCACATCTTGGGCGTAGACAGCGGAGGCGAAACTGGCACTTTTTTTAACACCCTGTGCAGTAACCAGCAGTTCATCCGGGTGGGCTGCATCCCAAGCGGCCGATTCACGCAAATCCATCTCCACGAGAATGCGCGCCTGCGGATCAATGGCCAGTAGATGGCGAATGTGCTGGTCGACAAACGCAAAATGCTTCGTTTCGTAATCCACACCCTGATCGATCCGATAAGGATATATTTGCAGGTGATACAGATGAATCCCGGCGGCGGAGTATTTGCCAAAACGGTCCAGTGAAGGAGACTGCAACGCCCAGAGAAAGGGAGCATACGCCTGCCCGCCTGCGGTGATTTTACAAACACCATTTTCCGCCCGTAACGCAGCACCGACGGGGGCCGAGATGGAAACGGTGGCTGGTGCCGCCGGGCCTGATTCAATCTTGAGTGTGGCAATTTTTCCATGATCCGCGGGATTTCCATTCAGCGCAAATCTCAAACCTTGGCGCGACATAAGGCCCAACCCCTCTAGCCGCAACGGCACCGTCATTGCAGGCGCGTACGGCGGCAGTTCGAGCATAAAGCGAACCGTTTGCGGCTGATTAGGTATCCATTTGCTGGTCTGGGCCACGGATTGGGCTTTGGCAATCATGTAATTGCTGCGGTCGGGGTTGATCTCGATTTCGCCTGCCCGCAGGATCAGCAGATAATCCTGATTGAGTGGTTTCTTCGTCCGCAACATCACTTCCACGTTCACCGAATGACCACGATGAGCGGAAGAGGGTGAAGACTTGACGTCTTCCACCTCCAAGGTCGGTCCTTCCGAGACATCGAAATATGGAATCCGTCCCCAAGGTTCATCCGGCGGCGTGGCGCTGATGAAGGCCTGCTTCCAGTCTCGATCCTGAAAGCGAGGGTCCTTCCAACCCTCTGAAGCAGTGCTGCTGCAGCGCCAGCTTGCATCGGTTCCGATCCAGGTCGTCTCCTGATCAGTGTTGATCGCTAATTCAACCAGCAGCTCCAAAAGTGGCCAGCCCGGGTCTCTGCGAACCATCACCTCGGCAGCAATCACATTTTCCCCCTGTCGCAGCATTTTTTGCACATCCACCGCTTTAATATCTACCGACCCAGCGGCGGCCTTTTCGCCGTTAACATAGAGGATATACCCATCATTGGAGCGGGCCTGCACAAAAGCGTTACTCACCGCCTTGAGGTCGGAAATAGTAAAGGTTTTTCGAAAATATCGCGGCTCGGCTTTGACCTGCTGATCCAGTTCAGGATACCAGATGTAATGGGCATGCCAATAGGGCTGAAGCTGATACACCAGCGGCTGTGGCGGTCCAAACGCGGCGATTTCCGCCAGTGAAACGGCCGGCCCATCGGCAGCATCGATCACAACGCGCAATCGATCGGTGGTCATCGTGGGAAAGACGATGTCAATCCCTTGCCGTGGCCAGATTGACGGTGCATCGAACGTTTGCACATCAATCCATTCGTCATCCCGCGGTATTTGTACCCGAATTTTCTGCGGTTGCTCTTCCACCCCCGGAACCAGCCGAAGACGATCCACCCGCAGCGGATACTCCCAATTCAATTCCACCCATTGCGGGAACGGCGCGCCCGGCCACGAGCGCCAAATGGTTTGCGGGTTTCCATCAATCAAATGATCCGTGTAATGATCCCCTACATCTTGAAACGAACGAGAGAGAACGAAACATTCGTGCTTGGCCAGCGCCAGATTATCCTTGGATTGCAGCAACGCCTGCCACTGGTCTTCGGGCATGACTTCGACACTGGACTGAGGTGCTTGCACAATTGCGATGGAGGCGATCTGCACGCCTTCTAACCCTGCGCCCGGTTTTTTGCGGACGCGCAGAAACAAATCATCCCCTTTGCTACCAAATTGTCCGGAAAAAGCCACCCGTCGATCCTGCCACTGACCGGTGCCTTCGCTCCATTGGATAGTGGCTATGCTTTTATTTTGCTCGTTGACAAGATCCAGCCAGTATTCCATGCCAACCGGAGCCTTGATCCGCACCTGCAGGATGCTTCCCGGTGGCGCGTCTCCCTGGCAATGGCGAGTCCAAGTCGGAGGGGCGGTCTGAGACAATTGGTCTTCTTGCCGCATATCCCGGAATATCGCTTCGCCGTCGACCAAGTCCAACTTCCCACCAGCGGGATCGCGGTTCCAGGCGTCGCGGGTCTTAAAAGATTCCTCAAAAAGCGGTGACTTCCCTATCGCCACGGCGTTGAACGACGCCACCCCCATAAGCCATAATACGGCGACCAATACGACGTTACGGTTTACCCCACATATTGTCTTCATTAATGCTCCATTGTTTGATGGATTTAAGAGCAACCGAACCATCTGCAAACAGGAAATTTGCAGTATGACCGGGATGTTCAAAATACAGCCCATTGTACGGGTACATATAAGACCCCGCCTGTGCGACACTTGCACTATCGGGGATGCCGTCCTGATTCACATCGTCCACCAACGGCCAATCGACTCCCGCTGGCCAATACGTCCAAGGAATAGTCCCCAAGGCATCAGAAAGCAGATAGGTGCCGGGACGCTGGTGGGTCAACTTTAAGCATAGGCGGCTGTAGGATTGGTCGTAGTTCAGATTTTCATGACCCGATGCGATGTAATAGTTCAGACCATAACTGTAGTTGATTTCGACCGATCGACTGGGACATTTCATGAATTCCTGCCCTATCTGCAATGTCGGACTGGTCAGTTGAACATACGGTTTAAGTCGTGTCGTCCAAAATACCGTGGGGGCAAGGTAATTATCTGTGATGGGCGGCAGCCAGTCACGGTTTTCGTTGGCGTACATACGTAACGCCAGCCCGATCTGCCGGAGATTGGACCCGCACGCTACTGCCTGCGCCTGAGCACGGGCTTTATTCAATGCAGGTAGCAATATCGCGATGAGAATCGCGATAATACCTATGACAACCAGCAATTCCACTAACGTAAATGCGCTACGTTGGCTCATAATAGTCGTCCTTTTCCCCATCCCTCGCCCAAAGCTTTGGGAGAAGGATGGGGAGAGGGTTTTAGATGGAGTTTATCCACAACGGCATTCAAAGATCTCGTCGGCGCATCGCCAGCACACCCAAGCCTAGTAATGTTAGCGCAGTCGGCTCAGGGATCGGAACAGGCCCGGCGTGGTAATTGGCAAGTACCTCAGCATCAGATAGTGCGTGGTCGTAAATTCGCACTTCGTCGATTATCCCTTTGAACGGCTCGGTAAAATAATTCACAGCGCCGATATTCACATAACGCTCCGGGTCGGCAACGTGATCCTTCTCGGCCACCCAATCGCTCGAGTCCGATGCCACTTCCACGCCATTGATATACACGCGCTCGGTCGTCGCATCGGCAGTATGAACTATGTGATACCATGTGTCGGCCGACAGCGCCGTGCCGTACGGGCCCGGATATTGCCCTGGCTGCCCGTCTTTAAGGATGAGATAGATGCCGGGCGTGTCGCCATTCTTGGCCACCAGAGTGTGATATCCGGTCAGCGCCTCGGCGTCGGGCTTGATCCACACCTCGATCGACTGTGCCGTAAACGTGCTGCCATAGTCCTGATCAATGTATCCCGCCTGCACATCGGCCAAGACTGATCCGCCAGTGCCATAGAACTGTATACCGGCTCCGCCAGGCGTGGCAACCCACTTGACATTACCACCGCTGCCAGTATCCAGATTCAGCACCCGCATGGGCGTGGCAAGTGACCCGTCGCTGAAGACATTGGTTCCACTGCCCTCATTGAGCGTCCAACGATCGACCATCGCCCCGCTGGCGATATTTGCAAATCCTATTGCGGCAGCGCCCAGGATTGCGATGACATGAGTGTTTGACTTCATAATTCCTCCGAAAAAAGGTGAAAGGGACCGTTCAACTCAACGTGTAAACGCTACCTCTGTCCACGAATTGCTTTCGTAAATCATCTCGCACACGAATACCAGGGTTTGCAATAGCCTCTTGGATGCGGTCAAGCAGCCGGCAGGCCAGCTCGGAATGAGGTTGCACGAAAGTGCTGTACTTTGTAGCCACCTGATCGATGGCGTCGGTGACGATCGAAACGTCCTCCGGTACGCGCAGCCCCAACTCGCCTGCCACGCGAACAATCGCATCAGCCAGCGGCACTTGCCATGTAAAAATGGCGGTCGGACGCTGATCGGCACGACGTGTCAGAAGTTCGCGCGCCGCCCGGGCACCATGCTCGATAAGACACTTGGTGTCGTGCGACTTGCGCCATTCAGCCCATGGATAGACCCACCAATCGTCATTATAGTCGTAGATCAATCCCGCATCGACCATCGCGGTAAAAAACGCCTGCCGCATCAGTGCGTTCTGGCTAGCGCTGGAAGTCTCTACGCCGACGTACGCGATACGCTGATGCCCGCGCGACGAGAAGATCCCCACGACATCACTCATCAACGCCAGATTGTCATAGCCCACATACCCTACATTTTGTTCAATGAATTTTAACGAATCCGACAACAGCGGTATGCCGAGCTTTCGCAACTCAGAGATGTCCCGGTTCGGCGAACTCACGTCCTTGAGCAATAGCGCATCAAAGTTGGAATGCCGCAGTTGGTCCAAGTCGACTGGTGAATCAGACTCCTGCGGAATAACCGTGATCTGGCAGCTGTGGCCCACGGCATGCATCATCAGGTCGTGAAGTAAATACATGCGGTAGGTATCGCCGCCCGCCAAACCACTACGCACATGACTGAACCAGCCAAGAAGACCGATGTTAGTGAGCCGATGCCCGCCGGCCTTGAGTCCACCGCTGAACATCCCCTTGCCTGGCACCCAGTAAACGAGTCGGCGGCGTTGGAGCTCGCGTAGAGCCGCCGTAACCGTGGGGAGTGAAACACCAAATCGTTCGGCGAGTTGTCGTCGCGAAGGCAGCCGCACGGGCTTTGTTGTTTTTTTTGGTAAGTCGCGAACCAAGGCTTCAGCCAGCTGCGTCGCTGCGCGGCGAGGCAAAGAGCGTATTGATTTACAAGTTAATCTTGTCATGTCTTTACTAGTTAAAATATACACATAGCTTCGTCTTTGTCAAGTGTTTTTTTACATTATTCTTTACACCATTTTTAATCTATGTATATTAGGGCTTCATGAACGACTTTACCTTGTTAAACCCCAATCTTTGGTTTCGTGGTCGTCTGGCATTGGTGACGGGAGCCAGCTCCGGCATGGGGTATGATATGGCACTGGCATTAGGTCGATGTGGTGCCAACGTCGGTGTACATTACCGAAGTAATCGAAAGGTCGCTGAAGAATTGTGCGACCGCATTCAACAGACTGACGGAAAGGCGGTGCCTCTTCAGGCCGACCTCATCGATCCCGCTCAAGTCGCCCAACTATTCAACCAACTCTCCACCGCTTTTGGTTCAGACATACAAATGTTGGTCAACAACGCAGGCGACTGGATGAACAAGTGCCCCATCATCGATTGTTCCATTGAACAATGGGATCGCATGTTTAACGTCAATGCCCGCAGCGTCTTCCTCTGCTGTCAGCAAGCTGTCCGCCTTATGGTCCAACACGGCCAAGGCGGTGCCATCGTCAATATGGGTTCGCTCGCCGGCCATACCGGCGGTGGGGGCGGCACCGTTCCTTACGCTGCTGCCAAGGCCGCCGTCCACACGTTCACTCGCGGTTTGGCTAAAGAACTTGCACCTTATCGTATACGCGTTAACGCCATTGCCCCTGGGATGGTAGATACCCCCATGGTTCAGGGCCGCGTCTCTCCCGAAGCCGAAAAAGTCCTCATGGCCGCCACGCCCCTCAAACGGTTTGCACGCCCTGATGAATTCAATTCCGCCGCCCTGTTTTTACTCTCCCCGGCCAGCTCTTTCATAACCGGCGAAATCCTCGAAATTAATGGCGGACTTCTCATGCGTTAAACATTCTACTCTCTCTGTTTTAATATGCGCAAATACTTAAACTTCATCGATGGACAATGGTGCAATGCGATCTCCGGTCAGACCTTTGATGCCATTAATCCCGCCAAGGGTGAACCGTTCGCCAGAATTGCCAAAGGCTCGCGGCAAGACGCCCAAAAGGCCATCGCCGCCGCCAACGCCGCCCAATCTTTATGGCGTAAGGTTCCCCTTTGGGAACGGGCCGCATTGTGTCACAAAATGGCCGAACTAGTCGTACAGTACGAAAAAGATCTGGCCGACATTCTCTGCACGGAACTGGGCAAGCCGCGTCATGGCGAAGCGATTGATGAGGCCCGCGAAGTGGCCACTAATTTCCGCCAAGCTGCGGAACTGGCCAAATTTCTTGAAGGTCAGACCATCCCGACTCAAGACCCCCACAAGCGAGTATTGACCTTCCGTCAGCCGCGCGGCGTAATTGCCGTCATCACCCCATGGAACTTCCCGGCCGCCATTGCCACCGAATATCTGCCACACGCCATCGTGATGGGCAACACGGTGGTTTGGACACCCGCCCCAACCGCTGCCGCCACCGCAGTGGTACTCATGGAAATCATTGCCAGAGCGGGGCTGCCCAAAGGTGTCATCAACCTGGTTTTGGGGCCGGGCAATGAGGTGGGCGATGAGTTGGTTATCAATCGGAGCACCCATGCCATCGGCATGACCGGAAGCCCCAAAACCGGACTGACGATCTCGTCCCGCGCCGGTCTCAAGCCGAAGCTTATGGAGCTAGGTGGTAACGGCCCCACCATCATTCTCCCTGATGCCGATCCCGTCAAAGCGGCTCAGATGATCGCCCCGGCCTGTTTTTATGCCGCCGGGCAAGTCTGCTCTTGCGCGGAACGCATTCTGGTAGCTGACAATCTTAAGCAGGATTTTGTCGATGAGATGATCCGTCAAGCTCGAAGCTGGGTCCAAGGCGACCCGTGGGACACCAACGTCAACATGGGTCCACAAAACAGTATGATGGTCGTCGATAAAATGACCGCCCATCTCTTGGACGCCTCAGCCAAAGGAGCAAAAATCCTTGTCGGCGGTGGTCGACCCAAACTTCCCGGGTTCTTTTACGAGCCTACCGTGCTGGTGGATTACGCCATCGATTCTCTGGTTAACAAGGAGGAAACTTTCGGCCCCATCGCTCCCATCGCCGCATTTAAAAATGACCAACAAGCATGGGATTACATCAACGCCTGTGATTTTGGACTGGTTTCGGCGGTATTCACGCGGGATGTGGACAAGGCATGGCAATGGGCCGACAACCTTCGCACCGGTATTACCGTGGTCAATGACTTCACCAACTACTGGGAACTGCACATCCCCTTCGGCGGCATGAGCGGCACGCAGAGCGGTTTGGGCCGCATCGGCGGCCGCCATACGCTCGAATTCATGAGCGACCTAAAAACTATCGCCTTCAATATCGGTTGAGGAAAAAAATCATGGTCACGATCGGTATTCATCATTTCAAACTCAGCGTCACGGATATGGACCGCTCGATCCATTTCTATCGCGACCTGATGGGCATGAAGCAGTTGTACGATGTTTTGCGCGAAAATCTCCCCTCGTATGACCAGATCACCGGCTATGCCAACGCCAAAATCCGTATCGCGGGGCTCAAAGCCCCCAGCCACGTCATTGTCTGCCTGATGCAGTACCTCAATCCTCCTATGCAACCGCGCCCCCAGGACAATTATTACCAAGGTGCTGCCGGTATCGCCTTCGAAGTCCGGGACATCGAAAGCGATTATGCCCGACTGATCGCCGGTGGTGTCCATGCTCGTTCGAAACCCGTCACCATCATCCGCGATGGCAAAGCTATTGCCAAAGCTTGCTATATTCACGACCCAGATGGTGTTACCATTGAACTTTATCAGCCCCTCTCATGAACCCGACCACGACTACTCCTGTTCTCGTCACCGGTGCCGCTAGCGGTATTGGCAAAGCGACCGCCCTGCACATACTCAATCAGGGCCGACCCGTAATCGCATTGGATCGCTCACGGGAGGGTCTGGACAAACTCGCCCAGCAATCCTCTGGCAAGCCATTGACCACCGTGACCTGCGACTTGGCCCAAACCCGTGAACTGGCCAACCTCGCTGATACCCTGCTCAACCAGCACGGACCCATTACCGCATTGGTCAACGTTGCCGGTGCCTGGCCGGGCAGCCTATTGACGCAGATGAGCGACGACATCTGGAATCTGAATTTCGCGGTCAATGTCACCGCCCCATTTGTGTTAATTCGCGCCCTTGCGCCCGCTATGGCCCATACCGGCGGCGGTGCGATCGTCAACATCTCCAGTCGTAACGCGTTCCGTTCTAGCGTCGGCAATGCCGCCTATGATGCCTCCAAGGCCGCGCTGGTCGCCCTTACCCGTACTGCCGCCGGCGAACTGGCCCGCCACCACATCCGCATCAACGCCATCTGCCCCGGCGTCATAGCCACCCCAGGCGACGCCACGACGGTCGAAGACCCCCTCTTCAAAGCCGCTTACACCAAACTCATTCCCATGGATCGATACGGTCAGCCGGAAGAAATCGTCGGGGTCATCACATTCTTGCTCTCCAATGAAGCATCCTTCATGACCGGCCAAGCTCTCATCGTTGATGGTGGGCAAATGGCCTGCCAGGACAACCAACGTTTTATGCAAATCCCCGGGCTTAAAGCCTGAATTTTAATTAACGAGACTCCTCAATGATTTGGCACGAACGATCTTGGCCTGAAATAGCTGCCGTCGATCAAAATACACCCGTCATCATTCCGCTAGGTGCCTGCGAGCAACACAGCCATCATCTGCCGGTCTTCGTCGATACCTTGCAAGTCGAGACCATTGCCCGACAGGTTGAGTCTCAACTCAAAGACCAGGTGCTTCTGGCCCCCACCCTCTGGCTGGGTAGCTCCCACCACCACAAAGACTTCGCCGGTACACTCAGCCTCACCCCCCTGCTTTATGCCCAAGTCATCCAGCAGGTGGCACTCTCTATCATTAACGCCGGATTCAAAAAAATCTTCTTCCTCAACGGCCACGGCGGCAACCGCACCCCCGCTGCCAACGCATTAGCCGATCTGGTCGCGACCAATGACCGCGCGGACGAGACTTATTTGGTCCTCACTAACTGGTGGGAAATCTCCGCCCCTCAAATCTCGGCGCAAAAACTGAACATGATCCAGCCGGTCATCTCACACGCATGCGAATACGAAACCAGCCTGATGCTCGCTATCCGCCCGGACCTCGTATATCCCGATCGCATTAAAGAACAAATAAATGTCTTGGCCAATGACTGGTGTATCCCCGATGACGACTCCAAGGCTCGCGTCGCCGTCTTTCGACGCTTTCACCGGCTGACTGCTGCCGGCTCCACCGGCCAGCCCACTGCCGCCACCGAACAAAAAGGCAAAGAACTTCTCTACGTCGTTACCACCGAAATCACCCGCTTCCTCCGTGACTTCGCCACATGGCCTCCCATGCCCACCATCGGTCCGCGATAATGATTTTGTCATTGTTCTATTGGAAAGGCGGGCAAAATGCTCACGCACGAGCGAGCCGAGGAGCGAGAAAAATGCCTACTCTGGAAGCAGGTTGCCGGCGGGTCACCATCGACGATCCACTCAAGTTGTACACAATAAAATCGGGACATAGCACCGGAACTTTCAACGATATTCAAGGAGTTGATTCATCATGCGTATAGCGATCATTGGTCTGGGCTTACGAATAGCCCGCGTGCTGGAGGAGCTGCAACAGCTCAACCCCGAAACGCGCTTGGTGGCGGTGGCTGACCCGGATCAAGCCCAGGTCAAAGGACGATTCAAGACACTCAAGGTCAACACTGAGTCCGCTCGTCTCTACGCCGGTGCTGACCAGATGCTTCAGGATTCAGACCGCTTTGACGCGATGATGATCGGCACGCACTGCCATTTGCACACACCCCTGGCTATTCAGGCCAGGGCGACCGACCTGCCGCTATTTTTGGAAAAACCGGTGGCGATCAGTTACCAGCAGTTGGCGCAACTGGCATTGGCCTTTCGCGGCCACGAAGATCGTGTCCTGGTTTCGTTTCCTTTGCGAATGACGCCGCTGTTCAAAAAAGCTCTGGAGATTGTCCGCTCCGGCGCGATCGGGGTGGTCAATCAAATCCAGGCGATTAACAATGTCCCCTACG
>JADLCB010000030.1 GCA_020847375.1 Phycisphaerales bacterium | reverse complement strand
CTTCATGCGTCCTTTTTTCTTGGTTCTCGACCCAGTTCTTTCAACAGTCGATCCAGCGTTCGTCCATCAGCCCCCCGGCAGACGCTCAACAGCCCGGAGGGGATACGATGTCTGGGGTCCTTTCTAAGGTGATCTGGTTTCCTACTTGCAACAGGACAAATCACTGACAATCAGCACGGGCAAGAACAGCGATGTACTGACGATCAGCTATCAGTCACATTATCCTGATGAAGCCGCCCTGTTGGTCAACAGTCTGGTGGAGGCTTATATCGCCGAAGGCTCCAACCAAAGCCGCAACAGCAGCACACAGTTGATTACAACCTTGCGCGGTGAAAAGCAGCAGCTCCAGCAAGATCTCGACCAATCGTTGCGCGGTATGCTCAAGTTCAAGCGCGACAACAAGGTGCTGAGCTTCCGCGACGACAAAGGCAACATCGGCTTGGAACGGACGGCAACGCTGTCAGCATCACTAACCGAAGCCGAAATCGCCACCATCGGTTTGCAGGCCCAGAAAACGGGCATTGAGAAAGCGCTGGAAAATCCACGCGACATGCGCGACTGGGTGGAAGCGCAGCAATTCAAGGGCCGCGACTTCGGCGATCAGGAATATGACGATCTGCGCAAGCAGCTCAGCGAGGCCGTGCTGGCTCATGCTTCTGCCATCACCATCCAGGGCGAAAAGCATCGCAGCATTCAGATTCTGGAGGCGCGCATCGCTGCCATTCGCCAGCGTCTTGATGAAAAGGAGCAATCCATCGCCCGCGCCCACCTGGTGCAGCTCCAGTCGGAACTGACCGCTGCCCAGCAGAAGGAAGATCAATTGCGCCAAACGCTGGTACAGCAGCGTGATCGCACGCTGGATATGGGCGATGATTCCATCGCGTATGAAAATCTCGAAGCCGCTGCCGCGCAGACACGCCAGCAGATTCAAGTGATTGACGCGCGCATCGGTGAACTGAGTGCCAACCGTGCCAATCTTCAACCCTTGAATGTGCAGATTCTGCAAAGCGCCCGCGTTGAAACCAACCCGGTGCGCCCGCAAAAAGCACTGGTGCTGCTGATATCGCTGATGATGGGGTGTCTGGGCGGACTGGGGCTGGTCGTTGCCCGCGAATGGCAGGATGTGCGTCTGCGCCAACCGGAGGAAATTCCAGTCATGCTGGGCACGCCGGTTGTCTCGGTTGTCCCGCGTATCAACCCCCGGCTTTCGCCGATTGCACGCGGGCAGATCGCGCATATGGACGCCCGTTCACCCGTGGCTGAGGCGTATCGCTCGATTCGTACTTCGTTGCGGCTGGGTCCGGCAGCCCAAGCGCGAACGATCCTGGTCACCTCACCATCATCCGGTGACGGTAAAAGCACCAGCGCCAGCAATCTGGCCATCGCCTTCGCCCAAACCGACGAACGCACGTTATTGATCGACTGCGACCTGCGCGAACCGGTTCAGCACATGATTTTTGAAACCAGCTCTGAACAGGGCGTCAGCACACTGATGGCTGGCGAGTGTTCAATCGAGGAAGCGATATGCCCGACGCGCGTGCCGAACCTTTCGCTGCTGCCGTGCGGGCCTATTCCGCAAAGTCCTGCTGAGCTGCTGGCCAGCGATCGGTTCAATCAATTGATGGAGGCGCTATGTGCGCGGTATGACCGCATTATCATTGACTCACCGCCGCTAACGTGCGTTACCGATGGTCGAATTCTGGCTGCCAGTGCCGATGCCACATTACTGGTCTTACGATTGAATCTGTCCGTTCGCAAACGCGGAATCGAAGCGATGGATATGCTCGACAAAATCAGCGCCAACGTCGTTGGGGCAATCGCCAACGATGCCACGCCCAGCCGCGGATACCAGTATTATGGCCGGGCCTGGACGTACGCCAGCGCTGCCCGCCGCGTACTACCGGCTGCCAGTTTTGACGAAGAACCTTCAGCCAACCGTGCTGATGCAACCGAAACGGCTGGCGTGGTCAGTGAACAGCGCCACCGTGCGGCAACACTGCTGCCAACCGCTGATTCGTCCCGGGCTGAACCTCCGCCGGTCTGGAATAAACCCGGGGGTACTTCGCGGGCGCGCTCGTAGTGCGGCAGCTTTGGTTCGGTGTTCGCGTAAGCAGGATCGCCATCGCCAGTGAGGATGGGTCGAGAACGTAAAAGGTTTTGCCGGATTGGCGTGATGGAATTCACCCATCTGGGCAAATGTCAGTGGAAAGGGAGAATATGTCGTCGATTATCGAAGCAAACGTCGGCCTTGAGGCCGATGACTTCGAAAATTTGATCGCTCGCGAAGATGACCCGTCGTCAAGGCGGGTTGCTGCGGGACAGCCTGAGGAGGCGCACGCCCAGCCATTGCTGAAGATGACCGCTTCAGCCGGCCTGCTCGATGGGGATGCCTCGAGCATTCCTGTTTCCACCCGAATGAATATGTCGGTGCGGCGAACCCTGCGCACGCTGGCTCCGTTTGTGCTGGCGGACAGCGTGGCGCTGGCTGTGGCTGGTTGCGGCGCAACAGCGGCCTTGTGGCTGGCGCACCCGGTGGCCGGTGAGTCGATTGGTTATCTGGCCCCCTTGACGCTGTTGCCCCTGCTGGCGTTTTACTGGCTGAGCGGATTGTATTCTGAAATCTGGATTCATCCGGTTGTCGAGTTGCGTCATCTGACACATATCAACTCCGTCGCGCTGCTGGCAGCCGCCTGCGGCAGTCTGGTGGCTGGCCCGTTTCCGCTGTTTTTCCTCGCCGGATGGATCATCACCACGGTGATGGTGCCGACGCTGCGTGTCATTACGCGCCATCTCTGCGCCCGCTTTACCTGGTGGGGTTTCCCCGCATTGGTCATTGGCAGCGGCGCCGGCGCTGAGCATTTGATCCGCACGGTGCTCGATGCACCACATTCAGGCTTGCGGCCGGTCGTGGCGACCGATCCGGGCAGCCAGTGTCGCTCGGCCTTGCTGCCGGTGGTCAACGATCAACGCACCCTCGAATCATTGATCTGCTCCGAAGGAATTCGTCACGCGGTCATTTCCGTACCCAATATAACGGCGATTCATTTCATGCAGATGATCGACCGATACACCGAAATGGTTCCGCATATCCTGGTGCTTTCCGATACGCAGGCGCTACCCACCCTCTGGGGCGCATCGCGCAGCGGCGGGCGCATCAGCGGTATCGAAGTGCGCAACGGTCTGCTGATGATCACGCTTGGTTTTTTCAAGCGGTTCATCGATCTGCTCTTTGCCGTCTGCGTTTTCACGATCGGTCTGCCGATCTTCCTGGCGATCATGCTGGCGATCAAACTGACCAGCCCGGGGCCGATTTTCTTCGGCCACACACGCATCGGACGGCGCGGCAGGTTGTTCAAGGCATGGAAGTTCCGCACCATGCGACCCAACTCCGATCATCTTCTGCAGGAATATCTGGCCAAAAATCCTGAAGCACAAGCTGAATGGCAGCGTGATCAGAAACTGCGCCACGATCCGCGGGTGACCTCCATCGGGCGACTATTGCGTAAAACCAGCCTCGACGAACTGCCGCAGATGTGGAACGTGCTCAAAGGCGAGATGAGCTTGATCGGCCCGCGCCCGATCGTCGCTGATGAAATACACCGTTATGGGGAATTTTTCCGCCTGTATATGACAGTCAAACCGGGTGTCACCGGTTTGTGGCAGGTTTCAGGTCGCAATGACATCGGTTACGACGACCGGGTGCAGCTCGACGCATTTTATGTGCGTCACTGGTCCCCCTGGCTGGATGTTTACATCCTGGCTAAAACGGCCCTCGCCTTGATGGATCGCGGAGGTGCGTACTAACCGTCTGCTTGTCGCCTGCTGTCCATTGCGACATTGCTGGCTGTACTGGCTGATGTCTTCACGACCATGAGCAACGCCCGTTCTCATTTTCTTTCTCACGCGGGAATCTATCTGCTGGCGCGCGGACTGCCCGGGATTCTGGCTTTTGCGGCAATCCCGGTCTTCAGTCGCCTGCTTAGTCCGGAGGATTATGGCCGCTACGCCCTGGTCATCGCTGCCGTGGAATTGCTTAACGCCCTGCTGTTCCAATGGACCAGGCTCTCGCTGCTTCGGTACAACGCGGTCTATCGCGATCAGCCCGATGCGCTTCGCTCCACCCTGTTGAGCGTCACCATTTTGACCAACACGGTGTTGGTGCTTGTCGCTGGTGGTTTATGGCTGATACCGGCGCTGGCACCGTGGCACAGCCCGATTGCGGCCGGCGGCATCGTGTTGATTGTGCAGTCGTTTTACGATCTGGTTTGCGAACAGGCCCGGGCAACGCTGAAACCATGGCACTTCATGCTGATGCAAAGCATCCGCAGCGGCGGATTTGTCGGTCTGGGGCTGGTGGCAGTGTGGTTGCTGGGATGGAGTTGGTTCGGCCCATTGGGTGGCATGGCGACGGGTATGCTGCTGGCGGTCGGACTGTCCATGGGCAGGCACTGGCGCGGTACGCGGCTGAAGATCAATCGTCCGATTCTGGCCCGATTAGCGCAATATGGTTTACCGTTGTCGCTGACGGTGGCGCTGGCGGTTGTCATCGGAACATGTGATCGTTACCTACTGGCGTGGTATCTGGATGAAGCCTCAGCCGGTTCCTACGCTGTCGCTTATGACTTCACCACGCAAACACTCACGCTATTGATGCTGGCGATCAACATGGCCGCCATGCCGCTGGCGATTCGCGCCTACGAACTTGAAGGGCCGGCTGCGGCGCAGGAACAGATGCGCTTTAACGCGACCCTGCTGCTGGCGATTGGTGTCCCCGCCGTGCTGGCCCTGGCCATACTGGTTCAGCCGCTGGTTCATAACCTGCTGGGCGCTCAATTCCGCACCGCGGCAACCAGAATCATCCCACTGGTGGCACTGGGGGCGTTTCTGGCCAATTTCAAGGCGTTCCATTTTGATTCGGCTTTTCAGTTTGCCCATCGCACAATTTACCAGGTCTGGATCGTGCTGGCTGCTGCGGTGGTTAATGTCATCCTGAACGTCCTGTTCATCCCCCGCTGGGGCTTGGAAGGATCCGCCATCGCATCGGTGCTGGCGTATATCGTTTCGATCGCACTGACGATTTATTACGGGCGAAGGCAATTTGTCCTGCCTTTTCCGTGGAAGGCGTGCAGCACGGTTTGCCTGGCGGCACTGATCATGGGCGCGGTTCTCTGGCCCCTGCGCCACCACACCCAGCCGCTGATGCTGGGACTGCAGATCATCGTCGGTGTCGCCACCTACGCAGCCGTTTTATTATTGACCAATTTTTTGAATTCGCGCCGGTTTATAGGGAACTACCTGGGTTGTCGTCGCAGAGATGCAAAACGTCATGCCACCAATGAACCGATGACGTGTACAACAGCAGCGCTGCCGGTTTCAGAATAAAGGAAAGTTTTGCTGATTCAATGTACCGGCAGGAATTGAAGCATTCGGACGTGAACGGAATTTGGGAGTAACCGCGGATGGAACGAATTTGCATGTACACCCCCTCAGCCGATGGCGGCCATGCCCGCTATACCTGGGAGTTGCTCACAGCGCTGTCGCAACACCCCAGCGCCGCAGCCATGCGCTTTGAACTGGCGACCAGTGTCGATTTTGATTCGCGCTATGACCAGGGTTTATACCCAATACATCGCTTGTTCCCGGTTTTGCGTCATCGCCAGAAGTATGCCAGCGTTCTGGCCTGGGCGAGCAGCCGCGTGACTCACTACTGGCGGCAGCAACATATTTTCCTCAACTGGCTGAGGCAGCGACCCGATATTACTGCCGTGCATTTCCAGGAAATGACGCCATGGCTGGCTGTTTCAGCCTTCAAGAAAATACGCGCCATGGGTAAGCGCGTCTATTACACCGTTCACAACATCACCCCGCACCGTTATCCGCGTTATGTGCCCAAGGCGATGGTTGATCATTGGATCGGTTCCAGTTGCCGATTGGCCAGCGGTTTGTTTGTCCACACCGAGCGTCTGTCCAGCCAACTGAGTGATTTTCTGGGCACTGATCATCCTCCGATCCAGGTCATCCCTCATGGCGTGTGGCATGTGGATGATGCCTTGGCATCACCGCCGATGGGCCAGCGTCTTGCCCGAAAGCGTCTCTTATTTTTCGGGCAGATTCGTAGCAACAAAGGCTTGCATATTCTGCTGGATGCCGCACTGAAACTCGAGGGGTACAGCATCACCATCGCCGGCGATCGGTTTGAACCGGATTATTTCGAGCGGGAAATCACGCCGCGCATTGAACGTCTGCGCCAGATGGGGCGTGAAATTGATCTGCAGGATCAATTTCTCCCCGACAGTGCGCTACCCAGGCTGTTTGCTGAACACAGTGCCATCGTCATGCCCTATACACCACAGTTTCAGGCAATGAGCGGCGTGATCTATATGGCGCTGGCGTATGAAATTCCGGTTGTCGCCACCGCGGCAGGTGGCCTTCGTGACATGCTCGAACAATATCACGTGGGCGAAGTGTGCGCAGATCATTCGCCGGCAGCGCTGGAAGCAGCCATCCGCCGGTTATGCGAAAATGATCATGATCAACACATTGCCGAACAAATGAAATTGGCACGGGACAAGTATTCATGGTCAAGCGCCGCCAGCGCGACGCTTGTCGGATATGCCCGTGGTCGTCAGGCGCAGGTTCCAACGCATGATCGCAGCATTGCCACCAACCCGGCTCATTGACCAGCAAGGTCGATATCGCGCTGACGAGAACGGCGTGACCGTTCCTGCGCGCACATCGCGCTGGCTGAACTGGCTGGGCGGTCTGTTTGGTTTCCTATGCTTCATGCCCTATCTGGCGATCAATGCAGGTAACAATACCGCGATTCAAGCCGGCAATCTTCTGACCCTGCTTATGTGCCTGCCGCTGCCCTTTATCGCCTGGCGCAGGCGTTCGTTATGGATTGTGCCGGCGTTAATGGCGCCGCGATTTTTGTCAACACTGGCGCTGGGTATGAACGGTGGCGACATTGATCTGGCGACCAAGAATGTCATCACGATCGGTCTGTCGCTATTGGCCATGATGGCAACGCAGATATTCGCGCCGGCGGCCATACTGGCCATTCTGTCAGGCGTTGCCGTCGCGGCGCTGGTGCATGTATTGGTCGGATGCTGGCAGATCGTGGCGTTTCAGGCTGGCTATCTGCCGCTGGAATGGTTTTACACCAACCAGTCATTTCTGAGTGTGCAGGAAAATGCCGACATCATCATCCGCTACATTCAGCGTCCTTTCGGCTTGTTCCCCGAACCATCCGCTCTTGGCGCTTCACTGGCGCCGTTTGTCCTATTATGGTTTGCAATGGCAACAGGCTTGTTGCGCCTGCGCCAAGCGCCGTCGCGCCGCCAGACTATTTTATTTTCAAGCGCAGCGTTGGGTTCACTGGCTATTATGATTGCCTCGCGTTCGGGGCACGCAGCCATTACCCTGGCTGGCCTGCTCGTTCTCGCAGTCATCTGGTTCAAGCGCAGCCGGGCAACACCTGGTCATGTCTCAGCTATTTTTATGGTGCTGGCGGTCGCATTGCCCTTGCTGATCTATTTCGCCGTCAATTCCCTGCAGGATCGACTGGGCGGTTCGGAAATGGGCAACAGCTCATGGGCTGAGCGTTCATCCTCCCTGCTGATCGGATTGAAATTGCTGGCTCAGGGTAATTTTTCCACTCTTTTTTTCGGCTTGGGCACGGGAATGACCTCGCCGCTGATGCAACAACACTACGGAATGGAAGCAATCTGGAGCATCAGTCTGACGTATATCTACGAGACCGGCATTGTAGGTCTGCTGGTCTGTGTATTGCTCGTTGGCGATACGCTCAAAGTCTGGCGTAAAAGTCGTTTTGATCCGGTGTTCATGGTTGTTCTTCTGGTCTGGCTGGTTGGCGTGACGATCACGACCAGCTATACGCAACTCCTGCCCCTATGGGTGGCGCTGGCGATGCTGACCAACTGGATGGATATTTTCCAGCCTCACTGCCCGTATAATGCGCTTCAGATCAGACAGCAGCGTCTGGCGCAAGATTCTCGAAACATGAACGAACGTCTGGCCAACAGGAACACGGCGCGATCGGCGTCCCAATCTCAAGACGCATCAGCCACACCTCCTGATTCTAATGCGCCAACCATGTCCGGCTGGCGCAACCGAAGTGTAATCGACGCGCCTGACAACACTGGCAGCCCAAAGCGTCGATGGAGCAATCCCAAATGAGCAGCCTTTTATCGCCTCTACCACACGCCAATCCCAATACTGACTATAGCGGTACGTCTGCTGCTGTGATTGGGCGGCCACCGCCCGGATTGTCAGCATCATCTTCCACCGTATCCCGCCAGGGAAAGCTCAGGATTATTCACATCATCAACAGCCTCGATTTTGGTGGTGCCGAAACGATGCTGATCAACCTGTTGCTGCGGACGGATCGGCAACGTTTTGAACCGTCCGTCATTGCCTTGATCGATAACATGCGCGTGGCTGATCCCCTGATCAAAGCCGGCATACCGATCAAAGTCATTGGAATGACCAATCGCATTCTCAATCCGCGCAAGTTTCTGGCGCTGAGTCGCTACCTGCATCAGCAGCAGCCGCATGTTGTCCAGACCTGGATGGATCATTCCAACCTGATAGGTTCCCTGGCGGTACGACTGGCTGGACTTAAGACCCGGATCGTCTGGGGTATCCATCATTCCAATCACATCCGTGGCGTGGCTAAAAATTCCACGCAGATGGTGGTTGACGCCTGCGCACGCCTATCGCGATTTTTACCTGAAAAAATAGTCTATTGCAGCGAAACCTCCGCCCGCTTCTACACCCGCCGCGGGTTCGATCGTCGGCGCATCGAAGTCATCTGCAACGGTTTCGATCTCAGCCGATTTCATCCTGATCACTCGGCGCGAAAAGATTTGCGCTCTGAGCTGGGTCTGCCTGAGGATACGCCCCTGATCGGTCTGGCGGCGCGTTGGGATCCATTCAAGGATCATGAAACGTTCCTCAAGGCGGCAGCCTCTTTGCCCCATCAGGTTCATTTTGTCCTGTGCGGAACCGACATCACTCCCAATAACGACCGGCTCATGACAATGGTTCGCCGGCTCGGTCTGGTTGATCGCTGTCATCTGCTGGGGCCGCGTCATGATGTTCCCCGCATCCATGCGGCGGTGGATATTTTGACTTCCTCGTCAATCAGCGAGGCCTTTCCGCTGACCCTCGGCGAAGCCATGGCGTGCGGCACGCCGGCCGTTGCCACTGATGTCGGCGATTCAGCCCTGATTATCGGCGACACTGGCCTGATCGTCCCGCCACGTCAACCGGCTGCACTGGCCGGCGCCTGGCGCAAAATACTGGCACTCAACCATCAGCAGCATTTGGAGATGGGACAACGGGCACGTCAACGTGTCTGTCAGTTGTTCGATCTTGACAGCGTTATTGACCGCTATCAGTCCCTGTACACAAGCAACATCAACGGCAACGCAGCGGTTTTATCAACGGGTGGCGCTGATCCTGCCCAAAGGCGTAATCAGCGATCGGGCACTGACCGAAAATAAGTCTGTGAAGCATCACCTCGCTCCATCCTCCCTCTCTGCTGTCACCAGCGCCGACCAGGCACTGGTCACACGCCAGCTCAAGGTGCTGATGATTGTTGAATGTGCCGGTGGCGGTACCGGACGGCATGTGCTGGATCTGGCCCAGGGGCTGATCCAGCACGGGCATGAAGTTCACATCGCCTATTCCAATAACCGTGTTGACCAGTATTTTCTGGATCGCCTTGCGGGTTTGCCAGTTGCCGGAACCATTGTTCTGGCCATGAATGCCGCGCCACATCCGCGCGATATCAAGGCGATTGCACTGCTGCGCCGCTATGGGCGCAAACATGGTCCGTTTGACATTATCCACGGTCACAGCTCCAAGGGGGGTGCGATGGCCCGCCTGGCAGCACTGGGAACAGGCGCCCGCGCATTTTACACGCTGCACGGTTTGATCATGATGGACCCGGATCTGCCGCGATGGAAATGGTTGATGTACCTTGGCATTGAGTTGGGGTTGGCGCAGTGCACCAGTCGTATTATCGCCGTTTCACCCGAAGAAAAGCGGGCCGCCGCATCACTGGGCCTGGGCGACAAACGACTGATCATGATTCCCAACGGTGTTGATCCGACCGGCCTCGTATCACGTCAGCAGGCCCGCCGCAATCTGGGCGTTCTGGGCGATGAACCGGTGATTGGGTTTGTCGGCCGACTGGTTGAACAAAAAGCTCCGCATGTGTTGATTCAGGCGTTTGCCCAGGTGCTGGATGCGGCCCCGCAGACCCGGCTGGCGATCGTCGGGAACGGTCCGTTATCGGAACCGATGCAAAATCTGGCCAATACGCTGCGCGTCAATAACCGCATCATCTGGCTGGGCCAGCGTGATGCCCGTCAATTTTTTGCCGGATTCGATATTTTCGCCCTGAGCAGCCGCAAGGAAGGTCTGCCCTACGTCGTGCTGGAAGCGATGGCGGCCGGGCTGCCGGTGGTTGCAACCCAGTCGTCGGGCGTGGAAATCCTGGTGGAATCGGGCGTCAATGGCGAAGTGGTTCAGACGGATCATGTTGAAAATTTTGCCCAGGCGCTTTCAGGGCTGATAACTAATTGCCGATATCGTCAAACAGCGGCTGATGCAGCCCGCCAGCGCAGCCAGCGTTTTACGATTACGGGCATGGTGCAGCAGACGCTTGCTGCTTATCGCGTAGCCCTTGGCCACAACCTGAAACAGGGATGATGCAATGAGGCACCGGGCGCAAAATGCGTTTGGCAACCGCGCGATGGAATATTATCGGTTTGAGATGTGTAAGTAATTATCGGGATGATTCACACATTACAGAATCTCGTCCGCTCAACAGATGCGCGAATGGCGCAATTCTACCTATCGCTGCGGCAGGAGCGTGACGGTCTGCTGATCTTTTTATTTCACTGCATTTTTCGTGATGAAGCGGAAATCAACCGTAATCTGCTCGACCCGCTCGATCGTATTACCGTCGATCACCTGCGCAAACTGATCGAATACTACCTGGAACATGGTTATACGTTTGTTGGTCCGGATCATCTGCTGCATGGACTGCCGCGCAAAGGCAAGTTTGCGATGCTGACCTTTGACGATGGTTATTACAACAACACGCTGGCGCTGCCCCTGCTTGAGCAGTATAAAGTTCCTGCGATTTTCTTCATCGCCACCAACTATATTCTGCAGCAAAAGAGCTATTGGTGGGATGCGCTGTGGCGCGTGCGCAAAGCGCAGGGAGCCAGCGACAAGCTTATTAACCGGGATACCTTGTCCTACAAGGATCGCAGGAACAGTGAAATCGAGCAAAGCCTTATCGAGCGTTTCGGCGCGGACGTGCTGAAACCGCACGGCGATATCGACCGCCCAATGAATGCCGATGAATTGCGTGACTTTGCCAACCAGCCCTATGTTTACCTTGGCAACCACACGGCCGATCACGCGATTTTAACCAATTACGCGCAACGCGAAGTCCGCCGCGAGGTGGAAAACTGCCAGCGGGTTTTGACCGAAATCACCTCGCAAACCCCCACCGCCATCGCTTACTGTAATGGCAATTTCAACAAGGATGTCATCGCGACTTGCCGGGCTGCGGGATTAAAACTGGGTTTCACAATTCGGCCGCGTAAGAATGTCCTGCCGCTGACAGCCGACAATGGCGATCTGATGCGGCTGAATCGTTTCGTTCCCCATACAGAATCGCCGATTGCCCAGCAGTGCCGGACTTATCGTTCGGATATACAGTTTTACAGCCCGCTGCGTGCTGCTTATCTGAAACTGGCGCGCGGGCAGAATGCCTGAAGCCGCCGGAGCCATGTCGGAATCAAACCAGCAGGCAACCTGCCGGCAGGCTAAAAACGCACTTCTTGCTGATTGTTCAGTTGCACCAACAAGAATAGCTCCCGGCCAGCCGGTGGGAGAATATCGGCTTCGACAAAATGGCCGCGCTCGTAATATCCCAGACGCAGCGCACTGACCAGTTGATTATCAATGGCGGGTTTGCCCGCCACGCGATTGCGGCGATAGTCCGTCATGAGATGCGCAATTCCGTTTTCGACAATCAGATACTGCGGCAGAGACTGAAGGTCATACGTGGTTGCGGGCAAATTGGCTGCCAAACGACCGTGCCCATTTTGAAAAGCTCCATATAACTGCAGGCGGATGAGATTATTGTCCTGCACCTGCTCGGCGGAAAGCGCCTGAGTGGAAGACCAGTGAAGCTGCTTCACATACCGGCCAACGGGAATCGGCGAGGCACATCCAACCGCCAGCCATACTGCGCTCACTATCAGCAAAATAGAAATAACCGAAAGCCGGATTGATCGCATATTTGAGAGTATAAACAGGTGCGTTGCGGCCAGCCAGCAATCTCTTCCCTAATAGCGCAATGCAAAGGCACAACACAATCGATGCAACGATTATTTTAGCTCCTGAACAAGCTTGCGCGCCTCAGCGACAAATTCAGATTGAGGATTGGCCTTGATGGCTGCACTAAGCAAGCGTCGGGCGTCAGATGTCCTGCCGTCGCGTTGCAACTCGCGTGCCTGTGCCATTAAGCGCGGCAAAATATCAATCTGAGCCTGCACCGATTGTATTTTTTTATGCTTCAGATCAAAGCTGGCAATAATCCGAGTTTTATCCGGAAGCACCGCCACAAGACGTGGTAACTTGGCAGCCGTCATCTGCCATGACCATTGTCCAGTACTCTTTTGCGACTTTAACGCCTCGTACAATAAACCAGGTGGCAACCACAACTCATCAGCCACTTTCAGTTTGCCCGAACGCGCGGTATTAAGAAAAGTATCCAGCGAATCAAACGTCTGGCCTTGCTGATAGGCACGAGCCAGAAAGCTGGCCAACGTCAGTGCGGTCGCCTTGACATAAAGGTCCTGAGTCGGATTATCTGGCAGATTTAACCAATATGCGTTGAATTTTTCTTGAATCCCATCGATGCCGCCAAAATTAATGATCCACGCTTGCCGCCAAGGCAACCGATTATTAATGCCCTTTAGAAAATTAGTAAAGGCTTTTTGGTATCGGCCATTTTCACCGTGAGCCAGAAAATGAACCATAGCCCAACCCTGATCGTATTGCCTCATGCCCAGCGCTTTATATTGTTCACCATCGTCAATCAGCATTTCAGATAACGGTAGAAATGTTTCTTGCTGAATTTGATCGCGAACACGCTTTAGCCGTTCTGGTGGGATAAGGCCACTGACAAAGCCATCTCCGGTAAAAAGTGCCTCGACGAAATACTCCGCAAACCCTTCACTCAACCACGCAGGTATGTCACCATCAATCGTAGCACGCATAAAATGATGGAATCCTTCATGCTGAAGCAATCGCCAATTTCCATTATTAGTAGGGCGAGATATCTGTGCCATTATACGATCACCCATAAACACTCCCCCCGAGCTTGGAGGAGCGCCAGCACGAAAATAGTCATCGCCAGAACTAAATAGATACACCGGAAGCCGTGCATTGAGCTGCCCTGAAAATTCACGTGTGCGCTGATAATATTCTTCAGCCATGGCATCGGTGCGAAGAATCGCCTCACGAGCAAATTCTTCACCCCAATCCGTGTAAATTATGTAATATCGACCGTCATAGCGTTTCATGCCAGGTGGCGATGGGGTCTGCGCCAGCGGAGGCTTGGCCAGCAAAAACATGGGGCCAAGGACAATCGCCAATACCAGCAGAAGAAGTGTTCTTGCCATGCTGTTTTCCCTCCGGCAAAATGATAGCGGTCATGTGCGCTGGTTCGACGAAGCAGTGCAACGCTTATTTATGCGCCACAAGCCAGACCAAGACGAACCGCAAGACTTGCCAGCCGGGCTTGTGACGGCTACAAGACTGTCTGGTCTGCTGTATTATAATATCGTTCCTACTCAATAAAACCGATGTCATCGTATCGTAAGAATCTCCTTGTCGGAATCGTGATGCTGGGCGGACTGGCCGTCCTGGGCTGGATGATCATGAAGTTTGGCGATGCGCCGGTGCGCCTGTTTACGCGCGATCAGCTCGATGTCGTGTTCATCAGCGACCGGGCCGAAGGATTAAGCGAAGGATCGACCGTCAGTTTCCGGGGCGTAACCGTGGGCAAGATCATGTCGATCCAGCGTCTGGCGGATCAGGAGAACGTGCGCATCGAAGCCAGGGTTGATCTTGAACCGCCTCTGCCGGGCAATGTGATTGCGGAAATCCGCTCGACCGGGTTGATTGGGGCCGCTTCGCGCATCTCGCTGCAGGTGCGCCCCGGCGACCAGCCGCAGGGGCAGCTTGCCCAGGGACAGACGATTGAAACGCATTTTGTCGGCCTGAACCTTCTGCCGCCGGAGTTCACCCAACTGGCGACCGAGTTGCGGCTGGCCACCCAGCAGTTTCGTGAATCGAACATCGTCGGAGATTTGCAAACCGCCGTGCGTCAAGCGACGATTACGATCAATTCGGTCAATGAAATTGTGGCGGATCCGCAGATCAAGGCCAATTTGAAGGATTCGCTGGCCAATGTCGCTTCAGCAACAGCCACCGCCAACCGCATTGCTGACAATCTGGAAACATTCTCGACTCAATTGCACGATATTGGTCAAGCCACCAGTGCAACCATCAAGCAGACCCAGGGCGCAATCGCTAAAATCGAGACGCACGCCGGCAATCTGATCGACCAGATCAATGGCCGCATTGTTGATGCTGGGAAGCTGCTTTCGACCTTTCAGTCCATCGCCGGCAAAATCGACACCGGCAACGGCACGGCGGGAGCATTTATCAATGACAAACGCCTGTATGAAAGTCTGGTTCTGACCAGCGAGCAACTCAATGCCACCATCCAGGACTTACACCGGTTGATCGAACAGTGGGAACAGGAAGGGGCGACGTTGAAGCTGCGTTGAACCCATCGATCAATTCAATTGCGCAGATTTGTCAGTTTTCCGGTGTTTCTTCACGGCGTTTCTGGCGGCGAAGTCCGCGAATATCCTGGCTGAACTCTTTGCGCATCACGTAGCGGATCATCGTTCCAGCTAGAAAGGCCAGCACGAACACCTCCAACGGACGGGCATGATCCAGGCGCTGATCGAGATAGGTAGCGGTCAAAGCCGCACCCGCCCACTCACCCAGGCTGGTAAAGACGAAATCGATCCAGGGATGTTTGCGAACAATAAATGCGCGCTGGGTGCGCACGTACCGCATGAAAAAGATGAGCGTTATGCCCAGACCGCAGGCGTAAGCAATCGCAGCAGCAACCGCCAGATCATCAGTCCAGAGCAGGGAGAAAAAAAACGCGCCCAAGCCGACAAACCAGGCCATGCCAGTGGCAATGATGAATTTGATGATCGGTGAAAGTCGGGGGAAGCAGAAATCGTACAACCGGCTGAGGTGCTCGAGATATTTGAACTGCTGCTTGACGGTCAGCTTGGAATGGCCGGCGTGACGCAGACCAAAATGAATCGGCACTTCGACCAGGCGCTGGCATTCGGTCTTGCAGATCAATTCCAGACCAATTTTATAACCAAGTGGCAGCAGCCGTTTGGCGCCCTGATAAGTCGAGCGACGTAAGGCAAAAAAGCCGCTCATGGGGTCGGTAATATGACCGGCAAATGGTCGGGCCAGCAAGGTGGCGACCCACGAATTCAACCGTCTGAACAGACCCCAGTGTTCATCGCTGGTCGCGCCGGCAACATGACGCGAGCCCAAGGCAAAATCACCACGGTTATTTTCAATCACCTCGACCAGCTCCGGGGCTTTTTCCGGCGGATGCTGTAAATCCGCATCCATCACCAGCAACACTTCCCCACGGGCGGCTGCAATACCTTCCATCACTGCGCCACTGAGGCCATCCTTGGGTTGTCGGCGGACGATCAGACGTAGTTGATAACTCTGCGCCAGTTCAGCGCAGACTGCTGGGGTATTATCCTGGCTGTTGTCGTCAACAATAATCAGTTCATAGCGGCGTGGTGACAAGGCCGCATGGAGGCGCGGCACCAGCAGCGCAAGATTATCTGCTTCATTGAGCGTGGGGATAATCACCGACAAATCGAGCGATTCAGTTGTGGGCTGGGTCATGTTGCCGGTGGTAGACAGTGTTACCTGTTTGCTATCGTCGGCCAATTGCAGGCCAATGCGTGAAATTTCGCAGGTTTTACGGTCGAACCAATCCACGGTCAGGACTGAACTGTCGATTCATCCGGGCCGATTCGATAATCACCTTCCAGAATGGCGCCAGCCCCAATGGCAATCTGCGGGGCGGTCACATTGCCCCTGATCTGCGCCTCAGGCCCCACCAGCACATTGCTGCGCGATGATACATTGCCGCGCAATTTTCCGCGGACAATCATCGCGCCACATCGAACCTGCTCAGCAACGACATTCCCATTTTTTTCAATCGTGATCGTGCCACACGTCTCGATCACGCGGCGCGCCTCATATTTTTTGAACTGGATATCCTCCAGACGCAATGGTTTGTGGCAGTATTTGCAGGTAAATGTTATCACCCGTCGCGGCACTTCGATCGGTTTCTGGCAATGCAGACAGATGACCGTGATGCGGTCTTCAGAGGTCTGCGGATTAAACCGAGGATTGGTGGCCATCATGATGCCCAGCCAGCAAACTTACCTTTTCACAATCTGCACCGGCGCGCAACTGCTCATTACCCGTGTCGGCCATCCTGTTGATTCAGGTCAGGTCGAAAGGTCAATGACGGGTGGAGACCCGAACCGGACTAGCGATTACCCGATGTCTGGGCCGCCGGCGCTGAAACCGGTCGAGCCTGGCCAGCCCCGCCCCGGGTGTCGGGTTTAACTGCATCAGGGCCAACGGAAACATGGCCGGAAAAAACGGCCCCTTCCTCCACCGCCAGCCGCGAGGCTGCCAAATCACCTTCGTAACGGGCAGACTGTTTCAGGTCGATACGGTCGCTGGCAACCAGTTTTCCTTTGACCTCACCCTCAACAATGATCGAACCGGCATCCACATCGGCCAGCAATTTGGCCTCCTTGGCGACATGCAGGCGGCCCTGCGTGATGACCTTGCCTTCGATCCGGCCATGCAGACGCAAGCTTTTTTCAAAAGCCACTTCGCCCTTGATCGTGGTATCCGGGCCAAGAATGGTGGAATATTCCTGATTGCCGATGTCAGCCATGCGTATCTCCTGAATGAGGTTTTAGGTAGCAGGTGGATTATAAAGGGCGGAGCGATAGTTGAAAGCTCCCTGATCAAGAAAGCGCCATCTGGTGTTTTCCTGGTTTTACAATTATCTGACACCTATGAGGGGCAGGCGGTTTGGGGCTGGTGGGTTAAAGCCAGCCAGCAGCGATTTTATCCGGTTGCGGCATTGTCTCGATGCAGGCATTTGTAGCAGACCGACAATTCATTACAATTACCGGCTATGAGCCGATTACTGGTCGCCGTAAGTAGCCCATGGGCCGCACAGAAAGTGATCGATCCCGTTGCGCTGCTGGCCACACAACTGAATGCTGAAGTTCTTATTGTTCATGTTTCCCGCCCCAGTGCCGGGCAAATGCGCGAACACGAGCAGGCCGATGGCGAATCGGCCATGTACCTGTTGCGCGAGGCGCTGCAGCAACGCGACGTTGCCGTGCAGACCCTGCTCATGTTCAGCGATGATATCGCCCGGGCGGTTCTGAATACCGCCATTGAACGCGAGTGTACCGTCATCGTTCTGGGACTGACCAACAAAAATGTCTTCGCCCGTCTGCTGGCGGGTAATGTACCGGTCGAGTTGATTAAAAATACGCGGATACCCGTACTGCTGCTTCCCCCCGACTGGACGGGAAGTCTCTGATTCAGGGCGTGCAATAGCGCGGGTAGACCTTTTCTGCCGAATGCCACTCATGCGACACCTACTCCCGATCGTGCTGATGATGCTGATGATGACGCTTGGCGGATGTGTTCAGCGTCGCATGCAGATCACGTCCCAGCCTGCTGGGGCATTGGTCTATCTCAATGATCAGGAAGTCGGTCGCACGCCGCTGACGCATGATTTTTTGTGGTATGGCGACTACGACGTGCAGGTGCGCAAGGATGGTTATCAAACACTCGTCACCCACGCCAAGCTGGTCGCACCATGGTGGCAGTGGCCGCCGTTTGACTTTGTGGCAGAATTGATGCCCTTCCGCCCCACCGATGAGCGCAAGCTGCACTTTGAGCTTCAGCCCATCACCGCACAGGACACCAGCGCCGATACGTTGCTTGAGCGGGCGGACGAAATGCGTCAGCAGTTGCAAAGCCCCACCACGCAACCGTAATCCACCCCACGATTGTGATCGTGAATTACGACAACCCCATGCGAAACCGCCGTAATTCCTGGCGCTGAAGCTGACCGACAATGCGCGTCAACGCCACCATCAGCCGCCGACCTTCCAGGGTTTCCTGCATCAGCACAAGCTGAATCCCCGCACGACAACTGTTATCTTTGCTTTTTTCCGGTGGATAACGCAGACGCGCTTCCATGATCAACAACTGCTCGCCGTGCTTCATCTCCACGCGCAATCGATCCGCTGGCAGAACCGCTGGCGATTGCCCATCCCGATTTTCCAGGAATACACCCAGTCCGCCAGTGCTCAAATCCAGCAGACGGCACGGCAATTCACAACTGGACAGCGGCCGATCCTTGATATGAGCATCGCGGCCAATGCGCCAGATGCGCAGATTCAAATCAAAATCTTTCGGTATCACCACACGGTAGGTCAATCGTCGCTGAACGGCCTTAATCGTCTCGGGCCAGCGAATCAACACTGCTTCCACCGGCGTGGATGGATTGACGTAATACTCGGAACTGCGCTTCAATATTGGGGCGGTAAAAACGACCTTGTTTTGCCCGTTACGAAACGAGCAGCCCGCTTTCTCCTTCGACGTAATCAAAGCGTCAGCCAGGCTTGCTTCCTGTGGGGGTGATTCCACCCAGACGCCCTCTTTGCAGTCACCCAGAAATCGCGATTTATGATGTCGCCACATTCCGGCTGAGGGATACGACAGCACCAGCCCGAAATTCCTGGCCACGGCTTCGTCCAACAGGCGCGTATTTGAACTCGGTGTCGCTAAATCCATTCAGTTGTTTCATCGGTCAACTGATTGATGGAGTTATGTTGGCGGGTGGAAAAACAATCGTCTGATAACCTGCAAAACAGTGATCCCATCCTGCCGCCGCGGGTTATGGGTGCCGCTGCATCAACCGGTCTGGCCGTTTTGAGAAGGCTTGCGCAGGGCAAGGATCAGCTCGATTTCCCCGTCGGGTCGCTCCAGTTTGTGGGCAATGCTGCGCGCATCCAACCCCTGGTCAGCCAGGGCATAGATTTGCGCATGACGCTGCGCGATCGTGTCGGCAGTACGGTCGGGTGAAACCGCTGCCGAATTCGATTTTTTTTCCCCAAGAGAAGCGGGTGCATCGGCATCGGATAACCCGGTTGATCGACTCAGCGAAGATTCATCCGTTTTACCCCCGGACACCTGCTCCAGACGACGAATTTTTTCATCCGCCTCGGTAAGCAACGCCTCCAGTCGGGCAGCGCGCGTATCGAGCTGGCCGGTAATCTGTCGGGCCATCTCCGCCAGCTCCACCACCACGTTATTCATGTCGCGTTCCAGCGAACGTTGCTGCGCCAGGGAAAAGCGCGGGGCCGAGTTTTCCAGCGGATCCTTGCGCCGACCAAAACGCGGGCGCAGCAGAATATACGCCAGTCCAAAAACGGCCGCCCCCATCACAATCCACTGCGTGGTGTCATTGCTGGCCGAAACTTGCAGCAGGTAGGGAACCATCTTCGTGATGAAGTTATGGTTGATTCACCCAAAGATCAAAACTTTCGGCGCGTAATTTTTTATCTGCCCCGATTGCTGACCCACTGGACCAGCGTCCGCACGCCCCAGCCAGTAGCCCCTTTGACATACAGCGAGGTCTGTTTTTCCGTGTCGGCGACACCGGCGATATCCATGTGCAGCCACGGAACCCCCTGGGGCACAAAGTAGCTCAGAAACACCGCCCCCTGCAACGGATGGGCTTCACGACCTGCGGAATTGACGATATCTGCCCCCATGTCGCTTTTCATCATTCCCTTCATATCCTCGTTCAGCGGCAGGCGCCAGATTTTTTCATCCGCCCGATCCGCAGCCTGTTGCATCTGCTTCATCAAACCATCATCCATCGTCATGACACCAGCAATACTCTTGCCCAGGGCAACGACCACGCCGCCTGTCAGCGTCGCCAGATCAACCACCGCCGATGGCTGATAAGTCTGACAACCCCACGCCAGCGCATCAGCCAGAACCAGTCGCCCCTCGGCGTCGGTATTGGTAATTTCCGCTGTCACTCCATTTACAAAGCGCAGAATATCCCCCGGCCGATAGGCTGTTTGAGAAATATGATTTTCCGCCGAGGCGAGAATACCCACGATCCGCTGCGGCAGTTTTAATTGGGCTGCAACATACATCAGCCCCAGCACGGCCATTCCGCCGCACTTATCGAAAATCATCCGCTGCATATTGGCGGCTGGTTTGATGGAAATTCCGCCGGTATCAAACGTAATCGCCTTGCCAACCACCAGCAGCGGTGCTGGTTGCCGGCCGGCTTTTTTCCCTTTGCTGCTTGAACCTGTTTTGCCCGGCCATTCCAACACGATCATCCGCGGTGGCGTGTTACGGCTGCCCGAACCAACGGCCACAATTCCACCCATCCCCAGTTTCTGCATCTGTTTTTCATCCAGCACGCGCACTTTCAACCCAACTTCGCGCCCCAGCTCCTGCGCCACCTGCGCCAAAGCGGGTGGATTGATGTCATTACCGGGGCGAAACGCAATCGTGCGGGCAATGTTCTGCCCCTTACCGATGATCTGTCCGCGCTGCACGGCCAGTTTGGCGGCGCTACCCGGTTTTTCATAAACCAAGGTGAACTGTGTTACTGATTTGCTGGCTGGCGCGCGACCGCTGTTGCCGTTGGAGCTGGCACTGCCGCGATACAGGGCAAAATCAAACGAACCCAGCTCCAGTCCCTCGGCCAGCGCCCCAAGCGCTGATGGCAGCGCCGGTTCAAGTGAATCGGTATCGGGTGAACCGGGCAACAGGTCCGGCAGATCGGGGATGACCAGCGCCACTTGTTTGAACTTCTGCTTATTCACCTCACGCGCCAGCGTGGCTGCTGATTCGCGCAGGCACGCGGCAGAGAATTTCGCAGGATTGCCATGCCCGATCACAATCAGTCGCGCCGGCTCACCTTTGACCTGATCCAGCGCCTGCATCGTCAGCATGTCACTTTTGCCGGTGTTGATTTTGGTCGTGATGATCCGGTTGATTGTCGATTGAATCGGCTGGCTTAACGGACTGGAGGTAAAAGCGTTGGCAGGCGTTTGTTTGTGAATCAGCACCGCAACAGCATCGAGGTTGCGCGGGAGGCTGGAACTGATATCGATCTTAATTCTGGTGCTTGTTTCGAGCATACAAATTTCCCTGTAATTCAACTGTAAAAAGCAGTCATCAGCGCAAGTGCCAACTGACCAAAACACGACGGTCTGTAACAACCGTGCATCAGTTTAGTATAGGCCACTGCATAAAAAACAGGCAGCCCGGCCCGCATAAAAGTCAGCGTCACCCGTAATGCTAACATCCCTGTCGTCAATCAGCGCAATCTACACACCGACGTAAATACGACGGGCGTTATCCACGAACAATTTCTTCAACACTGTTTCAGGCAGTGCCAACCCGCAAATCTTCGCACCGTTGAAATTCAACTCATCATTCGTTGCGAAAAACCGCCATTCCTTGGCCCATAATCTTTGCGCCTGGCTCTGGCGCGCCTGGCGCGTTTGTTCGTCCATCTGACTCAGCGGGCAAAGGCAAACCGGATCGGTTCCCCAGATCAGCCGATCGCTGTAACGTAGAAAAAAATCACGCACCTTTTGTCGATCGCGCCCCGCCTGCAATGCCATATCAACCAGCCGTCCGGAGGTATCGACAAAAAAATTAGGGTAACGCTCAAAGCGCGCAGCAATCTCAGCCAGATCAGATTCAAGGCTGCCATAGTGCGCCCCGACGACCGCCAGGTGAGGGTAACGCTGAGCAATGGCATCGCGTGAGGCGATCAGGCGGGCGTGGCTGGGCACATCATTGCGCCCGTACCAATGCCACTGGGGTTGGGTGCTGTAGTATCCGTAATGCGGACTGGCTGGATCAAGCTCCTGCCAGCAAGCCAGCGGTTCGCCGATGTGCATCAGGACCGCTTTGCGCTGCTGCTGCAGGAAAGAAAAAACAGGATCGAAGCGAGCATCATCGATAAAAACCCATTGGTTCGTGGCAGGATCGCGCAACTCCATGCCGATGTTTTTCCACACTTTGCACCCGACGGCTGCTCCTTCGCCGGTGAAATCCTCCCGCAACTGCTCCAGTACGCGCTGTTTCCATTGGGGGCTGGGAAAACCGCACAGATCAAAACTGGTGATCCAGGCGAACAACTCCGGTTGAGTAATCGCCAGGGCGCGATACCACTGACGCTGAGCGGCAACGCCACCCAGTTCCTGATCATCCACACAGACATTGACCACCTTCAACCGCGCATCGCGCACGATCTGCTGTGCCTGTGATGTATCAGCGGGGAAATGAACATGAGCATCAATGCGGGAAAACAGCTCCATAAGTTCTCACTTTATTCCTCTGCGCATCACGTGGCCTGGCCATCTGCCACCGATCGCCTGCGGCAAAACGTCGCATCTATCGTAAATCACGAAGCATTTCCAAGTGTTCTGACAATTCGTGGATTTTCTCGATCGTTTTCATCGGATATCTGCTGTTTTACACGGACAGGCGCGTTAGTGACACGGCAGCCCAAATCGGTAGCGAAAAAAATTGGAACGCAGAAGAAATTCAGCCTTACCGTGCCTAGGATAGCAAATAACGCCTATTTTGGATGCGTCTATCCAGAATATAAACGTGCTAGGCGTAATTGTTGAATCACTTATTATAGTCAGGAGAATCTCGATGATGCGGCATTTAATCATGACTTCGGTCTGTGTAGCAGCTTTGGCAGGCGGTTTGGCTTTGGTCAGCGGTTGCGATAACTCCTCCAGCCCGAGCACATCGGCAACTTCGGCAGCGGCAGAAAAAGCCAGTGCCAACGATCCGGTTGTCCGTGAAAACGGAGTTGCCACGGTACACATCACCGGCGACGATCAAATGCAATATGACCTCAAGTCGTTCACGGTACATCCGGGCGAAAAAGTCCGCATCGATCTGAAAAATATCGGCAAAATGCCTAAAGAAGCCATGTCGCACAATGTCGTGGTTCTGAACCAGGGGATCGACTACAAGAAATTTGCCAACGAAGCTGTCCAGGGGGGCAATTTTGAAGATGATTACGTGCCCGAATCCATGCGTGGCGATGTGCTGGCACACACCAAAATGGCTGGCCCGGGTGAGGAAGTCAGCGTGGAGTTCACCGCGCCCAGCGAGACAGGCAATCACAGCTTTGTCTGCACCTTCCCCGGCCACTTTATTACCATGCACGGTACGATGAAGGTTAAATAAACCTGCTGCTGGTTCGGGCGGAGCCTGATTCTGACGGCTCCGCGATAGCCAAAGCGAATTAATCGAATCGGAACTGCAACCCTAAGTCTTTGTTCTATTTGCTCGTACAGCCTTGGATTTATTGATACGAGCTGCACAATGGCAGTCGTGCTTGTCTGCCTCTAATCGCACTGCTGAGATATAGACTCAATTGCCGTCGTACTGATTTGCCAGAGAGATTAATCTTATGCCAATCACACTGAAACCAGAAGCAGCCGAGGAAATCCGCTCGATCACCAAAGATCAGGGATTGGATCTGCAGACCTCGCGGTTGCGCGTCGGAGTCAAGGGTCATGGTTCGCAACGGCAATTTTCGTTGGATCTGACCGAAGACGCCAATGATGACGATGTGACCTTCAGCTCTGAAGGTATCACCATCGTTTGCGCCCCTGAAGATGTGCCCGTTCTGGGCGAAGCTGTGATCGATTTTCAGCGTAACGCCGCATACGGAGCGGGATTCACCTTCAAAGTGCCCGATGAAAAGCACGTCACGCACGGCGAGTACGACAAGGACGCGGAACTGCCCACCAAGCATCAGGTCTATGGCGCTTTATATCACGTTGATGACCCCGAAGTGGGTGTCAATATTGTTGATCTGGGTCTGGTCTATGGTCTGGAGGTTGAAGAACGCAACGTCAAACTGCGTATCACCATGACCACACCGGCTTGTCCGCTGAGCGAGCATATTCGCGGGGAGATCAACCAGCGTGTGCGCGAAATGTGCCCTGGCGTTGACGCCATTGATATTACCATCGTCTGGGAACCCAAATGGACCTCCGAGATGATGAGCGATGCGGGGAAAGAACAATTAGGCTGGTCAAGGTGATCAGCTCTTTGCATCAAGGTCACTGCGGCTGGCCAGAATCTATTTCAAGCCGCAATTTTGAAAGGAGCCATCATCATGGCACTGGAAGTTACTTCGACGATTGACGTTCGCACCATGCCCCCCATGCACCGTCATAGCACCATTTTTCAGACCTACAACGCGCTGACGGCTGGTCAGGCCTTTGAGCTGGTCAACGACCATGACCCCAAGCCACTTTATTATCAGTTCGCGGCGGAGCATCAAGGACAGTTTTCCTGGGAATACCTCGAGCAGGGTCCGACCACCTGGCGTGTGCGCATCGGCAAGACCGCCTAAGCCCGTTTTATTGATTTGATTGTCAATCCGACCGGCCGCAGCGGCTGGTTCTTTTGGAGAAATCGGATGATTGTTCCTGATCTAAACAAAGCTGCGAAATTTGCCCCCGAACGCTTTCAGGGTTCCACGCTGGTGCAAAGCCCGCGCAGCAAAACGATGGTGGTCGGCCTGGAAGCAGGTCAGGCCATTCCCGTGCATCACCCCAAGTCCGACCTGACGATGGTCGTTATTTCCGGCGATGCCTGGTTCGTAGGTGAAGGTGAAGAACTTGAACACGCCGGCCCGGGCGCGGTGCTCATGGCCGAAGCGGGTAAAGCCCGCGGCGTGCGTGCCCACAGCAAGACCGTTCTGGCAGTCGTGGTCAGTCCTCCCCCAACCGAGGAAGACCACCGCGAACTGGCTGAACATTTCAAGCGCGGCACTTGGCGTTGAATCAGCCTTGTCAATTTTGACTACAACAATGCAGCGGCGCTTAATTCGTGCCGCTGTGTTTTATCGACACTATCCTCATCCGGTTGTTCCGACGTACGCTTTTTCAAAAACAGCAACCCCGACTTATAATCACAACCGGTTTTACCCCAGATACTACACTCTATGATCCTATCCAAACCATCCCGGAGAATTCCCATTCTGGCTCTGGGCATTTTTGTTCTTGTCGCTGGTTTATGGGGTGGTTTGCTGCGTATGGGCTGGCCGTGGCCGACTTTTAACAGTGGTTCGGTTTCCTATCACGGGGCATTGATGGTCGGCGGTTTTCTGGGCACGCTCATCAGTCTGGAGCGGTCCGTCGCGCTGGGACGCCTCTGGACGTATGGCGCGCCGATCTTTGCGGCACTGGGCGCACTGAGTTTAATCACCGGCCTGCCCGTCGCTCTAGGGCAGGCACTTCTGCTGGCTGGCAGTCTGGTGCTGGTGGGCGTTTTTATCAACGTCGTCTCCCGTCAGTTCACGCTCTTTACAATCACGATGGGTTTGGGCGCTGTGGCATGGGCTGTGGGCAACGCACTATGGCTGGGAGGCTGGGCAATTCCGCAGATTGTTGAGTGGTGGATCGCGTTTCTAGTGCTGACCATTGTCGGTGAACGTCTGGAGCTGAGTCGTTTCCTGGCGCCATTGCGTGGGCGTCATGCTGGATTTGCCGCAGCGGTCGGGCCTTACCTGCTCGGACTACTGGTCGGGTTGGTCTGGCCGGGACTGGGCTGGGCTATTTCCGGCGTCGGCATGATCGGGATGTCAATCTGGCTGGTTATTCACGACTTGGCGCGTCAGACCATTCGGGGCAAAGGGTTGACCCGTTTTGTCGCATCGTGCCTGCTGTCGGGTTACTTCTGGCTGGCGCTGGGCGGTGTGCTGGCGCTATTGAATGTGTTGATGCTTCCGGTCTCTCATGGATCGGGTTGGGGCTGGATCGATCATGCCCCCATGGCTGGGCTGGCGTATGATGGCATGTTGCACTCGGTTCTGCTGGGTTTTGTTTTTGCGATGATCTTCGGGCACGCTCCGATTATTTTTCCCGCTGTTTTAAATGTGCAAATGGCTTATCATCCGCGGTTTTACGCCCATCTGCTGCTGTTGGAAATATCCGTCGCGCTGCGGCTGATTGCCGATGCGGCCGTGGGGTATACCCACAGCCTCTGGCCCTATCCTGTCCGCCAGTGGGCTGGCCTTTTTGGCGCAATTGCCATCCTGCTTTTCCTTGCTCAGACGGTGACCAGTATCTCACGCCGACCACCCATACCGCCGTTAAAACCACAACCCAAACCATCGCGCACGCGCACCGCCAGCGGCCGGACGATCAAGCTGCAGGTGAACTGAACCGGTATTTTTTTCATTGCAGCGTCTGAGCCGATGACAAAATCACTCCGCCAAGCGACAATTCACTTGTGCTGACACTTCTGGTCATACAAGGTCCGGACAAGGGCAGGCGTTATGAATTGCCTGATGCCCCAGCCATGCTTGGCCGCGATAGTCGTCAGATACCATTGACCGACAACACGGTCTCGCGCAAGCACTGCGAGCTGCATCCGATGGAAGGCAAATGGGTTCTGTTGGACATGGGCAGCGCCAATGGCACATTTATCAACGGAACGCGCGTCGAGCGCAAGTATGAGTTAAAACTGGGTGACCAGATCCGCATCGGGCGCACGCTGATGGTCTTTGGTGCCCAGCCCGGCATATCGCGCACCAGCAGCGGCAGCGTCAAACTCGCCGGCGAAGAGGCAGGCATGGACAGCGCCATCATGCACACCATGCCCAGCAACGAAGATTCGATGGTGCTGGCTGTACCCGAACCCGCCGCTGCCGCCATGACCAATCTGCGCCTGCTCTACCAGCTTGGCGCTACGCTGGGTTCCAGTTTTGATGTGGATCAAGTGCTCGATGTGGTCATGGATCTGGTCTTTGAACACATCAAGGCGGATCGCGGTATTATTCTGCTGGTTGATGAAAAGCGCAATGAGCTGATTCCCAAAGTTGTCCGCAGCCGTGAAGAAGGCAATGGCGGCAAATCCGCCGATAACGCACCGGCCACCACCGATGCAACTCCGCGTATTCACGCTTCACGCACCATCATCAACCATGTGATGCGCAGCGGCGAAGGTGTGCTTTCCAGCAACGCCATGACTGACCAACGCTTTTCCAAAGGCAAAAGCGTACACAATCTGGGAATTCGTTCAGCCATCTGCGTACCGATCAAGGCGCGTAAAATGGATGCCAAATCGCCCGGCGAAGACATCCTGGGCGTCATCTATATCGATTCGTCCGTTAAAAATTACACCTATTCGCCGGATCAACTGCGTCTGCTGACCACAATCGGATTGCAAGCCGGCCTGGCGATGCAAAACGCCAAACTCTATCGCGCCCACGTTCAGGCGGAGCGTCTGGCTGCTGTCGGCGAGACCACCGCCGCCCTGTCGCACTCGATCAAGAACATTCTGCAGGCGCTGCGGGGCGGAGCGGATGTGGTGGAAATCGGACTGCGTAATGGCAACGTTGAGCAGGCTAAAAAAGGGTGGGACATTGTTGATCGCAATCTGGAAAAGATTTTCAGTTTGACAACCAATCTGCTGGCCTATTCCAAAGAGCGCCAGCCGCGGCTGGAGCTGGTGCAACTGCGTTCGATTGTCGAGGATTGTCTGGAGCTGGTCGCCAACAGCGCCAACCAGCGTGAGGTCATGGTGGTTGCGGATATCGACCCCGATATGCCTGCCCTGCCGATGGATCCTGACGGTATTCATCAGGTGGTCATGAATCTGCTCAGCAATGCCCTGGATGCAGTCAAACCCGGCGACGGTCTGGTGCACATCATCGGACGCTGGGATGAATCGGCGCGCCAAGCCGTTCTTGAAGTGATCGACAACGGTGGCGGCATCGCCGAAACGATGATGCCCCATGTTTTTGAACTGTTTCACAGCACCAAGGGCAATCGCGGCACGGGGCTTGGTCTGGCGGTGGCGCGTAAAATTGTCGATGAGCACGAAGGCAGCATCAGCGTTAAAAGCAACCCCAGGGACGGTACGACGTTTACCGTCCGCCTGCCGGTTTATCACGCAGGGCTGGCGGATCCGTCGCAAACGCACGGCCCGCGCGCATGAATGGTCGAATATCTGAATCGTTAATGGCGTGAATGGGTAAGCGGAAAATGCAGCCACCCTGCTCAACCATCACTGCCGCGCGTTCGTCGGCGCAGAACCTGGCCCGTCCAGATCGTCTGCCAGGTCTGCGGATTTGCCAGACTTATCATCGCATCGGGCGAACCAAGCACGGCCGCAGCGGCGCGACAAAATCGCCCCGCCGCTTCGGTAAGTCGCCCTGCTTTGAGCGCCGCCAGCCCCACCCCACCATGGGCATACGCTGCTTCAAGGCAGAAATAGGCTGGCAGTTTTTTAATTCCATGGCGCTCGACAACCCGCTGTAGCTCCTCCAAGCGCTTCATTCCGCCGATGGCTGACTTATTCCCGCCAAACCAGCGATAATTGGCCAGCACGGGCGCAATGTGCTGCATCGCATATCCGGCTGATGCCAGCTTCAACCACAAATCATAATCCATCGACCAGTGCAGGGATTTATCCAATCCACCAACGGCTTCAAACGCACTGCGCCGAAAAAAAGCAGCCGGTTGAACAATAAAATCCGAAAAATAGCGCAATCGGTGGTGGTTAAATGGTTCGATATGTGCGCATCGTCCCAGATATTTTCCGCGTGGATCAATGAAATTGGCCTGGCCGTAGACGAGCGCCACGTTTGGATGATCGCGCAGATACTCCCCCGCCAAGTGCAGTGCCCCCGGTGCCAGCGTATCATCCGAGTTCAACCAACCCAGCACCTCTCCTTCAACCCCGGCAAACCCGCGATTGATCGCATCGGCCTGCCCATCATCCTTCTGGCTGACCCACTGCAGCTGGTTTTCATAACGTCGAAGAATCTGCACCGTCTGATCAGTCGATCCACCATCCATCACGATGTAGCTCAGATTCGGATAACCCTGCTCCAGCACGCTGCGGATGGTTGCCTCGATATAAGGCCCTTGGTTGTACGAAGGGGTGACGATGCTGATCCGGGGCAACTGGGCCATAGGGTTCAAGGCAGTATAGGAAAATTGCCCTGATCTGCACGTGCGGCGGGAAAATATCGGACCTTGTTCGTTTCATCGCTGCTGTGCTGTATCTGACGCTGCGGTCGATATGCTGTCTGTCATTGGAAGCCAGGCGTGGGTTTTGTTATGCTTCACGGCTTGCGCGCCGCCGTAAATGTCAGGCCCGCGCCTGATACGGAGGTTTTGTGGGTAGGATGATCCAGTTACTGGCCGGTTGGTTCAAAGGTTCTGTCATGCAAAAAGATGAAATGGATCAAGCGCTGGATCACCTGGTGGAACGGGGCTATGCGCCCAAAGTCGTTCTGGATATTGGTTCAGCCAAGGGTTACTGGAGTTTGCGGGCTGGCAGCCGCTGGAAACAGGCTCATTTTTACATGATCGACCCGCTCAGCGAGAGTGAATCGTCGCTTCAACAAATCGTTCAGCGCGATCCTCGGTTTCATTACCTGTTAACCGCAGTCGGCGAAACACGGGGCGAAATCACGATGAACATGACGCCCGACTGCGATGGTTCAAGCGCTCTGGATTATCCCGGGGCGGATCCGAGCCGCCAGCGTCGTATTCCGGTGGAGAGCATCGACAACCTGCTGACGGAAGGAAAAATCGCCCCACCTGATCTGGTCAAGATCGATGTGCAGGGTTTTGAGATGCACGTTTTGCGCGGCGGAGCAAAAATGTTCGATACCGCGAATGCTTTTATCATTGAAACCAATTTTTATCGTTTCATGCCTGAGTGCCCGCTGGCACATGAAATTATTGCTCATATGACACAAAACGGTTATCGCATGTTCGATCTGGCGGGCAGTCTGCGTCGCCCGCATCAGAACGATCTGGCCCAGATTGACATTGTTTTTGCCCGGGAGGGTGGACTGCTGCTGAACTCTGACCGCTGGATGTAACATCTGCAGCACAAGGCCGTTAGCGCAATTGGCGACAACTACGGCAATTGAAACCGGCATCGCGACAACCAATACGATTAATTATTTTCCATGACCTGTGTCTCCGTCATCATCTGCACCGTCAACCCGCGAATGGATATTTTTCAGCGTGTGCTGGATAGTATCGATCAGCAGACATTGGCTACGACAAGCTATGAGGTCATCGTCGTTGATAACAACTCCAACCCGCCGCTGGCGATTGACGACTTGCGTAAAGACCGGGAAATGACGCTGCGTCTGGTTCGCCAGCCGCGACCGGGGCTGAGTTACGCCCGAATCGCCGGTATTATCGAAGCACGCGGCGATTTGTTCGTCTTTGTCGATGATGACAATTTCCTTGATAAAAACTACCTGCAAACCGCCCTGTCCATCCATGAAGCCAACCCTGCACTGGGCGCCTATGGCGGTATCAGTCAGGCCGTTCTGGAACGACCTGTGGGTAAATGGAAAACACGGCTGCTGCCTTATCTGGGCGTGCGCGACCATGGCCAGGAAGTGATCACCAGCACCAAGCAGCACTGGGGGCCGTGGGAACCGATCGGGGCGGGCATGGTCACCCGGCGCGATGTGGCCGAGCAATTTTGTCAGATACTGAACGATGTCCCGCACGCGGGAAACCTTGGCCGCAGTGGCACGGCGCTGCTCAGCGGCGAAGATTCGCTTTTCGCGCGCGTCGCCAATCGTCTGGGTTACGCCTGTTCGTATCAGCCAAGCCTCAAATTGCAGCATTTCATCAAGAAGCAGCGTTTGAAACTTGGTTACTTCGCCCGCCTGATCAAGGGGCATGGGCGCTCTTACGTTGTCTTGCAACGTGTCATGGGCGTGCCGATACAGCGGTTTGGCTGGTGGATGTGCCTGGCCCGATTGGGGTATCGTCTGAAGACATCGCGCACGATCGGAGTCATGATGTGGTTCTGGGATATCGGTTACATGAAAGAGGCACGCACCATCCCCACGGATCTGGCCAAGGTTGAACCTTTTTTTCCCGAGGAGATTAAAACCACCTCTGGAGAATAATGCGGTCTGCCCCCAATATGTTACCCACCTTTTCCATCGTCATCCCCAATTATAATTCCGGGCCAGTGTTGCAGCGATGCATTGATTCCCTGCTGGCTCAGGAGTATCCGCAGTTGCAGTTAATCATGGCTGATTCATGCAGCACGGATGAATCGCGCGCAATCATCGAAAAATACCGTGATCGATTTTCCGTATTGATCGTGGAAAAAGACAAAGGCCAGGCGGACGGTCTGAACAAAGGGTTTGCCCGGGCAGACGGGGAAATTCGTGGCTGGCTGTGCGCCGATGATGAACTATTGCCTGGTGCGCTGCATCATGTGGCAGCACTTTTTGCTGCTGATCCAGCGTTGGATGTTGTAACCGGCAAATGTCAGCGCATCATGCCTGATGGGACAACACGATTTCTGGCAGGAGGCGATCCCGACACCTGGAAAAAAATTGGCATTCAGAACATCGTCGAACAACCCAGCACCTTCTGGCGCACCCAGCTTCATCAGCAACTGGGGCAGCTCGACACCACCTACCATCTCGGTTTTGACTGGGATTTGTGGGCACGGATGAAAAAAGCCGGTGCCAAACTGCATGTAACCGACCAAGTGTTGTCGCGTTATTATTTTTCCGACACCAATAAAACTGGCACGGCTGGAAAGCTCTTTGCCAAGGAAGCATTCCGACTGGTTCACAAACACGGCCCGCTGTGGGGCGGATTAGCCCGGATTTATCGCTTTCTCTACAAACATTTTGATCTCAAGGGGTGTTACGACAAACCCCCCACCTGCACGCGGCGGCGTTTCATCGCGTTCATGTGGACCATGGCTTGCCTGCGCGTGCTGATCGGCAGACGTCTGCTTTTGATGTACAACTGGCATTTCGCTGCCTGCCAGGAGCGCAATATCAAATGGTTCTGAAATTTACCGTATAATTTTAAGGACGAGTGTCCATTTACTTGCCCACCGGGGCGACGCAATTTAGGCTTGGCAATTATGAGCATTCTGGTCAACAGCAACACCAAGGTTATTTGTCAGGGTATTACCGGTGCAGCCGGGGCGTTCCACACCAAAGGCTGCCTCGATTACGGCACGCAGATGGTCGGCGGAGTAACGCCGGGCAAAGGCGGCCAGAAGGATGCCAACGGTCTGCCGATCTTCAATACCGTCCATCAGGCGGTTCAGGCGACCGCTGCCGATGCCACCATGATTTTCGTCCCTCCGCCTTTTGCTGCTGACGCTATTATGGAGGCTGTCGATGCTGGCATTCGAGTGGTTGTCGCAATCACCGAAGGCATTCCCGTGCAGGACATGATCAAGGTCAAAGCCTTTATGGCTGGCCGTCAGCCAACCAGTTGCTGCTGCTCAACCCCGCCGGTGCTGATCGGGCCAAACTGCCCCGGCATTATCACGCCAGGCCAGTGCAAGATCGGCATCATGCCCGGTTATATCCATCTGCCGACGGACAAAGCCGCCAGCGGCAAGAGCGTGGGCATCATCAGCCGTTCAGGTACGCTGACGTACGAAGCCGTCTGGCAATGCGCCTCACGCGGTATTGGCCAGAGTACCGCTGTGGGTATCGGCGGCGATCCGATCAAGGGTATCAATTTCATCGAATGCCTTGATCTGTTCAACAAAGACCCACAGACCGATGCCATCATCATGATTGGTGAAATCGGTGGCAGCGATGAGTCTGATGCTGCTGCCTGGGCCAAAGCCAATGTGAAAAAACCGATTGTTGGCTTCATCGCCGGGCGCACTGCTCCCGCCGGCAAGCGCATGGGGCACGCCGGAGCCATTATTTCCGGTGGTGACGATACAGCGCAAGCCAAGATCAAAAACCTGCAGGCTGCGGGTATTCATGTGGCGGACTCCCCTGCCACGATCGGCCAGACCATGGCGCGGGCACTGGGCATCAGCGCATAAATCCGGGTGGATCGGTGTGAGACAATTCACCGACAACACCGGTTACCGTGAGTTTGAACCCCGCAACTTCAACGAGGTGATGGCATTGGCGGCGCGCTGAGCCGCTGCTGGTAGATCCGCAGCAACTGATCCAGATGATGTTCCTGTGACAACCCCGCTCGCAGCGCCAGACAAGCCGCCTGCATCGCTCGCCGCCGTGGTTCATCCATCAACTGGCGCAACGATTCTTCCAGGGCGGGAATATCGGATGGATCATCCAGCACAAATCCATGCTGCTTGGTCATAATTTCGCAGGCGCCGTTCATGCGGGTGCTGATCACCGGCAAACCCATTGCCAGCGCTTCGAGCACCACGAGGCTGCATGGATCATGTCGTGTCGGCAAAACGAACAGATCGGCGGCACGATAATACGGATACGGATCATCCGTCGGCCCAACATAAATAACGCGCGAGTTGTCGGTGTCCGTTTTATGCAAATGCCCGCCGGCATGGTCTGCCCCCACCACCAACAGCTTCAGACGCGGATCATGAATTTGCTGCACGGCTGCAATCGCCTGGGGCAGGCCTTTGCGCTGAAAATCCTGACCGATGAAGAGCGCGACAACATCATGATCACCCAGATTCATTGCCTGGCGCTGGCGGGCACGGGCGGATGGGTCGCGGGCTGGATCAAAACGCTTTAGATCCACCGCATTGAAAAGCGTTGGCAGTCTGTCCGCCGGTAAGGCGGGATAATGAGCCAAAACGGTCTGGCGGATGTAGTCGGACAGATTCAGCACCACCGGCGGATTGGTGCTGTTGAGCAAGTGCTGCTCGACCGCGTAAAAAGCCCGGCGGCGCGGATTAAGATGGTTGGCCATCCACGCCCCACCCTGTCTGAGGCGCGATTCATATTTACGATGCCCGGCGCTCATCATCTGGGCTGCCAAACCGGCATGGGGATGATAAACATCGCACTGCCACACCGGCAGCATGGCGTGCGTAATGTCGTAGTGGGTTTGTTTCAGATGCGCTTCCAGAGCCGCCAAAAACCGCTTGTAGCGCTGCAGGCGGGTAACGCCGCTCATCTTTAACGGCACGCGCTCGACAGCAGTATTGATCCCCGTGCCAAACGAACCGGCGATCAGTGCCACGCCATGCCCGCGCTGGGTGAGCTGATTGGCCAGATCAACGGTGTAGCGTTCAGCTCCACCGCGGGCCACATCAGCATGGAGGATGATCAGGGCAATCTTCAAGTGCCGACGGATTCTATTGATTTTTCAGCCGAATGTCTCGCTGGCGACGGCAGCGATGTCGTCGGCAACACGCAATGTCGGGCATTGCCCCCAGGTGGCTGGTTAGAGGTTGTCCAGAAACCGGCTGTTGGGTCGCAGGAGTTGTTTTTCCAGAAGTCGTTCGAGGGTATCGCAGACACGCAGCACCTGGGCTTCGGTCATGCGGGTGAAAAACGGCAACGCCAGCGTGCGATTGGAAACATATTCGCACACGGGGAAATCGCCCGATTTGTGACCAAACTGCTCCGCCATATACGGCTGAAGATGAATCGGCGGGAAATAATTATTGCAACCAATTCCCTGCTCGCGCAACTGCCACATGATTTCATCACGATCACCGGCGACAAACAGATCATTCAGACGCACCACGAAGACAAACCAGCTCATGACGCAATCATTGTCCAGCGTCGGCAGAACCAGATAACGGTTGGTCATCAGCCGCTGCATGTACAAATTGGCAACCCGGCGACGTTCGTTGAGAATCTCCTCCAGCCGCTGGGTCTGCGCCAATCCCAAGGCCGCATTCAACTCGCTCAGCCGGTAGTTGTACCCCAGCTTTTGATGCGCCAGCCATGACATCCCCTGGCGACCCTGGTTACGCAAGGTGCGACAGGTCGAAGCGAAGTTATCATCATCCGTGACAATCATGCCCCCTTCGCCGGTGGTGATCTGTTTATTCGGGTAGAAGGCAAAAACGCCTGCCCGCCCGAACGAACCCAGCGCCCGTTGACCGCTGCGCCCGCCGAAGGCTTCACAGGAATCCTCGATCAACATCAGATCATGCTTTTGCGCCAGTTGTTCCAGTTCGCGCATGCCGCCGGGATGTCCGAAACAATCCACCCCGACAATGGCGCGCGTGCGTCGTGTGATGGCTTGTTCGACCTTGCT
>JADLCB010000029.1 GCA_020847375.1 Phycisphaerales bacterium | reverse complement strand
AGGCTGGTAAGAACGGGTTTTTCGACAGCGATCAGACAGAAATATAAATCATCAAGGATCAATTATGACGCAGTCAGAGAAAATGAAGGTTTTGGTTATTGGTGGCGGTTCAATGGGTCGGCGGCGAATGCGGGATTTGTCGGCTCGGAAGGATGTGCGCGTTGGTCTGCTGGACCTGCGGGCCGACCGTCGCCAACGGGCAGCAGCAAAATTTGAGGTGTTGACGTTCGATTCACTCCCTGCCGCCCTTGCCTGGCAACCGGCTGCGCTGGTGATCTCTACGCCACCCGATCAGCATGCTGAATATGTCGAACTGGCACTGAAGCAGGGCCTGCATCATTTCAGTGAAGCAAATATCTGGACGGTCGATCCCGTCCATGTGGAATCCATGTCGGCCCGGAAAAAACTGATCAGTGCCGCCTCCTGTTCCATGCACTTCCTGCCGGTGATCCGGGAGTTGAAAAAGCAGCTCCAGCACGAACTCGGCACGCTCCATGGTTATCAGATGCTCTTGTCCACCTATCAACCCAACTGGCACCCCGATGAGGGCAAGGAATACTATGCCCGCCACCGCGCCACCGCAGCAGCGAGGGAAATGGTTCCCTTTGAACTGCTTTATCTCAATGAATTGTTCGGTTATCCCCGTTCGGTTGCCGGCACGGTGATTCAGCGTGGCAACCTGGTCGAACCGATGGAAGATTTATGGGCAATGCAGATGGTTCTGGATCAAGGTGCCTCCGGTCAGTTGACGGTGCTGATGGGTTGTCCCATCGAGGCACGGCAGGGCGTCTGCTATGGCGATAACGGCATCCTGCGTTTTGACGTGATGAAGGGTGTGATCGAACGTGAATTCAAGAACTCCGATGTGCGCGATCAGTTGCAACTGGGCGCCATCAGCGAGGTTCTGGAAGAGGCCTATTGTCAGGAAATCAGCACGTTCATCGATGCCATCGCCGGTCGGGCCACCTGGCCGATGCCTTATTCCCTGGCGGCGATCAGCACGGCAACGTTGGCCGCAGCCGAGCAGAGTGTCCGCAGTGGTCAATGGCAGAGCGTTGATGCTGCGGTTCAACCTCAACCTTTGCCGCCAACGATGGAAATGAGCCGCGTCGCTGCGCATCAAAATCAGCGAAAATTAGCGAACGTATGACCTGATAACCGCACTTCGGTATAAATTGGTCTTGCCCACTATTCGTGGGACGATCACAGCATTAGTGCATCCGCCCTTGTCGTGCGCCGCCTTGTGTCACTCATCCTCGCGGCTCACCGCCCAGACGGCGAGGATGCGGTATCCAGGTACGTCGTTGTCTGAACCACCGCTTATTTTGCCCCCGCCTTGCGGACTTCATCTATAACCGCTGTATTTTTATTCTCCTGCGCATATTCCAAGACTGAATAGCCAGCAGGATCCTTGGCATTTACGTCCGCGCCCGCCTTGATCAACGCCGCAATTATTTCCGGGTGGCTGTTATTCCTTGCCGCACCCATCAGCGGTGTCCAACCATTTTTATCCCTGGCATTTACGTCCGCGCCCGCCTTAACCAGCACCGTGATTATTTCCGGATTGCCATTATTCACGGCTGCACCCATCAGCGGTGCCCAATCATCCTTACCTTTGGCATTTACGTCTGCGCCCGCCTGAACCAGCGCTGTGATCATTTCCGGTTGGCTGTTATTCCTAGCTGCGTACATGAGCGGCGTCCACTCATCCTTACCCTTGGCATTCACGTCCGCGCCCGCCTTAATCAGTGCGGTGATCACTTCCGGATGGTTGTTATCCTTGGCTGCGTACATCAGCGGCGTGGCGCCATTCTCATCCTTGGTATTCACCTTTGCGCCCGCCTCAATAGCCGATTGCACCTGCCTGGGCACCGCTCTCTTACAAAGCTCTATAAAATCTGCCATCGAAAACGGTTTGGTCTTGCTCATCAGTACAGCCAGTACCAAAACCAGCACTCCGACCACAAATGCGCCGGCGGCAAATCGACTCTTGACCTTCATACCAAGCACCTTTCAATTTTTGTGTTACACAACCGCAGCAATGACAACCGGCAGCATCCACCGCGCGCCATCCTCCTGCTGCACCCATTAACGTGCAGCTTCAACTTTACCCACTGTATCCATCGTGAGCAAAAAAATCTGCAAGGGGATCGGGATTGGGATCCGCGTGCACACAGGATGTATCCACGAAATATCCGGATGCTTTTGTCCGTTCCACGGCGCATTATCGCAAAAGAACTATGGCGGTCCGCGTGACGTGGGCGCCGAAGTGCTTGGGGAGAAACTGGATTATGAACAGGTCAGACCATGACGATGTTGATTGGCAGCTTGCGTGCGCGCCGATGGCGTCGATCGCCGCATCACTCAGAGGTGTAGCGTTTCAGTTTGTCCGTCGTCATGAAGACGCTATCAGGGTATTAAAATGATATTCCCCAACGCGCCCGGTTCCATCACCAGTTTATGGGCCTCGGTGGCCTGACTCAGCGGTATCGTGGTGCGAATGACCGGCCTGATCGCGCCGGTGCTGAGCGCGCTGAATATCGCGGTATGGATCGCCAACAACTCCGATTCGCTGGCGTTCAAGAGTGAAGTTCCGACCACGGAGCTGCCTTTGGACATCAGTTGCCGGGGATCGATTTCGATCCTTCCCCGTGAACCGACAATCACCACCCGACCGCATCGTCCGATCAACGCAAGGTCATTGTCCAGATTCACGTTGGCCAGCATCTCGATGATAATGTCATAACCCTTGCCGCCGGTGAGATTTAATGCTTGTTGCACATGATCCGCATCATGGTGATTCAGCACATCGTGCGCCCCCTGGTCCCTGACCAGCTTCAAACCGGCCTCGGTGCCGGCGGTTCCGGTCACTCTCATGCCGGCGGAAATCGCCCATTGGACCGCAGCCGTCCCCACGCCGCCGCTGGCGCCGTGAATGAGAACCCTTTGCCCGCGGACCGCACGCCCCCGGTCGAACAGGGCATGATACGCCGTGACATAAGGGGCATTGATGGCCGCACCTTGTTCAAATGAAACCTTGTCGGGCAAGGCATGGAGTTGTGATTCGATGCAAAGTGCTTTCTGGGCATAAGTGCCACTGAGGCTGCCGCCGACGTAAACCCGATCGCCCGATTTGAACTTATGAACGTCAGGCCCAACGGACTCAACCACCCCAGCGGCGTCGATGCCGGGGGTATATGGGAGATTTTTGGGGGCGTAATTGTTTTTTCCTGAACGGATATAGGTATCCACCGGATTCACTCCCGCCGCCACGAGCCGGACCACCAACTGCCCCTGCCCCGCCACGGGATTGGGAACGGTTTCCAGCTTCAATTCTTCCGGCCCGCCGGTCTGATGAACACGAATCGCTTGCATCAATAGGCTCCTTCCAATTTCAGACTGAATTATAGGTGATCCAAAGGATTCACGCGAAGTTTCACGATCAGGAGGAAAGCAGGCGCCGCCTGCCGGAAATGGATATGAGTGTGACGGGCAATAGCATACCGTAGCAAGGTTTTCAGAGGTATGTTTCACGAGGCCGGATACAAATGGGCAATGTCGCTGGCTGCCTGAGCGAGTTCAAGCCGGCGTTGGTGTTTGCCAGCGACCGTCGGGCCAGCAAGGCTTTGTTAGCACGAGGGCGCGGCGTGATTGTGCCCGGTGGCGTATTCAACGGTTATTGTGCAATCCACAGTAGTATATTGCATCGTTCGTTACCGCGCTGTGGAGATGATGCCAGGAATGGAACCATATGCGAACGCTGATTGACTATCTGCCATTTGCCGCCCACGACGCGGGTAAGTCGTGGCACCGCAAGGGGTTGTGGCCTTACCGCTGGATTAACGGGGGTGACGCGGGCAATGGGCCGCATGTTTCGGCCTATCGACGGGTGTTCACAATCGATGAAGCGATGACGATCCGCGCGCACGTGAGCGGCGACGAGCGTTACGAGCTGTATGTAGATGGTCAGCTTATCGGACGTGGCAGCGAGCGGGGTGATGCGTCCAACTGGTACTTTGAGACCTATGACCTAACATTCCAGCCCGGGCAACATGTGATTGTGGCCAAGGTCTGGTCGCTGGGCGCAATGGCACCGTATGCTCAAATGAGCGTGCGCCATGGCTTCATCCTTGCCCCGGAGGGGGGGCAGGGTCATCTGATCGGCACCGGCGCAGCGCAGTGGCAATACAAGCGCGTCACTGGCATCACCATGATCGACCCCAGGCCGGCATTCGGCACGGGCGCGAACTTGCGGATCGATGGCCAAGCCTATCCGTGGGGGCTCGAGCGTGGCGAGGGGGATGGCTGGCGCGGTGCCGTTGCCCTGCATCATGGCACCAATGGCAAGTATCGCAATGAGATTGGTGCTCAACATTTGATGCGTCCCGCCGTGCTTCCGCCCATGCTTGATCTGGAGATCGGAAATGGGCGGGTGCGCTTCGTTTCATCAATTGATTGCCGGGAGGATCTGCAGAGGTGTCCGATTCGTAACGCCGACCATATCGCAGCAGAGTGTGAGCAGTGGCAGATGCTCGCCGACGGCGTACACCCGGTGGTCATACCGTCGCGGACCAAGCGCCGCGTCATCATTGACCTTGAAGGTTATTCGACTGCGTATCCTCAGATCGTCACCAGCGGCGGAACGGGAGCGACACTCTCCCTGGAATGGGCCGAATCCCTTTTTATGGAACCTGAGGCGCGGAACAAAGGCGATCGCGATGAGATCTCGGGCAAGTACTTTCTTGGCGTGGGCGACGTGTTTCTCCCCGACGGCGGGGCGGGGCGGATGTTTGGATCGCTCTGGTGGCAGGCCGGCCGCTATCTGCAGTTGTGCGTCGAGACCGAGGATGAGCCACTGGAGATCGAACGTCTGACGCTGCGCGAGACGCGCTATCCCCTGACGATGCAAAGCAAGTTTGCCTGCGATGACGTGCGTGTCAACGCGGTCATTCCCATTGCGTTTCGATCACTTCAGCTATGCGCTCACGAAATTTTTCTCGATTGTCCCTACTACGAGCAACTGATGTATTCCGGCGACACCCGCTTGCACAACCTGACATCGATGGTGTCGGATCGTGACGACCGGCTGGTTCGCAAATGCATTGAGGTCTTCGACTATTCGCGCGGTTCCACCGGCTTGACGCAGTCCCGTTATCCCAGCCGTATCAGGCAGATTCTTGCCCCGTTTTCGCTGTACTGGGTTGGGATGTTGCACGACTATGCGCTTTGGAGAGGTGATGCCGATTTTGTGGCACAGCGAATGCGCGGGGCGCGCAGCGTCCTGGATTGGTATGTGGGAAAACTCAATCACAATGGGCTGGTTGATTGCGATGAGGGCTGGAATTTCATGGATTGGGTTCCCACATGGCGCGATGGCGTGCACCCCGGTATGTCATACGGGCCTAGCGGCATAATGAATTTTCAATTCGTTTACATCCTTCATCTGGCCGCCGATATCGAACAGTGGTTGGGCGAGCTGGAGATGGCAGATCGGTGGAGACGACTCGGATCGGAGCTTGGTCAAAATGCCCGCGCGGCCTTCTGGGACGATCATCGGGGACTGTTTGCCGACGATGTTCGCAGGGAACATTTTTCAGAGCATGTTCAGTGTTTCGCCGTCCTCGGCAAAACAATCGGCTCGGTCGAACAGAGGCGCATTGCCCATGGGCTGGCAAACGACAAGGATCTCTCGCGCGCAACGATCTCCTTTTGCCACTACCTGTTTGAAACCTATCGCCAACTCGGCTTGATGGATCTGTTTTTTGACCGTTTGGGCCTTTGGTTTGATCTATCGAGTCGGGGGCTTCGCACCGCGCCCGAGCAACCAGAGCCGACCCGTTCGGACTGTCACGGGTGGGGCGCGCATCCCATCTATCATTTCTTTGCCACCATCCTCGGTGTTCGCCCGGCGGAGATGGGCTTTGACCGCGTGGAGATTACGCCCCTCCCCGGGCCATTGCGACAACTATCGGGAAAGCTCGTGCATCCGCGAGGGTGGATCGAAGTCGATTTAGTGAACCATGGTCGTGCTCTGGAGGGCCAGGTCACATTGCCGGCGGGGGTTACCGGCACGCTGACGTTTGGGGGCAAAACCGTAACACTCAATTCCGGCGGAACGCATCGCATTGAGCGGCATGTCTGGCCCCATGCGCGGCTGGAAGCGGCACCTGGATGATGTGCGATGCGGTTGTGCTTTAGCATCGACGACTATCGCGTCAGCACCGCAGCCAACGGAGGGGTTTCATGAAGAAATACAATGTGGGAATAATCGGTTACGGGTGGGCAGCCACAGCGCATATTCCAGCGATCAACGCGGCGAGGCAGGCCGGGGTGACGGCGGTGTGTTCTTCGCGTGCGCTCGACGCGCAGGAGCTTAGCGCGAGGTGGGGCACTCCGATCAAACCATATGCCAACGTCAACGCGCTGTTGGCCGACAAGGATATCCACTGTGTTTCCATCTGCGGTTATCCGCATCAACATATGGAACATGCCATTGCCGCAGCCAATGCCGGCAAACACCTGATTATTGAGAAGCCGCTGGCGCTTTCCTGGAACGACTGCCAGGCCATCAATGCCGCCGTGAAGGCCAACCGGGTCAGGGCTTGTGTCTGTTTTGAATGTCGCTTTTCAAGCCAGTTTCTGGCGATCAAATCCGTCATCGATCAAGGGCTTCTCGGGCAGGTGCATTATGGCGAAGTGGACTATTACCACGGCCATGGTCCGTGGTATGGCCAGTTTCGCTGGAACACACGCAAGGACGCCGGCGGTAGTTCGCTGCTGAGCGGAGGATGCCACGCCTTGGATGCGTTACTACTGTGCATGGGCGGCGACGTGGAGGAAGTCACCAGCTACGACACAAAAACAACCAGCGAAATATTCGCGGCGTATGAGTACCCGACCAGCAGTGTCACCATCCTGAAATTCAAGAGTGGCCGGATTGGCAAATGCGCAGCCATCGTGGATTGTCTTCAACCCTATTATTTTCATACCCATCTGTGCGGAAGCGAAGGCAGCCTGCTCGACAACAGATTTCACTCGACGAAATTGAAAACCGACACAAACACCTGGAACACACTCGCCATGAAATTGCTCGGCTCCGGTGATGTGTCTGACCAGCCATACGCGGCGCAGTTTCAGGCGTTTTTCGACGCCTTGGACGCGCAGAGAGAAATGCCCCTGACAAGCCTGGACGATGCCATGCGTTCACATGAGGTGGTTTTCGCTGCCGATCGATCTGCGGCGACGGGCAGGCCGGTGAGGTTGTAGGGTGGAACGACCGTGAGATGCGCGAATGCCAGGGGATATGATCTGGGCGGGCAAAGCCTATTTGTGGCCCGCAAGGTGACCACGCTGACGGTAGTGGGCAGGAGGCTCTCCGATAATTTGAACAAAGGCGCGTGTGAAGTGATACCGGTTCTTGAAACCCGCCTGCGCCGAAATCTGCTTCAGGCTTTCGTCGCTAAACGCCAGTCGCTCCGCCGCGTGAGTGATGCGACGTTCCAGGGCGTAACGCGCGGGAGTCTGCCCAACATGCTTGCGAAACAGTCGGATGAAGTGATCCTCGCTCATTCCACACAGTTCAGCCAACTCCGTATTCGATGCCGGTTCAGCGAAGTTGCCGTCGATTCGCCGCAGGGCCGGAAGAACCGGTGCCAAATCCGCCAGGTGCCGCCGCAGCAGGCGAGCGTCAAACGTGCCGTCGCGTGGCGGTGCTTCCTCGAGAAGCTGAAAAAGCCGCCCAGCCGAGAGATCGATCAGGGACTTGGCAGCGAACGCTGTGATGATGTCATCGTATCTTCCATCATCCAGGAGTTGGCGAATTTGCTGAGCCAGTCGCTGGGTCAATGCGTCCTCGGCAAGCGCAATCGGATGGTCGAACCACTGTCGAATCAACGGGCCGGTGAATCCAACAATGTCGAAATGAAGGCAAAGATGGTGAACCTCTCGTTCGTTGCGGCTGCTGTATTTGACCCACGCCGGAATCAGGAACGCGCGGTGCGGCGGGATTGGATATTCCATTCCCGACGACCACACCACCGCTCCCGGCTCGGAGTTCACGTACAAACGCCAGTAACTACCTCGCAAGTCATTGTAAAACCATGCTTTAGGCGGCAGGAGCACGGAGCCTATCGAAAGCAGCCGCACGTGAAACCGGTCATGGACGGACAGGGGGTCGGCATGGGGTCCCGGTGCAATCGTCATAGCGGGATCAGATATAGATGCTTTGATTCCGCATGTCAATCATTTGGTCTCATCATAAGAGGTTTGGCCGCGATAAATGGCATAGATTTCCATCTTGCCGTATAGCGGAAAAAGATATTACTAGAGCGGCAGATAGCATCGACCAACTGCCGATTTCTTGTATAGTCCATCCTGTCTGATGTCGGCGGTATTAGCCATGAGTTGACCAGCGGTTTGGTACGCCGCTTGGAAAGTCCGGGCTTGGTGAGCAGGGCATTGAGTTTGCCACAGTTCACACTTCGAGCCTCTTTGGGAGTCACGCATGTTCAGGCGCAACGCCATTAGGACCATTGCCCACCGCCGCCGAAACCTGCATGGTTTCACGCTGGTTGAGTTGCTTGTCGTCATTGGGATCATCGCGGTTCTCATCAGTCTCCTGCTGCCGGCGCTGAACAGGGTCAGAGAGCAGGCCAAAAGTGTCGCGTGCATGAACAATCTCCGACAGATTGGCTACGGGCTGGCGATGTACACCAATGATAACAACGGGCAGTACATGCCCTATTTCATCCCGTCGGTCATGGGCGCTTGGTACCACTATCTGGTGAACAATCAGGGTAATTGGCCCCATAATACGATCAGTTACGTCCAGACCTATCGGATATTCGATTGCCCGGCCGATCTGCACATTCCGTTCGCACTGGATCTCCCGGTCGCCGGACAGACGTGGGAGGATTATGTGCAGGCTCGCGGATACGTCTCTTACGGCCTGTCGATGGGCTTGGCGCACAACACGGACAATCCCTCTTGGTCGTCAACCTGGGATTTTGCCAAGGCGACGGATTTGCGCCAACCCGCCGCAACGATCGTGGTGGCCGACACGTACGGTCCGGTCTATGGCAACGGGCAATTTTATCTCTATCCGTATGTCGCGACCCATGCGTACGCCGGGCAACTGGCGCCGCGCCATTCCAACGCCTCGTGCAATGTGCTCTGGGCGGACGGACACGTAACCAACCATGCATCACCCAACAAGACAGACCCGACCAGCTTATACAGCGAGGCGGCATTGACTGATTATTCGATGAGTAACAACTATTGGGATCGAGAGTAGAAATTTCGTATGGATGCGTGGAGCGGGAGCGCAGCGCGTTGCTGTGTGCCGCAACATCATCCGGCAACTCTTTTAAGGAGGTTTGTATGTTCAAGGCAAAGGTGCTTTTCGTCGCGATGAGTTCATTGATGGTTGGCGCATCTATGGCGCAGTCCGCTGTCATCATGGACGCAACGACGAACAACGGTTCGCTGTCGGTTAATTCAAGTAACGGTCTGGCGCCAAACAACGGTGGATGGGGCAGTGCCGTTTCAAAGCCGCTTGGCTGGGAGATCACTGGCGGAACTGGTTATACACAGAACGAAGCGATGATGAACTACTATGGCTGGGAGTCATATTACAACACCAGCATCCTGGTCACCGCCAACACTCAGTACTCCGTCAGCGCTGCAGTTAATACGCACACGAACAAGTGGGTGGGTGTCAAGGTGCTGGCCACGGAACATGCTGATGGCACTGGTGCCAGCGTGCTTCTGGCCGATGCGAAGCTCAATCCGGGCACGGTCGCGGTCGGTTGGTCGAGTTACAGCTCGCTCCCTTCGCTTATCACGGTCAGCAACACCGGCGCTGCGACAAGCCCTGCCCTGTCAACATATTATGTGCAGGTTCGGACGTATGCCGATTTGGATGCGTACGGATATTACTGGGTTGACGACATTGTTGTGAACTCGACGGAAGTTCCCGAACCGGCAGCGTTGACACTCTTGGGGCTTGGTTCGTTGGCGATGCTCAAACGTCGTCGCCACTAAGGCGGGCGATGTATTGTGATGATGCCACGGCCGGGCACGTGCATCCGTGTCCGGCCGTTTTATTTCGACGGATTGGGGTCGCGTTCAGCAACGTTGCATGTCCAGAGCGACATGTCAACGTATACTCCCTTCCTGGATTTTGATTTGGTCTCATGACAACAATGACATCCCTCATGCCGAGATTCCTCATTCAGTTTGTGCTGCTGATTGTGTTATCGTGCATCCATCTGCAGGTGGCCTTGTCCGTCGAAACACCGGCCCAATCGCCGTCGTCCCCCATGATGACGGCCGACCATCGGATCGTGGCCGGCTCAAAAAGCATCTGGGCCAAGCCCAGTTGGCCGCAGCTTAACCTCAATATTGATTCCGACGCCATTGGATCCTTCTACGAAATATTTGACTTTGGCAAGGGGGGTATCAATCCGGTTTTCTTCATGGATCCGCATCAGGTCCACGGGGATTACGGGACCACCTTCACGGCGGGAATGCGCGCCACCACCGCCAGTGATGTGAAGCTCGGTGATTATTCCATGAGCATGACCCTGCTCGAGAACGGCTGGATCGAGATCAAGGGCATTGCCAGTATGGCTGACCCCACGCAGGTCAGGGATCGTTACGCGATTTTGGATCTGCCCTCGTATCTCACGCTCAAGGGCAGGTTGGTCAGCGGTGACACGTCCACACCCCTGGACGGCACCGTCCCCACAACCTTCACCGACAAGCAACTTGCTGGCGCCGAACTTCTTCTTTTTCCTGACCAACCGGGACAGTCTTTCGCAATCCGTCCGGTGTCTTGTTCCGCCGTGATTGTCAACGGCAGCCGCCTCTCTTTTCGTGCCGGCAACAACGGTGTGCTGAGCCTGTTATTGGATATGCGCACGACTAGCGGCGAGGTATCGCACTCGGGGCACGAATTGAGCGTGAACGGCATCGACTTCTGGGGTATTGATCGCCTGCAACTGCCCGACTACCGCGCCAGCCGCAACCTGATCCAAAACCCTTCTTTTGAGGAGGGCCTGCGGTACTGGGGTTTCCCCCTTTACGCCGGCCACATGATCCCGCTTAAATACCAAGGGGTCTTTACGCTGGATCAGCAGATCGGTCGCACCGGCCCGTCGTCTCTCAGGCTCAAAGCTCTGCCTGTACGCAGCTCGCTTTCCCTCGGTCATATTCCCACACCACTGATCCCCGGCAAACCATACGTCTACAGCTTTTACGCTAAGGCCTCGCGCAACAAGAAACTCCGGCTTTATGTGTGGGGGCGCGGTCGACACGCATTCCTGTTCCCGGATTCAAACACACGGGTGTTTGAGGTGACCGACCAATGGCAGCGGTTCAGTATCCCCTTTACCGCCAACGAGCGATTCAGTTGCGTCTACATGGATGCGTTAGATCCGGACGGCTGGGCCGATGGAAGGGAAACATTCGTCTGGGTTGACGATGTGCAGCTCGAACAGGCCCAAGCGCCCAGCGAGTTTGTCGATCTGGCGGTCGCCTCGCAGTTAACCAGCGCCGCCCGCGGCAATTTTTTGGAGTTTGGCCAGGAACCGGAATTCGCCCTCAATGTCCGGACATTGCCGAACACCTCCGGCACTGTGACGCTGAGCGTGGAGGACTTTTTCTTTCAGACGGTCTTCCAGGGAAGCTATGACTTCAACACCAGCGAGGACGGATCAGCCCGCGTCGCTCTCAACGATCTGAGCCAATGGCTGATCAACAACAAGCTGCGCGGAGTGTTCATCGTCAAGGCGAGTTTCGATGTCCAAGGTCTGAAGCGTAAAGACCAGGAGTACTATCGCTTTTCATCGATGAACTTTCTCGACAACACGCAAAAGAACAAGAATATCTTCAATTTGACGTGTGTTTACGCACTTCAGGCGGGCGGGCCGGAGATGGAACGCTTCATCCAACGAGAACGAGAGATCGGATTTGGTTCGGTTGTCTACGACTTTATCGGGCTGGGTATCGACCCCGACTACGATCTGGATCGGGAGCGCGTGGAGCTGCTGAACAAGTACGGATTCGCCTATATGGGTCGGCCGGTGATGCAGGTGCATACAGGCGTGGAGGGTGAAATCTCGGAAAACCAAGGGAAGATCAAGATGAGCGGCATCAAGCACATGATCGACCCGACAGCCGCGCAGTTGGAGCAGTTTGAGGACATTGTCGCCCTCAAGGCGAAGATGCGGCCATGGAACAATATCTGGTGGTTCGTAGGCGAAAGCAATCCCGCGGTCAGGCCGATGGAAGCGCACGGCGATACCTTCGCCAAATTTCTTTTGGCGACCTATCGGGGTGTCAAACGGGGCAACCCCGACGCCAAGGTGTTGATCGAGGGTGGTCCGTGGACGATAGCTCCGGAAAACGGCGGAAAATGGGTTGAGCAGTACATCCAGGATACGCAGCGACTCGATCCGTCGATACACTTCGACGGCGCTGCGGGTCATCACTACCGCGACTTCCCCGAAACCCCGGATATTGACAGCGACATTGCCTCATTCCTGGCCATGCTCGACCGAAACGGTTGCAAGGATTGGCCCTTCTACCTCAATGAAGGGGGCAACTACCTACCGTTCAATATTCCGCAAGAGGGAATGTCTCCCTATATCCAGCACTCAGGCAATTCGTGGTACATTGGACCGCTCTCCTACGACTTCGGCAGGGCCGAGCGAATATCCTCCGCCTTCAGTGCCCGCACCTGGCTTATGGGGTTGAAGTATGCCAGTCGCGTAGCGTGCGTGAATGATTTCAACACGCCGGCGCGATTCGTGGATATCGATCTGACTCCCCGACCCTACGATAAGATCGTCAATACACTTGGGCATGTCCTGGGGAATTCGACTTTTTACCGCGATCTGCGATTCGCTCCGAAAGTGCGCTGCTACGTATTTATTGATGATGCCACCGGCAAGCCCATCGCCGCGATTTGGGGGTATGATGAAGCCGTTGATCGCTGGAAAGCGAAGCCGCCCCTGTACGCATTCGACTTTGGCCAGCAATCGATCAAGTTCCTGGATCTCATGGAAAACGAGGCGCACTTCGTCAAAGGCGCTGATGGCCGAACCGCCATCCCTATCTCATCTTTTCCGATGTTCATCATCGGCCAACCCGGGACCGAAGAAGCGCTATGCGCCGCCATCGCCGGCGCTGTGCCGATGGATGGACAACATGACAATGTGCTGGATATCGCCGCAGTCCCGGAAAGCGACGGCCATGCGTCAATTGTGTTTACCAACCCGGTCGAACGCGAAGTGGATGGGCAGGCCACGATCATTGTCAATGGCCACCAATCGGAGCAGGTAATCAAGGTGCCACCGCGCGGCACGCTTCAGCAGCGTATTGCGCTGCCGCAGTTCAAGGCGGGTGAACTGCTCCCGTTCGAGTTCAACTGCTTGGTGAACGGGCGGGAGGCGGAGCGATTCTCCGGCAGTTATATGATGCTACGACAGCGCGCGACCGGTGCTGCGGTCAGCTCGTCTGCGATTGATCTGGGTTCGGGCCTGTCCGCGCGCATAGCCATTTCCGAAAAGAATCTAGTTATCACGCTCAGCGCTGCCGGCGACGCACGGTCACCAGCGGAAGTTTTCGCCAGCACAGGGCTCTACGTTGAGCCGGTGATGAAATCCGGCGACTGGTCGAACCCGAAAACAGCTAATCAAGATATGGCGGTCTATGAACTGGTGCATGCCGACGGCGGAACGCTGGCGGCGCTGTGTCGTCATGTACAGGGCACGCAGGCTGGTTCTGGCAGCTACTTGGTGGCGGGCGCCATTCAGGAGCGTATCAAAGTCGCTCTCACCCAGTCGGCCGCCGGTGCTGCGGTGGTCATCACAGTCCCACAGGACGTGATGGCGCCGTTGCTGGTGAAGCCGGGAAGTCGGTTTGGACTCAATGTGTCCGTACCATCCCGGAGCGGCGGGGTGAAATCGCTCGCGCCGATCAAGGAATTTATCAGCGCCACCGATCCGGGCCAGTTGCATCGCGTGATGGTCGTGATCGGCCAATGACGGATCCCGCAGCGCGGTTGACAGGCTCGTCCCAGGGCCGCGGTTCAACGAGAGTCATGATTTAGGAGCATTTGTGACTGCCACAAATAATGGAACACTGCGTCAGCAGGCGCGGATCATTGAGGATTGGGTCGAGGATGCCTTTATCGATCCCAACGGGGTCTTCTACACATACTTGGATACGAAAACAGGCGGGCCGCTGACTGATGCGTCATTCGCGCCAGACCAGGTTCCCATGCATCTTCCCGGCACTGAGGGCTACACGCCGGCCGAATGGCACAACTACGAGAACTGCGGCATGACGACTGCGGCGTATCTTCAAGCGCTGCTGTATCAGTATGCCATCGACAACGATCCGGTTGCGATGAAGCGCGCCAGGCGATGCTTCGACGCAATTAAGTATATCTATGACATGGGCAGGCAGCTCGAGGAGGGTTTCTTCCCGAAGATCTACGGTAATCGGTTCTCCGAGCAGACAAGTACGGACCAGGTATTGTATGTGATGCTCGCGTTGGATCATCTTCATCATCATGCAAACTCCGGCGAACGCAAGGAAATCGCCAGGATGATCACGCACCTGATCCAATTCTGGGTCAAACGCGGTTACCGCTACAAGTATTTCTGGCATGAGGACATGCTCTGGCCTTTGGGCCGGTTCCCAAGCCTGCTGCTCATGGGCTACCGACATAGCGGTGACGCGGTCTTAAAAAGGGAGTATGACCGCCTGCTTGCGATGGGGGTCAATGAGAACGCGGTCGAGTTGCGATTGGCACCAAAGCTCACCAGCGAATATTCACCAATTCCATATGAAACCAAACATCAGGCATGGCTGATCGGGGAGATGGAAGGCACGGTCTCCATGGACATGATGGAACTAGATTACCTTCTGCGTAATGATCCGGGCAACCGCTGGGCGCCCAACTGGAAGGCGTCGATGAAAAAGGTGTGGAGCGAGGGCGAACTTGCCTTGGCGCCGGATGGCACGATGTACGTGCATGTGTTGGTGGATATGAAAACGCGCAAACCCAGGCGGCCGGATCCGGAATTTTTTCGGGAGGCTGAAGGGCCGAACGACTGGCTGGGCTTCCGCTACGTTTCGGGAGGCCGGTCGAGCGACAGCACATTCCACGCGCGCTCCGCCGTCCAGGCGGATCGCCACCTCCGCGATCCCGAAATGCGCCGCGCCGCGCGACACATCATCAAGTCGATCGATCGCCAGGGGTTGCGCGCGTATTACGACCCGGAACGATACCCGCCGGAACTTAAGCATCGAACCGAGCTTTATTCCGGCGATGCCACGGCCAATTGGCTCTGGGCCTACTGGCAGGGGCGAAATGAAGGCGTATTCAATGGGAATGAATGACTGGATAATCGACGTGGAGAAGCCATGAAATCACGGGCCATAGTATTTGAATCACCTTTCAAGGTGGACGTGCGCCAGTTCGAGTTGCAGCCGATTGGTGAGAATGAGGTCCTCGTTCAGACCCACTACTCGACCGTCAGCCCCGGTACCGAGCTGCGGACGCTCGCCGGTAAGGAGCAAACCGCCGATCCGTTTCCTCTGGTTCCGGGCTATTCGACCGTCGGAGAAGTGGTGGAGGTGGGCCGTAACGTCAAAGGGCTTAAAACCGGCACAATGGCGTTCGTCCGCGGGTGCCGATCATTGCAGCCCGGTTTGGGTTGCTCATGGGGGGGACATGCCGCCCATCTGATTGCGCCTCAGGAGGAGGTTTTTATTCTTCCTGAAAAGGCGGATCCTCAAAAATCCACATTGGCCGTTTTACTGGCGACGGCATTGCATGGAACCGATCTGGTCAATGCCCGCATCCGTGAACAGATCGCGGTGGTCGGCCTGGGACTGGTGGGCCAGTTGTGTTCCAGACTTCTGAAACTCGCCGGGGCCAACGTGGTTGCCACCGACCTCGTACCGCTGCGCCGGAAGATCGCCAGGAATGCTGGGATCAGTGTCGTATTTGATGAACACAACCTCTCAGCGGCGTTTGCGACGCATTTTCCGCATGGTGCCGAGGCTGTGGTCGATGCCACTGGGTCGTCCCGCGCCCTGAAGGGTTCCCTGAGCCTGCTCCGCGAGCAGCCGAGGGAAGATCCATGTGGTGGGCATGTATCGGCTTTGGACGGCGCAATCATCGGCGCATTCGATCGGCTGCGGAAGGAATCCCACCTTCATAACCGGTGGCATGGTCCGCGCCTGATCGCACAGGGCAGCTATGCCGACCCCATTCAGATCAACTACCACGACTTGTTTGACAGCGAGGTCAAATTTATCGTCCCGCGCGTTCACGAGCTGAAGGACATCCATCGGGCACTGGAGCTGCTTGTTGAACCGTCGCTGAGCCTCGACGGACTCATTTCCGAAACACATCCGGTCTCTGGCGCTCCCCAATGTTATCAGAGACTGATGGACCATCCGGGCGACTTGATCACTCTTTGTTTCGACTGGACGTTGAAATAGTAGCGAAGTCGCAGCCTGCTCCTTCAAGAAGCAAAAGCGCATTGTCCCGCAAAATCAGACGCTTGTCGGCGTCTGTCAGTGCCGCGCAGTCAATGCGCGCTCGCTGCATGGCGGCGCAGTAGAGCGGGGTGTCGGTTCCAAAGAGCACCCGATTGGCTCCCATCTCACGCACTGCCCATTCAATCAGGTTTGGAACAATGCTGCTGGCGCTGGAGGTGTCGGCATAGAGGTTGCCATGACGTGAGGCGACGGCAGCACGCACCTGATGTCCCATGTCACCGTCCCATCCGTTACCGATATGCGCCAGGATGAGCTTCATTTCGGGAAACGCATCGGCAAAGGGCACAAAATCTTCGGGCATGCTGTTGCGCTCGCCGCTGTGGGTGAGGACCAGGGCATGACGCTCGGCGGCGAAGGCAAAGAGCCTGTCACCATGTTCGACGATGGGATAGCAATGCTCCTCCGGATGAATTTTAATGCCCACGCACCGCGGTGTTTTGAGCATGGCGTCGGCCTGCTCATAGGTTTGCGGCTTGAGGGGATCGACAATCACCCATTGCAGTATCCCTTGCGTCCTGGCGACGACCCTGGCTGCTTCGTCATTACCGGCTACTGGATCAGCATTCCCGCGGGGCATCAGGCCGAGCAGCGGAGACACAACGGTGTACTGTATATTGCATTCACGGGCACGGTGGGCGACCTCCGCCGCATCAGCGGATTGGAATCGAATGGCCAGGTCCCGGCCCGGACGGTCATTACGGCCGTAATGGCCGTGGATATCGATGGCTTGAATATCACTTGTTTGCATGGGGGATTGCCTCGCGGAGTGTTCAGGATAGTTTTACTTTAACATACCGAATACCGGCGCCGTCCGGTTGGATGCACCAGAAGGCAACCAATGCCGTTTGATCCGGCAGAACGGTGACAGAGGGTTCCCCGAAGGCGAAATCGGTCCAGTTCGTGCTTTTCCCCGATGTCGCGTTTCTCGTGGCATCGGTGGCGCGCCAAACCACTTCATTCGCCACGACGCCGAAATCTGCGTCGTTCGGTTTGGCCAGCGCCAGCCAGACACCCGGTGTGCCATGGCGCCGCTGATTGTAGGCGAACAGCACCTTTCCATCATCCAAGGGAGCCATGCCAGCGGATTGACCACGAATCGGAGTAGCGCGCGTCGGTCCCCACGTGCGCCCATTATCCGTTGACAGCGCGTAGGCATTGGGGAAATCATCCCCTGGCCCGCGGCGCAGATGCCACGCGGTTCCCAGCAATACGCCTGTGGAAAGCTCCGTAACCCAAGCTTCGGCTACATAGGCATCGTCTTCGGTGACGCGGATCATCGAGTTGTGTCTCCACGTTTGTCCCTGATCGTCGCTTTGCATCAGGACAACGTGACGAAGATCAACCTTCAGGTTGGGATCGAACGTGTTGTGCGGCGAATACGGAGCGACCCACCGACCTGTGCGGGTAATGCACAAAGGCGCGGGGGACTCGGCCGCTCCCGGCAGGGGGACAGCCACTGCACAAGGATCGGTCCACGTTGCGCCATCATCCATTGATCGTGACCAGACCAACTCATTTTGCAGAATACCAAGTGTTTCCTGGGACCAGAAGGATTCATCGGGCCTGGTTCGCGGAGTACGCGATCCGAACAGAAAAAGATCACCTGCGGACGATCGGCTGATGGAGACGTTGATGGAATAGGCTTTACGCAAATGCGGCCAAATCTGCCTGTGGGTTTGCCAGCTATTGCCATTGTCCGACGAGCCGGACAGCATGGGCACGAAGTCATTTTGGCTCAATGCGGACTGGGTCATGTAGCTGCAAAGTATCTGACCATTTCGCGTGACCGCGCAGCGCCCGGTCGCGGCGACCTGCTCTGGTCCGTCGGGCGGACAGCGATGAATGAACCCCTCTTTAACGATGTCATAGGCCATAATGTATCCTGGTTGTATTTACTCTGGATCCTCATCCGCGCACGCGGTGTCCTGACTATACGTCGAATCCTCAATCACATGTTTGTACATTTGTTTCTCGGCCTCATCCGCGTCGCCTTTGGCGACGGCATCGAGGATTTGGGCATGCATTTCCACGGTTGCTTTACAGGGTTCGCTTCCTCCCACAACCAACCCCATTCCCAGCGTTCCCGATAGGCGGGTGAGGAAGGGGTTTCGCGAGGCTTTGAGCAGCAACTGATGAAAGAGCAGGTCACTTTCGCCAAAGGCCTGCATGTCCTTGGCGGTTTCGAGAATTTCCTGTTCGGCGATGACTTCACGCAGGCGCTCGATTTCTGCAGGCGTAATGCGCTGGCCAGCCAGCCGCACTGCAGCACACTCGACAATGGCGCGAAATTCCTTTTGGTAGCCGGTCTCTTGCGGTGTCAGCTTGGTAACCTGCAGGCCGCACTTGGATTTTCGGATCAACCCCTCCCCATGGAGGCACAATAGCGCCTCACGCACCGGCATGCGGCTGATGCCGAGTTGCTCAGCCAGTACGCGCTCGTTGACACGCACCCCGCGTTTAAGATGTCCCAGCAGAATCGAGCGGCGAATCACGCCGTATGCTCGATCTCGATGGCTGGACTTGATCTTGCGTGACTTGGCATCCGGTGGCACTGTCGATTGGTCAATAAGTTTCATGGCTGCCTTTCTTTGCCAACGGCTTTACGTGGGTTGTTCATGCTAATTTAATGTATACATATAGTCAATAAGATTCCCATATACCTCAAGTGACAAGCTCGGAAAATCCATGGAAAATGTTCCATTATAGTACGTATTTCATTTATCAGCAATATATTATGTCGACATAGTCTGATAGCTATATCGATCTGATTGATATCGGCTTGCAATTATAATTGCGTTTGCTATCCTTGATTCGTATACAAAAGTAATGGCGTGGTCATCCGCAGTGCGGTAGACCAAATCGATGAACAGCATCACCAAAGGGCAAATGATGAAAAGACTCAGTGCGAATGACATATTCGGTATTTGGGCAGGGAGCATTCTGTGCTGGGATGAAAATTACCGCTTCGATGCTGACGCCTATGCAGCCAATATCCGCCTGACGATACGGCACAAGCCTCATGGGATCTACACGACCGGATCGACCGGGGAGTTTTACGCGCTGGACTTCGATGAATTCAAGCAGATGGTGGATATTCAATCCCACCTGTGCGGCCAGGCCGGCATTCCGCTGCAGATCGGCTGCTGCAGCGACGCAACACATAAAACACTGCGATTACTGGAGTATGCGAACACCAAGGCGGCGGTTGGCGCGGCCCAGATCGTATTGCCTTATTGGATGGAATTGAACGATCGAGAAGTGTTGCAATTCTTCCGCGATCTGTACACCGCCTGTCCGGATATGCCGATCGTGCATTACAACATTCCGCGATCCAAACGATTTCTGCACGCCGGCGACTACTTGAAAATTCTCGAAGTCTGCCCCTCACTGGTGGGCGTCAAATATACCTTTGCCGGATCGCATTTCAGCCAGTTGCAGGACGATATTCAGGCTGTGCCGCAACTATCCTTCTTCGTATCCGAACCGCTGCTGGCTTCGGGAATGCAGTTGGGCGCCAGAGGTTGCTACAGCGCGCTCATCGGCGTGAATCCGGACTACATGATGAGGTATTACGCCGCCGCCCAAGCCGGTGACTGGATCGAGGCGATAAAGCAACAGAGACGCTTGGCCACGTTTTATTCGCGTCTTGGCGTGCTCATTGGTGAGCTTGGCGAAGGCTCATCCGATCCCACGGTGGACAAGGCGATGGCGGTCGCGGCCGGTTTTGCGCAATCACACCAACGTTGCCGCGCACCCTATACGGGCTGGAGCGATCAAAGTGTTGCAACGCTGCGTCAATGGATGTCGGCCAACTATCCGGAATTGATGTATAACCAGTCATCCAAGTAGGATAAAGCGGCGGGTGAATTTCTGTGCGCCCCATTGGTGCGGCTGATTCCGTACAACACTCTTTGTCCACATTATGGCGACAAAAGACTTTGAACGAACGCAATATCCGAAACCGGCGCGGTGGATTGCACCAGCCGACGCCCGAGGGCTTCGCGGATGCGTATTTCGCGCCAGGCGCAGGGTGGATCGTACTCAACTCGATCCGGCGGGATGGGTGTACGTAGCGGCCGAAAGCCGGTACACGCTGTATATCAACGGCGTCTGCGTGGGAACAGGTCCGGCTCGCGGCACGCGCGTCTGCAACTTCCTGGACCGCCATAACGCAGCCGCGCATCTGAAGAGTGGTGAAAACATTATTGCGGCCGAAATCTTCTGCGATAATTTTCCCACCTATATCGCGGCTCCGGCTGAGCCAGCCTTATTTTTCGCTTCCGGCCAACTGTTCACTGACGAGTCGTGGCAGGTGCAAATAGCCAAGGAGTACCGCACCGAGGATGTCCAGAAGTACACTTCGCAGATCGGATTGATGGAATGGCGGGATCTGCGCCAGGCGCCTCATGATTGGGAGCGATTTCAGGATGATTCGACATGGTTCCCTGCCTGCATGATTCCAGACGACCGACCGATCCATGCCAAAACATTGTTCCTGCGCGACGTGGCGCCACTTCAACACACCCGTCTGTTGCCCAAAGATATTCCGGTGGTGCGGGCGTTGATGCCCCTATCCGAACCTAATGCCGTCAGCGTGGCCGGCCTGCTCACCACTGAGCCGCATCTTCCAATGTCACTTGATGTTCGCGCCTTGCTCAGGGGGCAAACTGTACACGTGCCGACCGCAAGCGACGGAGGGGGGGTGACGCTGATTATCGATTTTCGCAAGGAGTTCATAGGCTATTTTCAGATGGATATTGACGCACCGGCCGGCACCATTGTCGATATCGGCTATCAGGAGGAAATTCAGGACGAGCGTCTGCAACTACATCCTGCCGAGGGGTATCATTTCGCCGATCGCTACATACTTGGCGAGGGCCGGCAGCAGATCTCCAATCCACTTCGCAGGCGTGGGGGCCGATATATGCAACTGGCGATGCGCGGGTTTGACCGCCCGATTCGCCTGCATGGCCTTACACTGGTTGATGAGCGATATCCCATCGAGGATCACGCCGAGTTCTCCTGCGACAGTGATTTTCACAACACGCTCTGGCATCGGTGTCTCGCCACCCTCAGCGTCTGCGCCACCGATACCGTCATGGATTGTCCATGGCGTGAAATGGCATTTTGGGTTAATGATTTTCTTGTCGTGAATCGCTTTTGGTTGGAGATGGTCAACACTGCGGACTTGCCGCGACGATGTATTGCCTTGGCGCTGAGCCAAAGGGAGGCCAACGGGCTGATCGGCGGCGTCTGTCCCACGGATGACAACCCGTATGTCGTCCTTTTTGCGACCAACCTTTTTCTCCCGCTGGCGCTCAAGGATTACCAGGCCTATACAGGTGATCGTCAGTTTGTTGAAGCGGTTCTCGATGAGATGGCGGATCTGGTCGACCAATGCGAAAAGTTCGCGGATGCTTCGGGGATGCTCTGTCCGCCGAAGGAAATATGGAATTTTGTGGACTGGTCTTTTCAATTTACAAACCGGCCTCTCGATGGGAAAAACGCGTGCGTGGTGAACTGGTTCCACGTTCACGCCCTTCAATGTCTGGCCGATCTGTATTCACCCAGCAATCCACAAAAGGCTTCAGAGTATCGGCAGCGGGCGGCACGCAAGGCCGCTCAAATCGATCACATTTTCTGGGACGACCAACGCGCGTGCTTTCTGGAGTGGCTTGGGCAAGATGCTTCCCAAGCGCCCGAGCCGGCTGGCAGACTCACCCACGCGCTGGCATTGCTCAGCGGCCACCTCAATCCGGACCACCGATCTGCTGTGGAACAGGCCTTGTTCCGCGACGATCTGCATCTGCCGGAATTGTACATGCTGTATTTCGTTTTCGAGGCCATGGCTGCCATCGGGCGACTGGATGAAGTTCATCGGCTGATTCACCGCTATTGGGGGCCGATCCTCCAAAGCGGGAGCCCAACCATCTGGGAGTTCAATGTGCACAGGCATGGGAAACAGGCCATCGGCGGTGTGGGAAGCCTGTGTCATGCGTTTTCATTGGCGCCGGTGAATGTGATGCAACGCCACGTGTTGGGCATAGCGCCGCTCAGTGACGGTTTTGGGCGTTTCTCGATCAATCCGTGCATGGGTGGCATGCAGCATGTTCGCGGGACCGTCCACACGCCACGGGGCGTCATCAAACTCAGTTGTGATCGGCAGCCCGGAGGAACGAAAATCTCGTTGTCCGTCCCGCGCGGGTGTGTCGGCATTTTGCCCGACGGACGGGAAGTACCGGCGGGAGACCATGAAACGATTGTGGAAGACGGGCGCATTGTTTCTGAGGCGTATGCGAGCCAGCACGGCCACGCCGGTATACGGTACGGCGATAGATGATTTAACGCAGAAAGCGGGCTGCGAAAACGTTGACGCGACAATCGCGGCCAGACACGCCTTGACGACCGGCGGGGCGCGTGGGTTAACGATGTTCGACGGAAATGGATATCAGTATGGCGGCTGTTGGCATGGATCTGCCGCCGCACGGTTGTATGCTTCACCTCGTCGTTGGCGGTCGCTCGCGGTCAAACATTGATACATCTCTCTGCAAGGCCGCAATGACGGCGTGTTTGAGGAACAGGAGTAGAGCGCTTGTGTCTCCCGGAGCCGTTATGAGCACTCAAGCCATGGATATTGAATCCGCGTTCCATACGTTGGCGCCCTTGGTTGCGCGCGGGTTGGTGTTGCAGGAGTTCCATGCGACTTGTGGTGATCGAACAATTCCGGCCATCATCGCTTCACCGCCTCGAAAGCAGCTTCATCCCGATCCGGTGCTCCTGCTGACAATCGGTGGCGCGTCGACGCATTTCGTGCCGCCAAATCAACTGCCAGCCGAATACTTCTGGAGTTACGGACATCCCGTCGTCAGCTTCAACACGCAAGCCATGCCGGATGATTTGACCGAGTTGTGCCACAACATAATGCAAGGCGTCGATCCATTTGAAGCCTTCATTCAAGAAGCTCGCGCGGTGCTCAATCACTGCACTGCCGAGGGCTGGGCCAAGCCTGATCGCATTGTAGTAACAGGGATTTCCCGCTATGCCTATCTGGCGTTTCGCCTGATGGCGGCGGATGAGCGGTTAAAAATCGGCGGCGGATTCGCTCCGGTGACGGACTGGCGGGAGTTGACGGAGTTTTCTGCCCAGCGTGACACGTCGCAAATTGCCGATTTGCGGCTGTCACTTTTCGCCGACCAGTTGGCGGGCAGGCAGATTTATATGACCATCGGCAACCATGACCAGCGTGTCGGCACGCTGAGCGCCTGCCGTTTTTTCCTGGGTCTGAACCAAGCCAATCAAAAACGCGGCTTTGGTACGGAACTGGTGGATTTCAATGTCACCCAAGACATCGGGCATACGTGTGGCGATGAATGGTATCAACACGGAATGAAGATTCTCCTGGACTGGGCGCTGGCTCGAAAATAGCGTCAGAAAAGATGGAATTTTGTGCAAAGAATTCATGATATTGCTTTGCAGAATACAAAACGGTTTGTCGCCGGAAAGCCCCTGCTGAACGAGCGGACATCAGCACAGTTACAGGGTCGATCAATAACCATGAGGTGAAACATCATGAGACAATATGCTGCCATTCTTGGGAATCTTGGGAACACCAAAGACCGCTTCTGCGCCGGGTACAAGGACAACCCCGACACCATGACCATGTTGCGCCAAGCGGCCGGCATCGCCAATGTGACGGGGATTGAACTGGTTGGGACATGGGATATTCGGCCTGACAATGTGAAGGAGATGAGCAGGGCACTGAAAGATGTGGGATTACAGTGCGTATCGATTATACCCGATTTGTTTGCGGACAAGGTGTATTGGAAGGGGAGTTATTCGGCCCCTGATGCCGCAGTACGGCGCAAATCGATCGACTACACCCGCCAGATGTGCGACATCGCTGGCGAACTGGGGTGCGGGATCATCAACATCTGGCCGGGGCAGGATGGCTATGACTACCTGCTGTGCGCCGATTATGAGGCGGGGCGGGGCTGGATGTGCGAGGCGGTTGCGGAATTGGCGATGGCCTATCCTGATCTGAAGTTCGCGTTGGAGTATAAGCCGATGGAGCCGCGGACCCATTCCTATCTGGCGCGAATGGCAGATACGCTGCTGTTGGCGCAGGAGACCGGATGCGAAAATGTGGGCGTGACGATCGACACCGGCCATGCCTTTGCGGCTGGGGAGGTGGTGGGGGAGGCGATTGTCCTGGCCAAGCGGGCGGGGAATCGGCTTTTTCACATGCACTTTAACGACAACCACGGCAGGTGGGATGATGACATGATTGTCGGGACGGTTCACAGTTCCTGCTATATTGAAACACTGTACTGGCTTGATAAGACGGGATATTCAGGGTGGCTGTCGATGGATCAGTATCCGTACCGGGAAGATGCAGCCGGCGCGATCGGGGAATCTGTCGCCTGGCTTATTCAGTTCGACAAGATCGTTCGGAATCATCGGGCGGAGATTGATCAACTGATTGTCGCCCAGGATGCCGTGGCAACGTCGCGGTTTCTACGGAGCGTGCTGGCGCAATAGAAGTCCCACCATGAGCACGACAATGCCCATTGCCGCTCCAACCCAGGGATCGCTTTCTCCTTTGTCGCGGTTTCGCGGCCGCATTCAGGAAAAGATTGCCGACCGCTCCGCCCGCGCTCCGTTGATCCTGGCTTTGGGCGACAGCGTCACCCAAGGTGTCGCTGCGGTCGATCAGTTCCTTCACGAACAGGTCTATCACCGCCAATTTGCCCACCTGCTGGAAAAGAAATACCCCACCTGCATCTTCAATACCATCAATGCCGGCGTCGATGGCCAAGCCGCCCATCATGGTTTGGAGAGATTGGATCGCGACGTGCTTCCTCATCACCCTGACCTGCTTCTGGTCGCGTTCGGACTTAACGATGCCGTGCAGGGTGGGATGGAGAAACTTGATGATTACCAAACAGCCATCGAGTCCATTATTCAACGAACGCATCGCAACGCTGAATGCGACATTATTCTTCTCACGCCCAACATGATGCTGACCAGGGACAATACGGCTGTCGCTCCGCAGCACCGCCAGTGGGTCTTCCAGTTCCTTGCCGTACAAAACGAAGGTGTCCTGGCTGCCTATGCCGATCGTCTGCGGCAAATCGGTCGCGACCATGCCATCCCTGTCGCCGATGTCTACGCGGCATGGGAAACGCTTGCTGCAAAAGGGATCGATACCACCGCCATGTTGTCCAACGGCCTGAATCATCCCACCGTAGAAGGCCACCGCATGACCGCACAAATTTTGATGTCAGTCATTGAGTCCGTCTGACCATCCTCGCATGAAGAGCACTCCTGCTTATGCAGGCCAGCCCTATTTTGTCATAGAGGCACAAATAACAGCTACGCGCCATTAACATGCAGCATACAACAGTTTATCCTGGAGTTGTTTGGCGCGGGGATGGACTTCGGATAAAATAGTGCGTCTGTAGTGTTTGTTGGACAATAATCAGCGGCCATCGAAAGGTGGCCGGGTCCGATGCAAGGGTCGGCTGTGAACCAGGTCAGGTCCGAGAGGAAGCAGCCTTAAACAGATCCGGTCTTGTGCCGTCGGTTCCCCGGTCGCCTTTGGGTGGCTGCTTTTTTTATTTGTATTTATTTGGTGAAGATGAAGGGATACATGTCCTGCGCACAGTGACCGGGCATTGGGACATGGATGGCGCTGAATACCAGCGCATCGGGTCAATCATCATCCGCCCAGTCCAGTACCGGAATGGCAACGCCGGAAGGAGTGGGGATTGCTTTGGGGGCTTGGATAACCGGCACATCGTCGAGCGTGCGCACGACGGCGATTTCGTCGCAGGACTGATTTTTGGGGCAGTTAATGCAGTCGCTCCAGACTTTTAATGGCAGTGTTTCCTTGGGGACGACTTGGAACCCGAGTTTTTCAAAAAAACGTTGCTCGTAGGTTAGCGCCATCAACCGACGAATCTGCAAGCGCCGCGCTTCCTGGACAGTCCACTGAACCAGTTGGCTGCCAATGCCTCCGCCGCGATGTTGTTCATCAACGGCCAGCGAGCGAATTTCCGCCAGATCCGCCCAGATGATCGTCAGAGCGACGCAGCCGTGAATTTCGGATCTGCCTTCAGGCTCAGTGGACTGAAAGATGGCGAAATCGCGCAGATTGGCATAGAGCTGCGCATAGCTTTTGAACAGCATTTTGCCCAGCTCGGCATGGCTGTTAATAATCTGCGCAATGCGCGGTACATCATGGACGGTTGCAGGTCTGATCATCGTAATGTACGTAAAAAAATCCTTGAGAGATTATAGTCACCGCGAACTGCGATGACAGTTGCTCCCTCAAACAGCCTGCAACTTCGGGGATGACCGAATCGGCGCGGTGAAAATAACCCGGAGGCAACCGGAGATTAATCAGTCAGAAAAATAAACTCGATTTCAACGCTGACGCCGAGCGGCAGGGTGTTGACGCCGATCGCGACTCGCGCATGACGCCCAGCATCGCCGAACAGCTCAATCAGAAAATCGCTGGCGCCGTTGCCCACGGAGGGCTGGGCCGTAAAATTGCTGTCCGAATTGACAAAGCATCCGACACGCAGCACGCCGCGCAGCTTGTCCAGCGCATCAGCACCAAGCGTCTGCACCGACGCCAGGGCATTGATGACGCACAGGCGGGCGGCCTTCTGAGCCTGTTCGATCGAACAACTCGATGGAACCGGCCCGCTGGCGACGATTTTGTCACCGATCATCGGGACCTGGCCGGAAACATAAATCATATTTCCGACGCGCTTGGCGGGCAGATACGTCCCGCCGGGAGTTACCTGTGGCAGATCGATCTTGAGTGTTTTCAGAATCTGACGCAGTGGTGTATGTGGTTGTGTCATGGCAACCATCTTAATGGCAAACGGATGAATCACAAAACTTTGCCAGTGGGAGTTCTGGAATCTCGATTTCAGACGGTCTGTTGTCCGGCTGGTGCAACAGGTGCGGAAAGTTCTGTCAGCAGCTCCCGCGGGCGTTTACCCCACGCCAGTGCCATGGCGCCGAAGGTCATGGACGGAGCGACGAATGGGGTGTCATCCAGCATGGTGACGCCGAGTTGGCACAGGCGGTATTGCAAGACCGGTTTGGCGTTAATCGCCTGGCGCACATGGGTATCAGCGCGGAGCGGTTCATCAGCGCGGTAGACGTGCCGCTGATTGCGCACGGTCCAGATCAGGTTGATGGCAAAAAGGATCAGGGCGGACAGCTCCAGCAAACCAGTCGTACCCATCCAGCCAAATGCCCACGGCCAGCCGCCCATGGTCGCCAGTTCCAGACTGACGCGGCCAGTGTTGCCGATGATGATCAGCGCGGCGCCGGTGAGCATCATGGGGTTTGATGCCAGCGGTTGTTTGATGAAAACGGGGAGCATCCGCTGAGCTACGCCAAGGATCATCGTGGTGATGAAGCCGACGGTCAGGGCGTGCCGCCAGGCGCCGGCGAAGGCGTGCGGCAATTGGGGCCAGACCTGCTGAATAAGAACCATGCCCAATCCGGCGACCAACCAGAAAAACGCGACGCGAATCAGGATATGTCCGCGCGGATCGATACCGAAAATTTCGCGTGAGGGTTTGCTCCTCAGATAATCCATCGTGCTGATGTAAATCAGTGCCCCGGTCAGCATCGCGGCTGCGCCGACGATTTTTACCGGTGACCACGGCAAGAGCAGCAGAACCAGCCCGGCGTTGTGGACGATCAGCGTTATGTTGAATCGGTTTTGTTTCAGTTTGCCCATGTTGAGCAGGCCGGGGACGAGGCGGATACCAAAACCATAAATCGCGTTAAGCGCAAAACCCAGGACCGACAGGTCGATCAGCAGGCTGCGCGCGTAATCGGAAAGCACGGGCAGATTCATTCCCCGGAAGCGCAAAACCCAGTCGGTGATCGCCCAGATCCATAACCAGCCGATCATGCTCAGCACGAAGCGATGCCACAAAAGCGGCTTTTGACCGCGCCCGTGGAGTGACCAGAGGACTGAAGTTGAGAAAAGGATCGAGGCGATGAGCAGCAGCGTTGACCCGACCAGATCGATCCAGGCGATATGCTGGCGGATGGGGGAGTTCAATCCGATGAAGAAACAAATCAAGCCAACCACAACGGCCATGGCGGCGGTTTGTTCCAGCCACGCCGGTGAGGGCTTTTTGGTGTTCTGGCGCAACAGATAAGTGCCGACAGCGAAAACAAACATCGCCATCCACCCCCAGAGCTGGGCGACGCCGTGGACATGGACGCTGGCATTGGAAACGGCGGCAAAGCTTGTCCCGAAGGCGATTTGCAAAAGGAGTATCACACCCCAACCAGCCCCCAGCGTTAAACCCACCACCAATGCGATGGAAATAATTCGCACCGGCGTGCTTTTGGGAGCGGTTTTGATCGTGGGCGAAATGGTGGCACCGGCGGCGTCAGCCAGCTCGGCTACGAACTGCTGCGGGTCCAGTTGGTGATGCCGGGCAAACGGTTCCAGCTCCTGCAGCGACCAGCGCTGACCCCAGCGGGCAGTGTCATATTTGTGCAGAATCTCGGCACATTCTGGCCAGATGGCGATCTGCCGCACGGTTGAATCAAGGGCGATAATACGCGGTTGGGGCATGATAATTTAGATCGATCGGAGGATGAAAATAATGATGTTTGTCGGGTTTACGGGGCTATTTTACCGTTTTGTTAATGTTATCGCAGCACTTCACAAATGGTTGGCGCTGTTATAGGATATTTGGCTTCCACAGTAGATGAGGTAGGTTTTCACCTCAACTGTCTGAGTGTGTTTTTTTATTTTATGAATGTTTGAATCGAGGAAGTCATGGTTGAGACCGACAATACCGCCGTTAAGGATGAAGAAAAAAGCGAAGAATATGTTTACAACATCAAGGTGGAGCAGAGCGGTCCTGCCACTCGAAAAGTTGTGGTGGAAATACCCCAGACGCGCATTCATCAGGTCATTGATGAGCAATATCGTGAATTGAAGCGCGGCGCGGCCATTCCGGGTTTCCGGGCGGGCCGGGCACCGCAGAAACTGGTGGAAAAGCGCTTTGCTTCGAGCGTCAAAGAAGATGTCCGCCGTCAGTTGATCAGTGAAAGCTATCAACAGGCGCTGGAGAAAAACAAGCTTCAGCCGCTGGGCGAGCCGGAATTTGAAAACCCGGATGAAATCAAACTGCCGGAGACGGGTTCGTTCAATTACGCCTTTACCGTGGAAGTGCCGCCGGAATTTACGATGGCGGATTTGTCGGGGTTGACGGTCAAAAAGCAAAAGCTCGAAGTGACCGACAAAAACGTTGATGAGGCGATGAAGAATCTCAGCGAGCAGCAGGGGACGCTGGAACCGGTGGAGGATCGCGGCATTGAAGAAGGGGACTATATTCTGGCTGATGTGCATGTAAAGCTGGGTGATGAAGTGGTGGCGCATCGTCATAACGCGCAATTGGTGGTGCGCAGCGGGCGGGTCGCGGGGATTCAGATCGATGATTTGGCGCAGCAGCTTGGCGGCAGGAAAGCCGGCGAAAAACACGTTATTACGGTTCATGTTCCGGCGGAGCACCCGCAGAAGGAAATCGCCGATAAGGATGTGCAGATCGAAGTGGAAGTGCAGACGATCAGAAAACTGAATCCGGCGGTCATTGACCAGCCTTTCCTGGACCAACTCGGTTTTGCCAATGAGCAGGAGCTGCGCGATGCGCTGCGTGAACAACTGGTGAACCGGTTTGAATCAGAAGTGCGCCGGGCGATGCACCAGCAGGTCAAGGATTATCTTCTGGAACATACCGCACTGGAACTGCCAGCCAAATTGAGCGATCGTCAGCGTGAAAGTGTGGTGCATCGGCAGAAGATGAACCTGCTGATGAGCGGCATGCCGCAGCAGCAGCTCGAACAGAACCTGGCGCAGATCGAGGCCCAGGCCAGCGAACAGGCGAATCGTGATCTGAAGCTGTTCTTCATTCTGGGGAAAGTGGCGGACGACAAAAAAATTGAAGTCGATGATGCTGAATTGAACGGCTACATCGCGATGTTGGCTGCCCAGCGCAATCGTCGTCCGGCGAAGTTGAAGGAGGATATGAAGAAGGACGGCACTTTGTCGGAGCTGTTCATCAATATGCGTGAGCAGAAGACGATTGATGAGTTGCTCAAGGAGATCAAGGTCGAAGAAGTCGATGGGCAAGACCAAAAGTAATTGACGATTGCCGGTGGTGCAGAAACATTGGACGGCGCGCCTGACGATGGGCAGGCGTCTGTTGGCGTGTGAGATAATGAAGATCAACGCCCCGCGTGGGTTTCAGGATATTCTTCCAGCCCAGGTCTGGAAGTGGCAGATGATCGAGGCAATCGCCCGTGACACGGCGGAGTTGTATCATTTCCAGGAAATTCGCACGCCCGTTGTTGAGTATTCCGAGTTGTTTCATCGCGGGGTGGGCGAAAGCAGCGATATCGTCACCAAGGAAACGTTCACCTTCAATGACCGCGGCGGGGAATCGTTGACACTGCGGCCGGAAGGGACGGCCGGCGTGGTGCGGGCGGCCATTGAAAATAACCTGATCGCGCAGGAGGGTGTGCGGGCCAAGCTGTTTTATATTGCGCCGAATTTTCGTTACGAGCGCCCGCAAAAAGGGCGGTTGCGCCAGCATCATCAGTTTGGGGCTGAGGCGTTCGGCATTGCTGAACCGGAGCAGGATGTCGAGTGTATCCAGTTGCAGATGGATTTTTACCGCAAGTGCGGGTTGAACGAGCTGGAACTGAATATCAACAGCCTGGGCGACGGGCCTTCCAAACAGGGATATCGTGATGCGCTGGTCGCTTTTTTGTCGCCGAAAAAAGGCCAACTCGGCGAAGATTCGCAGCGGCGATTGGAGTCAAACCCGCTGCGCATTCTCGACTCGAAAGACCCGCGCGATCAGGAGGCGGTCGCGGGGGCGCCGCCAGCGTCGGGGTATCTGTCGGATCAGTCCCAGCGTCATTTTCAACGGGTTTGTCAGCTTCTGGATGAGAGCGGGATTGTGTACCGACTGAATCCAAATCTGGTGCGCGGTTTTGATTATTACACTGAAACATTGTGGGAAGTGACGGCGGGCGGATTGGGGGCGCAAAACGCCATTGGCGGGGGTGGTCGTTATGATAATCTCGTGCAGTTGCTGGGCGGCAGGGCTGTGCCAGGGGTTGGGTTTGGCTCGGGTCTGGAGCGGCTGCTCATTGCGCTGGAAGCGCAGCAGGTTGAGTTGAAAAAAGTCAGCCAGCCGCTGGTTTATCTCATCAGCCAAAATGATGCGGCCCGTCAAGCCAATCTTGGGTTGATCCGTCAGTTGCGCCAGGCGGGTATCGCCTGTGAGATGGATCCCTCCGGCCGGTCGATGAAGGCGCAATTGAAACAGGCTGATCGGGAACAGGCGACGGTCTGTTTGATCCGCGGACAGGCGGAGCTGGAGTCTGATTCGGCACAGCTCAAAAATCTTTCCACCGGCCAGCAGCAAAACGTAAGTATTTCACAACTTGTTTCTGCGCTGATCAACATTCTTAAACCCTGTAAATAACTGACTTTATCTGAAGTTGCAGCGATTTGCTTTTCGTTGTCGCAGAACGATTGCGCCCTGGTTTAAGGGTACGGCCAACTTCGACTCAACTCATTGCGGCGGTACGTCCGATAATTGCATTGGACCCTGGTTGCAGTACGCCTATGGATAACGCCGACCGATGACTATGCCGACGACGGAAATTGATCGCCAGTTTATTCTTCCTGATGATGCGCCGTATCTGGCCAATCTGGCTGCGCTATGGGCGGTTGACCCGCTGCTGGCAGGCAAGATTGAAGCGGTGGATGACACCCGTTGTTATACGACGGAACCATCCAAATGCGGCGAGCCGACGTTGGCGATGCAAATGGACGATGGTCGGCGCGTTTATCTGCATAGCCGGTATCATCCGCTGGACGAGGCGCGCAAAAGTATTGAGGAGGCGGATTTTTCCACAAGTTATTGCTATTACGTACACGGATTTGCCCTGGGGTATCTGCCCGAACTGGTTTTTAATTCCGCTCCGCCGGATGCGACCATCTGCATCTTCGAGCCTGATCTGGCGCTGCTCAAGACGGCGTTTTTCTCCCGCGACTACAGCATAATGATTCGCAGCCGCCGGGTTTTATTCATCACGCAGGCAGACAAGGCTGAGCTGTTTAACCGTCTGGGGCCGCACATCGCGATGCTGACCGATGGCAGCGTTACGTTGGAACACGCGCCAAGTATCCAGTTGCAGGGGTCGTTTCACCAGATGATGAAGACCTGGACGCAGGAGTTCAACAGCTATACCGCGACCAACATCAGCACCCTGCTGGTCAATGGCAAGCGGACGGCGGAAAACATCGCGCGCAATCTTGGTTGGTACGCGGCCACACCCTGTATATCGCGATTGAAGCAAAAGCATGAGGGAATGCCGGCGATCATCGTTTCGGCCGGGCCTTCGCTGCGCAAAAACAAGCATCTGCTCAAACAGGCGCAGGGGCGGGCGATCATTATTGCCGTGCAGACCACGCTGCAGCCGCTACTGGAGATGGGCATCGAGCCGCATTATGTGACCAGCCTGGACTATCACGACATTTGCACGCGGTTTTTCGAGAAACTACCCAGCCATTTGCGCACGCATCTTGTGGTTGAGCCCAAGGCAGCGCCAGCCATTTTCGGGATGTATCCCGGGCCGATCTCGGTTTTGGGTAATGATTTTGCCGAGCGTCTGGTGAAGGAAAATCGGCTGGGCCGGGCGTGCCTGAGCGCCGGGGCAACGGTGGCGCATCTGGCGTTTTATCTGGCCGAGCATCTGGGTTGCGATCCGATCCTGTTTGTCGGACAGGATCTGGGTTTCAGCGATGGCCTGTGTTACACGCCGGGAACCAGTTATGAAGATGTCTGGGCGCCGGAGTTGTCGCGCTTTTGCACGCTGGAGATGAAGCAGTGGGAGCAGATTGTGCGCGATCGTCCCATTTTGCGGCAAGTGCCGGATTATCAGGGCCGGCCGATGTATACCGAACAGCGGTTGTTCACATATCTGCAGCAGTTTGAGCGCGATTTTGCCGGCAGCAATCGAACGATCCTCGATTGCACGCAGGGAGGCGTCTACAAGCGCGGGGCCACGCCCATGCCGCTGGCGGCGGCGCTGGATCAGTATTGCCAGGCAGCGGTGCCTGAGCCGGAACAAACGTCGGCGGGGCTGCGATGGGATCGTCTGCGCGATGCGATGGAGAGTCTGCGCCTGCGACACCACGAAGCGCGGGAAATAGAAGAGATTTCACAACAGACGCTGCCCCTGCTCGAGGAGGTGCGCGACCATCTGACCGATCAGAAACGTGTCAACCGGGCGATTGCGCGCATCGATGCGCTGCGCAATCGGATGAATGAGCTGGGTTCGTGTTATGATCTGATTACGCAGTTGGCCCAGCAAAGCCAGATGCAGCGGTTCAAGCGCGATCGCGCCATCGATGCCCAGGGTGTCAGCGGGATCGACAAGCAACGTCAACAGGTTCAGCGCGACATTGAAAATGTGCGCAGCGTGGCCAGTGCCGCCGGTGAGTTTCAGCAATTGATGAGCGATTGCCTGGAACGGCTGGCGAATCAGTCGGCGCATCACCAGATGAAGGGGGCGGCGTGATGCTTGCGATTGTTTCCATGCTGCATGAGCCAGCGCAATTGCATTCGGCGACGCGGTTGTTCCGTGGCCAGCCGGTTTTGGGCTGGACGCTGGAGCGCCTGCGGCAAAGTCGTCATCTGCGTGAACTGGTCGTGCTGTGCTGGGAAGATCAGCAGCACGCGGCGCAGGCAGTGGCGCGGAGTCATGGCGGTCAGGTGCTTTTGCGCGGGGTGCGGCATGGACTGGCGGCGTTGGATGCCGTCAGCGCCTCACGCCGATGGTCGGATGGCTGGCGTGGCGGGGTTTACGGCACGTGCGCCTTCGATGCGGGTTTTTATGCGCCGTATGTGCTGGAAGTGATGCACGACTGGGCGTCGTCGGCGGTTGTGCTGGTTGATCCAGCCGCGGGGTTGGTCGATGCGGAGCTGATCGATCGTCTGATCGAACAGATGGAGCGCAAATCGAAAATCGAGATTGGTTTCAGCCCGGCAGCGGCGGGTCTGGGCGGGGTGGTGCTGCGAGCGGCGCTGGTGGAGCGGCTGGCCAAGGTTCATCTGCACCCGGGGCGCTTGCTGCATTATCTTCCCGATCAACCGATGCCTGATCCGCTCAGTGGTCCGGGTTGTCTGACGCTGGCTCCGCAACTGACGCGCACGCGCGATCATTTTCTGCTCAATTCCGACCGACAGATCGATCGAGTCAGCCGTTATACCGGCGACTTGAATGGTCAATTGGTGACCACTGACGCCCTGGAATTGGCGCGACGCAGCGCTGGATGCAATCAGCCGGCGCATCTGCCGCGTGAAGTGGTGCTGGAACTGACCCCGCGCCGGGCAACTCAGCCGATTTTTTCGCCTCTGTCGGCGCATCGGGTCGATCGCCATGAGCTGCCGCCGGAGCTGGCGCAGAAGATATTTGCCGAACTCGGTGCGTGTGATGATGTGCGTCTGACGCTGGCGGGCGTGGGTGATCCGCTGTTGCATGAACGGGCGATGGAGCTGATTGCGCTGGCGCGACAAAGCGGGATCAGGGCGATTCATATTGAGACGGATCTGATCGGGTTGGGGGCGGAAAACGTGGAGCAGCTCGCCGCGAGCGGAGTCGATATCATCAGCATCCACTTGCCGGCGATGAATGCAGCAACGTACCAGGGCGTCATGGGCAAAAACGGTTTTGCAGAGGTGATCAATAACATCACCGGCATAGCCAATGCCCGCCGCCAGCGCAATAGCGGCGTGCCACTCATCGTGCCCGTGTTTATGAAACTGCAGGCGAATTTTGCCCAGATGGAACCATGGTATGACAACTGGCTGAGATTGTTGGGCAGTGCAGTGATCAAAGGTCCCAGTGATTACGATGGGCAGATCAATTACGTTGGCATGGGGGACATTGGTCCGGCAGCGGCTGGCGCGGCAGGCGTCAATGGCCGGCGCGATCATCGTGCGCCACTGATGATTCTCAGTAATGGCGTGGTTGTCGACAGTGAAAATGATTTTCTTGGACGCCAGCCGATGGGCAATGTTGCATCAACCTCGATCAAGCAAATCTGGAACGAAATGGCAGGTGCTTAAATGATGAATACATTGGCAGTCATTCTTGCCCGGGCGGGCAGTCTGGGTCTGAAGAACAAGCATCTGCTGGATTTGCACGGCCAGCCGGTCATTGCCTACACATTTGAACATGCGCGTCAGGCGCGGCGGATCAACTGCACGGTGGTTTCCAGTGACAGCAGGCCGGTGATTGCCCTCGGTCGGTCGGCTGGTTTTATCACGATTGATCGCCCGGCGCATCTGGCGACGGCTGATGCGTCGGTGCAGGATACGATGCTCCATGCGCTGCATACGACGGAGAAGCAAACCGGTCAGCATTTTGATGCAGCGGTGGTGCTTTATGGCAATGTGCCGGTGCGCGGCGCGGAGGTGATTGACCAGGCGCTGGAACTGCTGGAGCGCAGCGGATGCGATTCGGTGCGGTCGTTCTGCCCGGTGGGCAAGTGGCATCCGGCGTGGATGAGCCGACTGGAAGGGGATGTGGTGCAGGCGCTGCAGCCTGGCTCGATTCATCGGCGGCAGGATCTGGAGAAGTTGTATCTGCACGATGGGGCGGTGGTGGCGGTTTCACGGGCCAGTTTGCTGCGCGGGGAGACGTACCCCAATGATCCGCACGCATTTTTTGGGTGTGATCGTCGGGGGATTCATACAGAAATGGGGCAGACGGTTGAGATTGACCATCAGCGCGATTTGTACTGGGCCGAGGCGGTATTGCGCGAACAGAGACAATTGGCGGACGATCTTGACGGTCGCGCGAGCCAGGCGGCTTGAGGGGATGAAGAACAAAGGAAAGTGAACCAATGACAGCTTTGCAGACCCAACCCAGCCCCTTGATTATTGCGGAGATCGGGGTGAATCATGATGGCAAGCTGGCGCGAGCGATGGAGCTGGTTGAAATAGCCAGGCAGGCGGGTGCCGATGCCGTGAAGCTGCAAATTTTTACCGCAGCATCGTTGATGAACCAACAGGCGCGGTTTGCCGAATACCAGCAGGAGCGCTGCAGCGATGAAAGCCCCGCGGCCATGTTGCGGCGCTATGAGCTAAAGCCGCTGGAACTGGTGGCGATTGTCCAGCAGATACGCCTGGCGGGCATGATGCCGCTGGCGACGCCATTTTCGCTGACGGATGTGGAGGTGATTGGGCAGTTGAATTTGCCGATGGTGAAAATCGCCTCGCCGGACCTGGTGAATCGTCCGCTGTTGCAGGCGGTGGCACGGCTGGGCAAGCCGATGCTTGTTTCAACTGGTGCAGCGGAAATAGCTGAAGTGGAAATGGCGACTGGCTGGCTGAACGAATGGCAGGTGCAGTATACGTTGTTGCACTGTGTCAGCAGTTATCCGGTTCCGGCAGAGCAGTTGCATCTGGGGTGGATTGGCCAGTTAAGTCGGCAGTTTGATGTGCCGGTGGGTTATAGCGATCATTCGACGCAGGTGATCAGTGGTGCGCTGGCGGTGGCGGCTGGGGCGAGCGTGCTGGAGCGTCATCTGACATACGACTGCAAGGCCAGTGGGCCGGATCATGCCGCCAGTTCGGACGGGCCGCAGTTCGCGCAGTATGTGCAACTGGCGAGGCAGGCGGCGATCATGCGCGGTCAGGGGGGCAAGAGTGTCCTGGCGATTGAGCGCGATGTGCGCAGTGTCAGTCGTCAGAGTCTGGTGATAGCCCATGATCTGGCGGAGGGACAGCGTCTGGATGAAAAGCATCTGACGGTTCAGCGGCCGGGAACGGGGATTCCGGCAGCGGCGATCAATCTGGCGGTCGGTCGGCGCGTGCGCTGCGCGGTGCGCAGCGGCATGATGCTGGAATGGGACATGCTTGAACCGGCAGCGTAAAATATCCACGCAATGCCTACCACGCGCAAGATCTGTTTTGTGACCGGTTCGCGGGCTGACTTCGGCCTGATGCGACCGGTGCTGCAGGCGATTACGAATAATGCGCGCTTGAAACTGCAATTGGTGGCGACGGGGATGCACTTGCAGGCGGCGTACGGGCGCAGCATTGATACGATCCGGGCTGAGGGATGGAAGATCGATGCGGCGGTCGAATGGAAAGGGGGCAATGGTCAACCGGCGCAACTGGCGCAGGCGACGGGCGCGGCGATGGCTGGTCTGGCGCTGGCACTGAAGCGGTTGCAAAGCGATGTCGTTCTGGTGGTGGGTGACCGGGTGGAGGCGTTTGCTGCCGCCAGCGCAGGGTATATCAGCGGGAAAATCGTTGCGCATGTTCATGGCGGGGATCGCGCGATGGGGCAGGTCGATGATGCTTTGCGTCACGCGATTACCAAACTGGCGCATGTTCATTTTCCGGCCACGCACGCCAGTGCGCTGCGACTGAGGCGATTGGGCGAATGCGCGGATCGAATTATTCAGGCTGGTTCGCCAGGGGTTGATGGAATTGAAGCAGCGGCTGCGACAGCAGAAGAACTGCTATTGCATGTGCCAATCGCGGGACGACGACGTTATGCGTTGTTGATTCTGCATCCGGTGGAGGCGGATGAAAAAAAAGAAAAGCAGCGGGCAGAATTGATCTTGGCCGCCGTGCACAGCGGGGGAATCGAACGGGCCGTGATCGTTTATCCCAATAACGATCCGGGAAGTGCGGGGATCATCAAGGCGTGGCAACGGGTGAATGATATCCAAACGGCGGTTTTTCGGGATATTCCCCGCCGCTTGTTCCTGGCGCTGATGCGCGATGCAGCCGTGATGGTGGGCAATAGTTCAGCTGGTATTATCGAGGCGGCGAGTTTTGGCACACCGGTTATTGATGTTGGTCCGCGCCAGCAGGGGCGCCAGCGCAGTAAAAATGTTGTGCAGGTCGATTATAATGGTTCGTTAATTCAGCAGGCGGTGGCGCGAATCTGGAACCAGGGCCGGCCACGACGTTTCAATGGCGTCAACTGTTATGGCAGCAGCGGAGCAGGTCAGCGAATCAGCGACTATCTGGCGAGTGCTGATTTTGATTTGATCCAGCGACACAAGATAATAACCTACTGAGTGTTGCCGGCGCAAGGGCCAGGCTGCCAAGGTGATAATGGTCTTGATTGCCGGTGGCGGGTTGGTGTAAATCTACTGAACAAAGTGGCGCGTTCATTCGTATAGAACAAAGTACGGGGGAAATATCATATGAGCCAATTTTATAACAATGTGCGTACGGCGGTGCTGCTGGGTTTGCTGACAGCGCTGATTTTGTGGATTGGGATGATGCTGGGCGGGTCGCAGGGATTGGTTTATGCCCTGATTTTCGCGGGGATCATGAACTTTGTGAGTTATTTTTTCAGTGACAAAATCGCTCTTTCGACGATGCGCGCCCAAGAGGTGGGGCCGGGGCACGAGCTGTATGATATTGTGCAGTCGCTGGCGTTACGGGCGCAACTGCCGATGCCGCGGGTTTATATCAGTCCGACCAATGCCCCCAATGCTTTTGCCACCGGACGCAATCCGCGCCATGCAGCCGTTTGCGCCACTGCGGGTTTGATGCAAATGCTTGAACGGCATGAAATTTCCGGCGTCATGGCGCATGAGCTGGCGCATGTGAAACACCGCGATACATTGATCCAAGCGGTGGCAGCGACGATTGGCGGAGCGATCAGTGCGCTGGGATATATGTTCTGGTTTGGCGATCGGCGCAATGTCAATCCACTGGCGGGATTGATCGTGCTGGTTGTCGGCCCGTTGGCGGCGGGGCTGATTCAGGCGGCGATTTCGCGCAGCCGGGAGTTCAATGCGGATAAAGAGGGCGGAGCGATGTGCGGCGACCCGATGTATCTGGCGACGGCGCTGGAAAAAATCCATTACGGGGCGCGGCAGATTCCGTTGAATGTAAATCCCGCGTTTAACACCCTGTTTATTGCTGAACCGCGCAGCATGATGCAGAGTGTTGCGAATTTATTCTCGACGCACCCGCGACTGGAGCAACGTTTGATAAACCTCATCGGTCGGCCATCCACCGGGCGATTTGATCATTAACCTGCCTGCCACAATGACAACCATATCTTCGGTCAAGCGTGGTCAAACTGCCACGCTGACAGCTCGGTCAAAGGGAATGTCATTTCTGAGTATTTTATAACTAACGTGTTTACAATAAGTTACAGATAATATTTTGACTGCGTATTGAAGGCACGGTCTTTGATTAGCAGTTGTCTGAGAATCTATTGAAGATTCTTACAGTGATTTGTTTGTTCGCATGAATCAGTAAAAAAAGGAGATTTTAGATGGCTGCCAAGATTCTCGCGTTTGATGTTGAGGCTCGTAAGAGTTTGTTGGAAGGCGTAACGAAGCTTGCGCGTGCTGTGAAAGTGACGTTAGGCCCGCGCGGGCGTAATGCGGTCATTGATAAAGGCTGGGGTTCGCCGACGATTACGAAAGATGGCGTGACCGTGGCTGAAGAAGTTGAGTTGACGAATAAATATGAAAATCTGGGCGCCAAGCTGATAAAAGAAGCCGCCAATAAGACCGGTGATGTGGCTGGCGATGGCACGACCACGGCGACAGTTCTGGCCGAGGCGATTTTCAAGGAAGGGTTCCGTTATCTGGCCAGTGGCGCTGATGCCGCGGGGGTGGTGCGCGGGGTTCGCAAGGCGGTGGATGCCGTCGTTGGGCATTTGGCCAAGTCCAGCCGCAAGATCAGCCTGGACAAGAAAGATGACATTACCAATGTGGCCTCGATCAGCGCCAACAACGATCGTGAGATCGGCGAGATCATGGCTGATGCGTTTGAGCGCGTTGGCAAGGATGGCGTGATTACGGTTGAAGAAGGCAAGAGTCTGGAAACTTACGTTGATGTGGTTGAAGGAATGCAGTTTGATCGGGGCTATTTGTCGCCGAACTTCATCACGGATGCAGATGAAATGGTCGTCGAGTTGGAAAAGGCATATGTGCTGGTGTTTGAAGATAAGATCAGTTCGGCAACCAAGTTGATTCCGTTGCTGGAGAAGATTCAACAAGCCAAACATCCGCTGTTGATTGTGGCTGAGGATATTGAAAGCGAAGCGCTGGCGACGCTGGTGGTTAATAAACTGCGCGGCATCTTGAATGTCTGCGCGGTCAAAGCACCTGGATATGGCGATCGGCGCAAGGCGATGCTGGAGGATATCGCGGTGCTGACGGGCGGTCGGGCGATTATGAAGGACCTGGGTGTTGATCTGGAAAAGATCGAGATCACGGATCTGGGTCAGGCCAAGCTGGTGCGCGTGGATAATGACAACACAATCATTATCGAAGGGGCGGGGGAAAGCTCTGCCATCCAAGGGCGAATCGAGCAGATTCGTCGCGAGATCAGCATCACCACCAGCGATTACGACCGCGAAAAGCTGCAAGAGCGCCTGGCCAAGCTGGCGGGTGGCGTGGCGCAGGTGAACGTCGGGGCCGCCACGGAGGCGGAACTTAAGGAAAAGAAATCGCGTATTGAAGATGCGCTGCACGCAACCCGCGCTGCCATTGAAGAAGGTGTGGTGGCTGGCGGGGGTGTGGCGCTAATTCGCGCTCTTAAAGCACTGAATCAACTGGAGCTGCACGGCGATGAAGCGGCGGGCGTGAAGATCGTTCGCCAGGCATTGACAGCCCCCCTGAAGCAAATCGCGGAAAATGCCGGTACCAGTGGTGCCGTGGTTGTCCGCCGGGTGATGGAGGGTAAGGATGCAGAAGGATGGAACGTTTTGACAGGTGAGTACGTCGATATGTTCAAGGCGGGTATTTTGACGCCGACGAAGGTTGAGCGTAGTGCCCTGCAGAATGCTGCTGAAGTGGCGACATTGCTGTTGACGACGGATTGCATCATAGCCGAAGCGCCCAAGAAGGATGCTCCGGCTGGCGGTGGTGATCCGGGCATGGGAGGCATGGGCGGCATGGGCGGTATGGGTGGCATGGGCGGCATGGGAATGATGTAAGCGCCTGCTGTTCAGGTGTTAACGGTGATTTCTATCCAGATGTGTTTGAACGTTGGAAGATCGAATAATTCAACAGGTAATTAATACAAGGGAAAGGTAATTATTATGGCAATTAAACTGAAACCACTCGGTGATCGCGTAGTCGTCAAGCAGTCCGAAGCAGAAACGAAGACCGCCAGCGGTATTGTTCTGCCTGATTCAGCCAAGGAAAAGCCGACACGCGGCAAGGTGATCAGCGTTGGCGCAGGCAAGCAGGATGACAAGGGCCGACTGATGGAGCTGAGCGTCAAGGCTGGCGATGAAGTGTGGTATGGCAAGTATTCGGGTACGGATGTGGAGGTTGATGGTCAGAAGTTTGTCATCATCCGTGAGTCGGATATTCTCGGCGTGATTGAATAATGTTGCTGAAGACGTTGATCGGCGCTGGTTGTTTTGCGGCCATTCAACTGAAACAGGTAAGCGAACGAGCTGAGATACAGGTAACTGAAACAGGCATTGGAGTTGAAATATAATGGCATCCAAACAAATGAAGTATGACGTAAGTGCCCGGGCGGAAATTGCATCGGGATTGTCGCAACTGGCGCGGGTTGTCAAGGCGACACTCGGTCCGCGCGGTCGCAACGTGGTTTTGCAGAAGTCATTCGGCAGCCCACGGATCACCAAAGACGGTGTGAGCGTGGCCAAGGAGATTGAATTGGCCCAGCCGTTTGAAAACATGGGTGCCAAACTCGTTCAGAGTGTCGCCAGCAAGACCGGCGATGTGGCGGGTGATGGAACCACGACAGCCACGGTTCTGGCTGAGGCGATTTACCTGGAAGGGTTGAAATATGTGACGGCCGGCGGCGTGAATCCAGTGGTGATTCAGCGCGGAATCCTCAAGGCGACGGAGGTGGCAGCCGAAGCGATTACCGCGCAAGCCAAGAAGGTCAAGGGGCATGATGATTATCGCAAAGTCGCCACCATCAGCGCCAATGGCGATCAGACCATCGGCGATCTGATGGCTGAGGCGATGGAGAAAGTCGGCAAGGAAGGTGTCATTACCGTTGACGAAGGCAAGGGCACGGAGAGTGTGCTGGAATACACCGAAGGGATGCAGTTTGATAAGGGGTATCTCAGCCCGTATTTCCTGACCAACCCGACGACGCTGGAAGCGGTGCTGGAGGATGCGTACATCCTGCTGCACGAGAAGAAGATTTCCAATCTGGCGGAGCTGCTGCCGGTATTGAATAAGATTGTGGCCAGCGGCAAGCCGCTTTTGATCATTGCCGAAGACGTTGAAGCTGAAGCCCTGGCGGCGCTGGTGGTGAACCGGTTGCGGGGTATTTTGAATATCTGTGCGGTCAAAGCGCCCGGATTTGGCGATCGGCGCAAGGCGATCATGGGCGACCTGGCCGTCGTGACCGGTGGTCAGTTCATCAGCGAAGACCTGGGTCTGAAACTGGAGAGTGTCGAGCTGGAACATCTGGGTAAAGCCAAGCGCGTTGTCGTGGATAAGGACAACACCCTGATTGTCGAGGGGGCTGGCAAGAAGAAGGATATCGACGGACGGTCGGAACAGATTCGCATGCAGATCGAGCGTACGACCAGCGATTATGACCGCGAAAAGCTGCAGGAGCGACTGGCGAAGTTGACCGGTGGCGTGGCGGTGGTGAAGGCGGGGGCCAACACCGAAGTGGAGATGAAAGAGCGCAAGGATTTGATCGACGACGCGCTGCATGCGACCAAGGCTGCGGCTGAGGAAGGAATCGGTCCCGGCGGCGGCGTGGTTTATCTTCGCGCGATTGAAGCGGTTGATAACGGCAAGCGTCAGGCTCGCGGCGATGAAAAGATCGGATTTGATATTGTCAGCGCAGCGCTGCGCAGCCCCACGCGGCAGATTGCAGACAATGCCGGCGAAGATGGCGAAGTCGTTGTCGCCCGGATTCTGGAAAAAACCGCCAGCTACGGTTACAACGCAGCCACCGGTGAGTATGGCGATATGTACAAGTTTGGTATCATTGATCCGGCGAAAATCGCCCGGGCGGCGTTGCGTAATGCGGCGTCGGTCGCGGGTTTGGCGCTGACGACGGATGTCCTGATCACTGAATTGAAAGAGAAAGACGGCAAACCGGTCAACGAAGTGGCCGGCGCGATTGTCTAAGGGCGATTGACGGGATTATCGGGCTGAGGCGCGGAGACACGAACAGGGGTTCTCGAAATGGAGAATCTGTTTCGTGTCTCCGCAGTCTTTACGGCGTCGTACGGAAAATGTTTTCAACGAAGTGGCCGACAATTGAACTGGCTGGGTTCGTGCCGATGTTGTTGTGGGAACGGCACTGAAAACAGCATTGAAATGAGCCGTTTGAGATCAGGTTAAACGTGGCAACAGTCAAGCGAGATTATTACGAAGTACTGGGTGTTTCGCAGACGGCCGATGGCGAAGAGATCAAGCGCGCGTATCGGCGGCTGGCGATGAAATATCATCCTGACCGGGCCAATGGTGACAAGGCTGAAGCTGAAGTGCGATTCAAAGAATGCGCTGAGGCTTATGAAGTGCTTTCTGATACCGGTAAGCGCCAGCGTTATGACCAGTATGGCCACCAGGGCATGACCGGCCAGCATGATTTTTCGCACATGGATGTTGGTGACATTTTCTCGATGTTCAACGACATTTTTGGTGGTGGGTTCAGCGGGCGCGGTGGGGGTGGGCGTCAGCGGCAGTCCCGCGGGTTTGATCTGGAGACCCAGGTTGAACTGACGCTGACGGAAGTGGCGAAGGGGGCGGAGAAGACAATCGAATTTGAACGGCAGGATCATTGTGAAACCTGCGGGGGCAGCGGCGCGCGGGCGGGGACCAAACCCGCAGCGTGCGTGCAGTGCGGCGGCAGCGGGCGCGTTACACAAGCCGGCTTTGGCGGAATGTTCCGCATGGTGACGACCTGTCCGAATTGCCGGGGGCGCGGCTCGGTTATTCGCGATCATTGCCCGGATTGTGGTGGTAGTGGGCGGCAACGAAAAAAACGTGTTGTGACGGTGAAGATTCCAGCCGGTGTTCATGAAGGTCAGGCGGTACGGGTGGCTGGCGAAGGCGAACCGGGTGAAAACGGTGCACCGGCGGGCGACCTGCACTGCTATGTCACGGTTAAAAGCCATCCGTTTTTCACGCGACATAACAGCGACCTGGTCTGCCAGATGCCAATCAGTTTTGCCCAGGCAGCCCTGGGGGCATTGGTGAGAGTGCCGACACTGGATGGATCTGAAAATCTGCAGATTCCTGGCGGGGCGCAGCATGGTGATGTGTTCAAGCTCAAGGGCAAGGGCCTGCCTGATCTGCGCTCGCATCATCATGGCGATGAATTGGTGCAGATTCTTATCGAAGTGCCGCGCAAGTTGACCGATGCACAACGAAAATTACTGGAAGAGTATGCCTCGACCGAGGATGCGGCGACGCTGCCTCAGAAGAAAAGTTTCCTGGATAAACTCAAAGGATTGTTTGAGTGAAGCAAGTATCATGACCAGCAACGAGCACGATAACAACGACGATTACAAGGATCAGGACGCACGGAACAACCCTGTGGATGAGTCCGAGGTGGATTCATTGAATGACCCGACGACCCAGCCGCAGGATGGGACCGATGACGTGGGAAAACTGCGCCATGAGCGTGATGAATACTACAAGAAGCTGCTGCGTGCCACGGCGGATTATCGCAACAGCCAGCGCCGGCTGGAACAGGACAAGCAACAGGCGGTGCAGTACGCCAACAGCAGTTTGATCAAGGCGCTGCTGCCGGTGATTGATAATTTTGAACGGGCGCTGACGGTTGATCCCAAGACGACCGACGTGACGCGCATTCTGCAGGGAATGCAGATCGTGCACGATGAGCTGCTGAACGTATTGAAACGTCAGAGCGTTGAAGCGATTGCGCCGCAGGCGGGTGATCCATTTAATCCCGAGCTGCATCAGGCGATGATGCAGCAAGGCAGCAAGCAATATCAGGAACCGACTGTGACAACGCTGCTGCAAAAAGGTTATACGCACCTGGATCGGGTTTTAAGACCGGCTGGCGTGGCGGTGTCCAAGACGGAATAGGCAGTGAATGATGGCGTGGTGCGTGATTGAATAATACGCGCGGCCGTTGTCCGGGAGTGTTTTATGCCGACGTATGATTACAAATGCAGTGCCTGTGGGCATAAGTTTGAACGGTTCCAGTCGATGTCCTCTCCGCCGGTGACCAAGTGTCCGCATTGCGGAAAGAAAAAAGTAAAACGATTGCTGGGAACCGGTGCTGGTTTGATCTTCAAGGGCAGCGGTTTTTATATCACCGACTACCGTGACAGCAGTTATAAAGACGCAGCCAGCAAGGATTCGGGCACGGCAGCGGCGACGAGTGAATCAAGCAGTACATCGGGCGGCGACAGCAAGCCAGCCAGTGATTCCAAGCCAACTGACAGCCCGGCCAAACCGGCGGCTCCGGCAAAGGCTGAGAAAAAATCGAGTAAGGCCAAATCATCGACCTGAATATCTTGTGCCGTGTGTGCGTAGATGGAGAGGGTAGGCAGCAAATAAAGGATTGCTGCGGTAATGGTTGGTGAGTGTTGTGAGTAGAAACATGCGCTGCCCAACGTGCAAAAAAGAGATCGCAGACGTTTCGCCGGATCAAACACGCGAAAAGTGGTTTCCTTTCTGCAGCCAGCGTTGTCAGTTGATCGATCTGGGCCATTGGCTGGATGGAAAGTATCAGATACCTGTAGTACCTGAAGATGAGGAAGAATCATATGAAGGACCAGGTGTTGACGCTGGAATTTGACGGAGGTTCGCGCGGGAATCCCGGGCCGGCTGCGGTGGGGGTGGTGGTGCGGGCGGAAGATCAGACACCGCTGATTACCCTGGGGCGATTCATTGGCCAGGCGACGAACAATGTTGCTGAGTATCGCGCGCTGATTGCAGCGATGGAGCAAGCCAAAACACTGGGGGCCAAGCGCATCCTGATTCACGGCGATAGCGAGCTGATTGTGCGTCAGATGACTGGCCAGTACCGCGTAAAAAGTCCTGACCTCAAACCGCTGTACGACCAGGCACAGGAATTATTTCACAGTTTCACTCAGGCGAGCATTGGACACAATCGCCGCCATCGCAATACGCTGGCCGATCGGCTGGCAAATCTGGCGATGGACCGTCGGGCGGACGTGACGGAAGTCGATGCCGAGCCAGCGAATCAGAGCGAATCCGAGCAGCCGGGCGCGCGTGAAATGCAGGCTGGTGATCGCGCCGTGTGCGCCCGGTGCGGGTGTGTGCTGCAGGTTGTCAAACCCAGCCGGGTTCGCCCGCATCAATTAAAACCTTTCCGATGTGCCTGTGGAGCAGAAATGTCTCTGGGTTAATGCTATTTACATCAGGTTGAACGGCAACGAATTGTTGAGAAGCGGTTGGTTGGTATGCTGACAGGGCGCTGAATTGACGGTGCGGGAAAGCAATCTGGCGGAATAGTTGCACTGCCCGGATTGAGTTGAGACGATATAAATTGTGCGCTGAAATAAAAACTGTGTTTCGTCAGCTTGCGACGACAAATTTGTATTTTGCCAGGGTCAAGCGGAAGGGAGCGCAGAATTGAAAAGGAAGGATGCAGTCGTGGAAAAAGTTCGCATGGGCGTTATTGGTTGCGGTGCCATCAGCGGAGCCTATCTGGGCATGGCGTCAAATTTTCCCGTGGTGGAAGTGGCTGCGGTAGCCGATGTGGTGATGGAGAATGCCCACAGGAAAGCGAAGGAATTTAACATACCGCGCGTCATGACGGTTGATGAGCTGCTGGCTGATCCATCCATCGAGCTGGTGTTGAATCTGACCGTGCCCAAGGCACATCTGCCCATTGCCATGCGCAGCCTGGAGGCGGGCAAACATACCTATGCTGAAAAACCGTTGGGGATTGACTTTGCCGAAGGCCAGCGGGTGGTCGAATTTGGCAGACAAAAAGGTCTGCTGGTTGGTTGCGCCCCGGATACATTCATGGGGGCGGGAATTCAGACGGCCCGGCAGTTGATTGACGAAAAAATAATTGGTGAACCGGTGGCGGCGACCGCGTTCATGTGCGGCAAGGGGCACGAGCACTGGCATGCCAATCCCGAGTTCTATTACGAGGTTGGTGGTGGGCCGATGTTTGACATGGGGCCATACTATCTTACGGCGCTGTTAAATCTTTTCGGGCCGGTCAAACGGTTGATGGGCATGGCGCGGATATCGCGCGCTGAGCGCACGATTCTTCATAAGGATGCGCAAGGCAAACCGATGCACAAATATGGCAAGGTCATACCCGTGCAGACACCGGACCATGTGACCGGAACGCTGGAATTTGCCAATGGCTGCATCTGCACGATCATCCAGAGTTTCGCCATGGCGCATTCCCAGTTGGGCGGTACTCAGCCCATTGAAATTTACGGTACGAAGGGGACGATGCGCGTGCCGGATCCCAATGGGTTTGAAGGTGTAATTTCGGTGCGCGGGTGGGACGAAACCGAGTGGCGCGACATGCCTTTGACATTTGTCAAAGGTTATGGCCGAAGTGTCGGAGCGGCTGATATGGCGGTTGCGATTCGCACGGGTCGAAATTTCCGCGCCAATGGTCAGCAAGCTTTGGCGGTGCTGGAATTGATGCAGGGCTTCCTGGATTCGTCGCGCACCAGCCGCGCGATTGTGCCGAGTGTTCACTATGAACGACCGGCAGCGATGAATCCGAACCTGCCGTTTGGTCAATTGGATTAGTCAGTCGGATGGCGGCTGCGCAGGGCAGCGGTCGTTTACGATCAAGAACCGCAGCCGGATGATCTGGCTGTGGTTTTTAATTGGTGATGACTCTTAGTTGGCGCAGAACGTACCACGGTTGCCAGAGGATGGTGCGGCAGAATACAACGATGTTGGTGGCGATCACGATCCCCCACAATCCCCAGCCAAAATAGTGGACAAAAATAATGGCCAGCACCATGTTCATCACACCGGCGATTAAAACGGCGGTGGTGAATGGGTTGACCTTACCCATGCCCAACAGGATTGACCGGCCAACTGCGCTGGAACCGCCCATGGTTGTATGCAGCAGTACGGCGGGAAGAATGATGCGCGTCGAAGTCATTTCATCGCCCAGCCAGGCGATAAATATCCATTTTGCCAGTGCGATGGTGGTCAGCGCCGCAGCCAGGAGCAGGCCTGCGGTAATCAACGTCCCACGAATGTAATACTTGCGAACCAGGGCAAGGTTGCCGGAAGTATGAGCCAGGGCAGCCTTGGGCAACAGCACCGCGCCAACGGCAGTCACCAGCAGGAGCAGCGCACCGTCGATCTGAAGCGCTGGAGCGTAATGTGCGACAATATCGGGGGCAATAAGGCGATTGATGATGATGTAATCGACCGGCGCGTAGAGGAATTCGGCGGACTGGCTGAACATGACCATCACACCGAACGCCAGCAGGTGAAACATTTCGCCGCTGTCGGCGTGGGAAATCTGTGGCCAGGGGGCGATGCGATGAGTCTGCTGTACACGAATGAGCAGCAACGCAAGACTGGAGAGGAGGAAGCAATAACCGACGGTGGACAAATCACCGCCGCGGCCAAGAATCCAGATCAGGCAGATGATTGTCCAGAATGCTTCAGCAGCCGTTTGCAGCAGATTATCCAGGGCGATGCGACCGTTGGTCTGCAGTACAGCGCCGCTGACATCACTCATCACGCGCAACACCACGCCCAGCCCCATGCTCAGAATAAACCATTTGGTCTGATGCACAAAAGGGGAGGGGATGACGTGCAGCAGGTTGTAGTTCAGGCTGTAGGCAATGGCCAGCGCAGTACCGATGAATCCCAGAATCAGCGCCAACAGTGCGCCTGAAGCGTGAATGATATCCAGCGCGGTTGGGCTGGTCAGTTCATAATCAATCACCCCGCCGTGGCTGACCGTGTTACTGGCGTGGCGGCGGGCGGAGATGGCTTCGGCCAGGCGGCGCATCATGGCTGGGCCGAGTCCCAGGGCGGAGTAGGCCAGCAGGCCGACGGTCGATCGACCCAGCGCAAAAATTCCGAAGGATTCCTCGCCCATGGCACGAAACACAATGGCTGAGACTATGATCCAGGCTGCGACGCGAGTTCCCGTGAGCAGATAGGCGCTGGCGATGTCGAGCGACATCGTGGTTGAAACAGATGGGCGGCTGGAGGCAGGCGGCATGGGCACTGCAGACCAATAAGCAAAGGGAACAGCGAGGGGAGACTACGCCACTCAGGGGGTTGGCGCATTGGCCGGTGTTGTCGTCGGCGGCGAAGGCGAAGGTATAAGCTGATTGGGCGCTGACGAATTACTACGATCTGCCGGCTGGTTTTTTTTATTCTCCGACCGGAGATAAATAATCGCACCAATCACGAGGCAGATCACGCCGATCCATTGCCAGAAATTCAGCTTCATTTCAGCTCCTTGTTGTGAACTGGCGCAGTTGCCAGCATCTACGCTGCCCGTCGGGCGACGACGGGGGTGACTTGAATTGCTGGCACCGCCGTTTGTTGCAGACTGACCGGTGGCCAGGCGCGCCACAGGCTGATCATCGCCATGAGTGCCATCAGCGGCACGGCCAGATTCAGATGCAGCACTTCGCCCAATGGTGCGTTAATCATCAGGCAGAGGAATAAGGCTGTCCAGAGCCACAGATTGAACTTCCTTGCGCCGCTGCGGTGGCTGAAACAGGCTGAATCGATCAAACCCTGCCGGGCGACCAGTACCGCTGGTATAACCAGCAGCACCAGATCATAGTCGAAATAGAACGGCATGATGAGGGGCATGCAGAGGATGGTGGCGCTGATCAGACGATCCAGTTGCATCTGCCGCAACAATCTCTGAATCAATCGGCTGGTGTTTTCCAATCGATTGACGCGCTTACGCGAATGCAATGCGACCACAACCAAGCCGCCACCGATGACCAGTGCCCCCTGCAAAGCCAGCAGAGTCGCAAGACTGGCGGTCGGGCCAACGATCTGACCCTGAATGAGCAGACGCCAGAAAGCAAGCAGGGTAACGTGCCGCTGCCACAGATAGGGCAGTGTTTGCTGCGCCTGCTGGAGATTGGCTGGCATGATCGTGAAAAAATCGCCCAAACTGGCGGGCATGGTGGAGATTGTAAGCACGATCAGTCCGATACCAGAGCACAAAAGTCCCAGGCCAGCCCGAATACCCATCGACAAAACCAGCACACCAGCCACTACGGCTGCCAGTTGTGGTTTATAGAACAGCAGACCGCACAACAGGCCGGCTAGCAGGGATTGATCCGCCCGCCACGCCAGTACGATCAATGTTAAAAGCAGTAAGGACATGCCTCCGTTCTGACCGTGGATGATGACCTGAATGAAGGGCATGGAAACCACAAACAGCAGAGGCACCAGCCCCCAGACGCGCCAACTGGTGTCAGGTCGGGGGATGGGGGCTGGGTTGAATGCATCATCGCTGTCACCGCCAAGCCGCCAGGTACGCATGACGCCGGCGACCAGCGTCCACATTAAAAGTGATATAGCAGCCGCGGCGCAAAGGGCGTTGAACCCGATCCAGATCGCCAGGGCGCTGGGGTAACTTAAGCGAGACAAGGGAGCAAAAACCCATGCGTAAAAAGGTGGATTCCACCACGGGCCGATAGCGCCTTCCAGCTTCAAACCATGTTGCGCCGCGAGCGTATTTTGAAACGCACGAATCGCGCCCAGGTCGTACAGGGCATCGAACTGGCCCTGGCGGGCAAAGGTGCCGGCAGTGTAGAAGGCGATGAAGTCCCGGCCGACTAAATCGGTGGAAATAGCCCGATCAGGCGCAGCCAGCCGATTGCCGGCAATAATGGTACAAATAAACAGTAGCAGGCATAGACCGCCCAACCATAAGCGTTGGCGGGTCGAACCGAAAAGCAGAAAAGAAAAAGGGGTACGTTTAGCCACGATATGGAGTTTTATCGGCCGGGGACGCGCATTTACTTGTCAGACGAGTGTTATCGGACGTGTGCGCAGGGGCCGATCGGAAGCACAGGGTGCTGTTGCAGATCGTAGCGTCAGTGCTGTTGGGCACAGCGTTGTCTGATCGTGATTGGAACCGGTGATGATCGAGCGGCTATCTGCCGCGCTGAGATTCAAGGTAGCGACCGTGCTGACCTTGATCGCGGCGGCGTAGGAACGTGACGATCTGGCGCGCGTAGCTGGCAGCGCCGTTGTTGTGAGCGTCCGCATGATCCTGGTCACAAAAGCGTTTGGCGAACTCGTCCAAAGCGGCGCTGAAGGGTTTGGAACGGCTGTAGAATAGTTTGCGAACGATCTCCTCCAGCAGGGCGATCGCCTCATCACTGACACCGGCGCGCTTCAGGCCGATACTGTTCAATCCGCGCACCTGGTCGGCGCCGTCTATTTTGACGAACGGCGGGACATCGTGATGGATGCGGGCATAACCGCCGATGTAGGCGTAGTCGCCAATGCTGACAAAATGATGGACGCCGACGCCGCCCATCATCGCGACAAAATTGCCGATATGGACATGACCGGCGATCATGACATTGTTGGCCAGAATGCAGTTGCTGGCGAGCTGGACATCGTGGCCGAGATGGCAGTTAACCATCAGCAGGTTGTCGTCGCCAACACGGGTGATGCCGCCGCCTTTGGAGGTGCCGACATGAATTGTCACCGCTTCGCGGATCTGGTTGTTGTTGCCGATTTCCAGACGGGTTTGCTCGCCACGATATTTCTTATCCTGCGGCGCGGTCCCAAGGACGGCGTTAGGAAAGATCAGATTTCCACTGCCCAGAACGGTGTTCCCGGCGACGGTGACATTATTATACAATTTCGTACCGCTGCCGATGGTGACGTGCGGTCCAACAACACAAAATGGACCGATCTCAGCATCGTCAGCAATGCGAGCAGCGGGATCAACGGCGGCTAGGGGAGAAATCTTAGGCATTCGTTTTGTCTTACTGGGCGATCAGTGAACAATTCCTTCTGGATCTACAGATGCCTCGTATCCTAAAAAAGCATGTTATACCGGTTCAGCATCCACCAACATAAACTTAATATCCGCTTCGGCAGCCAACTTATCTTGTACAAACGCTTTACAGCGAACATGCCCTGTCCGGCTTTTAACCCGGACGGCAATGGCTTCCAGCAGGAGCTGATCACCGGGCACGACCGGCTGCCTCATTTTAACCTTATCCATACTCAACAGCACGGCCAGTTTGCCGGTATGTTCGAGTTTTTGACTGAGTAAAATGCCACCGAGCTGGGCCATGGCCTCGACAATCAGCACGCCGGGCATGATCGGCGTACCGGGGTAATGTCCTTGGAAAAAAATGTCATTAAAGGTGACATTTTTGATTCCGACCGCTTTCTGGTCGCCGTCAATTTCCAGAACGCGATCCACCAGAAGCATCGGGTAACGATGCGGTAAGATGCGCTGAATTCGACGGATATCCAAAGCAGCCTCACGATCAATCAGCGAGACGCGCGCCTGTTTTTCCTCCTCCTCCAGCAGGCGGCGCGCCAGCAGGTGATTCAGGGCGTGACCGCTGCGCCGGGCGACAATCCTTCCGCGTAGTGGCCGACCGATCAGGTATAAATCGCCGATCAGATCCAGCAACTTGTGCCGGGCACATTCATCAGCAAAGCGAAAATTGTTGTCAATCGGCCCTTTGGGGCTGATGACCAGCAGTTCTTTGGGTGTCAGGTGTTTGCCCAGCCCGCGGGCACGCAAATCCTGGGCTTCGTGCTCAAAGACGAATGTCCGAGCCGGTGCCAGTTGCGAGGCAAAATCATCATCACCAAGATGAAATGATGCAATCTGACGACCAAGAATGGGGTTTTCAAATTCGTAGATAATTTCCAGCTTGTCGCTGGGACCAGGCAGGGCAGCTAGCGTGGCGTCATCGTGCGTGACCTGAATCGGCTTGCGGATAATCAGAGGTTGAATATCAGCATCCTGCTCAACAATACCCGCCTCCTGAATCGCCTGAACGAAAGGCTGGCTGCTGCCGTCACCACCGGGAACTTCGCCGGTTTCACCACCGCTGAGACGGATTTTAGCATTGTCAATGCCCATGCCACTGAGTGCTGCCATGCAGTGTTCGATGGTTTTGACCTGCAAAGTGCCGTTTTTAAGGCAGGTGTTGCGTTGCGTGCGGAGCTGAATGTTGCTGATATGGGCGGGAATCTGCGCAACCTTGCCATCTTGTTCACGGATAAAGGTAATGCCCTGATTCACATCGGCCGGTTCCAGCGTCAGTTTTGCCGGATCACCAGAGAAGAGTCCCGGGCCATCCAGTGATACCTGACGCGAGATTGTCTTTTGGCGCAAATTCACGACTGATCTAATGAATCCTGTGTTCCTGCCCTCAGGAACGGGTATTATAGCGTCTGTCGCCAGATTTGAAATGTTGAGTGGCGCGCCGGTGCTGCCCCGATAGCTGCTCCGATTTTTTGTGATTACAGTGATTTTGCCGCCGGGGGGTGATCTTGATTCCTGTCAGCCATGTGCGGGTATTTTTATGACTGAAACTACGCCTGCCAGCATGCCTAGTATTGACCGACCGGCTGGTCAGCCCATCAGATCGGGCCGGACTGATTGGGCGGGTTCAGCAGACCGCGCGGCGCGGTTGTTTGGCGGCAGGAGTGCTGGGCAGTTTTACGCAGAACATTGGTTTGCTGCGGCTTTTCCGGCAGTGGCAGGGATTGGGTTATTTGGCTGGCGGGCAGTGGTTGTGATTATCGCGTTACTGGCGGGTGCTGGTGGCGGTGGCTGGATATGGAGGCGCATTGGCTGGCGGGGTGATCGTCTGCGACCTAGCCATCTTTTGTGGTTGGGTATGCTCCTGGCAATGCTTTTACCAGCACATCTGGCCAGCAGCCTGCCGTCAGAGATCGGGGGACAGCCACTTTGGCTGATTCTGCCCAGTGCCGGGTTGATTCTGGCGATTTTCTGCTGGTTGCTGGATGGGGCTGGATCGGGTCGAGTTCACCCGTTGCTGCCAGCCTTTCTTTTTTTGTGCATCTGTTTTCCCCGGGATTTGACGCCGCACTATGTGTTGAATCGTGCCGAGCTGTTTCGCGGTGATGTGACTCATGTCGCCAACCCCGATCGTCATCAGCCTACGGCAGAAAATCAGCAACCGTGGTGGCAGTTACCGCCAGCCCATTCGGCGGCATTCTGGCGTGAACCCGCTTCGCAGCAGTTGATTTTTTATACGCTCGGTTTGGACAAGGAAGGGGGGTGGCAGAATATCAGCAGCTTCTTGCGCGATCGCATGCCGCCGATGGAGGATTTCGTTATCGGTGGTCAACCCGCGCCGATTGGCAGCGCCAGCGTGCTGGCAGTGATCATTGGCGGATTATTCCTGATTTATCGTGGATTGATTGACTGGCGGATTCCGCTGTTCATGATTCTGGCTGCCTATGTTGTCATGCTGCTGGCACCGATTCCGGTGATGATTACGGATCAGGGAGTGATGCGTTATTGGTTGTGTGCATTGCAGCCGGGGGTTGGCTGGGCGGTGGCGCTGACATTCGTTAACTATCAGATACTGGCTGGTTCGCTGATATTTACCGCATTTTTCATAGCACCAGCTCCGACATTGCAGCCCTACACTGGACGGGGATGCTTGCTATATGGTCTGTTGGTTGGCGTCATTGCCGGATTCTGCCAACTTTATGTCTCCGTTTTGTTCGCAGCGCCGCTGGCAGTGCTGGTGGCGGGAATGGCAATACCGACGATCAATCGATGGACGAACCGTCGCCAACCAGTTGCGCGGGAACTTCCTGTTTTGGCGCAGTAGCCATCAACCGGGACGTCGCCAGTGGATTAATGCGCCTTGGTAGCGGGACCCTCGGGAAGATTTTTCTGGGAAAATAACGAGTTTGCGATAATATGGGCTGGAGGTGCAGTGGCGGGATGGAACTGCACAATGGCGCATGGCGCGATATTGCAGGACTGAAAATAAATCGGTGAGCAGGGCGTAGTTGGATTCCTACCCGAATCATGAGGGAGCTTCGACATGGCGATCGCATGCCCATACTGTAATCTCAACATTGAGCTGACTGGCGTAAGGGCGGGACGTTTCAGCCCCCGTTGCCCGCGGTGCAATGAAAAATTTGTCCTGGTCATCCCGCCGGATTTGGCCAGCGCTCCACAGGTGCTGGCGATCAACACCTCAAGTCAGACGCATATTTTCCCTGCGTTGCGGACTCGTGATGAACAGACCACATTGACCGATGAAAGCAGCGGATCGTCAGCATCGCCACAACGACCGGCTACGCCAACCGACCAAACTACTTCATCAGCAACCAGTGCCACAGCAGCGGCGAACGCGCCACCATCAACCGTGACCAAACCCGCCGAAAAAACCGGTCTTGGCGACCATGCGGCGCGGCCGGCCGGCAGTAATGTTTCTGCCGATGACAAGAGTATTTTTTCATCCAAACGCGGCAAGTACGCGGACTGGGACGATTCGCAGTAGGCTGGCCAGTCGCTGCGCGCATTCCGTGTTAACAGTTAAGTGAAACATCGTGTCCGATTACTTCAATTTCATGGTGCCGTCGAGCATATGGTGCAGGCAAATGAAGAAGTTAACCGGTTAGCCGGTTCTACCGGAATGTGATGGTGAAAAGAAAGTCATCGGACAGTGGAGTGCCCGCTGGGTTCTGCGGAGGTTCAAACCACCAGTCATACATCGCCACCAGCACGGGCTGATCGATATTGCTGCTGCCGCTGGATTTGATAATGGCCGCCGAGATCACGTTGCCGGTGTCATCCGTTTTAATGCGCAGCGTAACGGCCACCCCTGCCATCATGGCTGCATCAAATTGACCAGCCAGGCGCAAACGCGGACGCACCGCTTTGATTTTACGACCAAACCGACTCTCAACTTTTCCCGCGCGGATGATGACGCTGCGCGCTTGACCGAATGGATCAGAATCAGAATCAGCCTGTGGCAGCGGATCACCAGTGCTGCTTGGCGTCACGGGTGTGTCAGGTGTTATGGGTGTGGTGGACGCGGTTGGCGTGTCAGAGGTGGCAGGGGCCGGTTCAGCGGCGACTACAGCGCTGGTAGTGATGGATGAAGCCGGCAATTGCTGTTTTGATTCAGGTGGCTGAAGTTGCGCTGGTTGAGATTTATCAGAATGCGGCAGCAGATCGGTTTGTGAACGTTGTTCAGGCCGGGCAGGAGCGATTGGCAACGCGGTAGGATCAGCCGCAGGTGTTGCTGTTGCAACGGGAAGGGGATTTGGCGCGGGCGCAGGGGGTTGTAGTTGCGTTGTCATACCGCTGTTGATTGCCATGGCTGCTTGCGGCGTATCGGATTGGCGTGGCTGAGGCGCCTCAGGCAGATCAATTTCATTAAGCGCCTCCGCCTCTCCTTTTAGCGATCCGCCCAGGGGAGGCGGCGTCGGAGCGGCCAATTTAATGGCGATTGGCGTTTGCCGGACAACAGCAAGCCGCGCGATGTCCGCGTCGTTCAAAAAATTAGCCCGCCATGAGGCGTAAATTCGGGAACCCGCCGCCAATACCAAACCATGTACCGCAACTGACAGCAGCAGGGCTGGTAAAAACCCACCGAATTTTTGCGTTGATGGATTCAAAACGATTGCCTGATTGGCGCTAAACGATGATGCGCTCAGTTCAAGAAATTATAGCGGGCCTGTCCGAATGCTCATTGTTGAACTGATGGGCGATGCAGGCTACCGCGTCATCCACTGAGTTGGCCACCTGCCACAACCGGCGGGCGCGCTGACGAATAAATCCCTGTTCAACCGCCTGTTCGAGCATGGCCAGCATCGGCTGATAGTAGTTGCATAGATTCAAGATGACGATGGGTTTGTCGTGGCTGCCAAGAGACCGGCTGGAGATCGTTTCAAAAATTTCTTCAAACGTGCCCAGTCCGCCGGGAGCAGCAATAAAAGCGTCGCCGCGTTGTTGCAGCAGGAGTTTGCGGCTGGCCATGTCGGGTGTCACGATCAATTCATCGGCATTTTGATCACCGATTCCTTCATCCATCATTTGCTGGGGCGTGATGCCGGTGACCCGCCCACCAGCACTGCGCGCCGCCGCAGCCACCTCCCCCATCAACCCAATCGGATTGCCGCCATAAACCAGGTGCCACTGCTTGCGGGCAATCGCCTGCCCCAGCTCGCGGCCAGCTTGATAGTAGACCCCGTCGAGTTTACGGGAGGATGAACAGTACACGGTGATAGCACGGGCAATCATGTCGTCGAAAGACTACCGCTGCGCAGAATAAAAACCAGCCGCAGGCCAAACAGGATCATCGTGGCAGTCTTAATGAATGTACCCTTTTTGGCGAAAGTATTCGATTGCCTTATCGGTGCTGGTAAAAACACGGGTGGCGGTTTCGGTGATAAACGGGCTGGGGATGGCGGAACAGGCCCAGACAACATAGACCTCCTTGCCCCCTTCATAAGCATGATGCAACTCGCGCTCAACCCCGGAAGACAGACCGGGCTTGCCGCCGGGTAATTCCGGTACGAGGCTGATGATCATGTCCGACTGATCGATCATCTTGAAGTCACGGGCGTAAATCTGCCCCATGATATCGCTGCTGATCTGGGCGACATCCGCCGTTTTCAAGGTGACTGGCCCGTCGGCAGCCTCGACGGTGATGGTTGTTTCTCCAGCGCTCATGGCCTTAAGCGCAGCCGTGTGCAAGTTGAACTCATCAACTTCCGCCGGATCAAAGGTGATCAGATGATGGCTGATCTGCTGCTTGAACAGCTCGATCTGTCCAAGCGTCTGCGGCAGGTCGATGACGTGACTCATGGGGAAGCTGAGGTATGCCTTTTTAGTCTTTGGTTCAAAGAGCAGGCGATGCAGAATCGGCAGCGCGCGCCGGTTCAGGCTGCGGCTAAGCATGAAGAAATGGCCATAACCCTTGAGGATATTGGCCAGGATTTCTGTTGCCAGCAGTTCCTCCTCGCGCCAGACCATGATGTCCTTGAGCGAGTGATCGATTTCATGGTCGCGCAGCAGGCGCTGATGCACATTCTGGGCGTTATCCAGCAGGGTGATGTAAAGATCCGCATGAAATGCCTTGATCTGATCGAAATCAAACGCGGCAAACAACCCATGCCGCCAGCGAAAGGTGGCGTGCGTGTTGATGATGACATGCTCGTGACGTTCCGCCCCACGCAGAATTTCCTTGAAGACGCTGCGGCGCAGGGCGTTGAGTCGGGTGATGGGGATATTCAGGATGCGATTGCGCGGGATATCCGGCGCCTCGGCATACATCATCTGTCCGACATGAAAGACCGCCAGATCAATGCCATTGTGTTTGGCCAGCTCCTGCAGCTGATCCAGATAAGGCCCTTTATCAACTCCGACCTGACCCGTGACGATTGCGCGCATTGATTGCTTCCTCGTGCAAAACCCCTCAGGGCAGTATAGCCCGCGAACCATTCAAGCGGAAAATGTGGGTGCTGAAATAGCTGGGCGGGATAAAAAATACGCTTGCAAACGGATGGTTTCGACTTGACAGATGCAACTGCCGATGATGTAATGCCAGTTGTTATGTCAATAGCCTCCGCCAATATCCTGCAACTTACCGCGGCACTAAAGGGCCTAGCCCTTGCCTGCGCGTAATCCAGGGTTTATTGGTTGTTTGTTCCAGACGATTAACCCTGCGATGCGTTTCGCGGGGTTTTTTTATTGATCGGCTGGATGCGTTGGTTACTGGGTTATCTGGCTGATATTGTGATCAAACCAGTAACTTCGATGCAATGACCCGAAAAGGAGCGGTCATGGAAACAATACGAATTTTTGATACCACCCTGCGTGACGGCGAGCAATCGCCTGGCGCCACCCTCACTTATGCTGAAAAGCTGGAAATTGCCCGCTATCTCGAGGCGATGGGCGTGGATATTATCGAGGCTGGTTTCCCGATCAGCTCCAACGGCGATTTTGAATCTGTTCGGCAGATCGCCACTGAGATTACCGGCAGCGTGATCTGCGGGTTGGCTCGCGCCGTGCCGGGTGATATTGACCGGGCCGGCGAGGCGATCAAGCCCGCCAAGCGCGGCCGCATCCATATATTTTGCGCAACCAGCAAGATTCATCGTGACCATAAACTGAAGAAAGGGCGCGATGAAATCATTGATATCAGCGTGCGTTCGGTTCAGCAGGCGCGGCAGTACACGGACGACATCGAGTTCAGCCCTGAAGACGCCAGCCGCACGGAGCTGGATTTTCTCGAGCAGATCACCCAGGCAGTGATCGAAGCCGGTGCCACCACAATCAATCTGCCCGATACCGTGGGTTACGCCATGCCGCATAGCTACGGCAACATCTTCGCCCATTTGATCGCGCGCCTGCCGGTCATTCGGGAAAAGGGGATCATCCTTTCCACCCATTGCCACAATGATCTGGGCATGGCGGTGGCCAATTCGCTGGCCGGCGTGGAAAACGGCGCCCGCCAGGTCGAATGCACCATCAATGGCATTGGCGAACGGGCTGGTAATGCGGCGCTGGAAGAATTGGTCATGGCGCTGCGCGTCCGTCGCGATTATTTCAATATGGGCACGCGGATTGATACCACCAAACTCTACCCCACCAGCCGGATTGTCTCCAACCTCACAGGCCTGACCGTCCAGCGTAATAAAGCCGTCGTCGGCCAGAATGCCTTTGCCCACGAGTCGGGGATTCATCAGGATGGCGTGCTGAAGTTCCGCGAGACTTATGAGATCATGGATCCGGCGACGGTCGGCCTGCCGACCAATGTGCTGGTGTTGGGCAAACACTCCGGTCGTCATGCCTTCCGTGATCGCGTTCAGCAACTGGGATACAACGTGGCCGATGCGCAACTGGAAAAAGCCTTCGTCGCGTTCAAGGCGCTGGCGGACAAGAAAAAGGAAGTGTTCGATGAAGACATCGAAGCACTGGTGGACGATCAGTTGAAAATTGACAATGGTCTGTGGGAACTCACCGGCGTGCAGGTGACTTCCGGCACCAATGCCATCCCCACCGCAACCGTGACGCTGCGCGATTCCAACGGACAGACCATCCGCGATGCCAGCATCGGCGACGGGCCGGTCGATGCCATTTACTCGGCGCTGCAGCGATTGACAGGCGTGCATTGCAGCCTGACCGATTACCGCATCCGCGCCATTTCCCGTGGCACTGAAGCCCAGGGCGAAGTGCAGGTTGAGCTGGAACATTCCGGACGAAAAGTACGTGGCCGGGGATTGAGTACAGACATTCTCGAAGCCAGTGCCCGCGCCTACCTGGCGGCCATCAACCGCCTGCGTGCGTTGGCGCATCGCAAGCACCTGCTGACCGGCAGCTCGGGTGTGTGACGACGTGGGGTCAAGTTACGCCGATCAAGACCAACTGCCCGTGCTGCTGACCAGCGCTCATGCTCGAACGCAGCGCGGGCAGCATGGTTGACCGTCTTGCTTGCAGCATCAGTAAATCGATTTGCCCGTGCCTCCATGGAACCAAGATTCAAAACAGGGATTGAGGCAGGCACATCAATCTTCACCTCATCACGCCAATAATTGCGCGATACAAAATTGTATTACAAAAATGTGCGGTCGCTACATTGTTGTCGTATTCAATTCGCAGCATTTGATCATTAGTTATTATTTCGCATATGTTTACGTTCATATCTGCTGTGGCACGGGACTAGCTAATTAATCCTGTGTTCGATTGACGAAAATTGCCTGTCATGACGTTCTTGGCGGGCGATAATCGGATCAGCCGTGGAAATAGACACGACTGTATCGAGGAGTTGAACCCCTCCTCACCTGCAGCAGGACTTTGTTATGACCGACTACTTACGCCACGGCCAGCCCAATGGCCTTCCGCCTCGACAAGGTTTATATGATCCCGCTTTTGAGCATGATGCCTGCGGCGTTGGCTGTGTGGCGCATCTCAAGGGGGAAAAGTCGCACCGTATCATCGATATGGCGCTGGATATTTTGATCAATCTTTCCCATCGTGGTGCTTGTGGATGTGATGAAAAAACGGGTGATGGTGCTGGCATTATCATCCAGTTGCCGGAAAATTTTCTGCGCAAAAAAGCGGATGAACTGGGCATTGGGCTACCTGCCGGCCGGCAGGAATTTGCTGCTGGTCTGGTGTTTCTACCACGTGATGCGGCTGAGCGGGAAAAGTGCCGGCGAATGTTTGTTGATGCCATCCAGGCGCAGGGTCAGCGGTTTCTTGGCTGGCGGGATGTGCCGGTCAACAATCAGGTGTTGGGTGATATCGCCCGCGTCACCGAGCCGTTTCTTTCGCAAGTCCTGATTGGTCGCGGTGACGGGATCGAAGATGCCCGCCATTTTGATCGCAAGCTTTACGTCATCCGTAAGATGATTACCCACGCGGTTGCACGTTCCACTCTTGTGCAAAAGCAGACCTTTTACGTTTGCAGCCTGTCGTGCCGCACCCTGGTCTACAAGGGGTTGATGCTGGCTGACCAGATCAAGCCGTTTTTACCCGACCTGACTGATCCAGACATGGTCAGCGGCCTGGCTTTGGTTCACCAGCGCTACAGCACCAATACATTCCCAGCCTGGAATCTCGCCCAGCCGTTCCGATTCATCTGTCATAATGGCGAAATCAACACCGTGCGTGGAAATATCAATTTCATGCACGCGCGCGAAGTGTTGCTCCAGTCGCCGTTATTTGGTTCGGACATCAAAAAATTATTTCCCATCATCACACCCGGCACCAGCGACTCGGGCGCACTGGATAATGCGGTTGAACTGCTTTATCACTCCGGGCGCTCGCTGCCCCACGCCATGATGATGCTCATCCCCGAGGCCTGGGAAAACCATGCCACCATGAGCGATGAGAAGAAGGCGTTTTACGAGTATCACTCCACGTTCATGGAACCGTGGGATGGTCCGGCCGCAATTCCATTCACCGACGGCCAGTGTGTGGGTGCCATTCTGGATCGCAACGGGTTGCGTCCTTCACGCTACTGTGTCACCCGCGATGGTCATGTCATCATGGCTTCGGAGACTGGCGCTCTGGAAATCGCCCCCGATCAGATCGTGGAAAAAGGTCGTTTGGAACCGGGGCGCATGTTCCTTGTCGATACCGAGGCCGGACGGATTATTGATGATGAGGAGATTAAGCATGACATTGCCTCCCGCCAGCCCTATCGCGCCTGGTTGAGTAAGAATTTGTACGGGCTGAACGATCTGCCTGTGGAGCTGCCCAGTGCGCCGATTCAGGAAACCACCACGCTGACTCAGCGTCAACGGATGTTCGGCTACACGCTTGAAGATCTCAAAATCCTTCTTGCCCCGATGGCTAATCGCGGCAGTGAGGCGATTGGGTCGATGGGTGTGGACATTCCTCTGGCGGTCCTGTCCGATCGTCCGCAATTGCTCTACAACTATTTCAAGCAGCTTTTTGCCCAGGTGACGAACCCGCCGCTGGATGCCATTCGTGAAGAATTGGTGACTTCGTTGCAGATGAACATCGGCAAGGAGCTGAATCTTCTGGAGGAAACGGATTATCACGCCCATCAATTGCGGATCGATCAGCCCATTCTGACCAATGATGCGCTGGAACGTATCCGGGCTTTCAGTGAAGGTGATATTCGCACCATCACGCTGCCCACTCTTTTCCGCGCTGCCGATGGCGGGGAAGGTCTGGCTAAGGCCATGGATGAACTTCAACGTCGCGCTGTTCAGGCGGTGGATGATGGATATTCCATTCTGATCCTTTCTGATCGTGGCGGCGATGCTGAGCTGGCACCGATTCCGGCTGCATTGGCTGTGGCCGGTGTGCACCATCATTTGATTCGTCACCAGCGACGCACACAGTGCGGACTTGTTGTCGAGTCGGGCGAAGTGCGCGAAGTTCATCATTTTGCCGTCCTGTTCGGCTATGGCGCCAGCGCCGTAAATCCCTACATGGTTTACGAGATTTTTCCGCAGATGATCCGCGAAGGCCAACTGGAGGTGAAGCTTGGCAAAGCCATCAGCAACTACATCAAGGCGGTCAACAAGGGCCTGCTGAAGGTGATGTCCAAGATGGGCATTTCCACGCTGCACAGCTATCGCGGGGCGCAGATATTTGAATGTCTGGGGCTGAATCGCCAGGTGGTGAACGACTACTTCACCGGCACATTCAGCCGCATCCAGGGCGTTGGTTTGGACATCATCGCCAAAGAAGCCCAGTTGCGCCACGCCTTTGCCTTCCCACCACGCGCCATCTCCGGCGAACCGGAGCTGGATGCCGGCGGTGTCTACCAGTGGCGGCGCACCGGTGAACGCCATATTCTCACCCCGCTGATCATCGCCAAACTGCAGGAGGCGACCCGAACCGCCAGCCAGTCGGTCTACGATGAATTTGCCGGCATGGTTAATCATCAAGCCAAGGAGCTATGCACACTGCGCGGGTTGTTCACGTTTAACACGCAAACCCGCACGCCAGTGCCCATCGACGAGGTTGAACCCTGGCAGGAGATCGTCAAGCGTTTCAAGACCGGCGCCATGTCCTACGGATCAATCAGCAAGGAAGCGCACGAGACGCTGGCCACCGCGATGAATCGTCTGGGAGCCAAGAGCAACTCCGGCGAAGGTGGCGAAGACGCCGAGCGTTTTGTCCCGCTGCCCAATGGCGATTCGCACAACAGCGCCATCAAGCAGGTGGCTTCAGCCCGCTTTGGTGTGACCAGCCATTATCTATCCAGCGCACGCGAGTTGCAGATCAAAATGGCGCAAGGCGCCAAGCCGGGCGAAGGCGGACAATTACCGGCTGATAAAGTCTATCCCTGGATCGCCAAGACGCGCCACGCCACGCCGTATGTGCAGTTGATTTCGCCACCGCCGCATCATGACATTTATTCGATCGAGGATCTGGCCCAGTTGATCCATGATCTGAAAAATGCCAACCCTGATGCGCGCGTCAGCGTCAAACTGGTCTCACAGGCGGGCGTGGGAACCGTTGCCGCCGGTGTGGCCAAAGCCAAGGCCGATGTGGTGCTCATCAGCGGGTATGATGGCGGAACCGGCGCCTCGCCGGAAACATCGCTCAAGCATACCGGTCTGCCCTGGGAGTTGGGTCTTTCGGAAACGCATCAGACTCTGGTGCTGAACGATCTGCGCAGCCGCATCGTTGTGGAATGCGACGGCAAACTGCTGACCGGGCGCGATGTAGCCATCGCCTGCCTGCTCGGCGCTGAAGAATTCGGCTTTGCCACCGCGCCGCTGATTACGTTGGGCTGCGTCATGATGCGCGTCTGCCATCTGAACACCTGCCCGGTCGGAATCGCCACTCAGGACCCTGAGCTGCGCAAGAAATTCGCCGGTCAGCCGGAATATGTGGTGAATTATTTCCACTTCGTCGCTGAGGAATTGCGCGCCATCATGGCCAGCCTTGGCTTCCGGAGTTTGCCGGAGATGGTCGGGCAGTCCGACTGTCTGAATCAGGTCAGAGCCATCGACCACTGGAAGGCCAAGGGTCTTGACCTGAGCTGTATTCTCCATAAACCCGAGGTTTCCCCAGCGGTGGGCCTATATCAGTCGCGCGTTCAGGATCATGGTCTCAATGGTGCCCTGGATCACGAACTGATCCGTAAAGCCGCGCCGGCTCTGGAGCGCGGCGAAAAAGTGAACATCTCCCAGCCGGTGCGCAACATCAATCGCAGCTTCGGCACGATGCTCAGCCACCAGATTTCCCGCCGCTACGGCGCAGAAGGATTGCCCGATGACACCATCACGATACAGGCAACAGGATCGGGAGGGCAGAGTTTTGGCGCCTTTGCGGCCCGTGGTGTGACGATTGATTTGGAAGGCGATGCCAATGATTACTTTGGCAAGGGTCTGTCTGGGGCACGCCTGGTTGTCAGGCCGCCCGGCACTTCACGCTTCGTGCCCGAGCGCAACATTCTGATCGGCAATGTGGCGCTGTATGGCGCCATCGATGGTCAGGCGTATATCAACGGCATTGCCGGCGAACGCTTTGCCGTGCGCAACAGCGGCGTTCAGGCGGTTGTTGAAGGCGTGGGCGATCATGGCTGTGAATATATGACCGGAGGCGTTGTCGTTGTGCTCGGTCGTACCGGACGCAATTTTGCGGCCGGCATGTCCGGCGGTATCGCGTATGTGCTGGATGAGCAGGGCGATTTTGGTACGCGACGCTGCAACGTTGACATGGTTGAGCTGGAATCGCTGGTCGATGATCAGGAGATTGCCATGCTCCGCAGCCTGATCGAACGTCATGCCCATTATACCGCCAGCCCGCAGGCGCTGCGTCTATTGAGCGATTGGAAGACAACGCTGTCCAGGATGATCCGCGTGATTCCCCGTGACTACAAAAAAGCCATGGAGAAATCCGCGCGCAGCCTTCCGGTGACTGATACCGCGCCAGCCGGTGCGCCGGAACTGGCGATGGTTCAATCAGACTGAAGATCAGACAATCAAGGAATTTTTTCGGATAGACCAATGGGAAAGCCAACAGGATTCAAGGAATACCAACGCGAGCTGCCGCACCGGCTGCCCGTCGTTGAACGTCTGACCAATTATCGTGAGTTTGTCGAGGAGTTTCCGCAGGATAAGGCGCGTCAGCAGGCAGCGCGATGTATGAACTGTGGCGTACCGTTCTGCCATGTGGGTTGTCCGCTGGGAAACTTCATCCCGGATTTCAACGACCTGGTTTATCGCGGCGATTGGAAGCGCGCCAGCGACCGCCTGCATGCGACCAACAATTTCCCCGAGTTTACCGGCCGGCTATGTCCTGCCCCGTGCGAGGAGGCCTGCGTACTGGGGATCAATGAGCCGCCGGTGACGATCGAACAATTGGAAAAACAGATCGTTGAGACCGCTTTTGCCAACAACTGGATCAAGCCCGAGCCACCGGCAAAGCGCACCGGTAAAAAAATCGCCATCATTGGTTCCGGCCCGTCAGGCCTGGCTGCTGCCCAGCAGTTGAATCGGGCGGGGCATCTTGTCACGGTTTTTGAGCGCTCCCACCGTATCGGCGGATTGCTTCGATTGGGCATTCCCGATTTCAAACTGGAAAAGTGGGTCATCGACCGCCGCCTGACCATTATGGAAGCCGAGGGTATTGTCTTCAAAACATCGGTTCATGTCGGCAGGGATATCCCGTTGGATCAGTTGCGCAGAGAGTTTGATGCCATCGTGATCTGTATTGGATCGACGCGGGGCCGCGACTTGCCCGTGCCCGGCCGCGAACTGGCGGGTGTTCATCTGGCGATGTCGTTTTTGCCGCAGCAGAACCGCGTCGTCGCCGGCGAACAGGTTCCTGATCAGATTGTCGCCACCGGCAAGCATGTGATTGTGATCGGCGGCGGTGATACCGGCAGCGACTGCATTGGAACGTCCAATCGTCAGGGCGCTGCGTCGGTGACTAATTTTGAATTGCTCCCCATGCCTCCGGCTACCCGGCCTGCCCATCAACCCTGGCCGTATTATCCCATGCGCCTGCGCCTCAGCAGTTCGCATGAGGAAGGGTGCAACCGCGCCTTCAGTTTATCGACCAAACGGTTCATCGGAACCGATGGGCGCGTGGAAGCGCTGGAAACGGTCGAAGTGCGCATGACTGCCGGTCAGCCAGGCAGCCCACCCAAAATCGAGGAACTGGCCGGTACGCAAAAGATATGGAAAGCTGATCTGGTCTTGCTGGCGTTAGGGTTTGTCGGCCCGGAAGCCGACCCATTTGCCGAACAACTGGGTTGCGCCCTGAATCGCAACGGTACGCTGAAGACGGATGAGCAGTACATGACAACCGTACCGGGCGTGTTCGCTGCTGGCGACGGTCGTCGCGGACAATCGCTCATCGTCTGGGCAATTTCCGAGGGGCGTGAAACAGCCCGCCAGGTCGATCTGTTTCTGATGGGCCAGAGTCAACTGCCGACCAAAGTGGGACATGATTTGCCCCGCGTCTGATTGCTGCACCGGTGGCGTGATTGCTGCATGGCTGCGCCGTGGTTCGATCGGCGCAGTCGTATTCATGCTCAATTCAGTGCTGCGGCATTCACGTTGTATATTTTTTGGGATCAACCTCGTACTTATGAACTTTGTATCCCAGCACGCGCTGCGTGGTTTTCAGGGCACGGGCGGCCGAAGCCATATTGCCGCGCGATGATTTCAGCGCATCGACAATCAGGTCGCGTTCATACGATTCGACCAGATTCTGAAGGCTGCCGCTGGTTTGGGTTCCGCTGGCTTCAGCCGTTTGCAAGGTCGGCGGCAGATGCGAGGGGTGAATGACCTCGCCTTCGGAGACCAGCACGGCGCGCTCGATGCAGTTTTCCAGCTCGCGGACATTGCCCGGCCAGTGATAACTCATCAACATATCAATCACGGCGCTGGACAGGCGCAGCACTTTTTTATGATTCTCCCGGGCGTATTTCTCAAGGAAATAATCCGCCAGCAGCACGATATCCGTCTTACGCTTGCGCAAGGGCGGGGCGTAGATGGGGAACACGTGCAGACGATAGTACAGGTCTTCGCGGAATTTTCCTTCGGCGATCAAATTGCGCAGATTGTGGTTGGTGGCAGCAATGAGACGAACATTGACCTTGATGGTTTCACTGCCGCCCACGCGCTCAAATTCACGTTCCTGCAGAACCCGCAGCAACTTGATCTGGATCGGCATGGAGATATCGCCCACCTCGTCGAGAAAAAGCGTCCCACCGTGGGCCAGTTCAAAGCGACCTTTACGCAGGGTGTTGGCGCCGGTGAAGGCGCCTTTGACATGGCCGAACAGCTCACTCTCGACGACGCTTTCGGGCAGCGCCCCGCAGTGTACGCGCACAAAGGGTTTGTCCGCCCGGTCGCTGTTGTAATGGATGGCGTGGGCGATCAATTCCTTGCCGGTCCCCGATTCGCCCAGAATCAGGCAGGTGGCCTGGCTTTTGCAGACTTGGGCGATCTGGTCATAGACAAAGCGCATCTCGTGGCTGTTGCCGATGATGTTGGACGGGCGGAAACGTTCGCGCAACTCCCGCCGCAGCCGTTCGTTCTCTTTTTCGAGTTTTTCCGTCTCCTCCTGGGCCGTGCGGCGCAATTGGGCGGCTTGGGCGATCATCGATGCGACAATGGTCAACAGGTAAATGTCGTTACGAAGATCATGGTCCGGCCGGTACTGTGTTTCAGCACTGAGTGCGCCAATGACCTCCTGACCGGATTTGATGGGCACGCAGATGAACGACGCATCAGGGCGCTTGCCGCGCTTGGTTCGGTCAACCAGCAGGGCTGAATCACTCTTGCGCGGTACGATCATGGGTTCACCGGTCAGTACGACCTGGCCGGTGACTCCTTCGCCGAGCTTGTAACGGCCGCGCCGGGCCTGCTGCATCGACAAGCCGTGGGCGACTTCGATGAGAATGTCGCCGGTCGTCCGGTTCAGCAGGGTGATCGTCCCGTACTGCAGATTCATGGTGTCCGACAACGCTTCGAGCACCGGACTGACCACTTCGCGCATATCCAGGCTTTGATCCAGAATCCGACTGACGTTGTGCAGCAACGACAGCTCCTGTACCCAGTCCAGTTCGCGCGAACCCGCCGCCAACACCTCGCTGGCCATCTGGAGATTGTTCTCGGCTGCACGCGGTGCTGGCAGCAGCTTTTCAGACGAGTTGGAATCGGGGTTGCTGGTCATGGTATTGACTGGTAATGGGTAAGCGCCGGTCGCGGCCAAATGATTTGGCGGTGATTTTAATTCCCGGTGGACTTTGGCGACGCTTGTATTCGCTGGCATCCACCAGACGAATCACTCGCGCGACAACGGCTGGATCAAAACCTGCCGCCACAATCCGGTCGATGCTCCGATCTTGCTCAATATAATACGTCAGAATCGGGTCAAGTGTTTCATAGGGGGGTAAAAAATCCTGATCTTTCTGGTTCGGTCGTAATTCGGCCGATGGGGCACGCTCGATGATGGAAACGGGGATCGGCGGCGATTCAGGGTTTTGCTCATTGCACCAGCGCGAAAGCTTGTAGACCTGTGTTTTGTAGAGATCCTTGATAACGGCCAGCCCCCCAGCCATGTCGCCATACAGGGTGCAATATCCGGTGGCAAATTCGCTCTTGTTTCCGGTGGTCAGAACCAGCCAATTGAATTTGTTCGCCATGGCCATGACCAGATTACCGCGGATTCGCGCCTGCAGATTTTCCTCGGTGCTGTCCATGGTTCGCCCCGGCCACAAGGATGATAGTTTTTCGAGACTGGTGTTGTAAATGCTGGTAATGGGAATGTCGTGAAATTCGATACCGAGCCGCTTGGCCAGCTCACGGGCATCGTCCCGTGTCTGCCATGACGTGAACTCGGACGGCATCGTCACGCCCACCACGCGCCCAGGCCCCAGTGCATCGACCGCCAGACAAGCCACCAGGGCTGAATCAATCCCGCCGCTGATAGCCACCAGAACCTGACTGAACCTGTTTTTCTCCACATAGTCGCGCAGCCCCAGGCAAAGGGCTGCGTGAATTTCAGCCTCCGGTTCGTCGGTCAGCCTTGCCGGTGGATCGAGTATCGTGTGAGATGCGATCACCTCAGACCAGCGCACCAACAGCAGGTCCTGGCTGAACTGGCTGGCTTGGCGAATGACGCGCCCGTCGCAACCCAGAACCATACTGGCGCCGTCGAACACCAGCTCATCCTGTCCGCCCACGAGATTGCAGTAGAATATCGGCAAATTCAGTCGGTGTGCGGTTTGTCGAAGGGCCTGCTCACGAATCGCCCGTTTGCCCACGTGGTAGGGCGAGGCTGAAAGATTCACCAGCGCATCGGCACCCAACTGGCGCGCCAACTGACACGCCTTGCCATCGGGCAACCACGAATCTTCGCAGATATGCAGGACAAAACGATGCCCGCCAGCCTCGACCGCCATCGCGCTGGTTCCTTCGGCGAAAATACGTTTCTCGTCAAAAGTTCCATAATTAGGCAGTGCCATCTTCAGGTAACAGCGCTGCTGGTGGCCTTGCTGCAGGACAATGGCAGCGTTGTGGATGCGCCCTTGGCGCTGGATTGGCGCACCGACAATCGCCGTGATATCCGGCGGCATGGCTGTGGCAATCCGGTCGAGCTGAGTTTCGATATCGTCGAGAAACTGCGGTTTGAGTACCAGGTCTTCCGGCGGGTATCCACTCAGGCAAAGTTCAGGGAATATCACCAGACCGGCCTGCTGATCCGCAGCACGAATAATGTTCTGGATGACCAATTCGGCATTGGCATGCAAAGCGCCAACCGTGGGGTTAATCTGGGCGAGCGCTGCAATCAACGTGCTCATGACCGATCACCTGTCGCTTAACGAAGAAACAGCATTTCCTGATACGTCGGCAGCGGCCAGAGATCATCAGCAACGATTCGCTCCAGTCGATCTGCCACCTCGCGCACCGCGTGCATGGCGGGGAGCACCTTGTCGCGGTAGTGTCGGGCGTGATCCAGGGTGCTGCCTTTGGGATGGTGCGTCAATGCCCGCTCCAGCGTTGCGATTGTTGTTTCCATCTCACCGACCAGCAATTCCATGGCATCGAGCGAGGTGGTGTCCACCTTCCTACCGATCTGCGTCAAGGCTGCCGCCGACTGGGCCAGCTCACCTTGATACCGGTAGGCTGCGGGAAGAATCTGCGACTTGGCAATGTCGCGACATAGCAGCGCTTCGGTGTTGATGTCCTTGCAGTAACGCTCCGTGTAGATTTCATTGCGTGCGGCAAACTCGCGGTTGGACAATACGCCATATTTTTCGAGCAGGTCGCTGTAGCGTTGATTGCCGATGACCGCAGCCATTGCGTCAACGGTGTTACTATGATTGGGCAACTTGCGCCGCGCAGCCTCCTGGTGCCAGCACTCGGAGTAACCATCGCCATTGAAAATAATCGCCTTGTGTTCGCGGATCACATCATGCAGCAGGATCTGAACGGCGCTGTTCAGATCCTGACCGCCGTGATGAATTTCCTGCTCAAGTCGGGTGGCGATATAGTCAAGCGATTCGGCCACGATCGTATTCAAAATCACCAGCGGACCGGAGATGGATTGATTGGCACCGACGGCGCGGAACTCAAACTTATTGCCGGTAAAGGCGAACGGACTGGTTCGATTACGATCACCCGCGTCCTTGGGGATCGGCGGGAGAACATCAACCCCGACATTGATCGTGCTTCGCGATTTGCTCGAGGTGGCGCCACCGTTTTCAATCTGCCGAAAAATATCGGTCAGCATATCGCCGAGGAAGATCGAGATAATCGCAGGCGGGGCTTCGTTGGCCCCCAGACGGTGATCATTGCCAGCGTGGGCAATGGCCACACGAAGCAATTCAGCGTTTTCATGAACGGCACGAATGATTGCGGCGCAGAAAATAAGGAATTGCGCATTTTCATGAGGCGTCCGACCGGGTTCCAGCAGATTCATTTTGGAAGTGCCCAGCGACCAGTTCAGGTGTTTGCCCGAACCATTAATGCCGGCGAACGGCTTTTCATGCAGCAAGCAGGCCAGCCCGTGTTTTTCCGCCACACGCTTGAGTGTGATCATGACGAGATGCTGATGATCAGCCGCGACATTGGCGTTTTCATAGACGGGGGCAATCTCAAACTGCCCCGGTGCCACCTCATTGTGACGTGTCTTGATCGGAACGCCCAATTTGTATAGTTCCTGCTCGACATCAAGCATGAAGCACAAAATGCGCTCAGGAATGATACCGAAGTATTGATCCTCAAACTCCTGACCCTTGGCGGGCCTGGCACCAAAGAGCGAACGCCCACAGACAAACAGATCGGGTCGGGCAAGGAAAAACTGACGGTCTACCAGAAAGTATTCCTGTTCAGGCCCGGCGGTTGGGAAAACATAATCATTATCCGTGTGACCAAACAATCGCAAAACGCGCTGGGCTTGCTGATTCAGTGCCTGCATCGAGCGCAACACGGGTGTTTTTTTATCCAGTGCCTCACCCGTCCAGGAACAAAAGGCGGTGGGGATGCAGAGGATTGTTCCATTGGGGTTTTCCAGAATATACGCTGGGCTGGTCGTGTCCCATGTTGTGTAGCCGCGCGCCTCGAAGGTGGCGCGGATCCCGCCCGATGGGAACGAGGATGCGTCTGGCTCGCCTTGGATTAACTGCTTGCTGGTGAAGGCAAGCTCTGTTCCGCCGTCGCCGTCGGGATTTAGAAAGCTGTCATGTTTTTCAGCCGTCAGACCGGTCAGAGGCTGAAAAACGTGGGCGTAGTGGGTGGCCCCTTTTTCGATGGCCCAGTCCTTCATGCTCTGCGCAACGGCCTCTGCCACTTCAGCATCGAGCTTGGCGCCTTGTTTGATGGTTCGCGTCAAGGTGGCGTAGATGGCTGACGGAAGGCGCTTGCGCATTTCCGCGTCGCCAAAGACATTGACGCCGAACTCGTTGCGAACCGTTGTTGCGCAGTTTTTGGCAACCGCCTTGGCTGGCCGATGCGCGATAACCGAAGCGACGGCGGCTTGGCGCGTCATGGTGGATTTCACGATACGTTTTCTTTGAATGGTTTGCATGGTTGTCAGGCCCGTCTGAAGATTTTGACTCAATGTCAGCTGACACGGTCGTACCACGAGTACGACCGGATCAGCGTTCAGCTGTACCACCGTCATAGCATGCACCATGCCATGACGATCAGCGACGGAATCGAATCGTAAATAATTGTTATTGAATAATTTATGAGTTAATCCGGAAGGATGTGATATTGGGCGGATGTTGTCGCGGGTACAAAGATGTATTTTCTGATTTGTATAGCCAACAAAATTGTAGGGTCGGCACGAATATCGCTGACTAAAGGATTCTGAAATTACCCATGATTCAAGTGCCTCCAGCAGATCACCGAACAATTTACTTGGCGCTTGCAGTGATGAGACCCGTGGTTGAAGATGCGAGGATGAAATTTGATGTTGTCCTATCGCCCCAGCAGCTTCAGACAGGGGAGTTGAGAGATAAAACAGTGGTTGTATTTGATGTCCTGCGCGCCACGACAACCATGGTCAGCGCTTTGGCGGCGGGGGTGAAAGAAATCCATGCCTTGGCCAGCCTGGATGATGCGCGCAATGCAGCAGCCCAATGCCATGAACCGAAAATCCTCTGCGGTGAGGAACGTTGTTATAAACCGCATGATTTTGACTTGGGCAACAGCCCGGGCGCATTCTCCAACATGCACCATGTCGGGCAGATTATTTTCATGGCAACCACGAATGGCACGCGGGCGATTTTGTCTGCCCGAGGCGCAAACAATGTTTTTGTTGCTGGGTTGGTCAATGCCAGCGTAACAGCCCATCAGGCAGCCCGGTTGCAACAGGATGTGATCCTGCTGTGCGCAGCAACGGCGGGGGCAATTTCATTCGAGGATGTTGCCGGCGCCGGTGCCGTTGGACATGCGTTACAGAATCACGGATATCAACCAGCCAGCGACATGGCGCTGATCGCGTTGACGACATTTGAACAGGCGCGCAACCAATTGCCGGCACTATTGCGATTGAGTCTGGGTGGCCAGCATATTCGCCGCGCTAATTTGCAGGCGGATATTGATTTTGCCGCACGCTTGGATGTACTGCAGCTCGGCGTTGTGGGGGCAGTGAAGTATCCGTCAGACACGCAGGCTGTGGTCAGCCGATTGAAAAATGACTGACAAACAACCAGACCAGATGCTGTAGCCGGTTTTTCAGTCCGCCATTCAGCCAGAACGATCAGACCAGCGTCAACTGACCGGCCAACACCAGTTTACTTGTTGGCGTCGCTTGGTTGATCGCCTTGCGCCGCTGGCAACGTCCAGTATTGTTGAAGAAGCTGGATAAACTTGTCGCGCCCGTTGGAACGCACATTGGCTTCAGCCAGGTAACGGGCCGCCATGGCTTCATCGTTGCTGTTGTAACTGACATACGCCAGCAGGAAGACCGCTTCAGGCGAAGCTTTTTCAACATCAGCGACAAACTTCAGTTCCTTGACCGTTCGTTGCAGATTGTTGGCCCCGAGCATGGATTTCAGGTCATACTGTGCCAGCAAAAGGGCGGGATCAGATGCCAGGACATTACGCAGCATGGGGTAAGCACGCGCGAAAGAAGTACTGCCCAGCAGGGCATTGATTTTGCCCAGCTCGATCAAGGGGTTGTTGGGCGCTGCCTGCTCGGCCTGCTCGTAGAGCATCAGCGCATCGGTGAACCGACCACTCTGCATGGCTTGCTCAGCCTGCTGCATGATATTTTTCAAACCTTCAGCTTGAATGCCATCAGCCAGACTCTTGACCTGAAGCGGCGCTTGCGTCGGTTTGGGAAGATTGGTGGGGATTGTCGCTTCACGCTGAGCCGCCGCGACAGGTGGAACTTGCGCAACGGGCGGCGCTATTGCTGACGCAGCGGTGCCAGGCGCAGCGCCACCGGTATTCGTACCAGACCGTTGGGCTGGCGGTTGATTGGGATTAACAGCTGGGAACTTTGCTCCAGCCGGTTGTTCAGCCCCTTTGGCCTGCTGCTGTTGCTGCTCGCGGTAGGCGCGGGCATTGGCATCCGTGGCGGTTTCGGTTTGCTGCTGATAACGCTGTAGACGCCGTTCCAGCTCGGCATATTGCGTGCTCTGCTGCGCCGCAGTCGGCAGCAACAACCGGTTGCCGCGCGATTCTCCCGTGCCCAGATCGCCACTGATGGCAGAACCTTGCAGAAGATTTTGCTGCTGCTGAGATTGAATCGGTGTCAACGGAGCGTTTTCGGGAGATTCAAACGGCTTTTGCATCGCCGAACCAAGGCTTTGCTGACCAGCGACCGTGTTGGCCGTAGCGCTGCCAGCAGCCAGATTCTGCAGCTCATCCTGGATGGAACGAAGGCGCTGCTCAGGTGTCATGAAGCTGGCATCGCCTGCGGTGGGCTGGCGGTTCAAGTTCGACAGATAGGGATCAGTCGCAGACAACTCACGAACACCATACAAAGGCGAACCCGTTAACACGGACTGATTTTGCGCAGCGCCCTGAGTGCCATTGGGTAGAATCAGTGCATTGGGGCTGGCGTAATTTAGAGTACCGGGTTGTAAACCGGAGATGCTGTGATCAAGTCGTTGCGGGCCGGACGTACCGACAAATGCGCCCGTCGCCCCGACCTGGGCGCTGTTGGCAGGGGGGGCTACCGCGCGATAATCACCGTAAAACGCTTGCGGTTTGGTTAAATCAACGCCGGCCGTGCCCGGAATCGGTGCGCCGGAACTATCACGAATGAAATCGTCGGTCGATCGAGTGCTGGTCGTACCGCGAAATTCGCGCGAATCGAACATATTGACACCGCCACGGAACTGGCGGCCACCTGTGACATTGCCATAAATAATGTCATCCGGCGTTACTGATGGCGTGCGCGAAACACCCTGATTGTATCCACCGCTGCCGATCTGGTTGGATGCGTCCAAGGCGCGACCGTCGTTACCGGTCATATACTGACCGAACGCCGAAGCGCCGAAAGTCAGCGGAACCGCAGCAACTGCCATGACGATAACTTTTTGGCTTAATTTACCCATTTTACGCTTTCTCCAGCACAGTTTACCGTACGCTATAGAAAAGTAGTCGATTATCAAGCAACTGCTACGCTGCTCAACTTCCTACTATACCTTATATTAGGACGCTTTTACCAGACATAGGTTGCAGTTCGGGCAAAAATCATAATCAGCCGCTTGGATATTCATATTTCTCCAGAGCAAACCAAGAGGATTATGGTCGTTCATCTGCGGTATCGCCGGTCAACAAATTCAGGCTCTATCATCAGTTGCCTTCTTATCGACTCGGGTCGAACAGACCATGAGTCAGGGTGTAGGCATCGAAATCGCCGGCAAATGGCTGAGCCAGGTACAGAACGTCAACACACCATTAAGGGTTTAGTTTGCGCTGCGGAGTTTGCAAAAGCGCAAAAATGTAAGAAATAATTTTTTATTTGGTCAGAGGAGTTGACATAAACTTCCAGGTGGGTAAATTACTCCACTCACCTGATTTTGGGTGAGACGGGTTGTCCTTTGTCTGTTTGTGGCAGGGAGACCCTGAAAGCTGGATTCACGAACGATTGAATGGACTGCTAACGTATGACCGGTGATCGGATTCGAATTCGGATGGAAGCATACGACCATCGGGCCTTGGATGCTTCGGCGAAAGAAATTGTCGAACACGCCAAGCGCACCAATGCTCGCGTCTGTGGGCCAATTCCAATGCCGACCCGGGTTGAGCGTTACACGGTGTTGCGCAGCCCGCACATCGACAAGAAATCGCGTGAGCAGTTTGAAATGCGTACGCATAAGCGTGTTGTCGATATTTTCGAACCGACGGCCCGTACAGTTGAGGCGTTGAATCGCCTGGTTGTTCCTGCCGGTGTGTTCGTGAAGATCAAGGCCTGAGTTTTTACTGAATTTATAATTGGCACCCTGCGTTAAAGGGATGCCGACTTGGCCGGTCGCGAGGCTCATCCAAGAGCCATTTACCCTTAAGGTCATGACCTGACGGGGCGCGAGCCGGGGATAAATTTTTTTGTTTAACGGCATAACGCGATCGATTAGTCAGGTTGTTGAGACCAAAATCGATTCGCCATCAAGGTTCCTGCGATGACTCCTGCACTGCTTGGTAAAAAAATCGGGATGACCCGCGTGTACAACGAGGCTGGGCAAATCGTGCCCGTTACCGTGGTGCAGGCTGGGCCGTGCGTTGTTACTCAGGTGAAGACCACGGACGGCAAGGATGGTTATAACGCCGTCCAGATCGCCTATGGTCAGATTAAACCAAAGTTCAGCACGTTTCCGCTGATTGGTCATGCTGCCAAGGCTGGCGCATCCCCCCTGAAACATTACCGCGAAATTCGCCTGAAGCAGGCGAGCGAGCGTCAGCTCGGTGAGCAGGTCACGGTTTCGGAGTTTGATGGCGTACAGTTTGTCGATGTGGTCGGCACGAGCAAGGGCAAGGGCACGGCGGGTGTCATGAAGCGCCATAATTTCGGCGGTCAGCCAGCCAGTCACGGCACCGAACGCAAGCATCGCTCGCCCGGTTCCATCGCCTCGCGTGCGACGTGGCGCGGTCAGTCGGGTAAACCGAAAAAAGGTGTGCGCATGGCTGGGCATATGGGCTGTGACCGTGTGACCTCACGCAATCACCCGCTGATCAAGATTGATGCTGAAAAGAATTTGTTGTTGATTAAAGGAGCTTTGCCAGGACCGAATGGCGGGCTCCTTTTTGTTCGTCAGAGCAAGACTGCTAAGGCGATCGTTGAAAAGAAATAATCGATTGAATTTTTTGCCGGCGTTGAGTCGGCGAACAGTGGCAGTTAGCCAGGCTAAGTCATGATTGAAGTTCCAATTTACAATCTGAGCGGACAGAAGGTTGACACGCTTACGCTGGATGAAGCCAAGCTGGGCGGACAGGTCAAGAAGGAGCTGCTCAAGCAGGCGCTGGTGATGTATCACGCCAATCTGCGTCAAGGCAGCGTTCGCACGCTGGCGCGCGGAGAAGTGGCTGGATCGACCCGCAAGATGTTCCGCCAGAAGGGTACGGGTAATGCCCGAACCGGAACGATTCGCAACCCGGTCAAAAAGGGTGGCGGTCATGCCAAGCAGAAGCGCCCGAAGGACTGGCGTCTGGCCATGCCACGCAAGATGCGTCAGGCCGCTACGAATAGCGCGATTCTGAGCAAAATTCAGAGTCAGGATGTGCGTGTTCTCGAAAATATCGATCTGGATCAGCCCAAAACGAAGGTGATGGCGCAGGTTTACAAATCACTGGGCATTGAACGTTCGTGCCTGGTGGCGCTGGCCGAGCGTAATGAAGCCGTTGAGCGGGCGTCGCGCAATATCCAGCGTACGACATTGACGACGGTGAGTCAGCTCAATGCGTGGGACATTCTCCGGAACCGCACGCTGCTTCTGACCCGGCAGGGCTTGGAACAGATTCTGGCATAAGCGAGTCAGGCGATAAGGATCATCAGGCGTTTTGAATTGAAGTTCTCAAGGTAACGGATCAGCTCATGGACAGCACAAATGTGATCATCAAGCCGCTGGTAACCGAAAAGGCGACGCGCCTGCAGGAGCAGGGTAATTCGTACGTTTTCAAGGTGGCCAATGATGCGAACAAGTATCAGATCAAGCAGGCGGTTGAAAGCCTGTACTCGGTGAAGGTGACCAGCGTGCGCACGATCAATCGCGCGGGTAAGCCGCGTCGCAGCAAAACGCGGGTGGTTACAACCAGCGACTGGAAGCGCGCGATTGTCACCCTGCACGAAGACTCGAGGATTGAACTGTTTTAAGTAAAAACTGCCAGCAGGTGCCGACACCGGCTGGCTGACCTGAAGTGGACTGAATAATCATGGCTATCAAGCTATACAATCCGACCTCCGCCGGCCGCCGCGACGCCAGCGTGATCGACTACAAGGCTGAGCTGACCAAGTTCAAGCCGGAAAAATCGCTCACGGTGGGCAAGCGCCGCGCCAACGGCCGCAATCATCATGGTGTCATTACTGCCCAGGGGCGTGGCGGCGGTAATAAGCGGTTGTATCGGCTGATTGACTTCAAGCGTCAGCGCGATAACGTGCCGGCCAAAGTGCTAGCCATCGAATATGACCCGAATCGGTCGTGTAATATCGCGCTGATCGAGTACGCGGACGGGAAAAAATCGTATATTTTGGCGCCGAACAAACTGCAGATTGGCGCAACGGTGATCAGCGGTGAAAGTGTGGCACCGGAGGCTGGCAACAGCATGCCGCTGGCCAATATCCCAGCCGGTCTGGAAATTCATAATATCGAAATGAACCCCGGGCAGGGCGGGAAACTGGTTCGATCCGCCGGTGGAGTTGGTCGACTGGGCGCCAAAGAAGGCGAGTGGTCGGTCATTATTCTACCATCGGGCGAAATGCGCCGAATCAAGAGTTCCTGTCGGGCAACGATTGGCCAGCTTGGCAATCTGGACTGGAGCAATTTTTCCATCGGTAAAGCGGGCCGAAGCCGGCACATGGGCATTCGCCCGTTAAGTCGTGCCAAGGCGAAAAACCCGATCGACCATCCGCTGGGTGGTGGTGAAGGTCGTGCCAATGGTGGTCGTCATCCGGTAAGCCGGACGGGCGTACTGGCCAAGGGTGGCAAGACGCGTAACTCCAGAAAACATAGTGAAAAATTGATTCTGCGCCGTCGTAAGTTTGGTAAGCATCAGCAGCGGCCGCAGACTGTAAACGTGTAAGGCATAGGCGAGCTGCCCGATCCATTGATGGTTGCGGCAGCAGATAACGGGTAACGAGATATGAGCAGAAGCAGCAAAAAAGGCCCTTTTGTCGATGAAAAACTGTTCGTCAAAGTGGCAAAGCTGAACGAAAATCGAGCTAAGACCCCGATCAAAACTTGGTCGCGTGCCTGCACGATTATTCCGGAATTTGTCGGCCATACGTTTGAAGTGCACAACGGAAACAAGTTCCTGCGTGTGTTTGTCCAGGAAGACATGGTCGGACATAAGCTTGGTGAATTTTCTCCGACGCGCGTGTTCCGTGGTCACAGCGGCGCCAAAAAGGAAGTCGCCCGATAGGTCGCGTGGTCGGTTGTTTGTTTGAGATGTTGAATGGGATTCAGCCGGGTTTGCTGAAACAAGCAGAATGAGCTGAGTTCAGGTAAGGATTTTAAGATGCCGTTTCCAGCTAAACATCGATTCGCTCGGATCAGCCCGCGAAAGGCGCGGCTGGTGGTTGATCTGATTCGTGGCCGTGATGTTGACGATGCCTTGTCGATGCTGCGTTTTTCCAAGCAGCGTGCCAGCGTACTGGTTGAAAAGGTCATCCGGTCAGCGGTGGCCAATGCCAACGAGCAGGAAGTCCCAGCACGCAACACGCTGTATGTTGCGTCGGCTCATGTGGATCCAGGCCCGATCATCAAGCGGTTTCAACCGAAGGATCGCGGCAAGGCGTACTCCATTTTCAAGCGGACCAGTCATATTTGCGTGACGCTGGATGAGCGCTGATCTGCGGTGATTGACGAGGTGCACCGGTGAACCGGTGAGTGACAAGAAGACGTAAAGTGAACAAAGCGACGAGATAATCATGGGTCAAAAAGTCAATCCTCTCGGGTTCCGAGTGGGCATTACGGAAGACTGGAAATCACGGTGGTATGCGCCCAAGCATGCGTACGGCGATTTCCTGGTGGAAGATCAGGCGATTCGGGAACTGATTGACCGCAAGCTGAATCGTCGCCCGCCGTTTGCTGCTGTAAGCGATATATTGATCGAGCGCACCCGTGAGGAAGTGACCATCACCCTGCGTACCGCCCGACCCGGTCTGGTGATCGGCCCCAAGGGTGCCGAAGTGGATAAATTGCGTGAAGAAGTTGAAGACCTGATCAAGCGCAAGGTCGCTCCGATCAAGGTGACTGAGATCAAGAACCCCGACCTCAATGCCCAGTTGGTGGCTGAGGGGATTGCCGAGCAGTTGAAGAAGCGTGCGAGTTTTCGTCGCGTTTTGAAGATGCGCATGGATGCCACAATGCAGGCTGGCGCCAAGGGTATTCGGGTGCAGGTGAGTGGCCGTCTGGGTGGTTCGGAAATTGCCCGCAGCGAAAAGGCGACGACGGGTTCGGTTCCACTGACCACGTTGCAGGCCGATGTGAATTATGGATACGCGATTGCGTTCACAACCTATGGCACGATTGGTGTCAAGACGTGGATCTATCGCGGAATGTATGGTGAAGAAGTGCTGGAAACAGATGTTCGTCCTGGTGGTGGCCCGCGTCGCGGTCGCCGGTAAGGCGGGGTTGTTTCGTGCAGGCGAAGTAAGGCGAGTGTTTAGACAGTATTTAAGGTTGGTGCTCAATGCCGTTGATGCCAAAAAGAGTGAAGTTCCGCAAGAGCCAGCGGGGAAAAATGAAAGGCAATGCCAGCCGCGGGAACTATGTCGCGTTTGGCGATTATGGCCTGCAGACCACCGAAGGCTCGTGGATCACAGCCCGGCAAATTGAAGCTGGTCGTGTCGCGTGTAGCCACTATCTGCGTCGAGAAGGTCGGTTGTTTATTCGTATCTTCCCGCACAAACCGGTATCAGCCAAGCCCCTGGAAACACGTATGGGCAAGGGTAAGGGCGAACCGGAATTCTGGGTGGCGGTGGTCAAGCCCGGTCAGGTTCTGTTTGAAATCACCGGCGTGGATGAACGAACGGCCAAACAGGCGTTGGCGCGAGTGGCGCACAAGATGCCGGTGAATTGCCGGTTCGTGGCACGGCGTCACGCGGTGGCATAAAAATTGATGAATATAGCCGTACAGGCTTGAGGTAGTTATGAAAGTCAAAGAATTGCGGGAAAAAGAGCAGAGCGCACTGGAGCAGGATCTGCTGAGTCGGCAAAAGCACCTGTTCACGCTGCGTACCCAGGCGGTTACGGAAAAGTTGGAAGACCCCAGCCAGATCGCCAAGGCCAGGCGCGATATTGCCCGGATCAAGACGATCCTGCGTCAGCGTCAACTGGAACAGGCTGCGAAGTAATAATAGATGGTCAGAATTTCGGTTCTGCAAAACTGGTAAGAGAATAACAATGGCACAAGCAAGCGCGACAACCAGCCAACGATCCCTTTTGCGTACGATCCAGGGTGTGGTTGCTTCGGATAAAGGCAATAAGACAATCAAGGTTGTTGTCGATTATCAGACCAAGCACCCCAAGTACGGGAAGTATCTGCGTCGGCAGACGGTGCTGCATGCTCACGATGAAAACAACGAAGCGCGCGAAGGCGATACGGTTGAAATCGCCGAATGCCGCCCGTTGAGCAAGACCAAGCATCATCGGTTGTTGCGGGTTGTCTCCAAGGCCCCTGAGCGTGCGGTGCAGATTTCGGCGGAACAAGTGATGACCGGGAAGGTTTCCGAGTAGTAACCGGTTTTGATAAGCCGGTGTACGTCGCGGGAAGTTGATGAAGGCATCAAGTAATTTCGGATTAAGAAAAACGGATTGAGTCATGATCCAGCAACAAACAATGCTTGATATCGCAGATAACACCGGTGCCAAACAGGCACAGTGCATCAAGGTGTTACGCGGAAGCAGCAGTAAAGGCCGTTTCAAGCGGCGGGTGGCCGGTGTGGGTGACATTATCATCTGCGCCGTCAAGAAGGCGATTCCCGCCGGCGATGTCAAGCAGGGTGATGTGATACGCTGCGTGATCGTGCGAACCAAGCACGCGACACGCCGCCCCGACGGGAGCCTGGTTCGCTTCGATAAGAATGCAGCCGTTGTGATTGACAAGGAAAACAATCCGCGTGGCACGCGTATTTTCGGAGCGGTGGCCCGTGAGCTGCGTGAGAAGAACTTTATGAAGATCGTCTCCCTGGCCAGCGAAGTGGTGTAAGACCAGAGGGCAAATTGCCCGTGCGGGCTGGCGAAGCGGTTGCGATGATGTGTGATCGAATAATTTGAAACTGATAACTGGCAGAAACGATGGCACGACACATTAAAACAGGCGACATGGTCAAGGTGATCGCTGGTACCGACAAGGGCAAAACGGGAAAAGTCCTGAAAATTATCAGCGACAAGGATCGTGTTATTGTTGAAGGCATTAACACGGTGTGGAAGCATGTTCGGCCCAGCCAGCGTTATCCGCAGGGTGGCCGAATCAAGAAAGACGCAGCGATCCACATCAGCAACGTATTGCCGGTTGAACCGACCAGCGGTCAGGCGACACGGGTTCGATTTGTGGAAAAATCGGATGGCAAGCACCGTATTGCGATTAAAAACGGCGCTGATCTTGGTCGCGTCGGTAAATAGTAATCAAACAAGGCGAGATGCTGCGGACCTGAAGCAGTGTTCCAGGCAGACCAGCGATTGTTAAGAGGCTTTTATGGCAGACGAACAGAAGAAAAAAGGCAAGCCCAGTGCTGAGCAGATTGCAGCACGGAAAGCCGCTAAGAGTAAAAAAATTGAGACCGAAGAAGTGGTGGATGAAACGGCGCAGCAGCCAGCACCCGAACCACGCTTGATCGAGCGCTATGCCAAGCAGATCGTTCCGGCGCTGCAGCAGAAGTTCGGTTACAAGAACCTGATGGCGGTACCACGGCTGGAAAAGATTGTTATTTCGATGGGCGTTGGTCGTTTTGCCATTGCCGGCGGTGAAGGCAAGGCCAATATCGACAAGGCGGAGCGCGAATTGAGTGTCATCGCCGGTCAGAAGCCGGTTCGTTGCCGCTCGAAGAAGGCGGTCTCCAACTTCAAGATTCGCGAGGACATGGAAACCGGTCTGAAGGTGACGCTGCGTGGCAAGCGGATGTATGAATTTCTCGATCGTCTGATCTCGCTGGCGATTCCGCGCGTGAAAGACTTTCGTGGGCTGGATCCCAAGGGCTTTGACAAGAACGGCAACTACAATTTCGGATTTTCCGAACAGACCGTTTTCCCCGAAGTCGATGGCGCCGAGGTGACGTTCCAGCAGGGAATGAATATCACCATGGTTACCAGCGCTCAGCAGGTTGAAGCCGGGCGCGAATTGCTGCGGCAGTTTGGTATGCCGTTCCGGGATATGGAGAAAAAGAGCGCGTAGACGCTGGTCAGGAAGTTGATGATTGTCCGGTGCTTAGTTCATTCAAACTGTAGCATGGCACGCGGGCGAGCAAGAGATTGAAGTCAAATAGGAAAGTGATATGGCAACAAAAGCCTGGGTAACCAAACAAAAGAGGCGTGAGGAGACGGTAAAGCGCTATGCAGAAAAGCGTCTTCAGCTCAAGAAGGAAAAGAACTACGCCGCCTTGAGCAAACTTCCGCGTGACGCCAGCCCGACGCGCAGCCATCTGCGCTGCGAGCTGACGGGTCGCAGCAAGGGTGTTCTGCGCAAGTTCAAGATTTGTCGTATTAAACTCCGGGAGCTGGCACTGGCCGGTAAGATTCCGGGCCTGAAAAAGGCAAGTTGGTAAGAAACAACAAATGGTCGCTGGGTGGTGCGTCCCGCATGCTGAGGTGGGAACAACCAATACCCAGCCCTGTTAACTCAGAACTCAGCACTGAGGAATTGCTTCGCGATGAATAACCAAGATCCCATCGCTGACATGTTGACCCGAATCCGTAACGCCAACCGCGTTGGACGCAAGATGGTCATTATCCCGCGCAGCAAAATCTGCACGGGTATTGCCCAGGTCTTGCTGACCGAAGGATATATCGAATCCTTCGATGCCATCGAGGACGGCAACCAGGGTCAACTGCGCGTTAAACTGAAATATTCGATCAACGGCGGCGCTGTCATTCATGCGATCGAACGCCAGAGTAAACCGGGGCGCCGTGTCTACCGCAAGGTGGATGAGCTGCCCAAGGTACTCAATGGGCTGGGCGTCGTGGTGATCTCGACGAGCAAGGGCGTGATGAGCGACCGGGCTGCCCGTGAGGCGAATGTCGGTGGCGAATTGCTTTGCACCGTGAGCTGATGAACGGATCGAGTCTGGCATGAAGGTGTCGAAAATGTGCCGCCAGCTGTTCGCGATAAAGAAGTCAGTAAATAAAAGGTCGGCAATAGAAAGTATTCAGGTGTCAAATGAGCCGAATTGGTAAAAAACCCATTCCCGTCGGCAAGGCCAAAGTCAGTATCAGCGGCCAGGACGTTGCAGTGGAAGGCCCCAAGGGGAAACTCTCGTTTAGCGTCCACCCGACGATCAAAGTGTCGCAATCGGACGGCAACCTGGTTGTCGAGCGTCCGGATGATGAAAAGCAATCCAAGGCGCTGCACGGTCTGACCCGCGCTTTGCTGGCCAACATGGTCGAAGGTGTGACCACGGGCTATCGCAAGGTGCTGGAGGTGCAGGGCGTTGGTTATCGAGCTGAACAAAAAGGTAAGAACCTGGTTCTGTCCGTTGGTTATGCCAATCAATTGACGGTTGCGATCCCCGGTAGCGTAAGCATCGCGCTGGAGGCCGGTAATAAGATCGTCGTGACCGGTGCAGACAAGCAGGCGGTGGGTCAGTTTGCCGCCCAGGTTCGTAATCTGCGCAAGCCCGAACCGTATAAGGGCAAGGGTATTCGCTATGAGGGCGAACAGGTCAAGATCAAGCCCGGCAAGGCCTTTGCTGGTGCCGGCGCCAAATAAGGCAGGCATTCCAGCAGTTGCTCGGCGCATCATTGGCTGGGCAATGAAGTTGAAAAATAATCAGCCGCAAATTGAACGGCTGGGAAATTTGCTGAGTTTCAATCGGGCGTTCGTACTTCAACCGAAGCCCTTGTGATTGAAAGGGATATAAAAACATGAATCGTGAAAAAGCCAAAGCCCAGAGACTGCAGCGTCGCAAGTGGCGTGTGCGCAAGAATGTGTTTGGAAGCGCCGAGCGTCCGCGCTTGAGCGTTTTCAGGTCGGATAAACACGTCACCTGCCAGATCATCAATGATTACGAAGGTAAGACGCTAGTTTCAGCCACGAGCATCGAAAAGGAAGTCCGTGGCGATCTGGCCAACGGCGGTAATATCGCCGCTGCCAAGACGGTGGGGAAAACAGTGGCCGAGCGTGCCAAGGCTGCGGGAATTACGCAGGTGGTTTTTGATCGTGGTGGCCGCTCGTATCACGGCCGGATCAAGGCACTGGCGGATGCGGCCCGTGAGGCAGGCCTGAAATTTTAGACTGGTGGCACAGGCTTGAACACCTGTGCCTTTTGTTAAAACGGTTATGCAGTCTTGCCAGTAAGGCAGGACGAAAAACGATTTGTCCCGCGGCGCATGATTACGATCGATGTGACCGGAAAGCTGGCAAATCAGAAAGTATTTCATGAGCGAGCAGAATTCGGAAAATCAGGCTGAAACACAGGAACAAACCCAGGCTGCAGCCGAAGCGCAGGCTGATCAGAGTCAGGACACAACCGCATCGGCAACGGATCAAGCCGGTGGTGCTGGTGCAGACTCAGGACAGGGTCGGCAGCAACGTGGTCAGCGTGGCGGTCAGCGCGGTGGTCAGCGCGGCGGCAATCGTGAGCGACGCTCGCGCGAAGAAGAGGGTGGTCTGGAAAGCTCGGTCGTGCGTATTTATCGCTGCTCCAAAGTGGTCAAAGGTGGACGTACCTTTAGTTTCGGGGCACTGGTAATCGCGGGTGATCGTCAGGGAAATGTGGGTATCGGTTATGGCAAGGCCAATGAAGTGCCGCCCGCTGTGGAAAAGGCAACCAAGGATGCGCGGAAGAACATGCTGAAGGTCAGCCTGAAGGGTACGACCATTCCGCACCAGGTAACAGGACGATCCGGTGCCAGCACCGTTGTTCTGGCTCCGGCGCGTCCGGGTACGGGTGTTACCGCCGGCAAGAGTGTGCGCCCCGTGCTGGAACTGGCTGGAATCACAGACATTCTGACCAAGGCGTATGGTTCGACCAGCCCGAAGAATCTGGTCAAGGCCGCATTGGATGCACTGCGACGTATTCAGTCGCCTGAGCGTGTCAGCCAGAAACGCGGCGTTGAGCTGCCCAAGGGCGCTGGCGAGCTGGAAACCGCGTGAGTGCGGATGAATGTTGGTGGTGTGATCGCGCGTTCTCGCCGCGATTTCACGCCGGTCTGGCTGGGAATGACGACAAGTTAGTAATTGGCCTGATATCAGGACATTGATCAACGAGAAGCAGACATGAGCATGATTCACGAAATAACGTCCGGCGCAACGCGCAACCGCAAGCGAACCCGCAAGGGGCGCGGCCGCAGTGCCGGCGAAGGTAAAACCGCTGGCCGTGGTACCAAGGGCGCCAAGGCGCGCGTGGGTAAATATGTCAAACGTGGACACGAACATGGGCAGATGCCCATTTTTCGTCGCCTGCCCAAGCGCGGGTTCAGCAATTTTGAATTTGAGCGCCGTTACCATATCGTCAATGTTCAGGATCTGCAGCAGTTTGATGATGGCAGCATCATCGACAGCAACACGCTGTATGAAGCCGGTCTGATCAAGGACACGGCGCTTCCGGTGAAGATTCTGGGCGAGGGCGCAATCAGCAAAAAGCTGACGATTCAGGCGGGCAAGTATTCGCGCAGCGCGTTTGATCTGATCACCCGTTCGGGCGGTCAGGCGAACAATGCCAAGGGAGAGACCTACGAATTTCCCAAGGTAAAGAAGAAATTTGTCCCGCGCGAAGGTACTGGCAAGGCTGGGGGTAAAAAAGCCAAGGCTGCCGAAGCCGCCCAAGCCTCTGAAGGCGACAGCGCCTCGGCTGAAACGACGTCAGAGTAAGATGAAGCTCCGCCGGACGGACCGATTCCATGTTCAAGACGCTGCTTAATGTTTTTCGAGTTCCAGAACTGAGGAACAAGGTGCTGTTTACCTTGTTCATGCTGCTGGTATATCGCGTCGGATTTCATATTCCGATTCCCGGTGTGAACCAGAGCGCGCTGGAAGCGAAGATGCAGGAAGGGGCGGGCACTACGGCGGTCGAGCGTTTTGCCAATTATGCCTCGCTGTTTTCCGGAGGAAACCTTTCCCAGAGCACGATTTTCGGTCTGGGAATCATGCCGTACATTTCGGCGTCGATCATTCTTCAGCTCCTGACGACGGTCGTTCCGGCGCTGGAAAAACTGAAGAAGGAGGGGCAGACAGGTCAGCGCAAAATCCAGGAATGGACGCGCTATCTGACGGTTCCGCTGTGTGTGGTTCAAGCCATTTTCTGGCTGGGGTACATGCACCAGAATGACATGGTGCAGGCGGGATTCCAAGGGAGTTCGCTCTTTTGGATCATGGGGATTTTTTCGTTGACGGCGGGCTGCATCTTCCTGATGTGGCTGGGCGAACAGATCGACGAATATGGTCTGGGTAATGGTATTTCGCTGATCATCATGGCGGGCATTCTCAGCCGCATGCCGTACGCAATCATCCTGGTAATCGAAACGTCCAACTTCAGCCTGTCCGGCGCAGCTGATCCGCAGCGCACCATGACCCTGGGCAAGTTGATCTTCCTGCTGGCCAGCTTTGTCTCGATTACAGCCGGTTCGATTCTGATCACGCAGGCCCAGCGCCGTATTCCGATCCAGCAAGCCAAACATACCCGTGGCCGCAAGGTGTATGGCGGTGCCAAACAATATTTGCCGCTGCGTGTGAATCACGGCGGCGTCATGCCCATCATTTTCGCGCAATCGCTGATGCTTTTCCCGGGATTCCTGTTCAGCACACTGGCCGGCGATCCGAATCAGGTCGATGTCGGCTGGTGGACCCAGTCGATGCGCTGGTTGAATCTGGAGTTTACCCGTGGCGGGTATGTCTACATCATTACCGAAATTGCGATGATCTATTTCTTCGCCTATTTCTGGACAACGGTGCAATTTCAGCCCAAGGAAATGGCCAGCCAATTGCGCGATTATGGCAGTTTTATTCCCGGGTTGCGTCCGGGTAAACGGACAGCGGATTATCTGGAACGTGTCATGATGCGCATCACGTTTGTCGGTGCAGCATTTCTGGCGATTATCGCGGTGATCCCGACGGCTGTGTCCGCCTGGCTGGATATTGACTGGCAGATCACAGCGTTTTTGGGTGGAACAGGTCTGCTGATTGTGGTCAGTGTTGGTCTGGACATGGTGCAGCGAATTGAAGCGAACTTGTTGATGCGAAATTACAGCGGCTTTTTGAGCAGCCCCGGCGCCAAAGGCAAGCGAATTAAGGGAAGCCAGTATTAAGGAGTTGCCTCTCAAACCGTTGTTGACGCAGGTTGATGACAAGTGCCTGCATGGGACAGCGGTTGATGGCAGGGCAACCAGAATCCATGCCAATCGTCATTAAAACCCGCCGCGAGATCGAGCAGATGCGGCGCGCTGGACAGGTTGCCTGCAAGGTTCTGGAATTGATGTGTCAGGCGGTGAAACCAGGAATCACGACCGGCGAACTGAATGAAATCGCCCGCCAGGAATTGGAGCGCCACGGTGCGGTGGGGTTGAGTAAAAATTACCCGACCTATAAACCCGGGCAAGGTTATCCCGCTGAAACGTGCATCAGCGTTAATGAAGAAGTGGTGCATGGCATCCCCGGGACGCGCGTTCTTCATGAAGGGGATATTGTTACGGTTGATGCAGCGACTGGTTTGTCGGGATATTGTTCTGATTCAGCGGTGACGGTTGCGGTCGGGAAAATATCGCCAGCCAAACAGAAACTGCTTGACATAACCCGCCAAAGCCTGGATTTGGCGATTGAAAATATCAAACCAGGCCGAAAGTGGTCGGATATTGCCCGATTGATGCAGGCAATGATTGAAAAAGCCGGTTTTTCGGTCGTTCGTGAATTTGTGGGTCATGGTATCGGACGGACGATGCACGAAGATCCCAAAGTGGCTAATTTTGTCAGTCACGAACAGATGCGCAGCGATTTTATACTGCGATCAGGCATGACTTTGGCCATCGAACCGATGGTGGTCATGGGCCGGCGGCAGGTGAATATGCTCAGTGACGGCTGGACGGTGGTGACGCGCGATGGTCAACCGGCCGCCCATTTTGAGCACACCGTGGCGGTAACGGATGCCGGAGCGGATGTTTTAACGGATGGTCGGTTGGTCTGACGAGCAGGCCCCATGCGTCTGATGCAGCGGTTATTATGCTGCAACAGCGTTTGTTTTGGTTTTATGAGACAAACCCCCTTGAGGTGTGGGTGAGTTTCTGTTAAATTGTTTGATTCGAACAACACGAAGCGGACTGGTGCAATATGAAGGTGCGAACAAGCGTCAAGAGAATATGTGAAAACTGCAAGATTGTGCGCCGCAAGGGCGTGGTTCGCGTGATCTGCACAAACGTCAAGCACAAGCAAAAACAAGGCTAGTTTGTTTGATCTCGGGAGTTGGCCTGCCAGCTTCCCAATCAGACGATAGGCCCTTAATCGTCTATTGTTACTGAATTTATCGGGCAACTGGAGTGACTAATGCCACGTATTTCGGGTATTGATATTCCCAACGACAAACCAATCCGCATCAGCCTGCGTTATATCTACGGGCTGGGGCCGACCAACAGCGACAAGATTCTCAAGGAAGCTGGCATTGACGGTCAGCGTCGCGCCAAGGATCTGACGGAAGACGAAATCGCCAAGATCATCGGTGTGATTGATCGTTACACGCTGGTCGAAGGTGCGTTGCGTCGCTCGATTCAGCAGAACATCACGCGGCTGCGCGATATTGCCAGCTATCGCGGGCAGCGCCATCGCAAGAGTCTGCCGGTGCGCGGTCAGCGTACTCGCTCCAATGCCCGTACGCGTAAAGGCCCGCGTAAGACCGTGGCTGGCAAGAAGGGCGTGAAGGAACTCGGCAAGTAAGACAATTGTGTGAATCAATGGATCATTTGCATCGCTGGCCAATCGAAGTGCTGGTTGGAAATGATCAGAAAATTAAAAGCGGGGACGGTCGTACGACCGGTTGATCCGCTTTGCAACAGGAATAAAAAATGGCTGACAGCAAGGCTGGTAAGCAAGGCGCCAAGAAAAAGCTTCGCAAGGGTGTGACGCGCGGTATCGCCCACATCAAATCAACATTTAATAACACCATCGTTACGATCACAGATCCCAACGGTGAGACAATTTCCTGCGCATCGGCTGGTTCCGTACCAGGAATCAAAGGCGCGCGCAAGAGTACGCCGTGGGCGGCGGGTCGGGCGGCGGAAAATGCAGCCCAGGTGGCCCGTAAGAGCGGAATGCTGGAAATTGAAGTGCGCGTCAAAGGCCCCGGTGCCGGTCGCGAACAAGCGGTTATTCAACTTCAGCACGCGGGTCTGAAAGTCATTGGTATTGAAGATGTGACACCGCTGCCGCATAACGGCTGTCGGCCGCCCAAGAAGCGTCGCGTTTAATGATCAACGGTTGGCAATGCCTGGTCGGGACGATATCGATGCGACTGGGTGGGTGGATGCAGCCTGGTGGCTGATCGAACCAGTTAAAATAATTATTCAGCGCTGGTTGACGAGGTTGGAGTACAGATGGCCCCTGTAGGTGGGGGCGGGAACTTCCGACAATTCAACTCGACGCAAAGGAGAAATATCATGAGAATTCGTTGGCGCGGTCTTGAGTTGCCCTCGCGCGTTGTGCGCGATGAGCAGGTTTCCTCGGGAACCTATGGTAAATTTACCGCTGAACCGTTTGAACGCGGCTTTGGTACGACGGTGGGCAACAGCCTGCGGCGTATCCTGCTGTCAAGCCTGGAAGGCGCAGCCGTCACCCAGATCAAGCTCAAGGGCGCAGACCATGAGTTCAGCAGCCTCAAGGGTGTGATCGAAGACGTCACCGACATTATCCTCAATGTCAAGGCCTTGATTGTTAAACTGGATGGCGATGAAACCAAAACGATGCGTCTGCACTCGAACAAAGCCGGCGCCCTGACGGCCGGCATGATCGAAGCGGATCCAAGCATCACCGTGATCAATCGTGATCTGGTCATCGCGACGTTGACCGAGGATTATGAGTTTGACATGACCCTGACGGTGCAGAAGGGCCGCGGTTATGTCACCAGTGCTGAAAATATCGAGGAAGCGGGGGAAGATCTGGAAGCTGGCGTCATTGCTGTCGATTCGATCTATTCCCCCGTCACCCGCGTGCGTTACAGCACTGAAGATGCCCGCGTAGGCCAGAAGACGGACTATGATCGTCTGGTTCTGGAGATCTGGACTGATGGTACGGTCACGCCGGAAATGGCGCTGGTCGAAGCCAGCAAGATTCTCCGCAAGCACTTGAATCCGTTCGTGCAGTATTTTGAATTGGGCGCTGAAACCGCCAGTGAAGACGCGCTGGAGGCGATTCGTCAGACCAGCCATGTTGAGCATGATCCTGAGCTTCAGCATAAGCTGAATATGACCGTGCAGGAGCTTGATCTGAGCGTGCGTGCCAATAACTGCCTGGAAACAGCCAAGATTCAGACGGTGCGCGAACTGGTGCGCAAGACCGAGGCCGATCTGCTCAAGGTTCGGAGTTTTGGCAAGACCTCGCTTCGCGAAGTCAAGCGCAAGCTGGCCGATATGGGTCTGAGCCTGGGGCTGGATGTCGGCAACATTCCATCGTCGGGCGGCTCGTCGGATCGTAACGATAGTGGCTCGTCGTCCGGTTCAGTCGGGTAATGAGCGTGTTTGAAGATATTTTAGTTTGTTTGAGAACGTAATTATATTGACAGGAGTTTCCCATGCGTCACCGAATGTTCGGTCGACAGCTCAGCCGTGACACCGAGCATCGCAAAGCGATGCGTCGCAACCTTGTTCAAAGCCTGTTTGAACATGGCAAAGTCCGCACCACCCTGCCCAAGGCGCAGGAAGTTCGGGCAATGGCTGAAAAGCTGATTACCCTTGCTCGCAGCCAGAGCTTGACGGCGCGTCGTCGCGTGATTGCGATCTTGCAGGATCGCCGTCTGGTCGATGAAAATCAGGATTTTGTGACCGAAGGGAATAAGACGGTCATCCAGAAGCTGTTCAATGAAATCGCCCCGAAATACGCCAAGCGTAACGGCGGTTACACGCGGATCATCAAACTGAGCGACTACCGCATCGGCGATGGTGGCAGCCTGGTTCTGTTGCAACTGCTGACGGAAGAAGCAGCTTCCGACGGCGAAAAAAAGAAGGTGCGCCGATCTGCTGGTCTGCGCCGTCAGCGCAATGAACGCCGGCATCAGTTTGCCTCGCGTCTGGCCAAGGGTAATAAAGCTGGCTCGGATGCTGCACCGGCTGCGACCGAAGCGGCGGCTCCCGAAGCGTCAGCCTGAAAAATTGGCAAAATTGTACGAGGTTTTTCCCGGGTTGGTCGATTCAAGCGTGAGCGATTCAACAACAGTAAACGCGTCTTGACTTGGCATGATTGAAACTTTCTGGCGGTGATCTAGAATCGCATCCCGCCTCAACCGCGCAATGCGGGCTCGTAGCTCAGTTGGTTAGAGCGCGTCCCTGATAAGGACGAGGTCACAAGTTCGAATCTTGTCGGGCCCATTGGGGTAATCCCAGCATTAGTACAATTGATTCTCGTATCTAAAAAACCTCGTAATTTACGGGGTTTTTTCTTTTCATAGTTCATTTCATCGTGCGAAAGATTGCCACGGTTGGCGCAGCGGTCGCTGCGGCGTTTTTTCGTTCCCCGTCAAATCGCGTGCCCTGATGACCTGCCCCTGATTGTTGTACCAGTTGTGATGAGCGTATTGCCTCTTTCTGCTTCACTTGCCCAAGCGTAGCGCAGGATACAGACCGAAGCGGAGTCGGTGTCCAGCCCATTGCTTGGATTTTTATAAGACGTGGGCGGATGGTGATCTGGGCTGATTGTTCCGAAAGTGGCGACTGTTCCAGGTCGATACGATCGTTAGTTGCGTCGATTTTATTTCACCCGGAGGGCGCCCGCTGGGCGCTTCAGTGCGTGCGTCGTAGCAAGATACTGTTTTATTTGTCGCTGCTGTTTGGCCTGGGAGGCATGCTCTACATCGGCCTTGGCGCATTGAATGACCTGCGCGGACCAGGTGGCGCCCATCCGTATCTGCGGATAGGCTCAGTGCTGCTGCTGGTGGCGGCTGCCATCGGCACGTGCGCCCAGATTTTTCTGCGGCGTGACTACGCCAGCCTTCGGCTGCAGATTCAGGATATTTCACAACGGCATCTTACGGGCAGCCATGTGGAGGCGGTCAGCAGTGACCTGTTGCCGCTGACACAGGCGGTCAATGAATTACTGGAGACGACGGAACAGTCGGTGAGCGAATCGGTCATGCGTGTCAAGGAGCTGGAGATCCAGCTCAAGGTCGCGACCAATGAGCGGCGGCACGCTGAAGCGATTATTCACAGCATTTCCGATGCCGTGCTGGTCAGTAACAATTTTGATGAAGTGGTGCTGGCCAACGACACCGCGGCGCGGACGTTCGGGTTTGAATTAGGCGCTGACCGTCTGCCAATCGATCAGATCGTCAAGACCTCATCGTTGACCGAGTTGATCCGCGACATGCGAACCAGTGGCTCGCGCAACAGTCACCGCGTGGTTGAACACAAGATGCGCAGCGATCAGGGGATGCGTATCTATAAGGTTACGCTGAATTGCGTTGCTGACAACGGTGATGGCGTGGGGGGCGTGGTGACGGTGCTGCATGATATGACCCGCGAAAACGAAGTGGCCCAGATGAAAAACGACTTCGTTTCCAGCGTCAGCCACGAGCTGCGAACGCCGCTGGCCAGCATCAAGGCGTATGTCGAGATGCTGATCGATGGCGAAGCGGAGGATCATAAAACCCAGCAGGAGTTTTACGAGGTGATCCAGGGAGAGGCCAACCGCCTTTCGCGCCTGATCGACAACATTCTGAGCATCTCGCGTATTGAATCAGGGTTGGTGCAGACCAATCGCAAGCCGTTGTCGTTGCCGCTGGTGATCAAGGAAGCGATCGAAGTGATTACGCCGCAGGCGAAGATGAAACAGATCGGCCTCGTGGAAAAAATGACACCGGCGTTTTACCAGACGCTGGCTGACAAGGACATGATCTATCAGGCGGTTCTGAACCTCCTGAGTAATGCAGTCAAGTATACGCCTGAGGGGGGGACGATTACGGTCGAGACCCAGGTCAACGAACACAAACATACGGTAACGACATTCATCCGCGACACGGGGGCGGGGATACCGGAAAGTGATCTTCCGCAGCTATTCGAGAAGTTTTATCGCGTCGAGCGCAATAACGGCATGGCCAAGGGTACGGGGCTGGGGCTGTCGCTGGTTAAACAGATCATCGAGACCGCCCACAAAGGCGTCGTGAGGGTGGAAAGCCAGGTGGGCGTGGGGACTACGTTTAGTTTTGAACTGGAACTGTGCCAATAGGAGACAAACACAATGGCGAAAAAAATACTGATTGCGGATGATGAATCGCATATCCTGCACGTCATTTCATTGAAATTGCGCAATGCCGGATATGAGGTGATCTGTGCCCGCGACGGACAGGAGGCGTTTGAACTGGCCACCTCGCAGTTACCGGACCTGCTGATTACCGATTACCACATGCCCTGTTTATCGGGCTTGGAGCTGTGTCATCGTCTCAAGCATGAACCGACAACGTCCCATATTCCCGCGGTTATGCTCACGGCACGCGGTTATCACCTTGAACCGCAGGATATGCAGCAAAGCGGTATCTTGTTGATGATCAGTAAGCCCTTCAGTCCGCGCGAATTATTGACGACAGTAAATGAGATGCTGCAGAAAGCAGCCTGATTACGCTTTGTTCGGCGTAATACCAGAACACCAGCACATCGCTGCTTCTGGATATTATCAGCCGATCAGATCGTGGTGTGGCAGGAAGGGAGATTGTCAATGCCGACCTTAAGCACTTCATGTGTTGATACCAAACCCGCCTGGGCCGGTTTAAGTACCGAAACCCTGACGATGTTGTCCGGCCGTCTGCGTCTGACGGGCCTGTGTCTCAGTGTGTTCAAATGTGATGGTTCGCTCTATTTCAGCGATCCTGAAGCAGGGTTGTTTTTTACACGCTTTGCCCTGCCGTTGGTGCAGTTTCCGGAAGATCAGAGCAAACGATTGGCGACACTTGCGACCCAGCTTACAACCGAGGCGGCGCCGTTGATCTGGGAACAGCCAGCCGGTGCCATTTTCGCCCTCGTGCCTTATGTCGAACGACGACAGGTGCAGGCGATGTTGTTGATCACTGCCAAGAGCAAAGCCTTTGGCGCTACCGAAGATGTGATGCGCGTCTGTGGCCGGCTGGGACTTGACAGTACCTGGCTGGTGCAACAGGCCGACTCATTGCCGGCGTTCAGCCCGCGCGTGATGCGCGGCCATGCCAGGCTGCTGGCAACACTGACCGAAGACCAGCTCCGTTTTGAGCGCATGCAGGAGGAACTCAACGGTTTATCCGGCCAGTTGTCCGACACCTACGAGGAACTCAACCTGATTTACCGCATCGGCAGCTACACACGGGTGAACGGCAGACCAATGGAGTTTTTCAAACAGGTCTGCCTGAGTGTGCTGGAAGTGATGGATGTGCGCGGTATCGGTGTGTCGATCAAAGATGATACGCTGCGCGAATTCCCACCGGTGCTTTATGGCGAGATGAGTTTACCCCCGGGTAAGATTCATCGGCTGGCCGATGATTTAATACCGTTGCTGTCCCAGCACAAGGGCACACTGCTGGTCAATGATCTGCGTCATGATCCATCGCTGCGATGGTTGAGCGAATATGCCCGGCAGATCATCGCTGTTGCCTTGCAGCGGCAGGGCAAAATAATGGGTTGTCTGTTTGCCATCGATAAAAACAGTGATGATTTTGATTCGATGGACGGCAAACTGTTGGGCAATGTCGCCAACAAGTCTGCGATTTATCTTCAGAATTCGGTTTTGTTTGAAGATGTGCACGATCTGATGATGGGGCTGATGCACAGCCTCACCAGCGCGGTGGACGCCAAGGATGCGTATACCTGCGGTCATAGCGAGCGGGTGGCATTATTGACCCGTCAACTGGCTACAGAGATGCACCTGCCTGAAGCAACCATCGAGCGCTTTTATATGGCGGGGCTGCTGCATGATGTGGGAAAAATCGGGGTTCCCGAAGCCGTCTTGCACAAAGAGGGTCGATTGACGGATGAGGAGTTTGCCCAGATCAAGAAACATCCTGAAATGGGTGCGCGTATTCTCAGTGACATCAAGCAGGTTGCAGACATCATCCCCGGTATTCTGCATCATCACGAACGCTGGGATGGGCGTGGTTATCCGTATGGACTTTCCGGCTCGGCTATTCCGCTCATGGGGCGGGTGATTTGCCTGGCGGATTCATTTGATGCCATGACCAGCAACCGGACATACCGTAAGGCGCTGCCGCTGGAAGTGGCGATAGCGGAAATTCAACGTTCGGCGGGTTCGCAGTTTGATCCGGAACTGGCCGAGCTGTTTGTCAATGTCGGCATCGACCGGTATCTGAGTCTGCTGCATGAATACGAGCATAAGCAGAAGCGCCCGTTCAGCCACGCCGCGTAAACACAAAGATGAGCGCGAGTCAGCCGGCCCGATGTGCAATAGGAGCAATGTCATGGCGGTACAATCGGAAGAATACAATCAAATCTGTGTGCTGAAACTGGAAGGTGAATTTTCCGGTGAGGATGTTGCAACGGCTCGTAAAACGGTTGAACAGGTGATTGAACAGAAACAGATCGTTGATTTCGTGGTTGACATGGAAAAAACCACCTTCATTGATTCGGATGGTCTTGAATCGCTGCTGTGGATGAAAAGTCGGTGCGAGGAATTGTTCGGGCAGCTCAAATTGGCGCGGCTGGATGAAAATTGCCGGAAAATCATGGAAGTGACGCGCCTCGATCATCGTCTGGAAAGCCATGACAATCTGGAGTTGGCGTTGAAAGCGATGCAGTAATTGGCCACCATTGTCGGGTGAGTGGCTTGGCTGATTCGGGTTACAGCCCGCCGTGCTTGTGGCGGTTGTCAGCGCGATCGACAAGGTTCAAGGCACGAAGATGAACGAATCATGTCAGCGCCGGCCAGGGGGTCTGGCCCTGCGCCTGATGAAAAGCTGATCGGATTTTATCAATCACATCCTGTGGCAGTGGTCCCATCTGCGCTGAACGGAGATTCGCTTGAGCGTTGGCTTGGCGCGTGGTTCCTGACAGGGCGACATGCACGCCGGGTTGGAACAGACTGAAACGCAGGGCGATCTGTGGCCAGAGCGTCAGCGGATCACCTTCAAAACCAAGATCAGCCGGCGTTAGCGCCATGGCGCTGAAACGCTCGGAATAACCTTTGACGTACTTTTGATAGATTCCACCTTGTTCGGACAAATCTTTCCAGCAGGCATTACCAATCGGGCGTTTCACCAGCACGCCGACATTATGCTGGCGGCAGATCGGCAGGGCGAGATCGATATTGCGCTGATCGACGATATTGATCGACGTTTCAACCACTTCGATATCGTTCAGCGTTGCAGCATAATCCAGCAGTTCATTATCACCACTGAGTCCGATGTGCGCGACTTTCCCGGCTCGGCGCGCATCAACCAGCGCGCGGACGGCATCGCCGCGCTGAAAGAGTTCCAGATTCAGGGAGTTGATGAGCATGATGTCGATGCGCTCGGTTTGCAGGCGCTTCAAGGCACGATCGACGGTGGCGCTGACCATTTCATAGCTGCCAGCCTCGCCCGGCAGGCCGGTGAACTTAGGCCCGCATTTGCTGACAAGAATAAAATCCTTGCGCCGGTTCATGAGGTGCTGGCCAAGGAATTCCTCTGAACCCGGATAGCTGCCGGCCGTGTCGATGAGATTCACGCCGTTATCGAGCAGGAAATTAATCATGCTCGTCGCCGCCTGGGCGTCAGCCTTGAGATAGGCAGCCGGGGCCGATCCAAAACCAATGGGAAAAACGTGAAGACCGGTTCGGCCAAGCGTGCGATGAGTCATGCCGGTATTTTAGGCCCGTCGCCAGCCAGAGTCAGCTAAAAGCCGATTGGCGCGCAATCATCCGATTGCCTGCCAGTTCGCAGGTGAGCGATTCAGCGCGAGTGAAAATTGCACCGGTTTATTTCAATCGAGGTTATTCGATATATACATGCTCGCCGGGCTTGATATGGCGGACTTGTGTATGTTTGCGCCGGAACTGCGTTTCGTTGGCGGCATAAAGCGGCGAAATTTCGATGGTGGCATCGATTTCGTCCCCCTTGGCTGGAATATCACAACCGCACGACCGCAACCAGCGGGCGTGGCGATGAATCTGATCGCGACGGCTGGTGTGGGGCGAATCGACTCCCTCAGCGTTTTTAACCGGGCTGAATTCCTCGCTGCGATCCGTTTCATAAACAATGGGGTTGGCCGCCAGCGGAATTGCATCAAAGACAAATTGTTCCAGCTTGATCGCATTGGGTTTATCCGGTTTGACCAGTTGACCGGCGTCGTTGATGTAATTGACTTTCTTCTCCGCCCGATGCCACGGTAAATGCAACTGGCCGCCCTCATTCAATCTCTCAACGAACGATACGCGCAGAGCGTGAATCGCAATGGAGCCAGCATTAAATTTCAGGCTGCCGTCAGGGTTGGTTTGTTTGGCCAGATGTTCGGGCAGATCGCTGTATTCAATAACCTGCAGTTTGCCATCAGCCACACAGAAGTTTCCCACCTTTTCCAGCGCATGCGCCTTGGCGATGGTTTTGCTGCTCATTTCCGAACCACTCAGATCGTGCAGGCCAAGGAACAACGGGTCGATGGTGTGAACAATCGGGTTATCCACCTGAAAATAGGACAGATGCTCGATTCCCCGGCGGCGCATATCCGCCAATGCGCCACTTCGATGCAGCGCGCGCAGCGACCCGCCGTGACCATCGGGAGAAAGCGCCAGGCTGTTGCGGCTGGCCAGCAGCATCTTTCCATCCAGACCGAATGCCGGCATCATGCCCTGGGGGAAGAAAAAGACAGCGGATGCGTCGTAACCAAAAAAGTTGTGCTTTTGAAAAAAAGCGCGCGTCGGGCCATCGTTGATATCGCTGGTCATGATGTACCAGGCGATCGCCTTGCCGGCCTCGTGGCTATGGGCTAAAAGCTGCTCGGCAAAGACCTGGAACAACGGTTTTTTGCTGATCGGCGTTACGGGATATTCACCCTTTGGCCCTTCATATCCCAGGCGCGTTCCCTGACCACCGGCGACAAGAAACGCGCCAACCTTGCCATCCTTGAGAAGATTCAGACCCTGCTGATGCGCCTGGGCGTACAGAGTTTTGTGCTCCGGGGTCTGAGCGCGGTACGGATAGACCTGGGCGGCCTTGATATCCGATGGAATGTGCAACTGAGGCCGATGCAGGACATATTCATCAACCAGTTGTTGTATTTGCACCAGATCCAGCGCCTGTAACTGGCTGGCTAATTGGCTTTGTTCGGCCGAGGTCAACTGATCCCAGAACCGCAGCACCTGATCCTGGCCCGCCTGTTCCAATTTTTGTTTGATATTTTTATCCATGGTAGCCTGATCCCGACAGATACTTTATTTGAGGCAATGAATAATCAGAAAGATTTATTTTGTTCGTGCAGCGGCAATTGTCTCGACGAACGCCTTGGCGTTCTGACTGATCATGGCCCAGTTGCCCGAGGTTATCGCCTCCTGGCTGACCAGCGATGAACCGGCACCGACACAGACGGCGCCGGCTTTGATCCATTCACCGGCATTTTTCAGATTGACCCCGCCCGTTGGAGTCAGTCGAAGTTGCGGCAATGGCGCCAGCAGATCTTTGAAAAACTGCGGCCCCAGGGCGGTTGACGGAAAGACCTTGATGATATCCCCACCCAGTGTCCAGGCGCGAAGAATCTCCGTTGGCGTGAAAGCACCGGGAATGCTGATTTTGCCGTAGCGGATGGTGGTGGCGATGATTTGTTCATCCGTGACTGGCGAAACGACAAATTGCGCACCAGCAGCAATGGCATCGCGGGCGGTGGCAGCGTCAATCACCGTGCCAACGCCGATCAAGGCTTGATCGCCGAATCGATCCGCCAGCATTTCAATGCCGTTGATCGCCTTGGGGGTACTCATGGTCACTTCGATGCTGACAACGCCGCCAGCCAGCAGTGCTTCGGTGATATCGATCAATTGGGCCGTGTTCCGGGTACGGATGACAGCCACAATGCCCGTCTGGCCCATGCGGGTGAGAACTTCCTCTTTTTTCAGTGCCATCGCGTAATTCCTTCTGGCGAACCATGTTGTCCAAGGCTGATCGATCGATGCTGGGGTTCCAGACCAGCAGCCAACTTGAATCAGGATCGCATTATACAACCGAACTGGTTTGCTTTGTATTCAAGCAGCCTTTTTCGTTGCGGCTGATCGCCCGTGCCAGGGATCAGCCGTGCCGAATTGGTCGGATTGATGCTGTTGGTAAAGAAGCAAACCATATCGGCATGGCCGGTAATCCGGTAACCTATCCGTTAGCCACCGGCGTGCCTTTACAAATAATCGCAATATCTTATACAAGAGGCAGGTAGCGTCGGTGGGGAAATAATCTTTAATGGAGCATGCTTTGCCGCTGACAGTTGTAGGGAAGATCAAGGAGCAGTTTCGAGCACGTTTTGCGGGCAATAACGAAGTGCGACCACGCGAAGCGCAACAGGAGGAGCAACCGCTGCGCGCGGAGTTGTTCAGCGTCGAGCAGCTCGAACGTCACGCCAAGGGGCTGGGCAGTTGGCATGCGCTGTCGCAACGCCGGGGTACGGACCTGCTCCTGCCGCGTTTACGCGATAACGAAAGCATCCTGCTCAGCGCCTATTCACTGGTGACACGGGCGGTCGAACGGGGGCGGCGCATCGCCCCGGCGGGTGAATGGCTGCTGGATAATTTCTATCTGGTGGAGGAGCAGATTCGCATTGCGCGCCGGCACTTCCCGCGCGGATATTCGCTGGAATTGCCGCAATTGGCCAACGGGCCGCGCACCGGCACGCCGCGCGTCTACAGTCTGGCCCTGGAACTGATCAGCCACGTTGATGGCCGGGTGGATGCGACCAGCCTGACCCGTTTTATTTCCGCTTATCAATCGGTGCAGGTGCTCAAATTGGGCGAATTGTGGGCGATTCCGATCATGCTGCGTCTGGCGCTGATTGAAAATCTGCGCCGGGTGGCGACGCGCATCAGCGCCGGTAGGCGTGATCGTGATCTGGCGCATGACTGGGCCGAAAAGATGCTGGCGGTGGTGGAGAAGAATCCAGCGGATCTGGTGCTGGTTCTGGCTGATCTGGCCCGGGCGCGCATCGAACTGACGTGCGCGTTTACCGCCGAATTTGTGCGCCGGATTCAGGGGCGTCATTCGTCGTTGTCGTTTGTGATGGAATGGCTGGGTCAGCGGCTGAGCGAACAGGGGACCACGATCGAACAGGCGGTGGCGGCGGAAAGCCAGCACCAAGCCAGCGATCAGGTATCGGTTGGCAACAGCATCACCAGTTTGCGCTTTCTGGACTCGATGGACTGGCGCGAATTTGTCGAGACGCTCAGTCTGGTCGAACATACACTGCGCAGCGATCCGGCGGATGTGTACAACGACATGGATTTTGCCACCCGCGATCATTACCGCCATGTGGTGGAGCGAATCGCCAAGCATTGTCCGCTGAGCGAGCAGGACGTGGCCGCCAAGGTGATCGAGCTGGCGCGGGCGGGCATGGCAGCCCAGGGGCCGCGTGCGCGCTGTGCCCATGTGGGCTATTTTCTGATTGACGATGGTCTGGGACAGTTGCATAAGGCATGCCGCCGCCGTCGCACACCGCTGTTTTTAATGCAGCGCGGGTTACAGTGCGCGCCGTTTGCCAGTTATATCAGTGCGATTTTGCTGTTTACCGCCGTTATTGTCCTGTTGGGTGTCTGGGGTGCGCGCAGCGCGGGGATGGGATGGGGATGGATTATTGCCCTGGGTATTTTGCCGATCTGGGCGGGTTTGCATCTGGCGATTACGCTGGTGAATTTTATCGCCAGTTTGACGGTTCCACCCCGTATTTTGCCGCGCATGAATTTCGCTTCAGGCATTCCCAGCGATCATCGCACGCTGGTGATCGTGCCCACCATGCTGAGCAGCAAGGCGGCCATTGACGAGATGATCGAGCTGCTGGAAATCCGCTATCTGGCCAACCGCGATCCCTCGCTTTATTTTGGCCTGTTGACCGACTATACCGATGCGCCTCAGGCACAGATGCCCAACGATGAGGCACTGTTGGCGCAGGCGCAGAATGGCATCGAACAGCTTCGCCGCAAATATGCCGATGACCGCAGTGAGATTTTTTATCTGTTTCATCGTCCGCGATTGTGGAATCAGGCTGAAGGCGTCTGGATGGGCTACGAGCGCAAGCGCGGCAAGCTCTTTCAGCTCAACAGCGTTTTGCGCGGCGATGGCGTCGATCAGTTTCAGAAAATTGTCGGCGATGTGACGGTGCTGCGCAGCGTTGAATATGTCATCACGCTCGACACGGATACGCAGTTGCCGCGCGATGCAGCCCGGCAGATGGTCGGGGTGATGGCGCATCCGCTGAACCATCCTGTTTTTGATCCGGTGACCAACACGGTTGTCAAAGGCTACAGCATCCTTCAGCCGCGCGTGGGCGTCTCATTGTCCAGTGCCAATAAGAGTCTGTATGTGCGTCTGTGGGCGGGCGATCCAGGGATTGACCCGTACACACGCACGGTTTCCGATGTGTACCAGGATTTATTCGGCGAAGGATCGTTCATCGGCAAGGGAATCTATGACGTGAACGCCTTCGAGCGGGCACTGAAGGGACGGTTTGCGGAAAATGCGATTCTTTCACACGACCTGTTGGAAGGCGCCCATGCGCGCAGCGGGTTGATCAGCGATGTGATCCTGATTGAAGATCACCCCAGCCGGGTGACGGCGGATATCGGCCGTCGCCACCGATGGGCCCGCGGCGACTGGCAGATTCTGTACTGGTTGCTGCCGCGCGTTCCCGGCGGCGATGGACGCTGGGTGAAGAATGTGACCAGTGCCTTGTCACGGTGGAAGTTTTTTGACAATCTGCGTCGAAGCCTCGTGCCGCCGGCGCTGGTGCTGCTGTTGATTGTTGGCTGGCTGGCGGGCGGGTGGATCAGCGGCGGGATCACCCTTGGCGTGTTGGTGGTTCTGGGATTGACGGCACTGGTGGGAACGGTGATGGATCTGCTGCGCAGCCCGCCGGAAGTGCCGTGGTGGATGCACGCGCGCAGTGCGCTGCGTGGCGGGGCCAGATCCGGCCTGCAGTTTCTCTATCAACTGACTTTTCTAGCGTACGATGCGTGCATCTATCTGGATGCAATCGGCCGCACACTGCATCGCTTGTTTATTTCGCGGCGACACTTGCTGGAATGGCGCACCGCCAGCGATGCCGAGCGCAGCGCCCGGACTGATCTGGCGGGGCACTGGTTGAGCATGTGGCCGGCGACGATGCTGGCGGTGGCGGTTGGCATACTGATCATGCTGGTCGATGCCCGGCAGATTCTGGTGGCGGGGCCGCTGTTGGTATTGTGGCTGGTCTCACCGGCGGTTGCCTGGTGGTTGAGTAAACCGTTGCACCGACGGCAGGTTCAACTGCTCAGCCATGAGCGCGTGTTCCTGAATAAGCTGGCGCGGCGAACCTGGCGTTACTTTCAGACGTTTGTCAATCAGGACAACAACTGGCTGGCACCGGATAATTTTCAGGAGCATCCGGTGGCGGTCGTGGCGCAGCGTACCAGCCCGACCAACATGGGTCTGTCGCTGCTGGCTAATGTCAGTGCGTGGGATTTCGGATTTATCTCCGGTCAGTGTCTGCTGGACCGCACTGAAAAACAGTTGAATACATTGGATCGGTTGGATCTGTATCGCGGCCATTTTTACAACTGGTATGACACCCGCACGCTGCGGCCGTTGCCGCCGCTGTATGTTTCAACGGTGGACAGCGGCAATATGGCTGGCCATTTGATGGTGCTGCGCGAAGCGCTGTATGAACTGCCCGATCAGTCGCTGGTTTCGCCGCAGATGTTTGCTGGTCTGCGCACCACGGCGCAGGTTCTTCTGGAAATCGCCCGGGGTGAGTTCAATTACGACAACGATCGCAAACCAGTGGCGGCACCGCTGGAAGTCATTCGCAAGATCGATCAGCTTGAAACAGAGCTGGGCAATGCGCCGTCCACGCTGGCAGCCAGTGCGCTGTTTCTGCAGCGCATTGCGCGCAATGTCAATGACATTGCCGCAGCGGCCGCTGGCCACAAGGAGCCGGAACTGCACTGGTGGACTCAGGCGCTGGTGCGCGATGTGCGCGATCACGCCGATGATCTGAATCATCTGGCGAGCTGGTCAATGCAGTCGGCACCGCCTGAGGCGCTGTGGCAGCGGGGTTCCAGTCAGCAGGTGAACCGACTGGCGGATTTGCGCCAGCATCTTCGCGAGCTGGATAAAATCCCGACATTGCGACAGCTCAGCCAGTTGCAGCAGACGCTGTTGCCACAGCTGGAACAGATACTGGCTGATTTGCCCGATGGGGATGGTGAGCGCACAACAGACAGGCAGTGGCTGGGCGAACTGCGCGACCACCTTGATCGTTGCAGCCGCGTGGCCAGTCGGCGAATAGAACAAACCGAGTCGCTGGCCCTGCGCGTGCGCAAATTGGAGGACATGGATTTTGCGTTCCTCTATGACCGTTCGCGCGAGTTGCTGACGATTGGATTCAATGTATCGGATCATCGGATTGATCAGGGTTATTACGACCTGCTGGCTTCGGAGGCGCGATTGACCAGCTTTGTGGGTATCGCCCAGGGGCAGTTGCCGCAGGAGCATTGGTTTGCCCTGGGGCGCATGCTTACCAATACCGGCGGTCAGGCGACGCTGCTGAGCTGGAGCGGGTCGATGTTTGAATATCTGATGCCCAATCTGGTGATGCCGACGTACGAGGATACGCTGCTGGATCAGACCAATCGCTCGGTGGTCAGGCGTCAGATTGATTATGGCCGGCGCCGTTCGGTTCCGTGGGGTATCAGCGAATCCGGTTACAACACCACCGACGTTGATTTGAATTATCAGTATCGCGCCTTTGGCGTACCGGGGCTGGGGCTTAAACGCGGTTTGGGCGATGACCTGGTTATTGCGCCCTACGCTTCGGTTATGGCGCTGATGGTTCTGCCGCGACAGGCACTGGCCAATCTGCAACGATTGACGGTGCAGGGTTGCATGGGGCCGTACGGATTTTTTGAAGCGGTGGACTACACGCCCAGCCGCGTTCCGCGCGGCAAGGAGAGCGTTACGCTGCGCTCGTTCATGGCGCATCATGAGGGGATGAGCCTGCTGGCGCTGGCGTATCTGCTGCTCGATCAACCCATGCAGCGGCGCTTCGGGGCTGATCCATCCCTGGCAGCAACTGATTTGCTATTACAGGAGCGCGTGCCCAAGGCCGCGCCATTTTATCCACATGCTGCCGAAGTCGGCTCGGGTCGGCGGTCGGCGGTTTCCAGCGCGGCCGGCACGATGCGCGTCTTTACCAATCCAGCCAGCGCCGTGCCGGAAGTGCATCTGCTGTCCAACGGCCGCTACAACGTCTGTGTCAGTAGTGCCGGCGGCGGGTACAGTCGATGGAAAGACCTGGCGGTCACCCGCTGGCGTGAAGACCCGACCCGCGACCATCATGGCACGTTCATCTACCTGCGTGATGCCGAAACGGGCGATTACTGGTCAACCGCACATCAACCGACGCTGCGCCGCAGCCGACATTACGAGGCGGTCTTCACGCAGGCGCGGGCGGAGTTTCGTCGGCGCGATCTGGGAATCGATACGCATACGGAAATCAGCGTCAGCCCGGAGGATGATATCGAGTTGCGCCGGGTGACGATTTCCAATCGATCCGGCGTGCCGCGCACGATTGAAGTGACCACCTACGCTGAAGCGGTGCTGACACCAGCGGCGGCGGAGATGTCTCATCCGGCGTTTGCCAATCTGTTTATCCAGACACATATCGACCGGGCGCATCATGCGATTGTCTGCACCCGCCGCCCACGGTCTGCCGGCGAGCAAACCCCGTGGATGTTGCACCTGATGACAGCCCAGGGCAAGAGCATCGGTGAAACCAGCTATGAAACGGACCGTGCTGCGTTTATTGGCCGTGGCCGATCGACGGCTGATCCGCAGGCGGTGGTCAATGGTGGTGAGCTGGGCAACTCCGAAGGGGCTGTGCTTGATCCAATCGTCGCCATTCGGCGCACGATTTATCTGGCTCCGGATGAAAGTGCGCGCATCGATGTCATTACCGGTGTGGCAGAGACGCGCGAACAAGCGGCCAGTCTGGCGGAAAAATACCATGATCCGCGTCTGGCTGACCGTGTCTTTGAAATGGCCTGGACGCACAGCCAGGTGGTGCTGCGCCATCTCAATGCCACCGAGGCCGACGCCCAGATTTATGGCCGCTTGGCCGGTTCGATGATTTACGCCAACGCGCTGCGCCGCGCTGACGCCAGCACGCTGATCAAAAATCGCAACGGCCAGCCGGGTCTGTGGGGTTATGGCATCAGCGGTGATTTGCCGATCGTTCTTTTGCGCATTGCCGACCAGGAAAAAATTGATCTGGTACGGCAGGTGATCCAGGCGCATTCGTACTGGCGCATGAAAGGTCTGACCACGGATCTGGTGATCTGGAATGATGATTCATCGGTCTATCGGCAGGCACTTTATGACCAGATCATGGGATTGATCGCCTCCAGCAGCGACGCCAATTTGATTGACAAACCCGGCGGGATTTTTGTCCGCCGTGGTGAACAACTCAGTGGCGAGGATCGCATCCTGCTGCAGACGGTGGCGCGGGTCGTCATCGCCGACAGCGGCGGTACGCTGGCCGAACAGGTGGAGCGTCGCGGTCGGACCGAACCGGTGCTGGCAGCCTTCCAGCCGGTTAAGGGATTGGAAGAACTGGTTCCAGTGGCTGCGGAAGTGCCCCAGCGCGAACTGCAATTTGCCAACGGTTACGGCGGGTTCACACCCGATGGCCGGGAGTATGTGACCACGTTGCACGCCCAGCAGAATACACCAGCCCCCTGGAGCAATGTCATTGCCAATCCGGACTTCGGTACGCTGGTTAGCGAAAGCGGTGCGGGCTACACCTGGTTCGAGAATTGCCATGAGTATCGGTTGACGACGTGGCATAACGATCCGGTGACTGATGCCAGTGGTGAGGCATTTTATATCCGCGATGAGGAATCGGGCCGGTTCTGGTCTCCTTCGCCGCTGCCGGTGCGTGGCGAAATGCCCTACACCACCCGTCACGGATTTGGTTATTCGGTTTATGAATATACCGATGATGGAATCAGTTCGGAGATGACCGTTTTCGTTTCGGTCGATGCGCCGGTTCGTTTCACATTGATAAAATTGCGCAACAATTCAGGGCGCACGCGCCGGTTGAGCGTCAGCAGTTATGTGGAGTGGGTGCTGGGCGATCAGCGCCATAAGACACTGATGCACGTGGTCAGTGAATTTGATTCGCGCAGCGGAACGTTCCTGGCGCGCAACCCATTTAATACGGAATTCGCCAATCATGTCGCCTTTTTGGATTGCAGCGTGCCGGGCCGACGTGTCACGGGCGACCGCAGCGAGTTTATCGGGCGCAACGGAAGTTTGTCTGATCCGGCAGCGATGGGTCGCGAGCGCCTCAGTGGCAAGGTCGGAGCTGGCCTTGATCCATGTGGTGCGATGCAGACTTATGTCGAGCTGGCTGAAGGGCAGGAAACGGAGATTGTGTTCGTTCTGGGTGCTGCCGATGGTGAAGGCAATGCCCGTAATCTGGCGCAGCGTTATCGAACGGTCGGTACTGCCCGCGAGGAGCTGGGCCGCGTGCATGAACACTGGAACCACATGATCGGCACGATGCAGGTGAAGACGCCCGAACCGTCGCTGGACATGCTGGCCAATGGCTGGCTGGTTTATCAGGTGCTGAGCTGCCGGGTCTGGGGCCGAACCGGTTACTATCAGTCCGGTGGGGCGTATGGATTCCGCGATCAGCTTCAGGACACGATGGCGCTGTTGCATCCGGCGCCGTGGTTGTCGCGGGAGCATCTGCTGCGGGCGGCGGCGCGCCAGTTCAAGGAGGGGGATGTTCAGCACTGGTGGCATCCTCCGCAGGGACGCGGCGTGCGGACGCATTTCTCGGATGACTATCTGTGGCTGCCCTACGCCACCTGCCGGTATGTGCTGAGCCTCCATGATACCGGTGTGCTGGATGAACCGGTGCATTATCTTGAAGGACGGGCGATTCGGGCGGATGAGGAAAGTTATTACGACATGCCCAGCCGATCGGAGGAACGCGGCACGTTGTATGAACATTGTGTGCGCGCAATTGAAAATGGTTTGAAGTTTGGTCGCAATGGCCTGCCTTTGATGGGCTGCGGCGACTGGAACGATGGAATGAATCTGGTCGGCCAGCATGGCCAGGGCGAAAGCGTCTGGCTGGGCTTCTTCCTGTATGACGTGCTGGTTAATTTTGCCGAGGTGGCTTTGTTGAAGGATGATCAGGCCTTTGCTGATCGTTGCCATGAGCAAGCCAAGAAGATTCGCGCCAACATCGAAGCCAACGCCTGGGATGGTCAGTGGTATCGCCGCGCCTATTTTGACAACGGCGAACCGCTGGGTTCAGCCCAGAATCTGGAGTGTCAGATCGATTCATTGCCACAAAGCTGGGGCATTCTGACCGGTGCGGCCGATCCGGAACGGGCGCGTCTGGCGATGCAGGCGGTGGATACGCGGCTGGTGCGTCGCGACGCCAATTTGATCCAGTTGTTTGATCCCCCATTTGACAAGGGATATCTGAATCCGGGTTACATTAAAGGTTATGTGCCGGGCGTGCGCGAAAACGGCGGACAGTACACCCACGCAGCCATCTGGACGATCATGGCGTTTGCGGCCATGGGCAACCACGAACGGGCGTGGGAATTGTTCCATATGATCAATCCGGTTAACCACGGCGCCAATCACGATACGATCAACACCTACAAAGTGGAGCCGTATGTGGTGGCGGCTGATGTCTATGCGGTTCAGCCACATACGGGGCGGGGCGGATGGACATGGTATACCGGCTCCGCCGGGTGGATGTACCGGCTGATTACCGAGTCGCTGCTGGGCCTGAAACTGCATGTGGATAAACTGACCATCGAACCGGTCGTACCGGTGGCGTGGAAGGAATATCAGATTCACTATCGTTATCGTGAGACGCAACACCACATTACGGTTCATTGCCAGCAGGGCGCGACGCAAACCGTGAAAGTTGTTCAGGACGGTCAGGAGATGCCGGATAAGATGATCCAGCTTATCGATGACCGTCAGGATCATCAGATCGAGGTGTATCTCGGTTCCCAGGCCAGCCAGGGATAAATCACACGACAAGCAAAGATCGCGATGAAAAAAGATACCCGCTGGATTGATCGTCCAGCGGGTATTTTCATTGTCATTTGCCGCAATCAGCTTGATTGCAACTTGCCCACGCCCAGCCGGTGTATTACCACGCGAAGTGAGCAAAGGCCTTGTTGGCATCGGCCATGCGGTGGGTCTGTTCACGGGTCTGCATGGCTTTGCCTTCCTTACGGTAAGCCGCCATCAATTCCTCAGCCAGACGGTCAGCCATCGGTCGCCCCGACTGTTCGCGGCAGGCGTTGATGATCCAACGGAACGCCAGCGATTGCTGACGCTTCTTGTTGACCTGCATGGGAACCTGATAGTTGGCACCGCCAACGCGCTTGGAGCGCACTTCGACAAAAGGCTTGACGTTGTTCACCGCCGATTCAAAAAGTTCCAGCGGGGAAATGTCCTTGTTTTTACGGCTGGCAATATCCATCGCATCGTAAAAGACGCGCTGGGCGACCTGCTTTTTACCATCCCACATCAAACTGTTGATGAACTTGGATACCAGCTTGCTGTTGAAGCGGGGGTCTGGTTTAAGGATTGATTCCGATGCAGTAAAGCGCTTATACGCCATGACTTTTCTCTTCTCGGGTACCTATGACCCGGGTTGATACTCCGGTCAACCGGACCGGCGCGGCGAGGAAAAACTCGAATTGTTCAGATTGATCAACGAACGGCCAAAATGGGTTGCGACCAAAATTTGGCGTGATATTCATTTGGCTCGGCGCACGTGAAAGACAAAACGCCGACAGGCTTACTTGCCTTTCTTGGCACCGTATTTTGACCGGCTACGCTTGCGTCCGTCAACACCAAGGGCATCCAGCGTGCCGCGGACAATGTGGTAACGCACACCCGGCAGGTCACGCACACGACCACCGCGAACCAGCACAATGCTGTGCTCCTGAAGATTATGCTCTTCACCGGGGATGTACGCGGTGACTTCCTTGCCGTTGCTCAACCGAATACGCGCGATTTTACGCAGCGCCGAGTTCGGTTTCTTGGGGGTCATGGTCTTGACCTGCAGGCAGACGCCGCGTTTTTGCGGATTGCTTTCCAAGTCCTTGTTTTTCTTGATCTTGGCAAGGCTTTGGCGAGGCTTCTTAATCAGTTGGTTAATCGTGGGCATCTAGTTTCCTTCAAGCAATACACGCAAAATAGACTATTTTCCCGTTATTTCAAGGGAATGGAGCATTATAAAAACCGCCCGTCAGATTGCAAGTGAGTGGAAATCGACAAAAATCGATTTTAGTGTTACCTAGCCAACCGATCAGACAGCAAATCAAAAATGTCGTGGAATTGCTTAATCGATCTTGGTCCGGCGCAGCAGTAGAGCGTTACCGATGACGGTGATATCGCTCAGCGCCATTGCCCCGGCAGCGATCAACGGATTAAGAAAGCCAAACGCTGCCAGCGGTATCGCCAGGACATTATAAATAAAGGCGAAAAACAGGTTCTGGCGGATTTTTTTCATGGTTGCGCGTGACAGTTTGATCGCTGTGGCGATGCCCATCAACGAACCGCTGACCAGGACGATCCCGCCGGTCTCCTTGGCAATATCCGAACCTGAACCAATGGCAATGCCCAGATCGGCGCTGGCCAGGGCCGGGGCGTCGTTAATGCCATCGCCAACCATCGCCACCCGTGATTTGCGCGCCTTGGCACTTTGCGAAGGATCGAACCGCGTTGTCGCGGGGTCGTAATTTTCGTTGCGTTGCAGCGATTGGATCACAGCCGCCTTTTCGCGCGGTTTGACATTGGCCAGCACCTCCTGAATCCCTGCCGTCTTGGCAATGGCCAGGGCGGTTGCCTTGTTGTCTCCGGTGAGCAGAACGGTCTGCAGGCCCATTGTTTTAAGTGCGGCGATGGCCGATGCGCTGTCGGATTTGATCTGATCAGCCAGAATGACCAGCCCCAGACGATCGACCTCGCCGTTGGGCTGCTTGAGCGCCACATGCACAATCGTGCTGGCACCGGCGCTTTGTGGCGGATAGCCGCTTGTGACCTGGCCATGACTTTGCAGCAGGGCGTCGTTGCCAACCAGCAGTGTACGACCCTCAACTTCAGCCACTACGCCCAGACCGGCCTGGCTGTTGAAATGATCAACCTCGGGGATTTTGACGCCGCGCTGACGAGCATAAGCGACAATCGCTCGTGCCAGCGGATGTTCACTGAATTGCTCGGCTGCTGCAGTCAGGCGCAGAATTTCATCCTCGCTGCCGGCGAAATTACTGCCATCCGGATTTTTACCACCCCGCGCAATGGCGACGATTTTGGTGACGGCGGGTTTCCCCTGTGTGATCGTGCCGGTCTTATCCAGCACCACCGTGCTGATGTGTTCGGCATTTTGCAGAGCGTCGATATCACGAATCAAAATTCCGCGTCGCGCCCCCCGGCCTGTACCGACCATCAACGCAGCGGGAATCGCCAGACCCAAGGCGCACGGGCAGGCGATGATCAACACGCTGCAAACGGTTTTGGCGATCTGTCCCCATGTCTGCACCTGAGGCCAGTCATGCGTTGTCCCCCAGATCCACCAGCCGACGCCCGTGACCAAGGCAATGCCCAGAACCGTAGGTACGAAAATGGCTGATATCTGGTCGGCCAGTTGTTGCACGGGCGGTTTGCTGGCTTGGGCTTTTTCGACCGCTTGGACAATCTGTGCCAGCGCCGTCTCCTGTCCTGTTTTGCGAACCTGCACCACAAGACGGCCATCTTGATTGATCGTACCGCCGATGACCATATCACCGATGCTGCGTGTTACGGGAATGGGTTCGCCGGTGAGCATCGCCTCATCAACCGCCGAGCGGCCCTGAACCACTTCGCCGTCAATGGGAATGCTATCGCCGGGTCGAACCAGCACGCGGTCGCCGACCAGTAATTCATCGACGTTGACTTCCTGCGGTTGATCTGCCTGATCCAGGCGCAGGGCGCGGGTTGGCGCCAGTTGCAATAGCTCGCGGATGGCGCTGCCGGCCATGGCGCGGGCACGCGCTTCCATCCAGTGCCCCAGACTGATCAGAGCTAGAAGTCCGATGGCTTCAGTAAAGTAGAGGTGGCTGTCATCCAGCGTCCAGCGCCCATACGCCTGTCCGATCAAGGCGACGGCGCTGTACAGATAAGCCACCGTGGTGCCCATGGCGATGAGCGTGTCCATGTTGGTGGTGCGACGCTTGAGTCCGTTCCACGCGCCACGATAAAACCCCCAGCCAATGAAGATCATCGCGATGGTCGCGCCGGCGAATAGCGCCCAGTCCATGTACTGCCAGTGGGGTATGAGGTTGAACATGGTCAACTGATGCCATGCTTCCAGCGGTGCCCAGAGGATCAACCCCAGAATCGCCCGGTTTCTCCAGATGCGGGCATGCGCCATCTGGCGCTGCAGGCGCTGCTGTTCGGTATTGCCGGCTGAAACGGCGGGTGATTCGGGTGTGGCTGGATAACCGCTGGCGGTGATGGCGGTAGCGATCTGATCCAGCGTAACTTGCCCATCAGCATACTCGACCGTCGCCCGACCCCGCGCCAGGTTCACATTGCTGTTAATCACACCAGGCGTGCTGTTGAGCGCTTTTTGCACATGCGCGACACAACTGGCGCAGTCCATTCCATTGACGCTGAATGCTGCTTCTTTCCGTGAACTGGACGGCGCGTGTGGCGCGGGAGTCGTGGTTGTCATCACAATCCATTATATGCTACAGCCAGCTGATTGTTACGAGGGCGGGGTGGTCGAGCGCATATCGTTGCGATGGCGGTAGCTGAGTGTACGAAAGACCGCATGGCCGCCGAAGACAAATATTTGCTGGATTTTGCCGATGCGACAGCAGGACACTCTGTGCGACTTTTTTGTGGAATCCGCTCTTGCCAACAGTTGCATGATTACCGGGGGATCGTAGGATAATGACGTGATTATCCAGTAGTTGTAACTACTGTTTCCGAATTGTTTCGGGCGCGTATTCGGAATAAGCATTGTATCGATGCCCGCCAGTTTGAAGGATGGATCATGGCTGAAAAGACAGTTTCGACAGATTCTTTGGCAATCGAGTCAAAGAAGGAGTATCGCGGCAAGAAACTTCGCATGGCGTTCATTGGTTGTGGGGGTATCGCCCAGACCCATATGCAGGCGCTGCGGGAAATGCCCGATGTGGAGGTGGTGGCGGGTTGCGATATTCTTCCCGAGCGGCTGGAAAATTTCCAGACCAAATGGGGTGTAACCGAATTGTATGAAGACTGGCGCAAGATGCTTAAGAATGTTGAGCTTGATGCGGTCAGTGTCTGTACGCCCAATGGTGTGCACGCCCCGGCGTCGATCGACAGCTCCAAGGCAGGTTTGCATGTCATTACGGAAAAGCCGATGGCGATGAATCCGCGCGAATGCCAGCAGATGATTGATGCGGCTAAGAAGGCGGGTAAGAAGCTGTGCGTCGGATTCCAGTTCCGTTATCACCCCAATACGCAGTTTTTGAAAAAGGCGGCTGACGAGGGTCAGTTTGGCAAGGTTATGTTTATGAAGTGTCACGCTTTGCGTCGCCGCGGCATTCCCAACTGGGGTGTCTTTGGCCGCAAGGAGCTGCAGGGAGGCGGACCGATGATTGATATCGGCGTGCACATCATCGAGATGGCGCACTACGTGATGGGCAGTCCGCGTCCGGTGGCGGCGTCGGGTAACACGTGGACTTTTTTGGGCAATAAAAAATCGGAAGTTGTCAGCATGTGGCCCAACTGGGATCACAAGACCTATACAGTTGAAGATCTGGCCATTGGTCAGATTCGTTTTGAAAACGGCGCCTTGATGCAGATCGAGTCTTCGTTCTGTAACCACATCGAAAAAGATGTCTGGAATTTCCAGATGGTCGGTGAAAAGGGTGGTTGCACCTGGGATCCGCCGTCAATTTACCGCGATCAGGCTGGTTACATGGTCAATATCCAACCGGGATGGATCAGCCAGGAATCCAATTTCAACACACTGTTTTCAATCAAACTGCGCAATTTTGTTGACGCCTGCCTCAAGGATACGCCGCTGACTGCCCCGGGTGAAGCCGGGCTGGCGGTACAGAAGATTCTCGATGGCGTTTATCGTTCAGCCGAGGCCGGTAAGGAAGTTAAGATCGACTGAACTCCGCGATAACGCTGCCTACCGCTTATCCATCGGATCAGCCTGTCAGCATTGAAAAACCATGAAGGCCTCAGTCCTGTTGAAGGATTGAGGCCTTTGTCATGGATACTCAACCAATTGCGGGCAATAAAATAATGGATGGATGTGAAAAGGCGACGCTGTTGGCCGGCGCGTGCACCTCAGCGCTTCAGAACCGCCTTGAGATCGTTGTGCATGTCCGTCACAGCGGCGCTGACGCATTGCTGCCAGTCATCGCCGAAGCGGGCGCGATATTTTTCATTCCGGTGAGCGTAAAGGATGCTGCGTGAAGCGCTGACAATCGCACCGCGCCCGTTGGCATCAAACGCCCGTCGGGTCATCTCAGCCGTTGCACCCTGCGTGCCATAACCGGGCAGCAGGAAGATGCTTTTGGGCAGGCGCTGGCGCATCGATTCGATGGTGTGAACCTGGGTCGCTCCGACCACCGCGCCAAGGCTGGAATAACCATATTGGCCCATCAAGCCGGGCTGGTCGGCTACCAGCGCCAGTTTTTCGGCCAGAAGCTGGCTCCAGGTCTGGCCGGTCGCCAGCAGTACATCCTGCAACTCGCTGCTGCCGGGATTGCTGGTTCGCACCAGAACAAAAAGGCCCTTGTCATATTCAATGGCGGTATCGACAAAAGGCGTCAGGGTGTCCAGCCCCAGCATGGGGTTGACGGTTACGGCATCGGGTACCAGCACTTCTTCATGATCGTCAAAGGTTGGCTCAGCCAGATGCCCGCGGGCGTAAGCAGCGCTGGTTGAACCAATGTCGCCACGCTTGATATCGCCGATCACCAGCAGCCCCATTTCCCGCGCCTCCTGCACCAGGCTGAAATAGGCTTCAACGCCTTCCCACAGATAGCGCTCGAAGTAGGCGGACTGGAATTTAACGATCGGCACGACCGGGGCAATGAGTTTTAACACGGAGATGGTGAACTCGAAGATGGCGTCGACAGCGGCGTCGGCATCGTCGGGGTTGCGAAGATGGCGACCGTCCGTGATGGCAGCGGGGATCATTTCAACGATGGGATCGATTCCAACGCAAATGGGCGCACCCTTGGTATCGATGGCATCCAGCAGACGGTCAGCAAAGTTTTCCGGCATGAGAGGGGATCATACGCGCCGGAATCAGACTTGCCATACTTAACGGGTAGCGGTTTGTCCGGTTCCAGGCTTTTGCTGGTTATTGATCGGTTGGTAAATGCCAGCTCAGCGTCGCGGCTTCCTTGACCAGATCATGGTTGGAATGTCGCGCGGTGTCGATACCTGACAGCCCGAAATTGGTCGCAGCCAGAAACTGACAGGCCGGCACGTTGTTGGTCTGACACTCCGCTGTCACCGCACGAAAATCATGTTGTTTCATATGAGAAATCAGCTGGTAGAGCAGGACGGTGGCGACCCCTCGACGGCGCTGGTCGTATTCAACCCGTATATCGAGTATCCGCAGCAACCGGCTCTGCGCGTCCAGTTGGGCCAGTAAAGTGCCAATGATCTGATCGTGATGCTCGACGCCCAGAACAATGCCTTCTTCAATGGCAGTGAGCACCTGATGGTAGGAAAATCGCAGATCGTCGCTCAGGCGATTGGGGTCGATCAGTTTCTCGCGGGCGGGGCGAAGATCGAGCTGCCACCCCCGACCAAGCCCGCTGCCATTGACGCTGACATGCAGATAGTTGCTGGATTCGATGGTGGCATCAATTTCGTCCAGTTGGGATAATTCTTCCAGAAGCAGGCGGCGGATGACCATGATGCGATTGTAACCGTTGGGAAAAGAGGATGATATGGAAAATGAAATGATCAATGGGAAGCGTCATGAACTCATGCCTCTTGTCGGAGAATAAGATTTGAGGCAGCGTATCGGTAGGCTGTGTCTGGCAGTCTGACGGCCAATTAGGCTGTCCCGGGTTGATTCTCGTTCCGTCACAGGGCACTATTATCCAAAGCATGCGATTGCTCGATGGCGTTTGAGGGACGCCGCGCCGGTTCGTTCGTGTCAATCAAGCCTCTGCCTGCCAGAGGGGAACTTTTTCGATTGATCAGCGTCTGAGACCAATGTCAGATCGAAAGGAAGACAATTTCGCTGCGGATTTGCCGGATGAGCGCACGCCGCCAACGGATCATGAGGCCGATCTGGTCCGTAAGGCGCGTGTGGGTGACCGTTTCGCCTATGGTCAGATCGTTCTGCAATATCAGGATCGACTTTACAACGCGATATTGCGCCTGATGGGTGATGCGGATGAGGCGGCGGAGCTGGCTCAGGAGACGTTTACCCGCGGACTGGAAAAAATTGGCGCTTTTCGCGGCGAATCGGGTATTTACACCTGGTTGTTTCGGATCGGATTGAATCTCGCGTTTACCCAGCTTCGTCAGCGCAAACGTCGAAGGGTTTTCAGTCTGGATGCCCCGGAGGAAGGATCCGGCGCAGGCGGGCCGAATCAGGCGTCGGTTTTGCTGCGTCGGATGGAACAATACCGGGATGCTTCGCCGGCCGAGGCGCTGGAGCAGCGCGAGCGCAGTCAGCAGGTGCTGGCTGCTCTGGGGCGGTTGGATGAGGAATATCGCGCAGTGCTGGTTATGCGTGATATTGAACAGTTCAGCTACGAACAGATGGCTGATCTGTTGTCGTTGCCGCTGGGCACGCTGAAAAGCCGGCTGTTTCGCGCCCGGGTGGCGCTGCGTGATGAGCTGATGGCGTATATGAAGTAAGAGCGTAAAGCCGATGTCGCAAACCAAGGAAAATATAGAAGCCAAGCTGGCGCAATACGTCGAGGGGACGCTCGACGAGGCAGGCCAGGCGGAGATCGAGCAGCATTTGGCTGAACACGAACAGCATCGCCACTTGATGTCCGAGTTGATTGCTGCGCGGGATATTCTGCGCGAATTGCCGCGCGCCACCGCTCCGCACGACATGGCTGAAACGGTGCAGGGACACCTGGAACGATCGGCGTTGCTGGCTGATGGTCTTGGCAAGGGTGGGCGTTTTCGGCAGCTTAATCGGTGGTCGCAGGGTCTGGCGGTGGCAGCAATTCTGATTTTGGCAACGGGACTTGGTTTTGTGGTCTATGTGACCTTGCCCGCTTCTTCGCCGACGGCTTTTACCGTGGTGGAAAAAGAAGTCCCCGCCGGCCGGGGTGTGGCAGCGCCGAATGGTCAGGCGAGTGCGCCCAAAGCCGCAGAACCACCAGCGCCGATTGCCTCGGCGAGCAATCCGTCAACCGGCCAGGGGACGGCGGAGATGGATTGGGACAGTCTGCTGCGCAGTGCTGATCTTAACCGTCAGCGTCAGGGCAGTGCTGCTGAGGCGACCGCTGCGGTATCGTCGCAATCTGGGCAGAATTCAGCGGGTAGCAGCCACAATCAGGCGGATCAACCCCAATCACTGGCAGCCGCGCCGGAAAATCAACCGATTGCCGCTGTGGCCGCCACGGAATATCAATCCAAGTCGTCAGTGTCAGCGGCGCAGCCGCCAGCACCGGCGGCCGCACTGGAAAAACGGCCAATCAAAGTGCGGATCGGGGCGCTGAATGAATTGCAGGAACTATCATCAACGACGACATCGGGCCGGGCGGATGACCGTGATGCGGTTCTGATTCTCAACAGCCGTGAAGAACTCGTGACGGCAGCGGGCGTGCGGTTGATGCTGGCGGACCGCCATCAGCAATGGGAGTTTGCCAGCGCACCAGCAGGTAATCCACCGCTAGCATCGTTATCGTCCAATTCCACCGGATCGCAAGCGCTGCGGGGTGAATCGGCTGACGGCGCGGTGTCAGCCAGCGGCGGGCAGACGACAAATTCGCTGGCCAGCGCGGCTGACCAACAGCACGCAGACGAGTTGCAGCCGAATCAGCAACTGGCGAATCAGCAGCGGGCGAATCAGCAAATGGCGAATCAGCCGTATCGCCAAGGTCAGATTATTGCGCGGCAGCAGGATCATTCCCAATCATCCGCATCAGACGCGCCGATTCAGGAGTCGCCGTTACAAAAGCCCGCGCTGCCGCCAGTAAAACCGCAGGCTGATGAGAATGCCGGGCAATCATCCGACGAGGCTGCCGATCAAATGGTAAACCAGCAGGCAATCAGTGCTGGCGGTGGTCAGTATGTTATCCGCGATCTGCCGGTGCAGCAGGTGTGGTGGTTAGCCAATGAGCTGGCGCAAGCGCCAGCGGTCGGGGAGGCGCATTTGTTTGTTCATGCCGCAGCCTTGGCGCAGTTGCCGGAGCAGATCGTCGCGCAGCAACTTGCGTGGATGAATCAGTTGATCGGTGCTGGGAACAATAAAATGACGGTGCGCACTGCGCCTGCTGGTGTGAATTCCGCGCACGTTAATCTGACGATCCTGATTCAACGATCTGACCCTGCGACGCCTGTCCAGCCGGTCTTGCCGTAACATCAATAGACCAGGCAGCTACTGCCGACCGGAAGTGGCCAGGACATAAATCCGCCAGTAACGTTCCAGATCAGCGTAATTCCACTGAAAATACGTCTGCAGCGCCGCCTCGGGAGCATCCCCAGCCTTGAGCGCATCAAACCACCGGGTAAAAGCGGCTGGGTCTTTGGCCAGAAGCGTTTGAATCAAGGTGCGGTGAATGGAGTAAAATTCAAACTGTTGCTGTACATCATCATTCGCCCAGAAGTCGGCCAGTGAGGATGTGGCGAGCATCATATCCAGTGCGCGCGTTTTACCCTGTACCATCGGAAATAGCTGGGTGGCGACGGTTTCAGCCAGACCCTCACTCACCCACCGCGGGACCAAGCGGCTGGTCAGGTAATAATGGGTGAAGGCATGGGTGAATTCGTGGCTCAGTACATACGCCCATTGCACTTGCGCCGCCTGCGGTATGCTGCGCGGGTTGGAGGTGTCAGGCTTCCACATGACAATGTGACCGCTGCTGGTGAAATAACCGGCCGCCTGCTGAACGCCTGGCTGGGTGGCGTGGTCGATCACATCAGCAAAACGTTGAAAATCCTCGCGATGGGCGAGCATGTAAATCGGCAGTTTGCCCGTGAAGATATTCTGACGTGGGTCCTGGCGAAACACTCTGGCGACGGCGGTGTAGGCTCCTTCGAGATTTTCGCGCAAAAAGTTGTATTCGTGCGGATCCCAGTCCGTAAAAACAATAAAGTGCGGTGTTTGCAGCTCCGCCAGCTTGATACCGAGGGCTGATTCGACTTCCTGCTTGTCACTACGGGCCTGTTCAATGGCAGCCATGTCCTGCAGGGAAGTCGTTTCATGGTAGATCCTCACGCCGGAATATTCCGATAGTGATGGTGGTGAAGGGGAAGTGGTTGCCGTGGATTTCTGTTTTGTCGCAACCCGATAACCCAGCTTTTTCTGCATGACAAACTCGGCCCGCAGGCGCAGCGTCGGGTCGCGTTTGACGGCTGAATCGATCACCTGAGCCGCTGGTCGATCAATGCCCATGGCCCGGCCCATTTCGCCCAGTTCCAAGAGTTGATCGGGTTTGCCGCGATCAGTCAGGCGCTGACGCACGCGAAAAGCACTGGTCGGGGTCATGTCAAACCAGTTGATCGTCTGTTCCTGTGTGTCGGTTTTGAGCACGATCTGCTGATCGTTCCAAGAAACGAGGCTGCCGTGGATTTTTTGAGCTGGTTTGGTATTGAGATCAAGATCAAGCATTTCCTGGGCGCGGGCGATTGGTTGAATGAGCGCGATGATCAACAGCGACAGACACAAAAGAGGATGAAAAAAATGCTGATCCATGATCTGATGCGCCATCTGTTGGTGCGCGGCCGAGTGAGTTGCCTGATGACAGGATAATCGAGTGCCAAGTGATGGCCAATAGCGATCTGACGCGCTGCGGCGTGGTGAAGCAGACTGACGGGGAGTCAGGGTAGCAATCGCTACGGGTCGCCAAGACCAAATCAGGTGAGGTGAACGGATATTTGAAAGATATTTCTTCGATCCGAGGCTGACAAATCATCGGGCATCTACTACAGTCCGGAACATAAATTGGCCAGTCGTAGCTGGCGGTTGGATGGTACTTTTGAGATCAATCATGAAAATCAGCAAGGGAAAAGTTGTTTCGATCGACTACACGGTCTCCAACAATCAAGGCGAGACGCTGGATGCATCGGGCAACCGCGGGCCGCTGATATATCTGCATGGCCATAAGAACATTATTCCCGGTCTGGAGCGCGCTTTGGAGGGCAGGGAGACAGGCGAATCAATTAATGCGGTGGTTCCGCCGGAAGATGGATATGGCCAGCATAATCCACGTTTGATTCAAACCGTTCCACGCACCGCTTTTCAGGGTGTGGATAAAATCGAGCCAGGGATGCAGTTCCAGGGTCGGGGGCCTGATGGTCAGCAAGCCGTGGTGCGGGTGATCGAAGTTACGGATGAGTCCGTTAAGATTGACGCCAACCATCCGCTGGTGGGAATCGAGTTGAGTTTTGCTGTTACGATCCGTGATGTACGTGATGCCACGCCGGAAGAAATTGAACATGGCCATGTGCATGCGCCGGGAGCGCATCATCACCACTAGCAACCTGATCAGGTGGGTTTGGAGTGTTTGTAGGGCTTTTAAGGATTATGCCGGTTTTGACGAGTCGTGCCCTACAACCAGCCAGATCAGGTTAAGCGAGGCTGAAATCGGGATAAATCGTCGCTGACAATCAAGGCGCGTGATTCAACTGGTCGATGAAATAAGCAAGCAGGGTTGGACAGACTGATACGCAGGTTGTTATTGGTCGTATAAGTGTCTGTCATTTTATTGGTTATGATTGATTCGGGTGCGACTTGCCGCATGGCAATTAACCGATGTAACATGAAGCTTGATTTGACTTGGTTGGTCGAGTCGATACTGTAAGAAAAACATTGATCGTGCAACGCGATCAAAAAGGAGATAAGTCTGGAGAAAATGAAGCGTTATGGAAAACGCAGCAGCAGGGAGTTCCTTGCGTTGAAACGAAAGGCAGGGACAGCCTACAATGACTGAATCCCATCGATTAACGCAAACCATTGTTGCAACTGTTTGTCTAGATTGTCAGTTTGATGATGCTGTAACCGGAATGAACGTTCAGCGAACCGGATGAACAAAAGGTTGTTTCACAGATGAATCCCGTAATCAATGTTCCGCTGGCCCAGGTGATGCGATCTGAAATAGCACTCCCGCTGGGACATATTCTGAATATCCATACTGTGGGTCAGTTTGTGCGTGCGTGGTACAGCCCGCGCAATCAAAAAAGCATCGAGCAGATCTTTGACACCCCTGAACAGGCCCGTCATGCGGCTTCCATCTGCAGCACCTGGGTCGGCGCGACCAATCACGCCACCACCATGACGCCCAACACTTGGTGGATCAATGATGATTCGTCCAGGGCGCCCGCCTGAAAAAGGCAACACGCCTCATGCAATAAAACTGCTGTTTTCATCGGGAATGGTTCGATAAAAACAGTATGGCCTATATCATTGTCGTCGCTGGCGGCGAGGAAATTGACCGTCTGGAATTGCAGACTGGCATGATCGTCGGTCGCAGCCCTGAGTGCGATTTGCGCATCCGCGATGTGCTGCTGTCACGGCGTCATTGTCAGTTGGAACAACAAAACGGCGGGTGGCGGGTCATCGACCTGACCAGCAAAAACGGTACGCGCATTGGCTGGGAGCGCATCAGCAATGCCCAGCTTTATGAAGGGGATATTCTTCGCATCGGCAGAACGTGTCTGATCTTCAAAACCGGTGATTTTGAACCGTCGGCTGCTCCACCGCGTCGTACGCGCCTGGTTCGGCCAGCCGATCCATTTGAAGCGTTGGCGGGCACAGTCAGCGGATTCGTTCTCGACGACCAGACTGATCCCGTCGCCACGCCCGTGACAATCGGCGAGCCGGTCAGCTTCTTAAACGAGCAGGACGATAATCAACCCATTTGGGCGGTGGATCTGCCTGCCGAGGCGAGGCCGGTCACAATGGCGGTCAGCTCAAACCCGACGCTGTACGCATCGTGCCCAACCAGTCAGCCAAGAAGAGCGCCTTGCCCCCAACCCAAGGCGATGCTGGCTGCCAGTGCCGTCCCGGCTAGCAACACTTCATCTGTCGGCACCTCGGCTGCTCCACTGGTTGGGCAGGGGCAGCATCGACCGGTCAAGCTCAAATCGGTATCCGTCAATTCGTGGCAAGTCAGCCAGAGACAGGATCGCCGGCAATTTCTGGCGATATTCAGCGTTGTGGCCATGCTGACCAGTGCGGTAACGCTTCTCGGCACGTGGTGGGTGTCGGTCTGAGGTGAAAAATGAGGTCAGTTGGAATGACCGCAACGCCAGGCGGCGCGGAATAAAATTACAAAATAGTCGGATTTGTAATCAGAGCGGGCGCTGGCAACGCATGGTCTGCGGATATAAGATAGCGCCATGCAGTCAGTTATAAAAGGTAAAGCGTACGTTCTGGGCGACAACATCGACACGGATCAGATCATTCCCGCCCAGTATCTTGCCTACAACCCGTCTGATCCTGCCGAACGGAAATACTTCGGCATGTATGCCAATAGCGGCGTGCCCGATGCCCAGGCGGGGTTGCCCAAGGGAAATATTCCGTTTGTCGCCAAGGATCAGTTCCACAGCCAGTATTCAATCATCGTTGGCGGGAAGAACTTCGGCTGTGGATCAAGCCGTGAACATGCGCCGCTTGCCCTGGCAGAGGCGGGTGTGCAGTGTGTGTTGGCGGAATTCTACGCCCGGATTTTCTTCCGCAACAGCGTCAACGGCGGCTATCTTGTTCCCATCGAAACCGCCCAGCGTCTGGTTGACAAGGTGCAGACCGGCGATGAGCTGGAAGTGCGAATTGATGAAGGTCATGTTCTGAACCTTACGCGCAACGAGCGTTACGACATTCGTCCGCTTGGCGACGTGGTGCCCATCATCAAGGCCGGCGGCGTCTTCGCTTATGCCCGCGCCCAGGGAATGTTGAAGTAAGAGGCTGAAACAGGTTTATCACAATGTACAACCTGTCCTTGACGCCGATCGAATCACCCCTGCGCAGCGCTTATCTGGTGAAAACAAAACATATTTTTTTACTTGGTTCGCGACAATAGTTATTATGCAATCGTTATTTTAATGGAGAAATCAGAATGCCGGTCAAGTCCAAGCGTGCTTCAACCAAGAGTGTCAAACTCAACAAGAATCAGGTCTATCTCATCGCCAGCGGCGATTTGCGTCTCAGTGCCAATCAGTTGTGCTGGCCGGCGCAAAAGGCGATGGAGGAGCAACTGCGCAAGGCCGTCAAAACCGCCGGTTATGAAATCGTCCGCGCCCATCCGTACAAGAGTGCGGAAAAGCATGGTTTTATCGCCAGCCAGAAGGAGGGGATGCAGATTTTCGCCGGACTCGATCCCAATGCACCGTTGATCGTGGCCGAGAGTGTCTGGCAGTATTCGCATCATGTTCTGGCGGGATTGACAACTCACCGCGGCCCTATCCTCACGGTGGCTAACTGGTCGGGCACGTGGCCGGGCCTGGTCGGTATGCTTAACCTGAATGGGTCATTGACCAAGGCGGGTGTGAAATACTCCACCATCTGGAGTGAGGATTTCACCGATCAACTCTTCAAGGATTTTCTGGCGACCTGGCTGAAGCATGGTTATGCCCGCCATCGCGTCAACCATCTGAGCAGCATCGACAAGGCGAAGATCGGAACCAAGGATCGTCAACTGGGCGAAACCCTGGCTGCCCAGCTCAAGCAGGGCAAGGCGATCATGGGTATTTTTGATGAAGGTTGCATGGGAATGTTCAATGCGATCATTCCCGATCATCTGCTGCATCCGACGGGTGTTTTCAAAGAACGCCTCAGTCAGTCCAGCCTCTACTACGAAACCACGCAGGTATCTGACGCCGAAGCGCAGGCGGTGCGCACGTGGCTGGATCGTCGCGGGATGAAGTTCCGCACGGGTCCCAAGGAAGCGACAGACCTGACCGACAAGCAGATTCTCAAGCAGTGCAAGATGTATATCGCCGCAGTGCGCATTGCCGATGATTTTGGCTGCCAGACGATTGGTATTCAGTACCAGCAGGGGATGAAAGATTTGCTGCCGGCTTCGGATTTGGTGGAAGGAACGTTGAATAATGCTGATCGACCACCGGTGAAAAGTCGCGATGGTCGGCGTGAGCTGTACAAAGGTCAGCCGCTGCCGCATTTCAACGAAGTTGACGAATGTGCGGGTCTGGATGCCCTGCTGATCAACCGGGTGCACAGTGCCTTGGGTCAGCCGATTGAAAATACGCTGCACGATCTGCGCTGGGGTGATGCGGATCGCAGCGGATCGACAAAGCAGTATGTCTGGGTTTTCCAGATTTCCGGCGCTGTCCCACCCGCCCATCTGATCGGCGGATGGAAAGGCGCAGTTGGCGAACGTCAGCCGGCGATGTACTTCCGTCTGGGCGGTTCGACCCTCAAGGGCGTTAGCAAACCGGGGGAGATCATCTGGAGTCGTATTTATGTCGAGGATGATCGGCTGAAGATGGATATTGGCCGCGGGGCTGCCATTGAGCTGCCCGCCAGTGAAACGCAGCGCCGCTGGGAGGCGACAACATCGCAGTGGCCGATCATGCACGCGGTAACGTATGGAACCAGCCGCGACCATATGATGGCGCGTCACAAGGCCAATCACATCCAGTGTGTCTATGCCACCAATGCCGCCGCTGCCGACCGCGCGCTGCTGGTTCGTGCCTCCATGGCCAGGGCGCTGGGTGTCGAAGTCAATATCGCCGGAACGCGGAAGAATGGATCGGGTTGGTAAATTCCGGGCAAATGGCTGAGGTTGTGCCAAGTGCGCCAGTCAGCGCAGCTTGAATCGGCGTTGAACCAAAATCTCCAGCACATGTCAGGGCCTGTCGTGGTCTTGAACGTGCTGGAGATTTTTTTGTCGCACCTTTTAGCGCCGGCGGTTTTGTCTGGGAGATTGATCGACTGTTTTACGTGGCGATCGTGCCGTCCATATCCCACAGATCCCGCCAGGTCTGATTATCTTTCCAGAGAAAAACCTGTCCTTTGATCAACCGGCAGTTGCGATCGATCTGCGCGATCTGTCGCATTTGCTCATCGCTGAGCGGCGGACTGACCGCTGCCTGCAGGTTGGACAGATAATTGTGTCGTTTGGTTGAAAATGGAATGGGAATCTGCCGGCGTTGAATCGCCCACTTGATGCACAGCGCTGCCGGGTGCATGTTGTGTGCGTGGGCAATCTCACGGATCACCGGATCCTGCAGCGGGTCGGTATCTTCTGCCGTGCGGTCACGCTCAGGCCGGTTGGGTGAACCCAGCGGGCAAAACCCAACTGGTACGATCTGATGCTGGTTGAGATAATCAAAAAACTGTGGCTGCTGAAAGTGCGGATGCAGCTCCATTTCGTTGACAACAGGTTTAATGGCAGCATCGCGCAATAACAGCTCCAGCTTGGGGATGGTCATGTTGGACGTGCCGATGTGTCTGACCTTGCCTTGGTGCACCAGCTTTTCCAGTTGCCGCCAGACACGCATGTAGTTTTCGTGGATGTAGGGTTTGGAATCGGGGCTGCGCGAATCAACATTGCATCCGGGCGGATGAAAGTTGGGGAATGGCCAGTGCACCAAATAAAGATCCAGGTAGTCCAGCCCAAGATCGTTGAGCGATTTTTCAAAGGCGGGAATTACATCTTTTTCCGCGTGCCTGTCGTTCCATAGTTTGGATGTGATCCACAATGACTGCCGGCGGATGCCCTTGTGCTGCATATGCGCCAGACACTGGCCGATTTCCTTCTCGTTGCCATAAACGGCTGCGCAGTCAAAGTGCCGATATCCGACCTCCGCTGCGCCGATAACCGCTTGCGCGACCTGCTGGGGCGAAACGTGATCCGAGCCGAACGTGCCAAAACCGATCACCGGCATGGCTGCGCCGCTGGCCAGTCTTCGGGTTGGGACTGCGGCCGGGTCCACGATCGTATTACCAAGGTGGCTGGCAGTTGATCCAGTGGTATGACTCATTTCAACTCCTCATCAAAACAGACGGCGACCTTGCCGCAGTTACCCGACGCCATCAGGGCGTAGGCTTTATCCACCTCATCCAGGCCAAATCGGTGGGTGACCAGTTTTTCCGGATGGATATTCCAGCGCACCAGGCGTTCAACCAGCTCTTCCATGCGCCAGGTGGTGCTGACCCATGAGCCGTAGAGCGTTTTCTGTCCGTGCAGCAGATCTTCAGAAGGGTTGAACGATACGCTTCCACCTTCGCCCAGGAAGACGATCTTGCCCCATGGGCGGGTGGCACGAATGGCTGTGGCGCGGGCGGCGCTGTTGGCTGAACAATCGACCGCGCGCTCCACGCCGTAGCCATTGGTCAAATCGCGTACCTGCTGCACATTGTCCGCCCCGGCGCTGAGCACTGCATCGCACAGCCCCAGATCAACCGCCAGTTTCATCCGCACATCCAAAACATCGATACCGATGATCTTTTGTGCGCCCATCGCCCGGCTGAGCATGGCCACGGCCAGACCCACCGGCCCCAGCCCGGTTATCAGCACGGCATCGTTTCCGCAGACGCCGATTTTCTCCAGACCTTCGTACGCCGTTCCAAAACCGCAGGCCACCTGCGCCCCATCCAGGTAGGTCAACTCATCCGGCAGGGCGATCAGGTCTTTTTCCTCCGCCAGCAGATAGTCGGCCATGCCCCCATCGCGCTGCCACCCATAGGCGCGGCGATAGACTGGGCTGGTGCATGAGATCATGTATCCGCGCCGGCAATCATTACAGACGCCGCAACCGGAAATATGATATACAACAACCCGGTCCCCCTCCTTGAATCGGCGGCAACCGGGGCCAGCCTGCACGATCTGCCCGCATGGTTCGTGCCCCGCGATCACGCCTTGATATCCTTCGGGGCCTTTGCCCAGATGTTCGCGGTAGATACAGCGAATGTCCGAACCGCAGATGGTCGATGCCTTCATGCGCAGCAGAACTTCGCCGTGCCCGGGGGTTGGTACAGTGACCTCGCGCAACTCGGTTTTACTACTGCCGGGTAAAAATGCGCCGCGCATTTTCACGGGTGGAGTTTGAGTCATGGCAACTGCCTGAGATGGAGGGGTGAGCGATCTGGGCAGCCGGCGAAAGTAAGCGTAACGAGCCAGTGGGTTTGATCCTCGGCTGGCACACGGCTACGACCAGATTTTCAGCAACTTCTTTATACCGATATCAGATCAATAAATAAACGGCCGATTGGTTGGAACGAATTAATCGCAAGTTCTGGATATAATCAGTGGCCATCACGTGTTTTCCCTGCAGGTGTTGTTCGGGACTGATGTTATAAGCGGCAACCGGTTTAACACCTCTGATACTTTGCCCCTATTATGGGACAGGCGCGTTTTAGCTTATGTTGTCTGCCGGTGCAGACGATTCACAACGTATGCGCTGATATGGTCGGTTGACCGTACGGTGATTGGTTCGGCTGTGTGACGTAAGACGAAAATATGATTGAATTCGTTGAATCATGCGTGCAGACCGCCGCCGGGGGTGCCAATCAGGCCGCCAAGCGTCATCGTCATCGTCCGCGTGCCCGTCATTTGCTGCATCTGTTGGCGGATAAAAAACAGATTCTGGTGACAACCCATCGCTATCCTGATCCCGATGCCCTGGCTTCGGTGCTGGCCATGCGCATCCTGCTGGTCACGAAATTAAAGGAGGCTTCGGTTACCGTTGCCACGCTGGGGAGTATTGGCGGCATTAACACCACCTTTGCCCAGTTGAGCGATGTCGAGTGCATTAAAAAATTTGAGGAGATTGATCCAGCCAGTTTCGACGCCATTATTCTTCTGGATACCCAGCCGCGCTTTACCAACAGCCCGCTGCCCGAGGGAATCATGCCTACCGTTCTGGTTGATCATCATCGTTCGTTGGGGCGCCGTCCCAAGTGCGGTTTGACCGACATTCGCGCCGATGTGGGCGCGACAAGTTCGATTATCTTCAGTTATTTCATGGAGCTGGACATACCCATTTCGCGCGAGCTGGGCGCAATGCTGCTCTATGCCATTGAATCCGACCTGGCGGGCGCTGCCGGTACGCCGGGCGAATTGGACAACATTGCCCTGTCGAGCCTGACGCTGCTGGCTGATTCGCGGCTGCTCTACCGCCTGCGTTATGCCAACATGTCGCAAAGCTACTACATTGCCTATGCGACCGGTTTGAATAACGCGGTTTGTTACGACAAAGCCATCGTCAGTTATCTGGAGAAAATCGACACGCCGGAAAAACCGGCCGTGATTGCCGATTTCCTGCTTCGGTATGATCAATCGCTCTGGGCGCTGGTGCTGGGTATCAGCCCGGAAAAAAACCTGGTGCTTTCATTGCGCACCAGCAGCCCGCGGCTCAGTGCCGCCGACATTATGCGGCGGCTGATGCGCAACATCGGCAACGGCGGCGGACATCGAACCAAGGCTGGCGGCAGTGTTGCACTGGAACGTGGTGACGACGATGAAATCCATCGCCTGCGCGAAAAAATCAAACGCCGGTTCCTCCGCATTCTGGGGATCAAAAATGCCCGCCCGCAGAAGCTGGTGCCCAAAGGATAGATCATTGTTGCCCGTGGCGGGCTGCTGGAAAAGTGAACGGGTTCCTGGCAGCCACCCCCGGCAATTACAGATTCAACTCGCGCCCGGTCAGGCGCTGATAGGCTTGGAGATAGCGCTGGCGTGTGCCCTGCACGACTTCATCGGGCAAAGTCGGGGCGGGGGGGGTCTTGTTCCACGGCTGAGATTCCAGCCAGTTGCGAACATACTGCTTGTCGAAACTTTCCTGATCGTGCCCGGGTTGATAGGTATCCGCGGGCCAGAAACGTGAAGAATCAGGCGTCAGCACTTCATCAATCAAAATCAGCGAACCATCGGGCATGTGGCCGAACTCAAACTTGGTATCGGCGATGATGACACCGTGGCTGGCAGCGTAGTCGGCAGCCAGTGAATAGAGCGTCAGCGTTCGTTGGCGCAACAGCGCTGCCAGCGAGGGGCTGACACGGGTCAGCAACTGATCGTAGGTGATGTTGATGTCATGACCCGATTCCTCCTTGGTGGCGGGAGTGAAAATCGGTTCAGGCAGTTTGCCGCATTGTTGTAATCCTGCCGGCAGCGCGTTGCCACAGACGCTTTGGGTCTGCTGATATTCCTTCCAGCCTGAACCGGCGAGATAGCCGCGCGCCACACATTCAATCGGAACGACCTGCGCCTTGTGAACCAGCATGGATCGGCCCTTGAGCTGATCGGCGTAAGGTTTTAATTCAGCCGGGTAATAGACGGGATCGCTGGCGACCAGATGATGAGCAACGCGATGGCCGAACATCTCAAACCAGAAGCAGGACAAGGCGGTGAGAATCTTACCCTTGTCGGGTATGCCGTTGGGCATGATCACATCAAAAGCGCTGATGCGATCCGTGGCGACAATCAACAGATGCGAGCCGATATCGTAAACATCCCGCACTTTTCCCCGGCGCACCGGAAAAGGAAGATCCGATTGCAAAAAAGCTTCAGACATAATTTCCCGCAGAATACGCGCGACGATGAAAAAATTCCATGATCGGGCCATCATAAAATGGCAGGAGCGTGCGCTGAAGATTCGCATCACGCGCGATGCGGTTGGTCGGTGGTCGGCGTCGTTCATCAATCAACAGGCAATGAGCGGTTCAGGCGCTGGTGACCAGCTCATCGTAGCTGATGAGTTGATCGGTGGCAGGATCGCGCCGAACCTGACGGTAGAGCGTATCACGTTCAATCGCAACCTTGCCGGCTTCGCGGGCAACGCGGTGGATATCCGCCAAATGCAGCTCTTGATGATTACCTTCATGCTCCTTGCGCTTGGTAATGTCATACCAGACCACCGTGCCATCCAGATCATCGCAGCCCCAGTCAAGGGCGAGCTGGGCCAGGTGAATCCCCTGCATGATCCAGAATGCCTTGATGTGCGGGATGTTGTCCACCATTAACCGTGTGATGGCCAGTGTTTTCAAATCACCCAAACCGGTATTGCGCGGCAGATACCCCAGCTCCGATCCTTCGGGGATAAATGACAGTGGAACAACGCAGTTAAAGGCGGAGCGCGTGGTGGTGTTGACAGGTACGGCGGCGCTGTTCAGCGGGATGCTGTAGCTATTGCTCCTGCGGTTGCTGTCATGGGTGGACAAATCATCCGTGGACTTTGCGCCGACGAACGTATCGGGCAACTGGCATGACTGAACCGGCAGGGACATGTTGGCCAGGCTCTCGGCCTGCAACTGCCGCAGTGCGATCAGATGTTTGACGCGCTCGGGAATTGTTTCGACATGGCCGTAGAGCATGGTGACATTGGACGGAATACCCAGGGCATGGGCGGTGCGGTGAACCTCAAACCACTTATTGGCACCGACCTTCCCCTTGAATGCTTCAGCGTGGACACGTTCATCAAAAATTTCGGCACCACCGCCGGGCAACGAGCCAAGTCCCGCGTCACGCAAGGCCACCAGAACCTCAGCAATACTCAACCGGGCGATACGGGTGAAATGGACGATCTCGATGGCGGTGAACGCCTTGAGGTGAAGTTGCGGACAGGCTTGGCGGATACCGCGCAGCATGTCCAGGTAATAATCGAACTTGCGCCATGGATGCAGACCGCCGACAATATGCACTTCAGTAGCGCCGCTGGCGGCTGCGCCTTGGGCGATATGGACAACCTGGTCAACGGGCATTTCGTAAGCGCCTTCTTCGCCGCGTTTGCGGTGAAAGCTGCAGAACTTACAGCTCAGGGCGCAGACGTTGGTGTAGTTGATATGACGATTGCGGTTGTAATAAACCTTCGGCCCGTGCAGGCGCGTGCGCACATGATGAGCCAGTCGGCCGATACCATGCAGATCGCGCGAAGCGTACAGCGCCAGACCATCGTCCAGAGTCAGTGACTGGCCAGCCAGAACGCGATCGCGCACAGGATAAAGTGCTGGATCAGCGACATGCGGTACATCTTGGGGCATTGCGGCAAGTATAGGAGGAATGATCTGATGATTCACGGATTTTCGCGGAATTTGAAAATCATCCGCACGAATCAACCGGCTTGAGGCGTCCGCCAGATGATGTGTGACGATGGGGGGGCAGGAGCAGATTTCAGATCCGTTATTTGCAAGAGCCATAATGGCATTTTCAGGCCTTTGTTCGTAGAATCCGGCTCGCTAATTATGAAAGCCGATGCCAGCCAAGTCGTGGAAATACTGCGCGTTGCCGCGGAGGAAAACCAGGTCTGTTCGTTGCGGATGATGCAGACGATCACCCTGCCGGAACAGGGCGAAGTCTGGATGACCGGTGATATTCATGATCATCGCCGTAATTTTGAAAAACTGGTTCGTGCAGCGGATCTGGCGAACAATCCGCAGCGGCATCTGGTGCTGCATGAGTTGATCCACGGGGATCATTATGACAGCAATGGGGCGGAAGATTCCTGGCAGATGCTGGCTCAGGCGGCGGAGCTGAAAGGGGACTATCCAGCCCAGGTGCATTTTCTTCTGGCTAATCATGATCTGGCGCAGATTTATGGCGAAGGGATCATGAAGGCGGGCTTGAGTGTCTGCGAGGCATTTACCGCAGGCGTTCGCCGTGATTTTGGCGATCAGGCGGAGTTGGTTTGCGCCACCATCAGCGAATTTCTGCTATCGTTTCCCCTGGCAGTGCGTGCTGAAAATGGTCTGTTTTTTTCTCACAGCCTGCCCAGCGAAGCGCAGGTTGACCTGTTCGATTACACCGTTTTCGATCGCCCGCTGGAGGGTAAGGATTACCAGCGCCGCACCGGGCCGGTCTATCAGTTGATCTGGGGCCGCGGAATCACCCCGCAGGGCAGCGAGATTTTTGCTGCCAACGTGGAGGCCCGCCTGATCATCACCGGTCACCAGCCTCAGGATATGGGTTACGCCATCAACGGCAAACGCCATCTCATCATTGCTTCGGATCACAACCAGGGTGTGTATGTCCCCTTGTCGCTTGATCATGAATACACGATGGAAGAAGTGGTGGACCGCATCACCAAGTTCGTCACTCTACCCTGACGCCCGGATCGCATACTTCAAATCGTAGGGCGCATTGATCATTGATTGCTGCATCAGTGTTGGTGATGCAGGATGACATCACGCAATCAATGACGAATAAGGCGATTAAGAGTAACCATCCCAAAAAAAGTGGCTTGCCCTGCACCAGCAGGACAAGCCACGGAAAAAGGTTCAATAAAGGACGAATTGACCGGCGCGATGGTTAATCTTCCAGCCGCAAATCGCCCAGGCCGGTGATGCTTTCGCCACCTTCCAGACCGCCACGCAATCCACGCTTGACCGACCGCTCCTTGCGGGCTTCTTCGCGGGCTTCCTCTTCAGCCGCCCACTGGGCACGCTTGAGCGACAAGCCGATCTTGCGTTCGTCGCCGTCAACCCGAAGGATTTTAACTTCAACCTCCTGATTGACCTTAAGCTGATCTTCGGGCTTTTCGATCTTCTGGTCGGAGATTTCGCTGATGTGCAAAAGCCCTTCCAGACCCGGTTCCAGTTCGACAAACACGCCGAAGTTGGCAATCTTGGTGACGACGCCCTTGACGACCATGCCCGGACGATAGTTTTCCGGAATCACGGTGACCCACGGATCTTCCTGAAGCTGCTTCATGCCCAGGGCGATGCGTGTCTTGTCCTGATCGACACTCAGCACCACAGCGCGAACGGTATCGCCTTTCTTGAGCATCTCCGAAGGATGGCCGATCTTTTTCGTCCACGACAGATCCGACACATGCAGCAACCCGTCGATACCTTCTTCGATCTCGACAAACGCGCCGTAGTTGGCGATGTTGCGAATCTTGCCCTCGACCACGCTGCCGGTCGGGTATTTTTCCGCCACACGTTCCCAGGGATTTTCCTGGACCTGCTTCATGCCCAGGCTGATTTCCTGTTTGTCCTTGTTGATCTCCAGTACCTTGACCTGAACCTTCTGGTTCTGGCTGACCACTTCGCTGGGGTGATTGATGCGCTTGGTCCAGGACATTTCCGAAATATGCACCAGACCTTCGACGCCTTCCTCCAGCTTGCAGAACGCGCCGTAGCTCATGATGTTGACCACCTCGGCTTCGTGCACCGTTCCCACAGCGTACTTGGATTCGATATTTTCCCACGGGCTGGCTTCTTTCTGCTTCAAGCCCAGGGCGATTTTTTCCTTTTCCTTGTCGATTGACAGAACCTGAATTTCCAGCTCCTGATCGATCTTGAGGAGGTCGCTGGGGTGATTGATACGGCCCCAGCTCATGTCGGTGATATGCAACAGGCCATCAACGCCGCCCAGATCGATGAACGCACCGAAGTCAGCGATGTTCTTGACCACACCCTTGACGATCTGGCCAATGCTGAGCATGTCCATCGTCTTCTTCTTCAGCGCTTCGCGTTGCTGTTCGATCAGTTTGCGGCGGCTGATGACGATATTACGACGTTCCTCGTCAATCTTGAGGATAACCGCCTCAATCTCCCGGCCGATCCAGTCGCTGATTTCGCCCGGACGGCGGATATCGACCTGGCTGGCTGGCAGGAAGACTGGTACGCCAATGTCCACCAGCAGACCGCCTTTGATCTTCTTGGTGACCTTGCCGGTGACGGGGTCGTTTTCCGACCGCGTCTTCATGATGTTATCCCAGTTGATGATGCGATCGGCTTTGCGCTTGCTGATCTTCAACTGGCCGCTGTCGCTCTCAGCCTCTTCGACCTGAACCTGGACTTCATCACCGAGCTGAACATTTTCCGGTTCATCAAACTCGTTTTTTTCGAGGATTCCTTCGCTTTTGCCTCCCAGCTCGACGATAAAATCATCACCTTGCTTGGCACTGATGCGCCCTTTGACAATCGCCCCCGGCGTGATGTTTTGAACCTGATCTTCCTTAACCAACTGGCTGATGTCATCAGCCGCTCCTCCCAGAGCACGGGCGACCGCCGCATCGACGTCGCTGTCCACACTGCCGAGACTATGAATTAGATTGTAATCGACCATTATTCTGTTGCGGCCGGATAGTTACATCCGACCTGTTCCTTGTTATGCGTGGCCCGTAAAAGGCGTCAGCATCCACGCCGTGCTGAGTGCCCCAAAACCATGTAAAATCGCGCGGAACGCCCGCTCGAATGGTAAACTAGGGATTCTATAGTTCTCCGGCAATTTCTTCAACACGCCAAGGGGATAAATTGTTGTAAATGGTCAAAAACTCTGCCTGTTCAGCCTCAGGCGATGCAGAAATTGATTGCGCGCTTTGGCGCAAGACGTGACAATCGGTGGCAGCAAATCAAAGATGAACGGCAGGGTTTGATTTATTTTGGCTCGCTGCAGCGCTGCACCACCGACAATTACAACCATCGCTTGCGCCAGTGGCCGCATTGAACTGATACGTGATGGGGCAATGTTCTCTCGGATCGGCGGCTTTGTCATCGATGGGACAACCGCAGCCCTCCTGCACCGGATCACGGTTGATTTTACGCAATAGCGGCGAGCCACAATACGATACACCTGCGTAAACTTTCCGCATGGGGCATTGGTGGCAAACCGATTTGCGCAGATCAATGTCGGGCGTGGTGCGCAGCAGGCCTGTTTTACGCATCTGGGCTTTGGCGGATTTGGCAGCAGCACGGGAAAGCGTCTTGAAGATCGGGCTGAGTGTGAGCGCTGGGGAACAGAAAAAACAGGCCATAGCTTAGTTATCGGACATTCCTGCCGTGATTGAACACCTCGTAATTGTGCTTTCGATGGATAATCGATGGCGGGTTTTCCTTGGTCAGGCTCGGTTGGAGGCGATACGATGGCGCTGATGAGTCGATCTGGCGCAATCATAACTTTTACCAGTGATTTTGGCACAACAGATCATTATGTGGCTGTGATGAAAGCAGCGGCACTGGCGCATTGCTCCGGTGCTACGCTGATTGATGTGACCCATGCCATTGCGCCAGCCGACATATTGGCTGGCGCGTTTGTTTTGGAAAGGGCGGTGGTTGCGCTCATGCCGGCGACGGTGCATGTCGCAGTGGTCGATCCGGGGGTGGGGACGGATCGCCGTTTGCTGGTTGTGCAGGTGAATAATCAACTGATTGTCTGTCCCGACAATGGTTTAATTACCTGGGTCTGGCGGCGCTATCGTTGCACTGCACGGGTCTTGTCGTGGCGTCCGCCGCAATACAGCAACACTTTTCATGGCCGGGATATTATGGCGCCGGTGGCGGGGATGCTGGCTGGCGGTCAGCCGTGGGAACAGCTAACCAGTGGCCCGATCGAACCACGATTGCTCGACATCGATCTGGTCAACCCAGCCCAGACTCGCGAAGGTCAGGTGATCCATATCGATCATTTTGGAAACTGTACGACGAATATCCTGGCGGACAGTTTGTCGGGGCAACTGGTTGCGGTAAAAGACCAGTTGGTCGGGCCGGTGCGACGCACGTATGCGGACGTTGAAATCGGAGAGGCGCTGGCACTGGTGGGTAGCAGCAATCTACTGGAAATTGCCGTGCGCGGCGGCAGCGCAGCCAACGCGCTGGGTATTGGAATTGGCGACCGGGTGCGGCTTGGGTGAGGGTGCAAACGATTAACTGGCGGCTGTGATCCTCGGTCAGCCGAAGGAAACAAGAACACAAGAGCAGATGACAGGTGTGTGATCCAAAAAGCGGTTGCCCCTTTGGCGATGGGTTGATAGGATAATTTCACGGTTGTTCTGCGGTGTTCGACAGGAAGCTTGAATTGGTCGAACCGATAGGTCTAACCCCTTGGGGTAGTCGCTCGAGCGACTGACAGGCCTGCAGTTGTCGGCAGTGCTGGTAAGGGCTGGCGACAGAGACAGGAAGCCAGTGGTTCGAGAACGGGAAAACCAGTTTTTCCCATAAGACTATCACCACCTTTTTATAAGGGTTTGATCCAAACCGCCTCCAACGGCATCTGCGGAACCACCGTCTTAACCGCTTGCTGCATCAGCTTTGATTGCAGCAGGCGATTTTTTTTATGCGCCAACGGCCGGTTAACCGCATCAGTTTTCTGACATCGGCGGACAGGAGCAGACGAGGTTGCGATCACCCCAGGGGTTGTCCACCCGACCGACATGCGGCCAGAATTTGAAATCTTCCAGCCAGGGGGCGGGAAATGCTGCCGCCTGGCGCGAGTAGGGATGCGCCCACTGGTCGCTGCTGACATGCCGCGCGGTATGCGGCGCATTGATCAGCAAATTATCCGAGCGATCACTGTGTCCCTGTTCCAGATCGGCAATTTCTTTCCGAATGGAAATCATCGCATCGCAAAAGCGGTCCAGCTCGCGCTTGGATTCAGATTCCGTTGGTTCGATCATCAGCGTGCCGGGCACGGGGAAGCTCATGGTGGGGGCATGGAAACCGTAATCGATCAGGCGCTTGGCGATGTCTTCCACCTTGACACCGGCTGATTTTTCAAAGGCACGACAATCGATGATGAACTCATGAGCGCAGCGACCATTGTTGCCGGTGAACAGAATCTCATAATGCTTGCGCAAGCGTTGTGCCATGTAGTTGGCGTTGAGTATGGCAAGCTCAGAGGCTTGGGTCAGTCCGCTGGCGCCCATCATGGCGATATAAGCCCAGGAAATGGGCAATATCGAGGCGCTGCCGTAGGCTGCGGCGCTGACCGGCCCGATCAAGGCTGCCGGGCCGCTGGTGGAATTACCGGCGTGATCCGATGGGAGAAACCGAGCCAGATGTTCCGCCACGGCAATTGGCCCCACTCCCGGGCCGCCACCACCGTGGGGAATGCAGAACGTTTTGTGCAGGTTGAGGTGGCAGACATCAGCTCCGATCGTACCCGGGCTGGTCATGCCGACCTGAGCGTTCATATTCGCGCCGTCCATGTAAACCTGCCCGCCGTGGTCGTGGATGATCTGGCAGATTTCGCGCACGGGAAGTTCAAACACGCCATGCGTGCTGGGGTAGGTGATCATCAGGCACGCCAGATGGTCTGCGTGTTCAGCCGCACGGGCGCGCAAGTCCGCTACATCGATATTGCCGTGCACGTCGCATTTGACCGCGACAACCTTCAGCCCGGCGATGACAGCGCTGGCGGGATTGGTTCCGTGTGCGCTGGTGGGGATGAGACAGATGTTGCGCTGCGACTGATTACAGGCGGCATGGTAGGCGCGAATGACCAGCAGACCCGCGTATTCACCTTGCGAACCGGCGTTGGGTTGCAGCCAGACGCGGCGCAGACCGGTGATGGCTGCCAGCCATTTTTCCAACTGGGCAAAGAGCTGCTGATAACCGCGCGTCTGCTCCTGCGGTGCCAGGGGATGCAGATCAGCAAAGCCCGGCCAGGTGATCGGGATCATTTCCGTGGTGGCGTTGAGCTTCATGGTGCACGAACCCAGCGGGATCATGCTTTGCGCCAATGACAAATCACGGCTCATCAGTTTGAAAATATAGCGCAGCATCTCTGTTTCACTGTGGTAACGATTAAAGACAGGATGCTGAAGGAAGGGCGATTGACGCCGCACGATGGCGGACTGGTTGTCGTTGATGGCTGCCTGAGCCAGCTCTTCGACATTGAGCATGAACGTGCTGCCACCGGCGAAACTTTCCAGCAGCAACTCGACTTCGCGCAGCGTGGTGGTTTCATCGAGGCTGATACCGATTGAACCATCGCCAAAATCGCGCAAGTTGATCCCCGAGGTAAGCGCGGCGCGGAGGCAGATTTGCGCATCCAGCCCATTGGGGCGCACACGAAGGGTATCGAAAAAAGCACTGTGGTCGATGTTGTGCCCCAGACGCTGCAGACCCGCCGCCAGTCCCAGGGTCAGGGTATGCACACGACGGGCGATTCGTTTGAGACCCTGCGGCCCGTGATAAACGGCGTACATGCTGGCCAGAATGGCCGGCAGAACCTGGGCGGTGCAGATATTGCTGGTGGCTTTTTCCCGGCGTATGTGCTGTTCGCGCGTCTGAACCGCCAGGCGCAAAGCCGGTTCACCGTGTACATCCTTGGAAACGCCCACCAGCCGGCCGGGCATACGTCGGACGTGTTGATCGTGTGTTGCCATGAATGCCGCGTGTGGCCCGCCAAAACCCATGGGCGTGCCAAAACGCTGGGCTGAACCGATGGCGATGTCAGCGCCCCATTCACCCGGCGGTTTCATCAGGGTCAGCGCCAGCAGATCGGTGGCAACGATGATCAGCACCCCGCGCTCGTGGGCACGGGCCACAAATTTTTCCAGTTCCTCTTCAGGAATCAGCTTTCCGTCACTGCCGGGCTGCTGAATCAGCACGCCGAACAGGTCGTCGGGCAGTTCCAGCTCCGTGATGTTGGGTCGCCGACAGATTTCCAGGGTAATACCCTGGCTATGCGCCCGGGTCTGCATGACGGCGATGGTCTGCGGGTGGGTGTTGGCATCGACAATCAGCCGGTTTTTTCCTTCACCGGCAATGGCTTTGCACATGGCCATGGCTTCGGCGGCGGCGGTGGCTTCATCGAGCAGGCTGGCGCTGGCCAGTGGCAGGGCGGTCAGTTCGGCGATCATCGTCTGAAAATTGAGCAGTGCTTCCAGCCGCCCCTGGCTGATCTCGGCTTGATAAGGTGTGTACTGGGTGTACCAACCGGGGTTTTCCAGCACATTGCGCAGGATTACCGCTGGAGTGATCGTGCCGTAATAACCCTGGCCGATGAAAGAACGATAGATCTGGTTTTGTCCGGCCAGCGCGCCCAGATCGCGCAACACATCGTGCTCGCTGCGCGGCGCGGGAAGTTTCAATGGTTGTTTCAAGCGAATATCAGGCGGGATGGTCTGATCAATGAGTTGGTCCAGCGAATCACAGCCGATGGTTTTCAGCATTACCTGCTGATCGGATGAATCCGGGCCGATGTGACGGCGCACAAATGGCTGGGGTTCAGCCAGATATTGGCCAGCAGAAGTCGTTGTCATGGCAGTGCCGGTACGCAGAATCGTGGTTGTCATCAAAGTTATTCCTGAGCAGCACCTTATCCGCTTCATCGGACAAGAGTTTGACGATGACGAAAAGCGTCAATTTATTACAACGCCGTCAATCAATTATACGGGGGTGCAGCAGCAGGTGATTATCTTTACTGGCTGGTGTTGGGCAATAGCAGGAGTGGCCGGTCGGAGCATTTTCCCATGGCCGCGGATTTAATCATCGGCTGAGGCGAGATTGGTCAGTTTGCTTAGACGACGGGCGTAGACCTTGGGATCAAAACTGAACAGGACTCGGGCGACCTGGGGTGGTGGAAGGGTGAGCTGCGGCGAAGCCGGCACCTGCAGATACGCCAGCGAGCGCTCCAGAATGTTGCCTGCCGGAGGGCCGGACACTTTACCGCCATGATAATCCAGCGACTTGTCCGGTTCATGGATGATGAACGCCACGACCAGACGCGGGTTTTCGTAAGGGCCGCCACCGACAAAACTGCTGGTGTACGAGGATTCGTTGTAGTTGCCGTTTTTGGTGATGTGGGCGGTACCGGTTTTACCAAAGAGGTTGTAGGTCGTTGTTGTGATCGATCGGGCGGTGCCGCGGACGGGCACATCGGCCAGAATGCGCCGAACTTCCGCAGCGGTGGTGGCGTCGATAATCTGCGGCAGGTCAGACAGTTGCTGATCGGGATAGCGATTGATGAGCTGTCCTTCAGGGTTGAGCGTGGCTTTGAGCAGGTGGGGTTTGACCAGTCGTCCGCCATTGGCATAGACGCTCATGGCCCGGGCCAGTTGCAACGGGGTGACCAGCAGGTGATAACCCTGCACGGTTGAGACCACATCGGCATTACCCCATCGGCTGGCGGGTATGAGCATGCCCGGATCTTCGCCTTTGAGTTCAATGCCGGTCCGGTGACCGAAACCAAAGGCGGCAATGGCGTCATACAGACGCTGTTTACCCATCCGCTCTCCCAGCATGGTCATGCCCATGTTGCTCGACTTGACCAGCACATCCCAGGTACTCAGCGGGCCGTAGTTGTAGACATCCGTGACGGGCTTGGAACGCAGCGATGATCGATAACCGCCGCGCGGCAGAGGCCAGACCTCATCCTGCCGGGTGACATTCCATGCCAGCGCCGGGCCAACGATATATGGCTTGATGGTTGAACCCGGTTCAAAGGGCGCAACCAGCGCCCGGTTGGATCGCCATTCGGGCTTGGAATCTTCCAGAAACTGCGGATTGAAGGTGGGATAATTAGCCAGCGCGAGAATCTCACCACTGCGCGGGTCGATCACGACGCATTCCCCGGACTTGGCGCGATATTTCTGACAGGTGGCGTTCAGCTCCTGCTCGGCGATCATCTGGATATTGGCGTCGATGGTCAGGACGACGTGCTGGCCATGCAGCGGCGCCAGGTAGTCGTCGGCTGCGACATAAATCCCGCGCCGGCGGGCGTCCTTGCGGGTTCGTTTTTCGCCATCCTTGCCAGCCAGCGTTTTTTCCAACACCAGCTCGATTCCTTCCAGACCATGGCCGTCAGCACCAACACCGCCCAGCACATGTGCCGCCAGCGACCCCATCGGATAGTAACGCTCATGGATGGGTGTCAAACCGACACCATCAATTTTCAGATCGTGGATGACCTTGAGGTATTCGGGGCTGGCATTGGCGCGGATTTTCACGAACCGGCTTTCCGATCGTTCGTCCAGCAGATTTTCCAGCTCGGTGCTGTCCATCTCCAGCACGCCAGCCAGTTTGTCGATGCGCTCGCGGATTTGCGCGGGGGTCAGGCCCTGTTCGATGAACTGGCTGAACATGAACTTGGGGTCGATGAACAGGGTCTGGGTCTGCACTGTCCCGGCCAGTACATTGCCGGTGGCGTCATAAATCGTGCCACGCCGGGCAAACAGCGTTTCGGTCATGTGCTGCTGGCGTTCGGCCTGACGGATGGTCTTTTCACGGCCGTAGGTTTGCAAATAACCGACGCGCCCGATCAGGGCCAGCAGCGCAGCAACAATGGTTACAATGACCAATCGTGCCCACCGGGGTGAGAAAAATTGAGAATCCTGGCAGTCGTCCATCGTCCTATAACATCGGTCAATTGATGCTGCCAGCGGTAGAAAATGCGAGGGAAGAAGGATGTTTTGCGCAATTGCACAGGGAAAAAAGGGATGATCGCCTGCTGGCACGACAGTGGAAGCGCGTAATAGCTCAAGCGCGCAATAAAAAAACCCACGACCATTGGCCGTGGGTTGAGTTGAATATCAAATAAATGCTTATTCGGCAGCAACTACTTCTGGTTTCCAGGTGCGCTTGACAGGCTTGACGATTTTGCCGTCACGAATCGCCTTGGTGCTGACTTTGATGCGCACAATCTGCCCATCAATGACGGCTCGAACCTTCTGGATATTCGGCTTGAATTTGCGGCGGGTAATCCCCGTCACTTTCGTACCCACGCCACCCAGATACTTGGCCTTGCCGCGATGGGTGACCTGTTTTCCGAATGTCGTTTTCTTGCCGGTAAAGTAGCAAACGCGTGGCATCCTAATAACCTCAGTAATAGCACAATTTCAGGAAAGCGAAGCATCTTATCAGTTGTCGAGATGCTCTGCAAGTTGTCGGCGGACAAAAAAATGAATGAAATTGACCAATTTATCTGAGGTTTCATCATTTCACAGCGGGGCAATCGTGCCGATGACGGCCGTGCTGCGGAGCAACCAGCCAAACGTGCCGCCGGTTTGAGTATTGCGCCACAGAAGATCCGGGTTGCCGTCATTGTTCAGATCCTCGACGCTGTCGATGACCCAGGCGATGTCGCGCGGAGCGTGATTGAACATGGTAAATGATCGCACATTGGCCCCGTTCATCAACCAGACCGAGCGTTGTCCGGTCAGATCGTTGCTCCAGACAATGTCGGCTTTGTTGTCTTTATTGAAATCACCGGTTGCCACCATGCGCCAACCGGCTGCGACCCCACCGGCATTGATGTACCCTTGGCTGACCAGATCCCCACTGGTATTGACCGACCAGATATAACCGCGATTGGTCGAGAGGTTGCGCCACAGCAAATCGGCATGACCATCGCCATCAATATCGCCACCCGTATCCAGCGACCAGCCTGCCAGCGGTACGGCCGGTAGATTTTTGATTCCTTTGGTTGTTCCGTCGGTCTTCATAAAACGGATAATGACACTGCCCGTCTGTTGATCGCGGTAAACGAGATCTTTCGTGGCATCGCCGTCAATATCGATTGATAAAACAACCGCAGCCGTCGCTGGCAGCCCGCTGGGAATAGGTTCTGTCAAATATCCGTAAGCAGGTGTGAGGGATAAGGTTTTTTCGGTTGGCGCGTAGGCTGAATCACCAAAATAAACGATGCGTGCCTTCTGATAGAACTTGCTCATCTCCGCAGCAAAATCGAGGCTTGCCGCACCGGTTGCATCGAGATTGGCGTAACCTAGGAATAGTGTTCCATCAGCCTGACTGTAGATGGCAACCTTGCCGGTGGGGATTGCCGCGGAGGAGCTGCTCAGCGTGACGGTGAGCTTGGCGGGGAAGCGGCTGGTGCTGATGCTGGTGATTTTAGCGTGAATGTCGGGGTGCGCCACGTGCGATGCAGCGGTGATGCGGATCGGTATGGTGATTGATTTAGCCGGTGTGTAACCATTTTGGCTGAGCGTGCCTTGGTACGAAGCGCTGATGCCGTATGTGTCGGCTGGCAGCGAATGAAGAATGAAAACGGCTGTTCCATCAGGACTAACACGCACGGGTGGGGCGATATTCTTGCCCCATTCATCCAGCAAGCGAACCCAGCCGAGTTGATCGCCGACAGAGTGATTAAAAACATCCGTAACCCGGGCGGTAAAAGTGATCGGTTCATCCTGGCTGGCGATTGTTTTGTCAGCCAGAAGGTTGACGCGCGTCAACCGGGCGGAGGGAATCACCGCATGCCAGATTTTCGCCTCGGCCCCTGCGTGCGTTGCATCGCCCGAATAGACTGCGCGCACCACATACAAATCTTCCGTGGTGATCATCTGCCGGCTGGCAGACTGGGTGTTATCAACAACAAATGTCGCCACGCCGGTTGGATCGACTGTTGCCGAACCGAGATAGTTGTTGTCTGACCAGAACTGTACCGTACCGCTGTAGACGGCTGAGAGGGAGTGGCGGGAAGGCCGCTGGAGTGCAGCGGTCAGGGTGATGGACTGACCGATGTTGGTGGCGGATTTCTGGGCGCCAAGCACGATGCTGGTGGGGGCCGGCGCGGCTTGCGTATAGGGCGCAGGCAGATAGATCAGGCTGCTTTCTGCCGGATAGTTGGCATCGCCGCTGTAGGTGTAATAGAGATATTGCAGATCATCAGGCGGATCGACCAGACCAAAATCCGCCTGCCCGCGCGCGTCGAGGCTGGTTGAGATATTCCATGAACTGCCCCCAAGAGTTGGGCTGTTATGGAACACAAGTGTTCCGGTGGGCACGACGGCTGCGCCAGGAGCGTACAGCCCGACAATCCGGGTGGCGCCATTGCCGCGCCAATCCCATCGACCGATGACCGCCTTGGCGAGGTTGACCGGATTTGCCGTTACCACATGCGCAATCTGGTTGGAAGCCGCTCGATCGTGGTCGGCGTCGCCGGCGTAGACAGCATAGATGTTGTGCGTACCAGCGGGCAGATGATCGCTGTGCATCCAGGCCTGGCCGTTGACAACCCATCCAGCCCCGATGGGTGAACCATCGTGATAGAAATAGACCAATCCATTGGGCGTGCCAGCATCGCTGCTTACGTCGGCATAAAAATTCGATCCGATCTGCACGCTGCCGGAAAAAGCGCGGAGGGTGATGGAAACCTGGCGCGATGCCTCGGCGCTACTACTGGCTGACAGCACGGCGCTGGCTGTAAGTATCGGCGCGGGATTGGCTGTGGGGCCTACACCGGAAAGCAGGCATCGTGTTTCCAGGGGTTCAACGTCACAGACGCGGCGGTTTGAGTGGTTTGCGGGTGTGGTACTGACGAAATTGCGCGTGAAATCGATCATTTTTACACGGTCAGGCGAAAGATAATCAATTTTGGCGCGATTTGTTCATTACGGCAATCAAGAATTAACTCGATCGAAAATAATCGACCTGTCAGATGCTCAAGACCGATTAAACTGGTTGATCCATTACGGTTGTGCCGTTTGTACCTTGGTTTGGATGCACCAGCTTAGTGATTGCTGCCGAGCATTGCTTCCAGTTCGACCATCAGCTTCTGCACGCGATCAATGAAAGTATGTCGGGTCAGGGTGTGTTGCTGGCCGGCCGTGGCGATGGCTGCGGCAGCAGACTGATTGGTCAGGTAGTGCTCGATCTGCGCCAGACATTCATCGCTGTCGCGATAGGCGATCACCTGACGGCCGGATTCAAACATTTCGTGCAGATCGGGCTTGTCATCCGTAATCAGCAGCGCACCGCAGCCGGTGGCTTCATAAAGACGGAAATTGTTGGCGTGTGGCGGAACATCACCATGATGATTCAGCGTGATGCGCGAACGTTTGAGCAGGGTTAACATCTCCAGCCCCCACGCCTGCCCCTGATAGCACCGAGCCAGCGGCGAAGCACCAAAACCGCCAGTCGGTGGTGGTCCCCAGACTTTCAGATCAAACCGCCGGGCGATTGTTTCCAGCCAGATGGTGCGCGAACGATGAACATCATAAAACGAACCGATGAACGTCAGCGGCAAATCACGCGGTCCGTCAGGCAGCCGAGCTGACAATCGATTATCAAAGGCCAGACGACTGAGGCGGCTGGGTAATCTGCGCTGATGAAAATAGTCCACGGTTGGCGGGAAGGAGGAAATGCCCAGATCATAAACACTCAAATCAAGTTGCTGATCCAGTTGAATCGCAGCATGTTGGCCGACAATAAGGCGGGTATGCTGCCGAATCTGGCGGAGCAAATCAGGCGCGAGTGTGTCCATCGCCTGATTGATCAACACATCGGGTTGCAATTGACGCACCTGCTCGATGAACGTATCTACCAGCCAGTTTGTTGGAGTGTTACTTTTACAACCCCATGGAATTTTGTCAGCCGATGGAAGGGGGATGGGGACATCGCGCACAAGATGCGGGGCATGTTGTCGCGCCCAGGCGTGCTGGGCGAAGATGTTGTTGGCATGAAGGTCGATCGCGTGGTGGCCGATGCGTTTGAAGGCGTCGGAGTAGGCATCGGCGACACCAAAACCGCTGTCCATTCGCGCCTGCATCTGCTGAGAAAAAGGTTGGCCGGTCAGTTCTGGTGATGCGGTATAGTGACGCTGCAGAAAAGGGGGGTAATCCGTATTGACGATGAGCACGCGCATGGATTGCACCGAAGCGGCTGCTAGGCGCAGCGGCGAATTGTACGAGAGGCCAGATTCTGGCGCATAAAAGTTAATAATCGCTGGGTAATGGCGGTGTAGGTGCAGCGCTGGGCAACGGGTTGGCGCATGGCTGCCGAAAGCTCCAGACGCTGGTCGGTATTGGCCAGAAAATGCTGCACCTGCTTGCGCAAGGTGGTCTGGGTATCAAAGGAAACGCGGTCAAATTGGGGCCAGAAACTATCGGCACTGACCAGAAATTCGCTTTCAGCGTGCAGGCGACATGTTTCATACAAGGGGGGATCGATGCGCGGGCCATTGCGATGACCTTCCAGCCAGTTGATCTGCTGCATGATCGCGGTGATGGACGGATCAGTTACTTTCTGCAGCTGCGCGTCGCTGGTGATGCCGTGTTGTCGGCAGTAATCCCATAGTTTTTGATGCAGCAGGCCGACACGATCACCCCGGTCAGCGCGGATCAGAAAAAAACCGCCCGCCAGCAGGCCATCAAGCAGACGTTGATGAACTGCGCCGAAAGGCGTCACTTGCAGATTGATCCGGCTGGCCTGATAGATGGCGCGGAGCTGGGTGTTATTGTCAGCCACCCCGCGGGCAAAGCGCTTGAGCGTGGGATGTTTTTCCCAGCCGCGCCCGTAGAGATGCAGATCAACCCCAAGTTCCGCAGCCCAGTGCAAAGTCTGATGTCGATACAAGGCATTATTGATGCGCTGGTAGAATAGCTCCATCAAGCCGGGCATGTGCCGGGGATCGATCTGTTGACCACGCACCTGCAAGGTTTGCTGGATCAGTTGCGCGATCCACGCTTCCCCCAGCACTTCGCCGCCTTGCTGATAGTGGGCGTGCATCTGCTGGTAAACATCATCGAGCAGACGGACGCTCTGGCGGGATTGCACTGTCTGGGCAGCCTCATGCAGGAGGTCCTGGGCTGGCGTGCTCGCGTGGCTGACAAAGCTCAGGTCGCATCGATGGGCGTCGAGCTGCGCCGGTGATACAGGTTCGGGCGCAAAGCGTTCATCATTGACACCGATCGTTGCGCAACAAAAACGGTCGGCGGGATAGTTGTGCTGACTGGTCAGGCAATACTTGCCAAAACCGAGACAGAAATCCAGCTCGCCCTGGGCTTGGCCGGCCTTGGGATTGAAGATGTTGGACAGGTTATCCTGAATCCACATGACACAGGGTACATCATCGGGCAGGCCGCGCACTTCAGCCCGGTAATGATCGATAATCAGGATCAGATCAGGTTTGAACTGATGACAGGTTTCGGCGTAGACGAGGTTGCTTAAAAGTTCGTGGTCGTCATTTTCGATCAGCAGATGCGTGGTATGGCCCAGCCGGTCAAAGGCACTGAGCCAGTCGCGCATGGAATACTGCAAAAAGGTTGTGTAGCGACTGGTGATTCCCAGAACGCGCAACGGTCGGTCGGTGGGCAGATAGGGCAACGGATCGGGCGATGCTGGTCGCGGGCTGGCGGCGCGATTCAATCGATCCGTCGCCTGCTGGGTGATTTCATCCAGCAGCGTATCGAAGTTCGTGTTTGGCGCCCAAAGTGCCGGTTCAATCGTAAGACAATAACCCGGCCACGGCAGGGCAGTGTTGTCCAGCAATGCCTGCCGGACTTGATCGACAGCATCCGTGCCGACGAACACACGCGAGCGCCGATCAGCCAGTAATTCCTGCCACTGCTGAAAATGCAAAACCGTCCATAGCTGCTGCAGATCATGAACCAGCAGGTAGAGCGGAGGACGATGCCCGTTGATGGCAGGGTTGATGCACGGCGTCTGAAAAAGTGCGTGCCACAACCAGCCCTGATCCAGACCAGCAACCATGACCGGCGCGGTGCAGTTGTTGGCAGGGAAGATTTTTTCCTTCAGTTGCTGGGCAACAGCGGCGGGAACCGGGTTGGGCAGGATGGTGACTTCATCATCATTGCGTCTGGCCAGAAGAATACGGTTGTCGTGGGTGGAGATGAACAATTCACTGGTGGGCTGATGATGTTCCAGTGCGCCAGCCAGGGCAGGATTGGACAAACGCAGCGCCTGCAGATTGGCTTGGAAATTGCTGTGCAACTCTGAAAGCGGATGCCAGGCAAGATGGTGAAGTGTCTGAGTCAAAATAGGGTTTTATCAGTCAAAAAGTAAAACAGTCAGGTGCGGCCATGCGTTTTGAGATCGGCGGTTCATCGCTAAAATTATGAAGCCAGTCGTCGCGGCAGTTCATCGTCAGCCTGTTGTGAATAGGATAACAATCGTGTCAAAAGTTGATCGGACGTGATGGCTTTGTTGCCCAGCGTGCCGGCTTGAAGGCTGGCAGCCAACGAGCCGAGATAAGCAGCCGTATGCAGCGAACCACCAGCGGCGAGGGTCAGACTGGCAGTCGCCAGCAGGGCGTCACCGCAACCCAGCGGATCAACAACCATCCCAGCCAGCGAAGGCAGATAAGCGCCGTCAAGTTTTCGTTCCCACGGACCGTCGATATCGGTCGGTCGCAGGTTATCGAAAGCGATCAACCCCTGTTTACCCAGGGTGATCAGCGCCTGCTGGGCCTGGGTGACGTGCAAAAGTTTGCAGACGACCGCCGTCAAACCGGAGGAAAAGTCGTTGAACGCCTGGCGCACTTCGCGCTCGGTGGGGCACATCAGATTGACGTTACTGAAGCGCAACAGGCTGCTTTGCATACCGCTGACATCGGCAGCGATGATCGGCACGCTGGCGCGCAGCGCGGGCATGATGTTTTCCAGCAGACCGGCGGTGATCAATCCATAACCAAAATCGCAGAAGATGACCAGATCGCATTGGTCCGCGAGTTCCAAAATGCGCTGGCTGAGGTGTTTCTGCGCCGTCGAATCCAGCGGCATGGCGCCACCTTCATCAACCTTGAACAATTTTTGCTGATCGACCAGATAGCGGTGTTTGATTGCCAGGGTTCGGCGCGTCGCCAGAGCGTCAACCCGTACGCCCCGCGCTTCAAGGCGAGCCGTTGCATCGCGTGACAGTGCATCATCAGCCAGGGCCGTGACGAGGACGGGGCGAGCGCCCAGGCCAGCCAGATGCGAAGCGACAACAGCCGCGCCGCCGTCATAATCGGTGCTACTCAAGGCGCGCAGACTCATCATCGGGCTTTCGCTGGCAATGCCGGTCGCGTCGCAGTGGTGATAACGATCCAGCAGGTAATCGCCGATGACCATCGCTTTTCTCCCGCGGAAACAGTCGATCGTTTTCAGAAGATCGCCGGTTTTCACCCGGTAGTTTTGACAAAAGCGACGGATTTTTTCCTGGGTGAAGGGTTGGGTATCTTCCAGGGCGCCGATCAGGGCGGAGGATGAATAGATCACATCGCCGCTGGAAAAAACCACGCGGCCTCCGTGCGTGATCACCGCCTGGCGCTCAGCCAGAAAACGGGGATCGTGGTTGTGTTCGTATTCGCGCCCTTTGATGTAAATGTCGGGCTGGAGCTGGTTGAGCAATTCGACAGCGGTGGGATCATTATTGATGTAGACATGATCGACGCATTCCAGCGCGGCCAGACTGGCAGCGCGCAAATCGTCAGGAATCAACGGGCGATTCAGACCTTTATTGACCGCAGGATCAGCGCTGACCGATACGATCAGCTCGTCTCCCTGGCTGCGCGCGAACTGCAGGTAGCTGATATGGCCGGGATGAACAATATCAAAGCAGCCGTGGGCATGAACAACAACGCGCCCGTGCCGTCGCGCCTGGGCGCGCACCGCCAGCAACTGTTCAAGCGTGCAGAGTTTTCGATTCGGCGACATTGACACTCCAATAGCCGCGCACGACCCATCGTCGGGCAGGCCTATCGGAGTTTATCGGTGATGACTGGAGCGGTGCGTGAGTTTTTATTGGACTATGCGCGTACGTTGTGTCATCGGCGCAAGTGGTCTGGTTGCTGGCCACCGCCGTATCGTATGATTCGCCTGAAGGAGCGGGTCAATCGATGATCAGCGACGTGCCGGTCATTTCCTTCGGCCGATCCAGCCCCGCAATATGCAGCAGCGTTGGGGCGACATCCGCCAGGCGCCCATCAGCGCGAAGCTTCTTCCCTTTCATGCGCGCATCGGCCACGATCAGCTCAACATCATAGGTGGTATGCGCGGTGTGCGGCCCGCCGGTTTCCGGATCGATCATCTGTTCACAGTTGCCGTGGTCAGCGGTGATGATGGCAGCACCGCCGGCTTTATCCAGCGCCTGCATGATCCGGCCAACGCAGATATCGACATGCTCAACCGCCTTGACGGCTGCGGCCAATACACCGGTATGTCCAACCATGTCGCCATTGGCAAAGTTGACAACGATCAGATCATAGTGGCCACCGTCAATGCGTTTGACGACTTCATCGCAGATTCCGTAGGCGCTCATTTCCGGTTGCTGATCGTAGGTGCTGACCTTGGGGCTGGGGATGATCTGGCGATCCTCGCCGTCGAAGGGCTGCTCACGATAGTCATTGAAAAAGAAGGTGACGTGCGGAAATTTTTCGGTTTCAGCGCAGCGGAACTGCCGCAAACCCTTTTCAGCGGCATACTGACCAAGGATGTTGGCCATCTTCGGCGGTTTGGGATAGGCGACGGCGGTCACGGGCAGACCTTCCTGGTAAGCCGTCATCGTGACATAGTGCAGATCGGGTTTAGAGCCGCGATCAAACCCGGTGAAATCATCCTGACACAGGGCGCGGGTGATTTCGCGCGGACGGTCGCCGCGGTAGTTATAAAAAATAACACTGTCGCCGTTGCGGATCAGGCTGCGGGGCTGATCGGTATCAGGGTTGGTGATGATCGAGGGGGTGATGAATTCATCGCCGCGCATGTTGGTTTCGGTGGGGTGGTCGTAATAATACGCGATGGCCTGCTCGGCAGAGGTGAAGCTCGGACCGTCACCCTGAACCATGGCGCGATAGGCCTTTTCCACACGCGGCCAACGGTTGTCGCGATCCATTGCATAATAGCGACCGCTGACACTGGCGATTTGTCCCACGCCGATCTCGGCCATTTTGGCTTGAACCTGTTTGACGTAATTCAGGCCGTACGACGGGGGCGAGTCACGACCATCCGTGAAGGCGTGCAGATAAACGCGCGACAACCCGCGGCGGCGACACAGCTCAAGGCAACCGAACAGATGCTCCAGCAACCCATGCACGCCGGCATCAGAAACAATGCCCAGCAGGTGCAGCGATGTACCGTTTTGCAAGGCGTGATGAACGGCGTTATTCAGCGCGGTGTTGTCGAAAAATGATCCATCACGAATCGCCTTGGTGATGCGAACCGATTCCTGATCGACAATGCGACCAGCGCCGATATTCTGGTGACCCACTTCGCTGTTGCCCATCGTGCCTTCGGGCAAGCCGACATCAAAGCCGCTGGTCTTGATCAGGGTGTTGGGATATTCAGCCATGAGGCGATCGGCCACGGGATGTTTGGCCAGATAAACGGCGTTGGCTTGGTTCCAGCGGGGATATGGGTTTTTCCCCCAGCCATCACGGATGATCAAAACAAGTGGCCGTTTACTCATGGGCATGCGATGGTTCCTTTCGATTTCTCAAATTACAAAAAGTAGAGTCTAACGGGTTGGTCATTCATGTTACATATGACCACGTGATTGTTTTTGATTTAAGCTGCGGCGAGGATGAATTGAGTGGATCAGGGTGCAGAATTTTGACGATGAGTTGAAAATCAGGTTGTGAAAAAGTTGATAAAGTTTAGTTGAGCAAGAAGTGAAGACTGGCCGAAATTAAAATAGTGAGCCGCTAGGGGTAGTGGCTAACATCCAGACGGTGCAAAATCTGGTATAATTTTTTTATTTAATGATTGACTTGACAGAACAAACTTTCTAAATTTGCAAATTAAGAAAGGAGGTGACGCAACAACATGGCAAAGAAGAAGGCCGCTAAGAAGACCACTGCTAAGAAGGCGACCAAGAAGACAACCAAGAAGAAGAAGTAACTTCTTGGCTGCTCGCCAGACGACCGTGGCTCCCATGGATGGTTGAACGTCTGGCTGCCTGTGTGGTTTCTACGACGCGTCACGGACAACTAAGACACTTTTTGTTGTTTCAAGACTGGCTCCAAAGACAACAAGGTTGCGAAACACGAGAGACGCCTCCCGCCGCGGTGAGGCGTTTCTTTTTTGATTTGATCGAATTGGTGCAGTATGCGGATGATTAAGAGGCAGGGGCCGGTGGATGGGGGATCGGAAGATATATTACCAGCGCGGATGGGTGACAAATCAACCCGCTGCTGCCACAATCTGACCCATGCGCATCATGGCGATGATGAATCAGAAGGGAGGGGTCGGGAAGACCACGACGGCGGTCAATCTGGGGGCTGCGCTGGCTGAGGCGGGTCAGCGCGTCTGTCTGATCGATATGGATCCGCAGGCGCATCTGACGATCAATTATGGTTTGGAGCCTTCTGGTGAACAGGCCAATTTATATGATGTGCTGTGCGGAGATCAGCCGCTGAAACAGGCGATGCACGCGATCGGTGAGCGAATAACCATCGTGCCCAGCAGTATTGATCTGGCAGCGGCGGAAGTGGAACTGGTAAGCGTGATTGGCCGCGAAGGGGTGCTCAAGCGCAAACTGGCGCAGGTGGATTGTGATTTTGATTATCTGATCCTGGACTGCCCGCCATCGCTGGGAGTGCTGACACTCAATGCCTTGAGTGTGGCTGATGAGGTGATCATTCCGATGCAGCCGCATTTTTTGTCACTGCAAGGGGTGGCCAAACTGCTGGAAACAATTGCCTTGGTCAGCGAGCGCATGAATCCCGCGCTGAAGGTCAGCGGTGTTGTGCTGACCATGTTCGATGCCCAGACGCGGTTGAGCGCCGAAGTTGTTCATGAGTTGGAATCTTTTTTTGATGCAGCCCGCGACAAGCGTCTGCCGTGGTCGGCAGCACGAATCTTTGCCACGCGCATCCGACGCAACATCAAGCTGGCCGAAAGCCCCAGTTTCGGTCAGACCATTCTGCAGTATGAACCATCCAGTAACGGTGCAGCCGACTACCGGGCGCTGGCGAAAGAAATTATTGATGGGCCGGAGGAAGATTCGGGTACCCGGATCGGTACGGAAGCAAACGCAGCACCTGCGCCTGAGATGGCAGGGTCGATCTCGGTGGACGTTGCGCAGTGCGATCAATCCGATGAATCCAAATCCGAACCCGAATCTGAATCCATTGCGCCACTGAAAAGTGATTAAAAAATGCCGTGATGGGCAGGTGGCGCGGCGAGTGTGCTGATTGGCTGGAGAGTTGGAAACAGACTTTTTTGATGATCCGTAAAAGTTACATCCTCTTGCGCAACGTGATGTGGGCGGCAACGCTTGGTCTGTGGGTCAGCTTGTTCATCGCAACCCATCTGCCGGCGCGCAATCTTCCGCCGATGCACGTTTCGGACAAGTTTCTGCATTTTACCGCTTATTTTTTTCTGGCGGGGATGATTTATCTTTCGACTTGGTTGACCAATCCCGCCAGACGCTGGGCTGGGGCAATGGTGCTGGCGGTTCTGGCGGTTTACGGTGCGATTGATGAACTGCTGCAACCACTGGTGAATCGTCATGCGGATGTTCGTGACTGGCTGGCGGATGTCGGTGGTGCTGCCAGTGCGCTGGCGCTGTTGATGATGGTGCGCTGGTTTGTTGGCTGGCGACAACGATCATGCCCTGCAGCAGTCAGCCGGGAGTCATGCGTGGATGAAACAAAGGGAGTGGTTGATCCGATGGCAGATCAGGCATGGGGGGCAATCCCGCCAAGAGGTGAATTATGACGGAAAATTCTTCGCTGCAGGCGCCATGGCGCATTGATTACATCCGTTCCCTGGATCGACCGGATCCCGACGAGTGCTTCTTGTGCAAAGCCGCGCAGGCCGCCGACGAAGCTAGCCGGCGTCAGTGTCTGGTGCTGTGGCAGAGCAAATATTCGGTGGTGATGCTTAACCGTTATCCGTACACCAATGGCCATGTGCTGGTGGCGCCATGCGGGCATAAGGCGGATCTGGATGAGCTGAATGAGGTTGAAATTGCCGATGTGATGCAACAGACGGCGCTGGTCGTGCGCTTGTTGCGCCGGGCGGTGTCAGCCCAGGGATTCAATATCGGGATCAACCTTGGCCGGGTTGCAGGGGCGGGCGTCCCGGGACATTTACATCAGCACATCGTTCCGCGTTGGGGCGGAGACATCAATTTCATGGGTATTGTCGGCAAGGTGCAGGTGGTTCCCCAGGCGCTGGAACAGTTGTACGACGAATTGATAACCATCATCAAAACCGGACAATGAGTAATTTCTTTTCGCATTTTATCCCGCTGCTGGTGGCGATTGACCCGATCGGTATCGTGCCGGTCTTTCTGGCGTTGACGGCGGGGATGGACAAAATTCAGCGGCGCAAGATCAGCATTCAGGCCGTTGCCACCGCAACACTGATCGCGACGGCGTTTTTGTTTCTGGGACGATGGATTTTTCAATTTTTGAATATCACAGCGGATGATTTTCGTATTGGCGGGGGTATTATCCTGCTGGTTCTAGCGGTTTATGATTTGATCATCTATGGTAAACCGGCCGTGAGTCAGACGCGGATGGTGGGGCTGGTGCCACTGGCCATGCCGTTGATTGCCGGGCCGGCGTTGTTGACGACGACGTTGGTGCTGACAGGTCAACCCGCCGAGACGCATCCTTTTTTGATGACGACGCTGGCGCTGGGGCTGAATATGGTGCTTTTGCTGGTGGTGCTGCTCAGCACCGGGTGGATCAGCCGGATGATCGGAGAGCATGCCCTGGCAGCCATGAGCAAGCTGGTGATGGTTTTTCTGGCGGCCATTGCGGTGAACTTTATCCGCGTGGGGATCACAAACATAATAATTTCGATATAATAGGAGCCCGATGACAGCAACGATCACAAGCGATTTGGCGCAAAAGTTAATTCCGGGTACGCGGGTGCGGGTGATTCAACAGATTGCCGCACGCCATTATTCCCTGCCGATCGAGGTGGAGGGGACGGTGGTTCGATTCGATCAACGGCCAACGGGATCGTGGTATGCGCATTCCAAGCGCGACCGGCTATGGCTTGATCGGTTGCTGCTGCGCAAAACGGATGGTGAGCTGACAACATTGAATCTGGATGAGTTCAGCGTCGTCAACGTTTTGAATTAAACGAGTGGCACGGGTTGCGCGGCGTTGGTTGCCTGACTGCGCAGCGGGTGTCAGCGCATGAACAGTGCTCGAGCCTCAAGGTTATTCACGAGAGACAAAAAATGTCCAGAATTTTGGCGATTGTGATGCTCTGCCTGCTGGCTGGGGGATGCGCCCAGTTCGAGAAGGTTCCAGCCAAGTACAGCGGGCTGGCAGGCCAGCCGGTGGCGGTAATGGTCTGGGCGGCACCGCAGGCGAGCACGGATTTCACCAGCCTGCAACTGGATGTGGCGCGCGGGGTTCAATCGAAGTTGCAGCAGGCGGCGACGGAATCGGCTGAACTCAAAAATATCACCTTTCCACTTAAACCTGAGGCGATCTGGCAATATCAGCAGAATTATCCGCAGATTCAGGTCATGCCGATCGAGCGTGTAGCGCCGAAATTCGAGGGAATCACGCGGCTGATTTATCTGGAGATCAGCGAAGTCCGCACACGAACGAGTGAGGCGGTGTTGAACCTGTATCGCGGCCGGATCACCGGATCGGTGAAAGTTATTCAGATCGAAAATGGCGTGGGTAAGCTGGCGTACGAGGAGACCGACATCATTGCGGTCTATCCCAAGGATGCCCCCGATGCCGGCACGCCCAACCTGGATGATTATCGTGCGTACCGCGGCGCGGTGGATGCTTTTACGACGGAAGTGGCGATCCGATTTTTTGCCCATTACGCGAACTGATGGTCCTGCAAACGACGGGATGTCCCATGCGCTGGATTGGATTACTGATTTTGCTGGTGCTGTGCCTGGGGGGCAGTGGCTGCAATTATGTGGGTATGTTTGAATACGCGGTTGTCGGTCCTCCACTGCAACCGGCAGCCTATAAACTATCCGAACAACCAACGCTGGTCCTGGTGGAGAATTATCGCTCGCCTTCATCTCTGGCGCTGGACGCCGATCGTTTTGGTTCGCAATTGACGGATGAACTGCGCAGCAACACCCTGACGCCGATGATCGATCCGGCGGAACTGCATCGTCTGATCCAGCAGAAAGGTTCAGCCTACCCCCAGATGAAAGTGTCGGAAATCGCCCGCGAGCTGGGAGCCAGGCAGGTGGTTTACATTGATCTGGCGTCGTGTGGTGTCGAGCAGGCGGGGGGGATGATGCGCGGGATTATGTCATACCGCGTGAAGGTGATTGACGGGCAGACAGGCCAGACACTCTGGCCACAGGATGCAGCGTCAGGCCAACCGGTGGAATATAAAACTGAGATGCAGCATGTCACGGAGCTGGACAAACCGGATATGCTGCGCACGCGCATGATTGGCAATATGGCCCGGCGCACCGCACGTTTTTTTTATGACTGGAAACCGGTCGATCTGAACGACGCGCACGGGGGATCAGCCGCAGGAGGTTGATGGGTTTTATGGTGATCCACTGCAACGGGGTTGCTGATCGTCGCGGTTATTACACGCCATACATCAGACATTCATGCTCAAATCGGCGCAAGGCCCAGTCGTAAAGTTGCTGGTCTTTCTCCAGATATCCAGCCGCAGCCTGAACATCAGGATCAGCCATCATATCGCCGGTCTGATCGTAAAGATCTTCGGTGGTATTGGCCCGATGGACGGGGAATTCCACGAGGTGATAACCGACACAGGAGAGTTTTTTACGTAGAAGATTCAAGCTGCGCTCAAGCTGCTCGGTGACACCAACCAGAAAAAAATCGGACAGTATTTGATGAGCCTTGGCGAGGTCACCCTGCGGATCGAAGGTATGGAGCTGGCCAAACCGATGGCCTTGGTCATGCAGCTCGGCTTCAAAGCGAAGATAGTCCTGCGGGGACATTTCCAGAAAATTTTCCGGCAGGACTTTCAAGTGTTCAGGCGAAAGCGAGTGATAATGCTTTCTGGCATAGCGATAGTAGGACAAATGGCGAGCCAGCGGATGGCGCAGGAAGGTGAAATAGAGCATCGGCCGATGCCCGATTTTTTCGGGGAAAGCGCGAAAATTATGGCTGGAAATAACTTGCGCCTGGGGCACCAGGGGTAATTGCTGGTTCAGAAAATCTTCATCCTGCTGGATATTCGGATCATGCACGTACAACGAGCGATAGCGATAGCCAAAACTTTCAAACAGCAGATCATTGATGGATGACCCGCCGTTTTTGGGCAGATGTACATGCGCCAGCAGTGGATCACGAACCTGGTCAAACGGGATCTGCCGCGCCTGTTGAACGGCTGCATCGGGGAAGAAAATGTGTTCCGTCAGAGGGAATTCGATCTGTATCCAGCCCCGTGTCAGCGAATCCGCCCAGACGTTGGGGCTGAGCTGGAGCGTGCCTTGCAGCCATTGCGGTAGACTGGCGCCGACACCATCCCAGATGATGACCAGATCGTAACTGCCGTTATGACGATCGGGGTTGGTAAAAGTGGCATCGCGCACCGCAACAGGAAGATCATGAAAACGACGTTTGATGCGTTTGAGGTCAACCGGCGTGCCGCAGGCGACAAAGACCTGCGCACCAGCATCCTGCAAGGCTTGGACGAACACGGATACGTTGTTACCGCAGATCAGGATGCGCTTGCCAGCCAGATTCTGATGGATCGCCAGGAAGCGGCGCAATGAGGCAACGAAAGGGTTGAGTCCCGTGGCAGGAGATAGGGCAGGCAGTTCAGTCATGAATCAAATTCCGAATAAATCCACAGCAGTTTATTTTATCATGAAAACAGGCCGATCCCAACCCATCCATACGTCAATTTCCGGCGATTCAAGATGAATCGCATCAGGTGGGTTGAATGAACGAAGATACGAAAAATTGCGCAGCAGCGGCGCTTCGATGTCGATGCGGTTGCGGAGATAATTTTCGTACTGATGGTTGCAGGGCGTGTGTGTGCGGGACTTGAACCGGTTGAGATCAATCCGAACAGCCACGATTCCCAAGCGTTATTGTTAGCAAGCGTCTTGATCGAGAAGTACCGCTATTGGGCAGAGGCCTGACTGGACTGATTTATTTGGGTGCTGGACTGGGCCTGTGGTGCAGCGGGAATACGCTGCGATTGCTGCGGTTGAGGCGTCGCCAGTGCAATCCCAGCCCGTTCGAGCAGTTCCCGCCCCTGCCCGGCTTGGAGCATCAACACCTGACTGCCGGCCTCGACACCGCTGATCACTTTGGCGAAGGTTTCGTTGCTGGCGCCGATTTCGACCTTCTGCGGGCGCACTTGATCACCGTTGCGCACAAAGACATAGCGATCATTGCCGGTGGAAAAAATCGATGGCAGGGGTAGCGCCAGCACATTATCCTCCTGATCAATGATGATCTGCGCCTGCACACTGGTGCCGGGTTTAAGACCGCTGGGGGTCGAATCCAGCGCGATTTCAACGGGGTATTCCTTGAGATCGGGGTTCCACCAGGTGTTGGAGTCATAGACGACAGCAATTGTTTTTACCGTACCCCAGATCGGTTCTGTCGTGCCATTGATTTGCACCCGCGCCCGCTGACCGACATTCAGTTTATATTTCTGGGCTTCAGGAATGCGCACAATCGCCATCATGTCGCTGGTATCGGGCAGGCGAAACAGAATCTGCTTTTCGGTGACTTCGGTCCCTTCGGCTACGCGGCGATCATCGCGCCGACTGCCGCTGGAACCGTATACGACCAGACCGCTGGTGGGGGCGGTCACGGTGCATGCCTCCAGTTGTTCCTGAAGACTTTCAAGTTTGCGCTGCCGCAGAATCAGCGTGCGCTCCCTGGCTTCCTTGGCTGCGATGCGCTGAGCCAGACTGCTGGCGTTTTGCTGCTTGACCCGACCGAGATTGGCCTGGGTCTGCGACAGGGTGTTGCGCTTGTCGGCCTGGTCTTTGCGGTGGGTGTATTCCTGGAGAACCATCAATTCGGTTTCAGCCTTTTGCAAACTGTTTTTGGCCGTCAGGCTTTCGAGTTTGGATTTTTCCACGTCGGCGGGCGTGACAAATCCCCTGGAAAACAGGTTCATCGTCTGCTCCAGATCCTTTTCCGCGTTGGCGACGGTGATGCGCGCCATTTCCACGGCGCGCTGGGCATCCTGCAGCGCCTGGGGATAAGTCCCTTTTTCGTATTGCTCCAGATCGAGCTTGGCCAGCAGCAACTGCACTTCGGCGGTCTGGAGATTGGCGTCATTGATGGATTGCTGGATTTCCACATCCTCGCGGGCGGCAGTGGCGTCAGTCTGGGCTTTTTGCACTTCCAGCATGGTGTCGTCAATTTTCTGGCGGATGTCCGAGCTGTCCAGCGTAAGCAGAACATCCCCTTTTTTGACGGTTGAACCTTCAGGGACGATGGTCTGGATCGTGCTGCGACCTTCGACTTTGCACCGAATTTCGATGTTGTGCACAGCCTGCAATTCACCATCTTTCTGTATACGCACAATCATGTCGATCGGCGCAACAAGATGGAAATCACCCTGGGCGACTGTGGCTGACGGGCCTGAGACTGAGCGAAAGATGAGATAACCGGCTATGGCCAGCAGGAGAGCTGCGCCGGCGATCAGCCCCAGGCGGACGGAGCGTTTACGTGTATTGGCGAATGAACTGGAAGTTACCAAGGTGCTCATTTGATCGTGATCCGTTTCGGTTCGGGTCTGCGGATATCAGGCAGTGGCCCGGAGGCGTAACTATTGAAATACTACGCGCTCGTTTCATCTTTGGTTGTGATGAAAAAGTTGGACACCGGAGTTAATTCTATCCGGTTATAACCTCAACATGGAGAATTATACCTTTTCAACCTGATTGGGGTAGGCGAAAAGTATCTCCAACGTGTTAAATTACCACATCGAGTCTGCTGAGGTCAATCGATCGAAAGTCGCCCTGACAGGCTGGTTTCAGGCAATTTGCTGCAGACGATTGGCTTTAACCGCGCGGCTGAAACCAGGCAGCAGATAGTTTTCCGCCACTGCATCCCAGCTCATGTGCTTGGCCAGCTCATAGCCGCGATGGATGAAGGCATCGAATTCTGCGGGAGTACGAGCCAGACGCTGGTCGATTTCCTGCGCGATTTTTCCAGCCACCGTTTCTTCGATCTGCACACGCTGAATCTGACCGATATTCATAAGTTGTTCGGGGCGGATACTTTTGTCGGGCAGGTCGGTGTAATCAGCCACGATGACATTGGGCGTGGGCTGACCGTTGGTGATTTTATCGACAAAGCCGGCACAGCCGCAGACATTGGAAAAGACGCAAATGCCGCCGAAACTGATGGGTTCGACCTGGGCGATGCCAAACGGTTCGTAAATCGACTGACCGAACTCAACATCCGAGCCTTTACGAATGTCCATGAATTCCATTTCCGCAGGCATGCGCTGACCGCATAGTTGCTGCTGCCAGCCGAACTGGTTGACGAAAACCACCTTGATATTGCGCGAGCGGGCGTTGAATTCCTGAACGCCCTGGTAATAAAGCGTTTCGCCGTTGGACAGATCGGGCAGGCCTTCGCGGTGCACCACCGGCCAGCGATAATACTTTTCCATGTTCAAAATATCGTCGGGACGGCGCGCGGGCACTTCCGTGCTGAGGGTGAACAGAATCGCAGTTTCATTACGTTGGCGCAGCAGCGTTTCCAGGTGCTCCAGAACGCGCAGATCGCGCCACATTCCCTTGGAAGGAACCAGGCGCGTAACGTGCGTGAAGACGTAATCCGGTTGAAATCCGAGCAGATTTTGAGCGTACTTGCGCAGCAGATTGCGGCTGCGCATTTTTTCATCGACGGAAATTTTCCAGCAGGGGACGCCGTTGTACGCCAGTTGCGCGTCCACCGAGGCGAATTCAGGGCCGAGAAAACGAATTTCCTGCAACGTCTTGTCGCCAACCGCGAAGATATTGTCGCAAAAACGAGCCGAGCGGATCAGGGCGTGTTTGTAGTAATCGCTCTGGTCCCCAAAAACATCGTCAACGTAATGTCCCTGGGCCATTGCGACATTCATGACGTTGTAGAACATGGTGTCGTGGCCCGGTTTGCCTTCAACCAGCCGGCGCATGGTGGCGCATTCGTGGGCGTGGAAAATGGTGCGGAAGCGTCCGTTGCCTTCCATGATGGCAGCCATGACGGTGGGCATGCCCATGTATTCATGCGAAAGAACAATGGCCGGCTCGAGCTGATTGCCGATCCCCAGGGCGTAGAGGCAGGCGATGGCAGGCTGGGCCAGGCGCATGTACTGCTCGTAGTCCCAGATATGTTCGTATTTGCCCGAGTCGATACCGAACGTTTTCCAGATGCGATACTTGAATTCCCCCAGCCGGTTCATGTTGTAGCGCGAAACGTCGATCAGCAGCACTTCCGGGGTGGAGACGCTGCCCGTTTCCTTATCCACGAACTTGCGCCGGCCGTAGATCACACCAACGCCGAAATTCTGTTCGATTTCACGAAAATGCGATGCCAGCGGCGAGCGCGAGAGGGAATCCATGCTGGAATAGAGCACTTCCCCCTGAGGCCCGAGCCGCTGATCGCCGGTCTGGTCGCCGGGCCAGAAGGGGCCGATCAGGATATTGCGTGAAGCCTGTTCGAGATATTTTTTGCTGGTCAGCATTCCCTGCAAAACAGCGCCGATTCCGCCAATTTTCTGGATTGCTTCGTGGGTAACATGGGCAACGGTGTATGACATTCAGCCTTCCGGTTGAGAATTAACGATATACACCGTCTATATCGACGACCTGACGGGGTATATGAGACTTCTTTGATCATACGACAGTCATCGCGTGCCTGCTCGTCTGGTCCGATAATCACTGAAAATAATTTTATATAAAAAGAGATTTCAACTCATCTGATGGGGATGCTGTCCAATAATTTTTCCTGTGAACAACTTCACGAGACAGGACGTGTCCTACTATTAGTCAGGAGTCGAGAAACAACCTGACCAAGGCATGGAGAGCGCCATGATCAAAGTCAAGCATCTGATGGATGAGGTCGAAGGTGACGACGGTGTCCGCATATGGGTGGAACCGATGGGGTTGGTTCGTGAGTATTGTCAGTGGTGCAAGGTGGATCATGTACTGCCGAATCTGGGGCCGCCGCCGATGCTGGCGGAGTGGTTTGCGGAACATCCAGCGGATTACGATCAATTTCGCGCTAAATATCACGAATATCTGCAGAAGTCGGGTTTTCGCGATGCCTTGGCGCAACTGGCGAAAATTGCGCGTCATCAGAATGTGACGCTGCTGCATCACGGCGATAACCCGGCGGAAAATACCGGCACGGCGCTGCATGAGTTTATCGACGAGCTGAATATCTACATTCCGCCAGATTAAAGGGCGGATCTTGTCATCATTCAGCCAAGATCGTAGGCTGATCCGTCATGGTTCAGGTTGATGTCACATATACCGGGGATTTGCAGTGTCGCTGCGTACACGGGCCATCGGGTCAGGTTCTGCTGACTGATGCGCCGGTCGATAACAATGGCAAGGGGGAGAATTTTTCGCCGACGGATCTGATTGGTACTGCCTTGAGTACGTGCATGTTTACGATCATGGGGATCGTTGCCAAGCGGGAAGGGATCGATCTGGCTGGTGCTACATGCCAGGTGCGCAAGGAAATGTCCACGCAGTTGCCGCGACGGATTGCCAAGCTGACGCTCGAATTTAACCTGCCGGCGAAACTGGGATTGGCGCAGCGATTGAAGCTGGAAAATGCTGCGCGCACCTGTCCGGTGGGGCGCGCGGTGACAGGTAATATCGAACTGGCGGTCAGTTTTGTCTGGCAGGATTAGCTGCTCGAAGTTATTCACGTCTTAGTGGCCATGGCAACGCATGCGACACGGGTGCTGGCGAGGCGTGCTGCGCAATTTTGAGTACGAAATGAACCCCTTGGCGCCACAATATAAGTGATGGCGATTGCTTGCCAACAACAGCAACCTAAGCGACCACGCCTACCGCGCTGGCGATGGATCAGGCGCGCATCACAGATAGGTTTTGCAGTCATTTTCCTGGTGCTGGTTCTGCTGGCCTCTGGGCGCTGGATCGGGACAGGTGAAGGGGTAAGTCGTTTCATCTTTCGCATTGATCCCCTGGCGGCGGTTGTCGCGATGCTGGCCAGCCGTGCGGTTTTGTGGGTGATGTGGCCGGCGCTGATCACCCTGGGGTTGACCGTACTTTTGGGCCGATTTTTTTGTGGGTGGATCTGTCCACTGGGAACGACGCTGGATGTCAGCCAGCATTTTGTCAGCCGGTTGCGATTGACGCAGCTATTGCACCAGCGATTGCGCGCGCCGCTGCGTAAGTGGCGCAGCGCGCGGTTTGTGCTGCTCATCCTGACGTTGCTGTCAGCGGTATTGGGGCTGAGTGTCGTGGGCTGGGTTGATCCGATGGCGCTTCTGCTGCGCGGATGGACGACGCTGGAAAACGCTGGTGGACAGATTTTTGCGCGAGTCAATGGTCACGACAATTGGCGCGCTATTGAGATCGGCGGCGCGGTGGTACTGGCGATGCTGTTCGTCCTTATCCTGGCCGAGATACTGGCGCCGCGGTTCTGGTGTCGGTATTTGTGTCCGCTGGGGGCGCTGTTGGGATTGATCGGTCGATATTCGCCGCTGGTGCGCGCTCCGAGAGTGCTGTGTCGCAAGTGTCCATCGGCGCAGGATTGCGCAGACATTTGTCGGATGGACGCATTTGGCAACGACGGCCAACTGCAAACCGATGCGTGTACGCTGTGCATGGATTGTCTGGATCATTGCCCGCATCGCATGGTGCGTTGGCGCTGGTTGCGCCCCAAGCCGGCTGGGGTGGATTTATCACGGCGAACCGCTTTGACGACAATCGCCGTCGGAGCAGCCGTGCCACTGGTTGCGCGAGTGGGAAACGTGATGACCGGTTCCCAGCCACAATATTTGTTGCGTCCGCCGGGAGTCAGTCAGGATGATGATGAGTTCAGCGACAAGTGCATCCGCTGTGGATTGTGCATTCAGGCATGCCCGACTGGGGCACTTCAACCGGCGCTATGGCAGGCGGGATTAGGCGGCGTTTTTTCGCCAATCCTTACACCACGGGTTGGATATTGCCGGATCGACTGCACCGTTTGCGGCGAAGTTTGTCCGACCAGCGCTATTCCGCTTGGCCAGTTGCCTCGGCAGGTGATTATCGGCAAGGCGATGATTGATCGTGATCGTTGTCTGCCCTGGGCGACGGGTGAACCGTGTGACATTTGTTATGAGGCTTGCCGCGCCGTTGCCGATCGCGAGGCGATTGTGTTTCGGACGGCCAGCGTCCGACGGGCGGATGGTCAGACCATAACGGTTCAGCGGCCTTACGTGCGCTATCATCAGTGCCTGGGTTGCGGGGCATGTGAAACCCAGTGCCCGCTCATGGGCGAATCGGCGATTCGAGTCTTGCGTCAGGACTATGCCCAGCATCAGGGACCAGGATCTGGCCAGGGTGACGGCGGTGGACGAGGCAGCGGGCAAGGCCAGGGAGCCGGTCGGGGTATGGGACAGGGCCGCCAGTTCAGATGAAGTGCGCGGATTGATCAGATTGTGCTCAGGCGCGGGCCGGTCGGGCCTGCCGGGGTCTGACCGCCGGCCTGGCCGAGATCACCAGCCAGGGGGCGATGAATTTCCGCCGTGACCTTGCGCAGCAGATCGATGAAATCGACCTGGGCCATGTTCAGGGCCTTGATTTTGATATGCGAGATAATCTGCCCCTGCAGCGATTCAAGCTGATTGCGCTGGGCGTCGGTGATGCCCGTGCCCATCTGCTCAGCCCGGGCGAGGGCTTCGAGTTGGCGATTGAATTCGCTCATCAACCGGCCGGCGTCGGGGTCGCTGGCAACAGCCCTCTGGGCTTGACGGTATTTTTCCACGGCAGGATGTTCCGCCACGAGTTTTCCGAGGCTGGTTGCCTTGTCTAAAATTTCCTGAGTTGTCGTTGCCATTTCGTTTATACCTTTCGCTGATTCGCCACTATAGTCATCAACCCGCGCCGGGCAAGATCGAACCCAGTTCAGTTGACGTGGCGTGTCGGTGCGTTTCAGCTCTCACAATCCTGCCAGGAAAAACTATTCCTCCGCCAAGGCCTTGAATGTTGCCTCAAAGTCTTCCTCAGACAGCGCGGTATCCCATAAACCAGTATCCAGCCCCTTGTGTCGTCGCACACCCATGTATTCGAGACTCGCATCCTCATACCGGCGGAACTTATACACAGCGTCGTTCATCAACTGGCTGTTGAAAACGCCCAGGCTAACCAGCCGCTCGAAATCGATCGTCGTCAGGCCTGTCACCCGCTGAAACAATCGCGGCTCGATCCTGGTGATCACGTCCTTCAGCCGCTGCTCGCGGAAGTCGGTCAGGTACATGAAGATGGGGATTCGCGCAGCGAATTTGATGAGCTTCTCCTGTACCTGTTTGCGCAGGCTCTTGCGCTCCTTTTCCGCTTCGGTCAGCTCTTTCTTCTCCTTCGCATCCAGCTCATTCCCCCCGCCCATCTTGCGCTGGGCATCCTTGATCTGCTCCGAGCGGTTGATGATCGTCTCCAGATCGGCGTTCAAGTTGCGAAAGCCCTCGATCGCCATCAGCGCCGCCATCGCCTTCTCGTCGCTCATCAGTCGGTTCAGCGTGCTGTCGTCCACGTTTACCAGCAGCACGCTTTCCCAACGCCTGGCCAGCAACGTCGCGCTCGTGCCGGCTGTTGCCATATCGAGAATCGCTGCGGCGTCCAACTGCCTCATGCTGCTTCCGTCGTAGGCCAACACCGGCAGAAAGCCCACCAGTTCCGCGACGCGTTGCTCCGGTGTCGTTTCGTCCGTCGCCAGTTGTGATCCGTAATCTGCGATCTGCCGCAGCGCGCGATTCGGTGCGAAGTCGAAGACGTAGCATTCCGGCTTGACGATCACGTCCTTCAAATTTTCGTCTTTGACCATCCACGGCGACTGCACCCGAAACGCCGCCTGAAAATAGCTCTCCGGGCTGGAGAGCTTGCGCAGCATCAACATGCCGGTCCACGGCCTCACCGTCACACCCGTCGTTAACTTCCCACACGAGAGTGTGATTGATTTCGATTTCAGCGGTTCATCCATCGCCTCCTGCACCGGCGGCAGGGCGTCGGCACCGATCCCCGCCTGCGATCCTGCCGCCACCACCACGTTGAAGTCGTGATAAAAGACGTTGTTCTTCGCCTTGAGCATCTTCGCCATCGCATGGCACGCCGCCACGCTCGGCAGAAACCAGAACGTGTGATTCAGCACGCCCATCAGGCGCGCATCGCTGAAGGGCAGGGGCGGCTTATCCCTGCCGAGCTTCAAGTCGTCCACCGTCAATCCGCGATACCCGCCACGAATCAAATCCACCCACTTCTGCACTTCATCCCCGTGCTCGAATTTCGCATCCTCCCCCTCGCCTTCAGCCCGGAAAAACTCGTTCAGATCGAACTCGTTGAACTCCCCCTGTTCAGCCACCTGTCTGATCTCATCCGGCAGCGTGTAGGTCATCAGCACCAGCCGGGGCAACTCGGCGTAGGGGTTGTCGCCCGCCGCATCGGGGTTCTTGACGGGCCAATCCCGCTTGGCCCGCTGCTCATCGGAGTACGTCCAGTTGTAAATCTGCTCCTCGATGAACTCACCCGATGCCAGTGCCCTAAACGGCGTGCCCGAGAGATACAGATAATGCCCCGTCTGGATCGGCAGGATGCTCTCGTCAAATGCCTGCTCCTCCTTCGTCACCTCCTGTTCGACTTCCCCTTCCTCTCCCTCGTCAGAATCAAAAAGCCCCTTGGCGTTCTCCCGCCACGCGCCGTAGTGGTATTCATCCAGAATCACGCAGTCCCATTTCGTTTCATGCACCCATTCATTGCGCGGCTTGATCGCGCCATTTTTCGTATGCTGGAGAAAATCCTGGAAGCTGCCAAAACAGACGATCGGTTTGTCGGCGTCCAGCTCCGTCCACTTCAGCCCGCCGTCGCGCCAGACGAACTGCCACCCCTCAAAGTCGGTGTGCTGCTGCAAATCCTCCGCCCAGGCATACTTCACCACCGGCTTGAACGTCAGCACCAGCACGCGCTTCCACCCCATCCGTTTGGCCAGTTGATAGGCGGCAAAGGTCTTGCCAAAGCGCATCTTCGCGTTCCAGAGAAAATGGGGCGCGTGCCCCGGCTGCTCTGTTGCAGCACGCTGAAAATAATCGGCCGTCATTGCCACCGCCTGCTCCTGTTCCGGGCGCATCCTGAAACTGAGCGTGCGGTTCTCCACATTCGCCTGACGGTTCATCACCGCGATGATCGCCGCCTTCACGTCGTCCGCGGTACACTTGAACCACTCGTGCGTGGTGTTAGTGTGTCCGCGGGCTTTGAGATGCGCGTGGATGTCATGATCGGTGAAACTCGTCCCGTCAGGCCGCATGGCGGACTCGATCAACTCCACCTTGAACTCTTTATAGCCCCCGGGGAATTGCTGCCTGATTCGCTCCAGCGGATCGGCCTCGGTGTACCCGACCTTGAGCAGCCCCGTGTGATCGGGATGCGTGCTGGCGAAGGCGTAGATCGTCGGTCTGGCAGCCGGACGTTGGGGAAAGAACGTGTCAGTCATCGCCCAAGAAAGTAACGAAACCCAAACCGAAATACGAGTTGAAAGCACACGAGTCAGAAGCGTACGAGCCGGAAGCGTACGAGCCAGAAGCGTACGAGCCGGAAGCGTACGAGCCGGAAGCGTAAGCGACGGGTAGAATAACCGCGGACGGACAGACACCCACGCCCGGAAGCGTTAGCGACGGGACGACTCCCCGCACATTAAATCCCCAACCGGACAACTCGATCAAAACCGTCGCTTACGCGTCCGGCTCGTTAGGTTCGTTGCGGTCGTTTCGGGAATCGTATACCGACATCGCCCCGCCTTGTTCATCAACCACATAGGCGACCGCGGCCTCCAACGATTCGGCATCGTTGATGTATCGCGTGCTGCCGTGCTGGGTCCAGCGGTCGCGGCTGGTTGATTCTGCAAACACTTCACGCAATCGGCGGCTCGACCACGCCTTGAGATCAGCCATCACCTTCTCTGGAACAACCGATGCAGCAACGACAACATGAACATGCGTCGTGCGCACATGGGCAGCGTGCAGGATCCACCGGCGATGGGCGCAGACCTCCATGATCGTCCGCAGCACAACGTCGCGGCGGCGTCCGTCCAGGGAATAAGGCACCTGCCGCATCGCGTCGCGCCGCCAATTCTCCATTTGCGGATCGGGCGGCAAAAACGGGGTGCCGGGGATGTTGTGTTGTCGATCCACCGAACCAGTATCGCGGCCATGCAGCCACGTTCCATAGGTGGACCAGGTGAGAAAATAAGCCAAAGGTGAACTCACAACACCTCCCAAAATAACAACGAGCCGGAAGCGTTAGCGACGGTTGATTGACCACGGAACGCAATCACGCGCCGGAAGCGTTAGCGACGGGACGAATGTCAACGAGCCGGACAACCTCAAAAAATCCGTCGCTTACGCGTCCGGAGTCAAATCCGTCGCTTACGCTTCCGGCTCGTTACTACTCCCATGGCCGAATTTTTGATTCGATGAATGCAACCTCGTCCCCGGAAAGTTCATAGCGTTTGGCGAGCGCCTCGTCATCCCACGTTTTGCCCATGTCGAGAATCGGTACGAGCGAGTAGGCGTCTTTGGTTATATGATGCGAATACATGAACTGCGAGACAAGAAATCGAAAGAACCGCGTTTTCATGTAGGCAACAAGGTTTTCAGCCTCTTTCTTCGTTTTGTAATGCCCGATCACCAAATATGTTTCATTGCAAATCGTACCGGGTGGGATAATGTCCGTTTTGGAAATCACCCGCCTGCGCCCATCTTTCCCGGGATTTCCCGCATGGTCGTGTCCGACGTAGGACGTGATGACCTTCCATCGATCGATCATGTCCAACCCCACTGTAATTTCGTCACGCGGGTAGGGACCTTCCCCCTTCTGCCAACGGAGAATTAAGTCTCCTTTTGGTTGCGGTCTGACGAATGTGCGTAATCCAAATGGCTTACTCGACGAAACCTGCGTATTCATCCGGGGTTCGGTTGTACCCATCACTTTACGGATGATTGCGAGCGCCGCGGAGTGTCGGATGAGCGTAGAGTGCTCGTTGAGCGACCGTTCGGACGACGTGCTTTCACCATTGTGAATATTCGTGACTTTGCATTTGCCGCGCGCGTCCCGATTCCAGAGGAAGTAACAGACGCCGCCGGCCATATCGACGCCGGGAAATACTTCATTGGCATCCTCGTAGTCCACAATTTTTCGGACCCGGTCGTCGTTCAACATCTCAGACCTGAATTCGTCCAACCCTTTGCCGCCGCCAAACCAGCGGGATGGAATAACCATCATCAGATAGCGCGGTTCCAGCTTCTTCGCTTGTCGGACAAACTCGTGATAGATCGGCGAAGCGCTACGACCAAATCCCCCATCACTCAACTGATACGGCGGATTGCCGATGATGACGTCGAATTTCACGTTGAATACCTCGGTTGGGTCGATGCCGTGGATGAAGGGGTAGGCGTAGGTTTCGGATGTTTCATCGCGGTCGTATTCCGCCCGGTTGCTCGCCCCGCAATAAATACACTTCAACGCGCCGGCTCGTATGCTTTCGTCGCTCATGTGCCCGGGGGCAATGCCGTCGCTAACGCTTCCGGCTCGTATTCCGGCTCGTATTCCGGCTCGTGTTCCGGCGCGTGTTCTCGCGCGGGTTTTTGAATTCCACGTGTGGCTGGTTTTGGGCAATCGGATGTTCCCATCCGCACGATCGAACGCATTTTCGCTTGCGATGCTGAACCGGCCGTCCGCCTTTTTCGAGCAATAGACCGATCGGCGGCTGATCAGCGCAGTCAATTCGGTGATCGTCAGGCCGAAAACCTGTTTGGTCAGAATATGATCGACGCGCTTCTGGTCATCCGGCATCTGATCGGCCAGGCCCTCGTTGAGGCGACGCGCGATTTCGCGCAAAAAGACGCCGGACTTGCAGACCGGATCGAGAAACGTCGTCGCCGGCGAACGGAACAATTCCGGCGGCAGCAGATCGAGCATGGCCGATGCGAGCTTGGGCGGGGTGAAGACCTCGTCGGCCGACAGGTTGGCTAGGCAGGTGAGAATGTCGGGGTTATGGCTGGCCATTTTCCCCCTCCTGATCCGCGACTTTCAGGTAATGACGTGGCGGATAATCAGCAACAGGCTTGGGCACATAAACGTCCTTTCCCAGATCGCTGAACAGCGGCGTATTGGCGATATGGGCATGTTCGAGCAGATGTTCGTACACAAAATCACGCCGCTTGAGCATCGTGCCATTGAAGGGCGACCATTCGCTGAAAACGATCGGCGTTCCATCGGCGGACTTCAGGGACAGGGCATCGCCCTGAAGGATGTTGCGCCGGAGGATGAACGTGATCGCGCGGGCTGATTCATCGGGCAGGGGCTGCTTGAAGCAATTTTCATGCGCAGCGCGAACCACCTGGAGCAGCCGTTGGCGGCAGGCTTGGATGTTGTCAGCCAGCAGATCGACCCCGTAGAGGCTGCAAACGCTCAAAACGGCATCACGCTGCCACTTGAGACGGTTGCCAGCGTTTTTTCTGTCAACAGTGAGAAGTTTTCGGCGCAGCACTTCGGCAAGGAAATTCCCGTCCCCACAAGCCGGTTCGAGAAAACGCGCGTCGATGCGTTCACATTCGGACTTGACCAGATCGAGCATGTCATTGACCAGACCCGGCGGGGTAAACACCTCGCCATGGTCGATGATGCGCTGGCGGTTTTTGACGGGCTGAGCCATGAACCCGTCATTATAGCTTTATTGGATAAACCAATGAAAGGCAGGCCGAACATAAAAGAAGTCATCACTCACAGCCTGAACCAAGGATGGCATTTTCATTTGAGCTAAACAGTGACAATTCTACTGGCGTACAACACAATAAATGGAGGACGGATTTGAATCGCAGGCCGTCAATGGTAAACTCGCTGAAATTTTGCTGCGATGCTGCCTCTTTCAGCAGGGAAACAATCTGATCATGCCTCGACGAAACGATATCAACACGATTCTGATTATTGGTTCCGGCCCCATTGTCATTGGCCAGGGGTGCGAATTTGACTATTCCGGTGTGCAGGCGTGCCGGGCGCTGAAGGAGGAGGGATACCGCGTTGTCCTGATCAATTCCAATCCGGCGACGATCATGACTGATCCGGAATTTGCCGACGCGACCTATATCGAGCCGATTACGCCGGACGCGGTGGAAAAAATCCTTCGCCGCGAAAGCCAGGGGCCGCATCCGGTTGATGCGGTACTGCCGACGCTGGGAGGGCAGACGGGTCTGAATACAGCGATGGCCTGTTACGACCAGGGTATTTTTACGCGCTATGGCGTGCAGATGATCGGGGCCAACCGGCAGGCGATTTTCCGCGGGGAAGACCGCAAGGTGTTCAAGGATTTGATGATCGAGATCGGGCTGAACGTGCCACGGTCGGGTGTTGTACATAATATGGATGAAGCGCGGCAGGTGTTGGAGGACATTGGTCTGCCGCTGATCATCCGCCCGGCTTTCACCCTGGGAGGCACAGGCGGCGGGATCGCCTATAACGTGGAGGAGTTTGAGACCATCGTCACCCGCGGGCTGGATGCTTCGCCGGTGACGGAAGTGCTGATTGAGCAGTCGGTGATTGGCTGGAAGGAATTCGAGATGGAAGTGATGCGCGACCGCAATGATAATGTGGTCATCATCTGTTCCATCGAAAATGTTGACGCCATGGGGGTGCATACGGGCGATTCGATCACGGTGGCGCCGATTCAAACGCTGACCGACAAGGAATATCAGCGCATGCGCGACGCGAGTATCGCGGTGATCCGGGCGGTGGGTGTGGAGACCGGCGGATCGAACATCCAATTTGCGGTCAATCCCGCCAATGGGGAAATGGTGGTGGTGGAGATGAACCCGCGCGTATCGCGCAGTTCGGCGCTGGCGTCCAAGGCAACGGGTTATCCGATTGCCAAGCTGGCGGCCAAGCTGGCGGTGGGGTACACGCTGGATGAGCTGCCCAACTACATCACCAGCCGCAAAAAGGCGGATGGGAAAACCGGCGATGCCGGCCAGCCGGAGTGGGATCTTTATACGTCAGCCTGTTTTGAACCGACGATCGACTATTGTGTCATCAAGATTCCGCGCTGGACGTTTGAAAAATTCCCCGATGCTGATGAGACGCTGACAACGCAGATGAAAAGCGTGGGCGAAGCGATGGCGATCGGGCGCACCTTCAAGGAGGCGCTGCAAAAGGGGATACGGTCGATGGAGGTCAAGCGCTTCGGGTTTGGCCTGGACAAGTATGACAAGTGGTTGAACGCGCAGCGGTCTGGTGAAAAGAGTCACGAACAGGCGGCTGAGGAAACGGATCAGGAATATCCGATTGAAAAAGAGAAGCTGCGGCGCAAGCTGGCAGTGCCCAGCCAGGGACGGCTTTACTACATTCGTTATGCCCTGAAGATGGGGTGGTCGGTTGAGCAGGTTCATGAGTTGACCCATGTGGATCCGTGGTTTTTAGGGCAGATGAAAGAGCTGGTCGATTTTGAAAATGAGCTGGTGGAGGCGGGGCGCAGGCATCAGGGGAAAAAAGGTTTTGCCGATCTGGATGAAGTTCTGTTGCGCGCCAAGCGCCTGGGTTACAGCGATGTGCAGTTGGCGTCGATCTGGAATGTTAATTTGAAGGAGCTGAGTCGTTGGCGTCGCCAGCATGGCCCGTGGCCGGTCTATAAACTGGTGGATACGTGCGCGGCAGAGTTTGAGGCCAGTACGCCATATTATTACTCAACGTATGAACAGCCGTACACGCAACTGGCGTGTGACAATAGTCCGGCGCAGACGGTTTACGAAGATGAAATCCGCCTGACGGATCGGCCTAAAATCATCATTATCGGTGGTGGGCCAAACCGCATCGGTCAGGGGATCGAGTTTGATTATTGCTGTGTGCAGGCTGCCTTTGCCTGTCGGGAGCTGGGTTATGAATCGGTGATGATCAACTCCAATCCCGAGACGGTTTCGACGGACTATGACACCAGCGATCTGCTGTTTTTTGAACCCCTGACGCAGGAAGATGTGCTGAACATCTGTCAGCGTCTCAATGGCGGACCGTTTATCGGAAGCGATGGTCAGGGCGTTGGCAGCAGCAAAAATCTGGTCAAGGGTGTGATCGTGCAGTTTGGCGGACAGACGCCGTTGAATCTGGCGCGCACCTTGGCTGAGCAGGGGGTGCCGATTCTGGGAACGACGGTTGATTCGATTGACGCCGCCGGCGACCGCGGGCAGTTCCGCGAGCTGGTGCAGAAGCTGGGGTTGAAACAACCCGCCAACGGCATTGCCCGCAATGTGGAGGATGCACGGCGGGTGGCCAGGGAGATTGGTTATCCGGTGCTGGTGCGGCCCAGTTTTGTGCTGGGTGGGCGGGCAATGGAGATCGTCAGCGATGAAAACCAGCTCAATTTTTACATGGCTGAGGCATTGGAAGCGGCCGGTACGGGGGCAACCCAGACAGAATCGCCGATTTTGATTGATAAATTTCTGGATGCTGCCACGGAGGTGGATGTTGACTGCGTGGCTGATTTTCCCAGCGGTTCGGCGCTGGGGCATCGGCAGGCGGATGACACCAGCAACAGCGGTCAGGCGATCATCATCGGGGTGATGGAACATATTGAAGAGGCGGGCATTCACTCGGGCGACAGCGCCTGTGCCCTGCCGCCATATTCGTTGAGTCATGCAATCGTGGAGAAATTGAAGAAACAGACGCGCGATCTGGCGATGGCGCTGCGCGTGCGCGGTTTGATGAATGTGCAGTATGCGATCAAGGACGGGGAGATTTATCTGATTGAAGTGAATCCGCGCGCTTCGCGCACCGTGCCGTTTGTGAGCAAAGCCACAGGCAAGCCCTGGGCGAAAATCGCCGCCAAGGTGATGAGCGGCAAGAGTCTGACGGAGCTGGGCGTCAAGGAATTGGCTGATCCAGCCCATACCAGCGTGAAGGAAGTTGTTTTCCCATTCAGTAAATTCCCCGGTGTGGATGTCATTCTAGGCCCTGAGATGCGCAGCACCGGCGAAGTCATGGGAATCGACAAGACGTTTCCGGTGGCCTTTGCCAAGGCCCAGTTTGGCGCGGGGCAGAATCTGCCCACCAAGGGCAATGTGTTCATCAGTGTGCGCGATCAGGATAAGGATGCGGTGGTGCAGGTGGCGCGGATGCTGGTCAGCAGCGGGTTTGAGCTGATTGCCACGGGTGGAACCTGCAAGCGGCTGGAGAAGGAGGGGATTGTCGTCAAGCGTATTGCCAAACTCAGTGAAGGTCGGCCCAATATCAACGACTTTATTAAAAACGGGCAGGTTCAGCTCATCATCAACACACCGACAAAGAAAGGGCCGCAGACGGATGAAGGGAAAATCCGGGCGATGTCAGTGCTGAACCGTGTGCCGATTGTGACGACAATGGCTGGGGCGATGGCAGCGGCGCGGGCGATTCAGGCGCTGCAGAGTGCGGATTGGGATGTGCAGCCGCTGCAGGAATACCACAAGCACTGACCAGGATCGTCGCTACTCACGCGCGCCGGCGCGGCGATGGGGCAGCCTGGGAAAAATAAGCCGCCGCCTGCGCCAGTGCCTGCGCTTGGCTGGTGATCTGCCCTTCGAGCTGAGCGTCGTAAAGTTGATCCAGCACGCGCTTGAATGCGGGGCCAGGGTGATAACCAGCCGCCACCAGATCATCGCCGGTAATAAGGGGCGGAGGGGCAATTTCTGTCTGAGCCAGTTGCGCAAATTGCTGGTTGAGCTGAGCGATGCGTGATGTGAAAAGACCGAGGGCGCAGAGCGCCCCCAATAGCGCGCGGGTCGGGCTGGCGGTGGGCTGAGCCAGAAAACGCTTGAGGGTGGCGATGCTGGGATTGGGATCAGCCAGCAGCGGTTGAAGATTCCGCAGTGTTTGCGACAACTGGGCGGATTCATCATTGCTGATTTTCAATGCCTTGCGGCTGGCGCTGGCGGCCGTCTGGATGGCGGCATTGGTCAGCAAATCGCGGAGATCAAAATCGGGGGCGTGCGCCTGATACTGGTAGTCCAGCGCAACGATGGCCAGAATCGATCCAAACGGCAGGCTGGCTTGCCGATCCAGATGCAGAACGATCGAGCGCGATGGATTCAACGGCGCCGGTGGAAGTTGCGCTAAAAAGCGGAAGATCACGCCAATCAACGAAAAATCCCAGAGTAAACGCCATGCGAGTGATCGACTGGGACTGATGAAAATATGGCGCAGCTCGTCGGCAATGCGTTCAGGGCTGATGCGCACCAGTTGGCTGGCATGGCGTCGGATGGCATCGGCTGTATCGGGAACAATTCGCAGGTCGTAGCGGGCAGCAAAACGCACCGCTCGCAGCAAGCGCAGATGATCTTCACGAAAACGCAAATCAGCCTGACCGATTGCCCGAAGCTGGTGGTTTTTCAGATCGGCCTGCCCATCAACATAATCAATCACGTCATTGGTCAAGGGGTCGAGGAAAAGGCCATTGATGGTGAAATCGCGTCGCTGGGCGTCGTCACGGGCGGTTGTGAACTGTACCTGCTGCGGGCGGCGACCATCGGTGTAGGTTCCGTCCGAGCGAAATGTGGCCACTTCAACCACGCTGCGCCGGTGGCGTACCAGAATGACACCAAAGGCGGCTCCGACAGCCTCGGTGTGGGGGAATAGGTTACGCACCTGCCGGGGGGTGGCGTCGGTGGCGATATCATAGTCTTTGGGGTGGTGTCCCAGCAGTTCGTCGCGCACGCATCCACCGGCGAAATAGGCGGTATGCCCAGCAGCGCGCAGATGTTTGACGATATCGACGGCATCGTCGCGCAGGCAGGGTGGTTTGTTGACCGATTGCGCATCCATTACACCGTTCAAGCATATCGCAGCAGTTGGGTGTGGCCAAACGGATCAGCCAAGATCGTCGGGGTCAACCGGCTGAAAAGCAAAACAGAGCAATGAACTTAACGTCACTATTTGCGTAATAACAATACTGGGGGATAATAAGCCCGTTATTTCACGCCGGAAGGATTGCTGGGCATGACGATCGATGAATCCAAGTTGGGAAAAGTGATTGAAAATGCGGATGCGGGTGTTGATCGAACCAGTCAACAACCCCATATCCATATTGAGCAGCGCCAGTTGGGCTTGCAGGACTATCTCAAGACCCTGGTGAAAGTGGGCGGATCCGATCTGCATCTGCAGGCGGATTCAGTCCCGATGATCCGCGTGGATGGGCGGGCCCGTTTTCTGGATTGTCCAGCACCGGACAACGAGATGATGAAGGCGTATGTGCGGACGATTTTTACGGCGCTGGCGGATCCGGGGGATCGGCACAATATTCTGGATCACAAAGGGGCGGTGGACGTTGCGTATTCGCTGCCGGGCGTGGCGCGGTTTCGTACCAATATTTTCCACAGCCGCGAAAAATACGCGATTGTCATGCGGCGGATCGTGACCAAGATTCCTAATTTTGAAGAATTGAATCTCCCGCCCCAGGTTGAAAATCTGGCGGATTTCAACCGCGGGATTGTGGTGGTTTCTGGAACGACGGGTTCAGGTAAAAGCACGACGCTGGCTGCCATTATCGGCAAGATCAACCGCTCGCGCTCCGAGCGCATCATCACCATTGAAGACCCCATTGAGTTTCAACACGAAAACGCCAAGGCGCTGGTGTCGCAGGTCGAGGTGGGAACCGATGTGGAAAGTTATGAATATGGTCTGCGTTCCATGATGCGCCAGGATCCTGATACGATTCTGATCGGTGAAATTCGCGATTCATTTTCACTATCGACGGCGCTGCGGGCGGCTGATACCGGACATTTGGTTTTCACGACGGTACACGCGACCAATGCCCCGTTGACGATTCAACGTATGGTGTCGTTGTTTGACCCCGAACAGAAGGATTTGCAGCAGACGCAGTTGGCGCTGAACCTTAATGCGGTGATCTGTCAGCGCCTGGCCAAGCGGCGCGATGGTAAAGGGCGCGTGCCGGTGGTGGAAATCATGATGAGCACACCGCTGATGCGCCGGTATGTGCTTGAGGGGGAGTATGAAAAAATCAAGGGGTTGGTGGGACACAAGGAATCGGGCAGCCAGAGCTTTGACCAGCATTTGACCGAGCTGTTCCAGCGACAGGTTATTGATGTGAGTGAAGCCCAGCGGCTGGCGAGCAATGTCGATGCGCTGAAATTGGCGCTGCGCGGCATCAGCAACAGTGACACACGGTTGCGCTAAGACAGCCAGCGCGTGATTACGGATGGACTGTCGGGGCAGCAAAGCGGCGGATGGTTTTGTCCGTGACCAGCAGTGTCATGGGTATGTCGTGGGGTTGCAGAGGGAGTTGTTCCAGAACCTGTTCCTCAAAACCCAGGCCACAGGCGATACCCAAAAAATTATCCTGTCCCAGAAAACGATCGTAAAATCCCATGCCCCGACCGATGCGATGACCCTGACGGCTGAACCCCAGACCCGGGACGATCACCAGATCGATCATGTCGGCGGGGATGGGTTTATCGGCGATGGGTTCGCGAGCGCCATAACTGCTGGTGGCCAGCCCGCTGGTCAGGCTGGTGATTTCAATCGGTAGCATTCGTTTTTGATCCCAGCTTACTTTGGGAACGACGACAGTTTTATCCATCTGCCAACAGCGCAGCGCCAGCCAAGCCGTATCCAGCTCCTGCGGCATGGACAGATAGAGCATGACAATACGGGCGGCGGCAAATTCGGGTGTGCCAGCGACCAGACTGCAGGCTGCGGTACTGCGCGACTGACGGGTTTCCGGCGAAATGGCGGCCAGCGTCTGACGCAGATAGCGCCGGGTTTCAGCTTTGGTTGGCATTTCATTCATGATGCTGATGGTTTGGATTCGCCCCGACTGCCTAATTTCCAATTGTGACCGCGCGGACGGCTGCTGAACAATGAAAGTAGACGTTCATGCAGGATTATATCTGCATTTCGGTTCGATGATATTGAACAACAATTGAGGTGTTCTCGACTTTGAATCATCAAAGTCATATCATTGACTGCATGAGCAAGTGGATTTTGACAGGGTTTTTGAGTTTTTTTCTGATTCTATCCGGTTGTGCTGGCGAAGAAGCGACCAAATCAGGTCCACCGCAGTCATATCCGTACCGAGCGGTGGCGACGGTGGGAATGGTGGGGGATATTGTCAAAGCCGTCGCCGGAGACAAAGCGGACGTGCATGACATTATGGGCGTGGGGGTTGATCCGCATACCTACAACGCCAGCACCGCCGATGTCAAAGCGATGCAGCAGGCGGATATTGTTTTTTACAGTGGTTTGTTTCTGGAAGGGAAGATGGTGGAGATGCTGCGTCGTCTGGGTGAGGATGGTCAGCGCATTCACGCCGTGACTGAGCTGATTGGCACGGATTATCTGATCCATCATTTTGCGGGGACCAATCATCCTGATCCGCATGTCTGGATGGATGTACAGGGATGGATGAAAGCAACGCAGGCGGTGGAGGCGGCGTTGGTGGAGTACGACCCCGCCAACAAGGATTTTTATCATGCCAATACGGCTGCGTATCTGGAGAAGCTCAAACAGTTGGATGAATATGCCCGTCAGTCGCTGGCTTCGATTCCGACACCGGCACCGGGTCAGAAACCGGTGCTGGTGACGGCACATGATGCGTTCAGTTATTTTGGCCGGGCCTATGGGATTGAAGTGCATGGGATCCAGGGAATCAGCACGGAATCTGAAGCCGGTTTGCAGGACATTCAGCGGCTGGTGGATTTGATTATTCAGCGCGATGTGAAGGCGGTGTTTGTCGAGACCAGCGTTGCTGAGAAGTATGTGCGTTCGCTGGTGGATGGGGCAGCGGCGCGGGGTAAGAAAGTGATCATTGGTGGGTCGCTCTTTTCCGATGCCATGGGACAGGCGGGCACTTATGAAGGAACCTATATCGGGATGATCGATCATAATGTCACGATCATCACCCGTGCTTTGGGTGGCGATGCGCCAGAAAAGGGAATGAACGGAAAACTGGCCAACTAACCTTAAGAATCAGCGGCAATATATGGCAGTTATCATCAAACAGATAGCAGCGCACGGCGCGCAAGAGAACCAATGATGCAAAGCCCTTCACCAACCTCATCAACTGTTGCTGATTCGGATTCTGACAAACCGGTTGCGCCGGCGCATGCAGCACCGGTGGAGACGACTCCGGCGACCGGCGATGAACATTCATTCGACGCGCCGTTGTCGATTCATGACATGACGGTGGCGTACCACCGCAAGCCGGTTTTGTGGGATGTGGATCTTGATCTGCCCGAGGGACGTTTGATTGCCATTGTCGGCCCCAACGGCGCCGGCAAGAGCACACTGATCAAGGCGGTGCTCGATCTGGTGCCGATGGTGTCGGGGCGGGTGTTGGTTTATGGCAAACCGTATCGCCGCCAACGGGCGCTGGTGGGGTATGTGCCGCAGCGTGAAAGCGTGGACTGGGATTTTCCGGTCAGTGCCCTGGATGTGGTGACGATGGGGTCGTACCGCAAGATCGGCTGGCTGCGTCCGGTGACGCGCAAATGGCGCGATCTGGCGATGGAATCGCTGCATCGGGTGGGTATGGCGGACTACGCCCATCGGCAGATCTCGCAACTTTCCGGTGGTCAGCAGCAGCGCGTATTTCTGGCGCGTGCACTGGTTCAGCAGGCGCGGATTTATTTCATGGATGAACCCTTTGCCGGCGTTGATGCCGCGACGGAGAAAATGATTATCCGGACGTTGCAGGATTTGCGCAATCAGGGGCAGACGGTGGTTGTGGTGCATCATGATCTGCAGACGGTTCCCGAATACTTTGATCATGTGATTCTTTTGAACATGCGCGTGGTGGCGCATGGGCCGGTCAAGTCGGTGTTTACCGCGGAGAACCTGCAAAAAACATATGGTGGTCGTTTGACGCTGCTCGACGAAGCCGCTGAGGCATTGCGTCGGGCTGGGGGTAAATAAATTATCCGTTAACCGGCCGATAATCACTGCTTTTTTTATTGATGGGCTGGATTGTGGTTAACCGGTGAACCGGTTGGGTCGATGATCAACGACGTGGGCGTGGTGCCCCGTGGTGACTGTTGACCGATGCAGCCGACGACTGACACACCAGATTATGGTGCCATTATTCACCAGTGGGAACGAGACGTACCCTGGTGGCGGCGCTGTAGTGCGCGAATCGGTATTCAAGGCAAGCTGTTTCTGGGGTTCATTGTCTTGCTGGCGCTGGCGCTGGCGGGAAGTTATTATCTGTTTCTGGGTGAGACGCAAAGGACATTGATCACATCGATGGGGGAGCATGCCCTCCGCCTGTCGCAGGTGGTGGCCAAGGCCAGTGAATCAGCGCTGACCCAGTTGGATTTCAAATCACTGCACCGCATCGGTCGCGATCTGTTGAAGGATCGTGACATTGTCAGCATCTGTTTTTATGACGCCAGCGGCCAGTTGGTGGTACTGGAATCGCGTGATCCTGATTTGTCGCGCAAAGACAATTTATATCCGCGTGTGCTGGGGGATATGCAGAATCTGATGCAGACACGCCTGGGGTATTTTCCGGCGCTGGGACATTTTGTGGAGGTGAGCGTACCTGTTCTGCGTCTGCTGCCGGCCCAGGAGAGTGAGGATCATTTTGTGGATCAGGGGCCGGATGCGCGGGTGCTGGGCTATGTGTCGCTGAGCCTGTCGATTGACGCGACAACGCGGTCGTTCAACCGCGTGAACCTGTTGGTGCTGGTGTTGGGCGGGGTATTGTTTGTGCTGACGATTCCGGTGGTGTATGTGCTGGTTCATCGGATTTTGTCGCCGATCCGCCAACTGGTGATTACGAGCAAGCGCATTGCCGGCGGTGATCTGGATGCCCAGTCACAGGTTGAAGTGCATCGGCCGGACGTGATCGGAACCCTGTCGCGGGCATTTAATGAAATGGTGATCAAGGTGCGCCAACATCAGCAGATGCTGGCCAGTGCCAATGACCAACTGGCGGCGGCCAATCGTGATCTGGAGGCAAAAGTGCTGCAGCGTACCAGCCAGATGGAATCAGCCAATAAGCGCCTGAGCAGCGAGATTGCGGAAAAGGAGGATTTCCTGCGGGCGGTGTCACACGATTTGAATGCGCCGCTACGCAACATTTCCGGCATGGCCAGTATGCTGGTCATGAAATACCGCGACCGTTTTGATGAGGATATTCTGCATCGGTTGGATCGCATTCAAAAAAATGTGCAGGCCGAGACTGATCTGATCAGCGAGCTGTTGGAGCTGTCGCGCATCAAGACACGGCGCGGCGTGCTCAAGCCGGTGGATATGCACGCGCTGGTGCAGCATCTGGCGGAGATATTTGATAATGATCTCAAGACCCGCAATATCGAACTGATTGTCGAGACACCGCTGCCGGTTCTGCACTGTGAATCAGCGCGCATCGGTCAGGTGCTGCAGAATCTGATCGACAATGCCATCAAGTACATGGATGAAAAACCGCAGAAGTCGATTCGCATTGGCTGTACCGTCTGGATGGACGAAGCCGAGTTCTATGTGCGCGACAACGGCATGGGCATTGAACCGGAGGATCAGGAAAAAATCTTCTACGTCTTCCGCCGCGGGCGCAGCCAGGCGGTCAACAATGTGGCCGGTAAAGGCGTGGGGCTGGCCAGTGTGAAAAGTATCGTTGAAACCTACAACGGCGCCATTCGGGTTGTCAGTCAGCCGGGGGAGGGGACAACCTTTTTCTTTACGATCAACGGTCAGTATGTGCCTGCGTGCAGCACGGCGGTGGAAACAAGTGAATGCCTCCGTCCCAATTCCGCCGAGCCGGCAGCAGCGGTATCTGCAGCGGAATAAGCAACAGATCAGTTGAATGGAAGGGGGCATCGCGCCCAGGAAGGGTGCAACTGCCAAATAAAGGGCGGGAGAATTGATACGCGAGCAAAAGGGTGGATCGGCGCAGCGATGGATCAGTATTGGCGGCGCTGGCGGGCGGTGGGGATGTTGAGAATGCCGCGATATTTGGCGACGGTTCGTCGCGCCAACTCAATACCTTGCTGCAGCAATGCCTCGACGATTTCATCGTCGCTTAGCGGATTTTGCCTGTTTTCGCTATCGACAATGGCCTTAAGTTTTTGCTTGACGGCGTCCCAGCTCATATCCTGACCTTCGGCACTGGTCGTTCCACCGGAGAAAAACCGGCGCAGGGGGAAAATGCCCAGCGGCGTCTGGATGTATTTTTCGCTGACCGCCCGCGAGACGGTGGCGACGTGGATACCCAGTTGATCGGCGACCTGAATCATGGGCAGGGGTTTGAGATATTCAGGCCCTTTTTCAAAGAACTCCTGCTGGGCATCGACGACGGCGCGGATGACCCGTTT
>JADLCB010000028.1 GCA_020847375.1 Phycisphaerales bacterium | reverse complement strand
ATTCCAAGCCGACGTCGAGACCGTCCATAACCTTATGGAGCAGGAGTTCTATGAAATCGAGGCGTTCACCGGACGGCAGGACTTCATCGCCAAGGCCGACCAATACCAGTTGTTCTTCAACCTTGCCAGAAATAACACCGCCAAGGAACACAAGACGCCATCGCAACTCATCAAGGAAAAACTCCCAAGGCCCAATCCCATGCTCCCCCTGCTCAGCGTTCAATACCTCGACGAACTTTATGATTCAATCCTTCATTCCCCAAACCAAAGGGGGTACGATGTCTGGGGACTTCCCTTACCACGCCAAATTTATCGGGTGGATTACCGGATTGCCCGGTTGAGCTTATCGTGACGAAGTCGGGTGATCTTCGTTCATGGTGTTGTCCGGGGCGATGTCCTGATCGAGATCATCGTTTTCACTGTCATCCTGCACGAAAGCAAGATCATTCGGCGCGTGGCTGGAACTATTTGTATTATTGGTGGCGCCGGATCTGAAACCAGCCGGTGAGGATGGCGGTTTGGTACCCGTGCTGACCGGCGGCCGATTCGTCGTCACGGGATGATTGCTGCTGCCCATCAGGATGCCCTGGTAAAAACCGCTGGCAAACAGCCCATGTTGCTGTTGGTAGGGGAAGTTGATCAGGGCGCAAAATTCCTGAATGACAGATTGCGCGTTTTTGTCAGACTTTTCCGCAGCTTGCACCGTCTGCTGATGCTTGCGGTCCTTGAACCACAGCATCTGCACATATCGACCGGTGACATCGCCCGGCGCCCAGTCCGTACCGACCTGCTCATAGACTTCAAAATGCTCGCATCCCAGGCGCAATAAAACCTGCCGGAACTTCCGCAACAGTCGGGCGTGCTCCTCCCGTTTTTCACGCGGAACAATATAGCTGTTTGTCTGCAGGAGCATGACTAGGGTGCACTTTCAAGTAGTGGGATCAACCCGGTTGGTTAAACTAAAATATACCATAAACCTGACTTGGGGCAAACAAATCCCCGTACCGCGCCGGCGATTCTCTTGACGCGCCCATCTCGCCGGAAGCTCAACCGTCAATGATAAAATCGTCTTTTGTGGCAAAGTCAGTTCAAAATATATTATAATTTGCCACGTCATTGTCATACAATCAGGTTGCAGCGGACACAGATAATTTTAATTTTCTCGTATCCGCGGGGGCTGACTGACTGAAAACCATATAATACCGCATAGTTATCGTTTGATCGTCGGAATTTTGTCCTGCTGACACGTTGGCCGGGAACAGAAAAACGCTCATGAACGGGCCTTACCTCGAAATTCAACACTCAGGGTCGCTGGATCGCCTGGCGCTGAATGATTCGCCCATCACCGTCGGGCGCCACGAAAGTAATACCCTGGTTCTGACCGACCTCAAAGCCAGCCGATTTCATGCCGTCATCAAGCGCGTTGAAGAGGTCTGGCAGGTTCATGATCTGCAAAGCTCCAACGGAACCTACGTCAATTCTCAACGTATTCAGCAGCAGACACTGACGCCCGGCGATGTTATCCGCATTGGCAAAACGCGGATCGTCCTGCTCGATCCGTCCACCGATGCCCCCCCAGCCCTGGATACGCTCGAACAACTCAGCCAGTCTGCAACAGCGCATCCCGCGTTCACCCGTCCAGCCGTCGCCAGCGCGCTGGGTGCGCTGTCGGTTGATGATGATCCGTATCTTGAGGATTCGCTGGACACCCTCCCGACCGCAGAAGATACCGACACGCCCGTGCCCATTGCGTTTGATGAAGCGCCAGTTGAACCGGCTGATTCATCCTTGGGAGCGGGCATTCCGTCGTTCGAGCAAAACAGTCCATCGTGGGACAATGTTCAAACCGATCCGCAGCAGGCCTTGCAGGAACTGGCCGACTCCATGGGGCAAAAACCGTTTGGCGAGTATGACATTGCCTTGCTCAATTCGCGCGGCGGTGTGGTGCATGAAGCCACCAGCCCGCGCCGGGGCGAAAACCGTCGCGATGCCGTGGATCTATTCCGCCTGTTGCTGATCGTCTGTTTTCGCAGCCGTGCCACCGACCTTCATCTGGAACCCAAGGATGGTTACTGGCAATTGCGCATGCGCGTCGATGGTCACATGGTTGATATCGTGCGCCTGAACAGTGAAATGGGTACGCGCATCAGCGCCATGGTCAAAATCTGCAGCGATATTGATATTTCCCAGCGCAACGTCATCCAGGAGGGGCACTTCAGTGCGCGCGTGCCATCAATGCGGCCCGGCGGGGCGCTGCGGCGGGTGGATTATCGCGTCAGCTTCGCCCCTTCGGTTTTCGGACAGAAGCTGGTGATCCGTATTCTTGATACCGCTGATGCGCCGCTGCGCCTGGAAAATTTATCCCTGCCCGACTGGATGCTTGCCGAGCTTCGTTCAACCATCGAAGCTGACAGCGGCACGATTCTGGTCGTCGGCCCGACGGGTTCGGGAAAAACCACCAGCCTCTACGCCATTGTCCGTTCGATGAATCTCAACGACTGCAATGTCGTCACCATCGAAGACCCCGTGGAAATCCAACTCGAAGGCGTAACCCAGATTCCCGTCGATGAGCAGAACGACAAAAGTTTCAGCCGGTTGCTGCGATCCGTGCTGCGGCAGGATCCCGATGCCATTCTCGTCGGCGAAATTCGTGATCCCGAAACCGCCCGCATCGCCATGCAGGCTGCCATCACCGGTCATCTGGTTTTCAGCACCCTGCACACCCGCGACACGATCGGCACGATGTTTCGCCTGCTTGATCTGGGGGTGGAACCCTACCTGCTGGCTCAGGCGGTGAATGTGGTTCTGGCACAGCGCCTGGTGCGCAAACTCTGTACCCATTGCCGCCGCGCCGTGACGCCCACACCCGAGCAGTTGCAGCGATTGGGCAAGTGGGGCCAGAATCTGCAGCAAATCTACGAACCCGTCGGTTGCCCCCGTTGTCTGGGCACAGGACATATCGGCCGTCGCGCCATTTTTGAGCTTCTGCGCAGCACCCCCGAACTGCGCAGCCATCTTCTGCGCAACCCCAGCGCCGATGAAATCCGCCAGACCCTGGCTGACACGCAGTTCCTCCACCTGCAGGAGCATGGTTATCAACTGGTTGCCGAAGGCATCTGCTCGTTCAGTGAAATCGAACGCGCTGCGGGTAAATAAGTGAATCATCGAATGCTTCACCCAGTCTGATTGCTGATTCTCATCCTGTTGCCCCGTCATCCTTAAATTGATCCTCACGGCGCAGCCTCTGGCTGGCGACGATCAATCCGATTGGATTGCCAACCGGACACTCGCCGGCAGTTGCCAATCGATTTGCAGCATCACCCCGAAAGCCTGCCAAAGATTGCACGGCGTCAGTACCTCCTCAGGCCGGCCCTGCGCCCGAATTTGCCCGCCGTCGAGCAGAACAGCCGTATCGGCAAACAAGGGAGCCAGAATCAGATCGTGACAGACCGCCAGGATGGTTTGACCTTCCCCAGCCAGTTGGCGCAGCAACCGGTATAACTCCAGTTGATGCGCAATATCCAGATGCGTCGCCGGTTCATCCAGGAGCAGGATCGGGCTTTGCTGCGCCAGACAGCGCGCCAAGGTGACGCGCTGGCGTTCACCGCCGCTGAGTTGGGTAAACGGTCGGTCAGACAGATGCTGGATCTGCAGCCGCGCCAGAGACTCTTGAACCACCTGTCGGTCTTGCCCAGTCGGTTGCCAGCCGGTGGCATGAGGATAGCGCCCCAGCAGAACCATCTCGCTGACATGGAAGGGGGCGCCTGTCACCGGTTCTTGCGCAACCACGGCGATCATCTGCGCAATCGCGCGACGCCCAAGCTGATGGATGGGCTGGCCGCCCAGTTCAACCACGCCGCTCTGCGGCGCTAAACTGCCATTGAGACAGCGCACCAGCGTGCTTTTCCCGCAACCGTTGGGGCCAAACACGGCCGTCACCGTACCGGGTTTCATCTCCAGACTCACATCGCGCAGCACCGTATTTCCCGATGGATAAGTGAAACACAGTTTTTCCGTCCGCAGGATCATGTCATCTCCCGCTGAGGGTTGTGACGCAGCAGCATCCAGAGAAAAACCGGCGCGCCGATCATGGCCGTCAGAATACCCACGGGTATTTCCGCTGGCCTGACCAGTGTGCGCGCCAATGTGTCAGCCACCAGCAACAACAACGCGCCACCAGCGGCACTGGCGGGAATCAAACGACGATGATCCGCCCCGAAATGCAGACGCAGCACATGCGGAACGATCAATCCGATAAAACCAATGACGCCGCTGAGGCTGACGGCGACGCTGGTCAATAGTGCAATCACCAATAAAAGTTTGACCTGCAACCGGCCCGTGCGGATACCAAGATCAGTGGCTGATCGTTCGCCCAGCAGTAAAACATTCAGCGCCGGTGCCTGATAAAGCAGAAAAAGACCGGCTGGTATTAAAACACCAGACATCATCAAGGTGTCACCCCAATTGGCCTGCCACAATCCACCCATCAACCAGAAAACCAGCGTCTGTAATCGCTCGCCAGCCAGATAAAGCGCCGCAGCCGTCAGCGCTGAACACAATGCACTGATCGCAATTCCCGCCAGCAACAGCGCGTACCCCATCGCGCCAGCCCGTCGCGCCAGATACAGGACAATCATCGCCACCGTCAGCCCGCCGATGACGCTCAACAGCGCAACAGCGCCATAACCAAACCAGTTGCCCACCAGCAGCATCCCCGCGACCGCGCCCAGTGCTGCCCCGTTGGAAACACCAATGACATACGGGCTGGCCAGTGGATTGCGAAACAGGGTTTGCGACGCCACGCCCGCAATGCCCATACCCGCCCCAATCGCCAGCGCCAGCATGATGCGCGGCAGGCGAATCAACAGGACAATGCGGGCGATTGTGTCGTGCTGATCGGTCGTGTTGGGCTGGGCTGGCCAAAGGGGTCGAACGATCATCTGAAAAATATCTGCCGGTGCCAGATCCGTGCTGCCTACCATCAGGGCGAGCAGCGCTGTGGGAAAAATCAGCAGCCCCAACAACCACAATGGCCCGTTAAGGCAAGACCGGGTTGGCGGGAGCAGATCATCGGTCATGCGATTGCCCTGACAGCAAAACGATCATCGCGCGCAGTCAAATCAAGTGCTTCCTGGCTGCTCAAGTGCGAATAGGCCACATGATTCAAATGCCGGCGGCACTGGTCAACGACCTCCTGCATCTGCTGAATAGTTGGCCGGGTATACGGCTGGCCCGGAACAGGAATATAACCCATGATGTGCAGCGGAATCTCAGCATTGATACCGGCAATCCACTGGGCGATTGCCCGCACCTGATCCTGATCCACCAGCCCCGGAACGTAGACCACATTGGCTTTCATCTCCAGACCCGCAGCGGCGGCATTGGCGAAACTGGAAAAAATATCCTGTTTTTCACGGCCGGTATACGCCAGATGAACCTGCTTATCCCACGCCTTGAGACCGACATTGGCTCCATCCAGATTTTCAACGGGTAGTTTCCATCCAGCCGTATGTCCCAGATACGTTTTGACCTTCAGGGTGTTTTTGGCGAAGTCGAGCAGGGCAGGCAGTTCCCTGGCGATGGTCGGTTCGCCACCCATGAAATAAACCTTGTCGATCGGCACGCGGCGCAGGGCGGTCTGGATTGTGGGGATATCCAGAAAAGACGAAGGTCTGGGGAACGACTGACCGGGCACGCCATTGGCGCCGCTGCGCAATTTATAGCTGCAGACCGGGCAGTGCATCACGCATCCGTAATGATGCAGCGTGGCGAAGCGATATTTGTCGTTGTAGGTGATTTTGAAAAATGGCATGGCCTTGCACCTTGTAATTATCAGTGGCGAACCTCCAGTAACTGGCGCAGTTGCGCGACGGCATCGGGCAGATGCGGCCCAGCCACCAGCCAGTAGCGGTTGATGGGAATCACGCGCCCGTGTTGTACCGCAGACACACCCGACAGCCCGCTGCGATGGGCATAGTCGCTGACAGTTGCAAATTCGTCCACGAACAGGATCACATCGGGGTTTTCGCGCAAAAGCCGTTCGGGAGAAAACAGCACATTGCCGGTTGAATCGGCAGCGATATTGCGCGCCCCAGCCAGCATCAACAGGTCATTGGCATAGGTCTGCCCGCCCGCCGTTTTGTAAGGGCCATAGAGTTCCAGAAAAACTTTGGTTTGGTTGAGGTCAACGGCTGCACGAGTGGTGTCATTGGCTGGCGTCGTCGGCTGCGCCGCCAGAAACGTCTCCAGTTGTTGGCTGAGCATCCCGGCTTCGGATGGGCAGTCAGTGATCTGGCCAATGAGCTGGATCATTGCCGGTATTTGCGCCGCCCGTGCTGACCGCAGGCGAATTACCGGAACATTTAGAGTTTCCAGCATTGCCGCAGCATCATCCTGATACCACCAGATGATGGCCAGATCGATTTGCAGCGCCACCACTTGTTCGCGCGAGATGGCACTGCCCTGACCGATTACCGGGATTGCGCCTGTCATTGGGATGATCCGGCTGTACTGGTCGATTGCGGCTAGTCGGTTGCGCTGCCCCAGTGCCAGCAGCGTGTCGGTTGCGCTGGTGCAAAGACTGAGAATTCGTTGCGGGTTGGCCGGAATCTGAACAGATCGGCCTGTCATATCGACTACCATACGCGCGGTCGATTTGTCGAATATCTGTCGGCCAGTCGATTTGGCATTGATCGACTCTGGCCGAATCAGGCCGATGGTTGCCGCCAGCAACGCCAGACCGGCGATCATGATGCTGACGATCCATCGAATTTGGTAACGACCTGAACGCATCGATTTTTTCCCAATCTGGTGACATCAGCCCGATTGCCTTACTGCGAGGCATCCCAGTCCAGCCGGCTCGTTCGTTTCATCGATTGAGCATGACCATCGCAAAACGCCGCATTAAAACTGCCGCCGTGATGGCGATAATCCACACCGGCCACCGGTTCGCTGAAACTGGCGCCGCCGCCGCAGTAATACTTTCCCGGCGTGCAGTCAGCGAAAATAATGACTTCTGATGAGCGGCGCACCCGGTTGGGTTTGACGCCATACCAGAAACACCAATCCCTGCCATTGAAATTAAAAGTGTTGATGCCGTAACTAAGGATAATCTCCGCATCCCATGCCACGGGTTGTTTCACAGGATCATCCGGGCATTGGTAGACCGCCGATTGCTTGGAGATCAGCGGTTTGAGCAGATCCATCCAGCGGGTGGTGGAGTTGATCCAGGCTGGCGGATAACACTTGTATGAATCAGCGTACTGCTGGGCTGCCATGCCGATCTGTCGCAAATTGTTCAGGCAGGATACCGACTGCGCCGATGATCGCGCCCGCGCCAGGGCGGGCAAAAGCAGGCTCATTAAAAGGGAGATGATGGAGATGACCACGAGCAACTCAACCAGCGTGAAGGCCGGGCGGAAAGTGGGCCGTTGCCGATGGTGGCGCTGGGCAGATTCATCGTGGCATTGAAGAAAGTCAGATTGATTGCAATCCGGGGTCAGTAGATCATTGGCCCCAGTAGATTTTAAGTTTGGGGCAACACTGGTTTGCAGCGTACGGCGGTGTGTCTGAAGCATTATTTTATCCTTCCATACAAGATAGACCCAGTATGTTACGCCACAAGCGAAATCGCTGTTTTGTCGTGTAAATCAGAGCTTTTCAGTGCAATTATCATTGGGTCATATTCAACAGATTCGCGGCAATTGTTCGCCGCTGAGCATGTCCATGATCCGTCGCGTGCCAATGCGACTTTTCAGCGTAACCGGCGCAATGGAGACTTCGTTCACCTGCCCGATAACCCGTGCATCAGCGCTGACGGGGTGTTGTTGCAGCACCGCCACCGCACGATCAGCCTGCTTCGCTGGCACGAAGACGATGAACCGTCCTTCGTTGGCCACGTGCAGCGGATCAAAACCGAGAATTTCGCACGCGCCTTGCACCTGTTCATTGACGGGGATGGCGATTTCGTCAATGTCGATGTTGACTTGCGCGACTTCGGCAATTTCATTGAGCGCACTGGCCAGTCCACCGCGCGTCAGATCGCGCAGGCAGTGAATCTCAATGCCGGCGTCGATCAGCGCCAGCACCGGCCCGGCGACGGGGGCACTGTCGCTCTGGATGGTTGTCTGAAATTCCAACCCCTGGCGCGATGCCATGATTGCAATACCATGTCGGCCCAGATCGCCACTGAGAATCACCGCATCGCCGGGCTGTACCGACGCCGGCGCGATCCTTAGCGCGTGACTAATGACACCAATCCCGGCCGTGTTGATGAACAACCCGTCCCCCTTGCCTTTTTCAACGACCTTGGTGTCACCGGTGACGATCTGCACGCCAGCCGCATCCGCCGCCTGTCGCATCGACTGCACCACCCGCCAGAGTGTTTGTGTTTCCAGCCCCTCCTCCAGAATAAAAGCGCAACTGATGTATTGCGGACGCGCCCCGCTCATGGCCAGATCATTGACCGTTCCATGCACCGCCAGTGAACCAATATCGCCACCAGGAAAAAACAGTGGCTGGATCACGTATGAATCCGTGGTGAAAGCGATTTGAGGGCTGGAAATATTCAAAACGGTCGAGTCATGGCGAACGTCCAGATGCGGGTTGGAAAAGGCGGACATGATCAACTTATCGATCAGTTGGTGCATCAACCTGCCCCCGCCACCATGTGCCATGAGGATGGTGGGGTATTGCTGGATCGAGATGGGGCATTGCAGGTTCTGCATGAAAATCACCGGTGAACGTTTAGTGTGCTGCCACGGGTTGGCGGCGATAACGGTAATACGCTGCACAGGCTCCTTCGCTGGAGACCATGGGCGCGCCCAACGGTTTTTCGGGATTGCAGCGCGTGCCGAAGGCAGGGCACTCATGCGGTTTTTTCACACCCTGCAGCACCAATCCGGCGATGCAATCAGGCGATTCCTGGATCGTTTGATCGGCCAGCCCAAATCGTCTTTCGGCATCGAAATCGGCATATTCATCACTGAGTCCCAGACCGCTGTGCGGAATCTGCCCCACACCGCGCCATTGCCGCGGAACAACCCGAAAAATGCGGGCGATTAACTCCTGCGCCGGCTGGTTTCCCTGCCGACGTACAGAGCGCGCATACTGGTTTTCAACTTCCGCCCGACCTTGCTCCAGTTGCCGGATGCACAGATGAATCCCCTGCAGAATGTCCAGCGGTTCAAACCCCGTCACCACAATGGGAACACGGTATTTTCGGGCGATGGGTTCATATTCGGTATAACCCATCACCGTGCAGACATGACCCGCTGCCAAAAATCCCTGCACGCGGTTTTCTGGCGAAGACAGAATTGCCTCCATGGCTGGCGGCACGAGCACATGCGCCACCAGCAGGGAAAAGTTTTTCAGACCGAGCTGGCTGGCCTGATAGACCGCCATGGCGTTGGCTGGGGCGGTGGTCTCAAAACCAACCGCGAAAAAGACGACCTGGCGATCAGGGTTTTGCTGCGCCAGTTTCACCGCGTCCGTCGGGCTGTAGACGATGCGCACATCACCGCCGCGCGCCTTGACCATCAACAGATCGCGCTGCGAACCGGGAACGCGCAACATATCGCCGAAGCTGGTGAAAATAACCTCCGGCCGGCTGGCGATTTCGATCGCTTTGTCGATCAGTTCAACCGGCGTGACGCAGACCGGACACCCCGGACCATGAACCATCTCCACACCCGCGGGCAGCAGCTCATCGATCCCAAAACGTACGATGCTATGCGTCTGACCGCCGCACAATTCCATTAAAACCCACGGTCGCGTCGTCAGGCGCGCGATCAATCGTGCGCAGCGTCTGGCCTGTTCCTGACCGCGATATTCGTCAACGTATTTCATGTTGATCCTCCTGCAGTTCATCAAGCATCTCGAATTTGCGCAGATGCTCAAAAACATCCAACGCCTCTTGTTCATCGATCTTGGACAGGGCAAAACCGACGTGAACGATCACGTAGTCGCCGATGTTCGCCTCGGGAACAAATGCCAGACTGACTTCGCGGCAGATACCCCCGAAACTGACCTGCCCCAGCCGTGCAACAGGTTCATTGCCGTTGATGCTGATGATCTTTCCCGGAACTGCCAGACACATAACAACTCCTTTGCTGAACCAGCGCCTGATTCATGAACCGCCAGTCTTTGCCGTACCGTGCTGCTTACGCAACTGCCGCATCGCCGCGATGATCTGCCCCAGGGCAATGCCGTTGTCGCTGGGCGGAATCCAGCGCGGCCAGTGAGGATGAAAACCCTCCTGCCGCAGGCGCGTAATCGCACGTTCCAGAAGAGGGCGATTCAAAAAACAGCCACCTGATAAAACCACATTCTCCAGATTTTCCCGCCGCGCGATTGTCACAATGCCTTCCACCAGCCAGCGGTGTAATTGCTGGCTGAAGACGGCGGATCGATCGGGTGCGGATGGGGTTTGGAGCAGATCATGGATCAGATCCGACCAGTCCAGTACGGCGGCTCCGGTTTGATCCAATGTTACCCGGACAGCAGATTCAGGCCCTATGCCGGTGCGGTCGTCCTGCAGCTTGTCACCCTGAGCGGCAAATTGAACATCCATGGCAGCTTGCGCCTCAAATTGCGCCTGCTGTCGCAAGCCCGCCAATGACGCCACCGCATCAAACAACCGCCCGGCGCTGGTGGTGCGCGGGCAGTGGATGGCGCTGTTCAACATCGTGCGAATAATGCGCAATTCCTGTGGCGTAAAGGCGGCGAGTGTCGGCAGATGGGTCATGCCAAATGCCGTATCGCCATAAAGCTCATAAAGCAGGCCCAGTGCGCAGCGGCGCGGCTGGCGCGCGGCGGAATCTCCACCAGGTAGCGGCAATGATTTCAGATGGGCAACGCGGGTAAAGTCATGATCACCAATTCGCAGAAACTCGCCGCCCCAGCTATCGCCGTCTGTTCCCAATCCTGTTCCATCCCAAGCGATGCCCAGCACCGGTGCTTCCAGGCCATGTTCGGCCATGCACGCCAGCAGATGGGCGTAATGATGTTGAACCGCAATCACCGGCTGACCACTTCGACGCGCATATTGGCTCGACAGGTAATCAGGATGTAAATCGCAAACCACAGCGGACGGGGCATGATGATAAAGCTGACCAAGGCTGGCAATCGCCTGCTCAAAGGCGCGATAGGTTGATGCTGTTTCCAGATCGCCGAGGTGTTGGCTCAAAAATACACGATTGCCCGTGGAGATGGCGATGGTGTTTTTCAGATGCGCACCGACAGCCAATAGCGGCGGGGCGGGATGCTTGAGTAAAACGGGTTGCGGCGCATACCCGCGGGCGCGGCGCACCAGCATCGGCTGACCATCGACGACTTGCGCCACCGAATCATCCACAGCGCGCACAATCGGGCGATTATGAACCAGATAACAATCAGCAATGCCATCCAGTTGCTGCAGGGCATCGCGCTCATCGATGCAGATGGGTTCATCGGATCGATTGCCGCTGGTGGCCACCACCGCTGCACCCACCGCCACCATCAACAGGTGATGCAGCGGCGTGTAGGGGAGCATGACGCCCAGATAGGGATTGCCCGGCGCAACCGATGGCGCGATGGTTGTCGCTGATGATGCTTTGCGTCGCAGCAGAACGATGGGGGCAGCCATCGACTTCAGAAGCTCGCCCTCGACGGCGCTCACCTGGCAATCAACCTGCACGCCAGCCATGTCGGGATACATGACAGCCAGCGGTTTGGCTTCCCGGTTTTTGCGTTGGCGCAACCGCTCAACCGCCTGTTCATCCGCTGCGTTGACCATCAGATGAAACCCGCCCAGCCCCTTCACCGCCACGATCTGGCCTCGCCCGATCGCGTTGGCAGCCGCAATAATCGCCGCATCGTGCGCGAACAGGCACTGACCATGCGCATCGTGAAATTCAACATGAGGGCCGCACTGCGGGCAGGCGATTGGCTGGGCGTGAAAACGCCGATTCAGCGGGTTGTCATATTCCTCCTGGCAGCGCGGACACATGGGAAACAGGCGCATCGACGTGCGCGCACGGTCATACGGCAACGATTCGATCAGCGAATAGCGTGGGCCACAGTTCGTGCAGTTGATGAATGGGTGGCGATAACGCCGATCGGTCGGATCGAGCATTTCGCGCAGGCACTCCGGGCAAATCGCCAGATCAGCCGGAATGGAGGTTGTGATCTGTTCATCGTGCAGACTGTCAAGGATCACAAAATGATCCGTTGTCCCCGCGTGGGCTGACGAATAAGACTGACGATGTTCCACTCGCTCAAGGCGTTCAAGAGAGTTGATCCGCGCCGCAGGTGGTGCCTGCGCGAGCAAGTACCGTTCAAACAGAGCCAGCGATTCGGCCGTTCCGCAGGCGTGAATCAAAACACCGTTGACTCCATTGCGCACCCAGCCGGCCAGTTTCAGCCCATGCGCCAGCCGATAAACAAACGGACGAAACCCCACCCCCTGTACCGTACCGTTGATACGATAGGTGCGCGTTTGCTGTCGGATCATGTCAATTACGTTTGACATAGGATTCCAGTAATTCGTACCACTGATCCATTCCCTGACCCGTACGGGCTGAAACTTCCAGCACACGGGCATCGGGGTTGATACGTCGCAGATTTTCCAGGGCGAGCTGACGATCAAATCCCGCAGCTTGCGCCATGTCGATCTTGTTGATCAGCACCACATCAGCTCGTTTGAAAATGACCGGATATTTCAGCGGTTTATCCTCCCCCTCGGTCACGCTCAGCAGGGTCACGCGGATGTTTTCGCCCAGGTCATAATTGGCCGGGCAGACGAGATTGCCGACATTTTCAATAAACAGCAGGCGCACCTCCGACAAATCCAGACGTGCTACCGACCGGGCCACCATTTGCGCATCCAGATGGCAGACCGTGCCGGTGGTGATTTGATCGATCGGCGCATCGCCGGCACTGGCGCGCAGCCGGCGTGCGTCGTTATCGGTCTGAAGGTCGCCGACAATCACGCCCATCCGCCAGCGCCCGGACAATTCTGCCAGTGTGCGCTGCAGCAGCATCGTCTTGCCTGAACCGGGGGAGGAGAGCAGATTGATGACGAACAGGCCGCGGGATTGAAAATCAGCGCGATTTTCCTCTGCTTTCTGCGCATTTTTGGAAAGAATCGGTTGGCCAATGGTCACCTGCGCAGCGGCTGTGCCGGGGGTGGCTGGGCTGGTCAGGGTGGCCGGTGTATTGGTCTGGGTCATATCTACCTCACGTCTGGATTTCGATGCTGAGCAGATCCATTTCATTGCCGCGCAATAATTGGTGGCTGAGCTGGCCGCAATTCGGACACTCATAAAATGGATCCGGTGGCTGAAACTCGCTTTGACATTTCTGGCAGTAGCAGACGACCGGAACGGTGTCGATCGTCAGGCTCGCCCCCTGTGCCAGGGTATCAGCCGTGACGACATCAAACGCGAATTCCAGTGCTTCCTTGACGACACCACTGAGCGCGCCGATGCGCAGATGCAAGGCGGTAATGCGCCGGGCGTGCTCGCGGGCAGCGCGCTCCAGGGCAATTTCCAGCGTCGATTGCATGATCGATACTTCGTGCATATCAGACCACCGTTTCCACGTGTGCGCCAGCACCCAGCAGGGTGGCCAGACAATCAAGAGCAGCGCGAATACCGCGCTGGGCGTTTTCGGATAAATCAGCGCCCAGTTCAAAATGGACCGTTGGAACAGTCAGCAGGTACGCAGCCGGAGTATTGCCGTACAGTTGTCCCGCCAGCGCCAATAGCGCAGCCGGCGCGGAAACATGTCCACTGAATCCAACGACATCGTTCGATACAATGGATTGCAGGCAGACCCGCCCTGATGCGACCGGAGATTGACATGCAATTGGGTCGATTCCAGCGTCAACAAAAATCACCGTGCCAGCGCGGGAAATTGGCTCAGCCAGTTCAGGAGTCAGTTGATGCACCGACAACACCTGTACATCCGGCAGGTTCCACGCCGCGACAATACCGGCGATTCGCCGGCCAATGACATCATCGCCACGCAGTTCGCTGCCGCAGCCGATCAGGAGGATGGGAGGTGTAAGGGGCATGGTTTTGTCTAGTTGCGCCGCGCTTCATCCAGCAATGTTCCATCGGGCGACAAAAGCTGTACCTGCAGCGGCATCATGCCGGCCGCATGCGTCGAACAACTCAGACACGGGTCATAACAGCGAATACCCGCTTCCAGACGATTCAACACACCTTCTGGAATTTTCGGTCCGGTGATGTAATGCTGCGCGATCTGCTTGACCGTCCCGTTCATGGCCAGATTGTTCTGACCGGTCGCGATAATCAGGTTGATCTTTTTGATCAGCCCGTTGTCGTCCACGTCATAATGATGAAACAGCGTTCCGCGCGGTGCTTCGCTGACGCCCACGCCGATGTTCTGGTTGATGCCGGCACTGGCGCGCGGGTGGGTATGCATGATGTCCGGGTCATCCACCAGCCGGCCGATGCGCTCCAGCGAGGCGATGATTTCAATCAGGCGGGCGTAGTGATACATGAATGAACCGTTGGCCGCGCCGGGGTTCATCTGACGGAATTGCCCCAGTTCCTCATCAGCCAGAGGCGTACCCATGAATTTACAGATGTTCAACCGCGCAAGCGGGCCAACACGATACGCGCCACCGGGATAACCCCATGGTTTGTAGTAGGGGAATTTCAGATAACTCCAGGATTCAACCGCTTCGCCGATGAATTCGGCGTAACGGGCGGGGTCGAGGTTATCCGCCACGACATTGCCGCTGGAATCGATGAATTTCAGGTGTCCTTCGTAATGCTCCCACTTGCCTTCAGGGTTGGTCAGGCCCATGTATAGCGTGGGGAAATTGCCAAAGACGCGCGCTTCGGTGTCGTGGGTTTTAAGAATCTGCTTGAAAAGTCCGACCGCCGTCATGGCTGTCTTGATTTCCTCCGGAAAACGGGATCGAATGGCACTGCGGTCATCTTCGGTCAATGCTTCGCGCACACCGCCGGGAACCGCCCAGGCGGGATGAATCTTCCTGCCACCCAGCATCTCGATGATGTTCTGCCCGAATTGACGCAGGCGGATTCCCGCGCGGGCCAGATCCGGATGGCTGGCGATCAGGCCAAAAACATTGCGCCGGGCGGGGTCGCTGTCCATCCCCAGAAGAAAATCGGGTGAGCTGAGATGGAAAAAGCTCAGGGCGTGGCTTTGCATGATTTGCGCCAGGTTCATCATGCGGCGCAATTTGCGGGCCGCTTCGGGAATGCGCACGGACATGATCGCATCGCCGGCCTTGGCGCTGGTCAGCAGGTGACTGACCGGGCAGATCCCGCAGATGCGCGCGGTAATGCCGGCCATTTCCCAGAACGGACGGCCTTCGCAGAATTTTTCAAACCCGCGAAACTCGGTCACATGGAAACGGGCATCGGATACCTGACCGGCATCATTGAGATAGATCGAAATCTTGGCGTGTCCTTCGATACGGGTCACCGGGTCAATGACGATGCGCTGGGACATAGTAAACCTCTTTGACAGACAGCCTTGTGAAACGCTTATGCACCTGCCGTTTCCGACAATCATTCAACCACGCCACTTCAACCAAAACGCAAGTCCGATCCACTCAATCCTGTTGCCTGACCGGCCAGCAACTGTTCGACCGCCGCACGAATCCTCGCCGCCGATGGGGGGCAACCGGGCAGGAACATGTCCACCTTGATGATGTCATGGATCGGGCGCACCTGATCCAGCAACGTCGGAACAATGCCGTCGTTGGAGGGAATCTGCGGATTGATGTCCGCGATCTCCTTGTACGAACGATTCAGCACCGGCAGGGCCGAACCCAGCGGATTGCGCATCGACGGAACATTTCCCGTCACCGCGCAGTCGCCAAACGCAATGACGATCCGGCTGTTGCGGCGAATCAGCGCCAACTGGTGCAGGTGTTCATCGTTGGCCACCGCGCCTTCAACCAGGGTCACATCGACATTTTCAGGAAAGGTTTTTATGTCAGCGATGGGGCTGTAAACCACCTCGACCTTCATCGCCAGATCGATGAGAAACTCATCCAGGTCCAGAAAGGACATGTGGCAGCCCGAACACCCGCCAAGCCATACCGTTGCCAGTCTTATATGATCCATTGTTTCTTCTCCCGGGCAGTGACGATGAAATCCAGTTGCCAGCGGTCGCGTTCCATTTCCGAAACGGTAGAACCGCGCCGGAAAATGGCGCCGGTGGGACAGGCCAGCACACACTTGCCGCAACTGGTGCAACTTTGGCTTTCGCCCCAGGGCTGCTTCAGATCGGTGATAACCCGGCTGGCCGTGCCTCGACCCATGACATCCCACGTGTGCGCCCCTTCGATTTCGTCACAGGCGCGCACGCAGCGCATGCACAGCACGCAGCGGTTGTGATCCACCCCGAACCGCTCGTGACTCAGATCGACCTGACACTGGGGACTGAGGTATTCATAACGCACATGATCCATGCCGACCGCCAGCCCCAGGTCCTGCAGCTCGCAGTGCCCGTTGGCGACGCAAACCGCGCAGATATGGTTGCGCTCGGCAAAGAGCAGCTCGACAATCATCCGGCGATAGTTCTGCAGGCGCTGGGAATTGGTCACGACGACCATTCCCTCAGCGACGCGCGTCGTGCAGGCGGGCTGGAGTTTGGCAATGCCGGTGACTTCGACCAGACACAACCGGCAGGCACCGATATCGCCCAAGCCATGCAGCTCGCATAGGGTGGGGATGGAAATACCCGCCTCACGCGCCGCTTCCAGAACGGTCTGTTCTTCCCGGGCGCTGATGAGCTGATCATCGATGGTTAAGGTTTTGACTGCCATAATGTCCTCGTGTTCCGTCGTTTGCTTCAATCAGCAGGCCCACCCAGCGTCGCCACCCGCCTTCAGGTGGTATTGGCCGGATGTTTCGGTAACTGTCCGTTGACGGTGCTGTCCGTCAGCAACTGTTCATATTCATGGCGGAAATAGCGCAGCGTGCTGAGGGTAGGATTCGGCGCGGTCTGACCCAGGCCGCACAGGCTGGTGTTACGCAGCAGGTCGCATAGCCCGTTGAGCATGTCAATGTCCTGCTGCGTGCCGCGACCCTCGCGGATCTTGCTCAGCAGGCGGTACATCTGCACCGTCCCCGCCCGACAGGGTGCGCATTTGCCGCAACTTTCATCCATGCAGAATTCCATGAAAAAGCGGGCCACATCCACCATGTTGGTGCTCTGATCCATCACGATCATGCCACCTGAACCCATGATCGAACCGATGGCCGCCAGCGATTCGTAATCAACCGGTGTATCGAGTTTGTCAGCCGGGATGCATCCACCGGACGGCCCGCCGGTCTGCACCGCCTTGACCGTGCCGCCATTTTCCACACCGCCACCCATCTCCTCGACGATCCGGCGGAGTGTCGTGCCCATCGGCACTTCGATCAGGCCGGTGTTGGTGATCTTGCCCGCCAGGGCGAAAACCTTGGTTCCCTTGCTTTTTTCCGTACCGATGGCGCTGAACCAATCAGCGCCTTTGCGGATCAGCGTGGGGATGTTGGCGAAGGTTTCGACGTTGTTGATCAGTGTGGGCTGACCCCATAGCCCGCTTTCAGCCGGAAACGGCGGGCGCGGTCGTGGCTGGCCACGTCGGCCTTCGATGCTGGCCATCAACGCGGTTTCTTCGCCGCAGACAAACGCGCCAGCGCCGATGCGTAAATCGATGTTGAAATCGAACGGCGATTCAAAAATATGACCGCCCAGCATCCCCAGCCGTTTGGCTTGACGAATCGCCCCCTGCAGACGTTTGATCGCCAGCGGATATTCCCCGCGGACATAAATATATCCCTGCGTGGCGCCAATGGCGTAACCGGCAATCGCCATGCCTTCGAGGATGCGGTGGGGGTCGCTTTCCAGCACGCTGCGATCCATGAATGCGCCGGGATCCCCTTCATCAGCATTGCAGACCACAAACTTACGCGGGCTTTGCATCTTGGCGACCAATGCCCACTTCAATCCAGTGGGGTATCCCGCGCCGCCGCGACCGCGCAATCCCGATTTGATAACCGTCTCCACGATTTCCGTTGGCGTCTTTTCCCGCAGAACGTGATACAGACCTTCGTATCCTTCGGCGGCGATGTAAGACTCAATCCGCTCGGGGTCGATCAGCCCGCTGTTTTCCAGCACAATCGAAAACTGATGCGCCAGGAACGGATCGTTTGGATCAACCGTCGCACAATGGCAATGCCCGCCGTTGACCGCGCCAACCAGGCCGGCAGCCTGCGTTTCATCCACCTTGGCGTAAAGCGTCTGTGTCGGGTCGGCTTGTACCAGCGGACCTTGGCTGCACATTTTCAGACAGCCCACGCCCACCACCTGCACTTTGTCCGACAGGCCCGCCTCTTTGACCGTGTCTTCCAGTTTCTTTTTGACTGCCAGCGAACCGGATGACTGGCAACCGGCGGCGACACAGATGCGCAGGCGGATCGGTTTTTGGCTGGCTCGTTCTTTTTCCGCAATTTGGTGCAGTTCAGGCAGCTCCATCTTCACGCCATCCTTTCAGCTTCTCGATCACGTTTTCAGAAGTTCCATGCCCGCTGACCGTGCCGTCGTACACCACTGCCGGGGCAATGCCGCATGCGCCCACGCAGCGCGCTGTCAGCAGCGACACCTGGCCATCCTCAGATGTTTGGCCCGCCTTTATCCCGTACGTCTGGCTGATCGCATCGACGAGCTGGGTAGCCCCTTTGACGTAGCAGGCGGTGCCCAAACAGATGACGCAGGAATGTTTACCCTGCGGTTTGAGACTGAAAAAATGGTAGAAGGTGGCCACGCCGTAGACGCGGCTGGGCGGAACATGAAGACTGTGTGCGATATACAGCAATAGGCCGTCTTCCAAGTAGCCGAATAACTGCTGGGCTGAGTGCAGGACTTCGATCAGCGAATCAGCCTGATACTGATGGCGCTTCATCGTCGCCTCCAGAATCTTGAAGCGATTGTCGCCGCTGGCGTGTTGGGGAAGATTCGCTCGTACAGGACGTCGCGTTGACGCGGTGGGAGAAACCATGTCGCACTGCCTTGAATAAACTGTCCGACACCGGCCAGCAGCAATCGCATACTGGCGTTATTTTCAAAGCCAAGCGTATCAAGGAAACCCAAACCACAAAAGATAAAAATGTCCTATTCCTGATAAACCAGATGAGGCGTATCTGATTTAGAGGAAAAATCAGAGAAAATCGTGAAATTATGTCGCAGGCCAGCGCCGCTTTATGACGCAAATCATCGCGCGTGTCCCCGTGATGATTGATGACGTATAATGGCGGACTTATGCATGTAAAATTGATCAAGCAATTTCGATTTGAAGCCGCCCACGATCTACCCACCTTTCCGCCGGGGCATAAGTGCCGCCGGTTGCACGGACATTCGTATCGGTTTGATGTGGTGATTGAAGGGGAGGTTGATTCGGGCAAGGGTTACTTGGCGGATTATGGCGAGATCACTTCAGCCTGTGCCCCCTTGATCCAACAATTGGATCACTATTACCTCAATGATATTTCCGGTCTGGAGAATCCAACCAGCGAAGTGCTGGCGAAATGGATTTACGATCGTGTTAAACCGGTGTTGCCGCTTTTGGTCAGGATCGTCGTCTACGAGACCTGTACATCAAGCTGTGAGTATGCCGGATGAATGAGCGGCACAATCAGACCATGCAGCGCGAGGGACGCGCCTTTGAGTGAATAAAGCCAAGTGGAAATGGCAAGCCAAGCCTACTGCGGTTGATCAGGTCTGATCCTGCTGATCATCCTCAATATCCAGCGTGATGGGCACGTGCAGATCATCGCTGCCGTGATTCTCAGCATCATCCAGAACGGTGAAATCGACCAGATCATCCGCGCCACCTTCGACCCCATTGAGCATTTCGGCCGGATCCGTCAAGATGTTGGAATCATCGGACGACTCAGAGATGATCTCGGCTGACGCCGCAGCCGGTGGTTTGGTCGCTGGCGCAACTCTGGGGGGCGCCGGTGGTGCAGGTGGTGCGGCTGCCTCAGCTTCGGCCGGTTCTGCATCATGGAGCTGATTGCCCGCCAGGGTGCTTGAGGACAACGCCGAGGCAGCCTGATTATTGAAGGGCTGAAGATTTTCGTCATCCGGCACGCCGTTGATCTGCACAACAAAAACAGCCGGGCCGATCTGGATCGTATCGCCAGGCGCAATCACCGTTTCCTGAATGCGCTGACCATTGTGATAGGTTCCATTGCTGCTGCCCAGGTCTTCAAGTTGCAGCTCATTGCCATTTTGAATCAACCGGCAGTGTTTGCGCGACACATCGCCCAGCGGAATGCGCAGGTCGCAATCTTCGCGGCGACCAATGACCGTAATCTGGCGCGGCAGCGCAAAACTACGGCGTTGATCGTCGGCTCGAAACATGACCAGCACAACCTGCATAGCTCTTGTCCTTCAAAGGAGATGCGTCGCGGCACGGCGATATCAACCCGTGCCCATCGCTGTATTTTACCCTATCCGATCCCAATAAGACGAGCAAAAATAAAGAGTGTTCAAAACAAATAAAATCTTTACCTCCGAACCACTCGAAGGCGGAAAATGCCTGAAATCAGCCTGTTGGCGGCCATCTCGACCGTTTTGCAGCCTGGACGCTATTGGCCTGACCGATAGCTTGGCGGAGATTGTGAAAGCTGTCCGGCTTGCTGCGGAGCGGATTTTGCCGATTTTGCTTTTTTCTTTTCCTGCTGCTGGCGATTCAGCTCCTGCTGTCGTTGTTGCCCATTTTGCAGTTGTTCCTGCTGGTGGGCGCGCTCCTCCAGTTCTTCGGCTGCCCGTTCCTGATCCGGGAAGATAACGGGTGTCAGGCACGAACGCGGCAGGGCCTGCAACAGTTCACTGACAGCGCCGAGTGTGGTGTCATTGGGCATACTGGCGCCGACCTGGATCGACCGCTGCTGCAACTGGGCATATTGGGCCGCGCTGGCCACATCAGGCCGCTCCATCTGCTGTTTGACTTGGGGCGACAACTCAGCGGCGCGCTTGTGCGCCAGTTCCACGCGGCTTTTAAGGCTGGGGTGATCGCTGAGATATTTGCCCACGCCATCGCTGCCTTTGTCCAGCCCCAGGTCGATCATGCGCTGGAAAAAGTCGCCGAAGTGATCGGGGTCGTAACCCGCCCGGATGTAAAACTCAAACCCCATTTCATCCGCCTCGGCTTCATCCCCGCGCGTGAAGCCGGCGTTGAGCAACTGCCCAGCCAGCATGGCCCCGCCAGCCGCCAGACCCGCGTAGGTTTCGCGATTGGACTTGTCGCCCAGCGCGTAACCGGCTGCCCCGGCACCGACGGTCGCCAGTAGAACCCCATACTGACGATTCATCCCTTTTTGCACATGCCGCCCGTAAACGTGCGCGAATTCGTGCGCCATAACCGTGGCCAGTTCATTTTCGTTGCGGGTTTTCTGGAACAGCTCCGTATAGACGTACATGTGCTCGCCGCCGGTGGTGAATGCGTTGAGCGTTTTGCTGTTGACGAAATGGAACTGCATCTTCTGAGAGAACATCCATTGTGAATCCTCATCCACCTGCGCCGCCGGGCCGTAACCCTGGCGATACATCTCGCCGGCAGCGTCAATAATCCGGTCGCCGACTTTTTGGATGTACTGGCTGAGAACCGGATCGGTGACAATCGCCGGCTGCAGCGCACTGTTCATCTCATTGGCCTGGCTGATGACGGACGAGTCACTGGCGCAGCCACTGAGGATTACCGCACCCATCAGCGCCAACACACCTGCAATCCCGCGCACGGAAAAAATGGTTCTCAACATGAAAAGCTCCAATCAACTGACGAGACGCCTGCTAATTTATGCTGCCGCGCCTTGGCTGCCAACCGATCAGCAGCCGGTGCGACATCGCCGTAGTTATCAGGATAATAAGGGAAATGAGCGATCTGTGCGCACAAAAAAAGCACCCGCGCTCGCCGTAACGCGGGTGCCTCAATCAGGCTGCCCAACCAAATGGTTGGAGACCCACAGCCTGATATCTACATCGGCCCGTTTTGATGGCAGGTTTAATCAATAAAGCGCTAAATGCCATGGCCACGGGTATCGGTCGGCTGGCCCGGCAAATTGGCAGCGAAAGCGGATTTATCGGTCGATCGTTGATTACAACGGGGTTGCCCAGAATAACCCATGACGGCTGACGGACACAGCGCGGCACTATCGGGCGACGCGGGATTTACATGACTTTTTTGTCACGGGGAATGCTATAAATGATGAATCGAAACCGTCGGGCGAAAATAGCCGAAGGTGGGATTTGAACCCACAACCCCCGCTTTACGAAAGCGGTGCTCTGCCGTTGAGCTACTCCGGCGGCGGGGCTGAAATGCTCAGCCGCTGAGGCAGCAGTTTAGCGTCGAGTTGTGTATAGTTCAAATCACCACTGAAAAAGCGAAAATACAAAATATAGGCGGCGCCGGCGAGAAATGGATTGGTGGCAATAGATAAGCAGTATGAATGAAATTGCCCAGCCGATGGGCAGACGCCGATACAAGCAGCATGGAGTGAACGACAACAATGTTCGGATCGCATTTATCAATTGCCGGGGGGATGCAGAATGCACTGCACGAGGCGCACGAGCTGGGGATGCAGACGGTACAGGTCTTTACCAAAAATCAGCAGCAGTGGCGCGCTGCGCCGCTGTCGGCGCAGGCGGTAGAGGTGTGGCAAAGCGAGTGTGCGCGGATGGGCTTTACGCAGACCGTGTCGCATGGGTCGTATCTGATCAATCTGGCTTCGCCGGATGATGCACTTTGGAACAAGAGTCAGGAGTTGTTTACCGAGGAGCTGCGGCGTTGTGCAGCACTGAAAATACCGTACCTCGTAGCGCATCCCGGAGCGCACATGGGCAGCGGCGAGGAGGTGGGATTGCAGCGCATCGTCAAAGCGCTGGATCAAGTGCATGCAGCGCTGACGGATGAATCAGTCATGACCTGCCTGGAATCGACGGCGGGGCAGGGCAGCTCGCTGGGATATAAACTGGAACATCTGGCGTTTGTGATTGCGCAGGTGAAGCAGCCGCAGCGCCTGGGGGTTTGTCTGGATACGGCTCATCTGCTGGCGGGGGGATATGATTTTCGCGGCGGGACATATGAGAAGTTTCGCAGGGAGGTCGATCAGACTATCGGGCTGCAGCGTGTGAAAGTGTGGCATTTGAATGATTCCAAAAAAGATTTGGGCAGCCGGGTCGATCGACATGAACATATCGGCTGCGGGTTTGTGGGCGTGGAGGGATTCCGGCCAATTGTTCGTGATGCGCTGTTTGCAAACATTCCGAAGATTCTTGAAACGCCCAAGGGTAAAAATGAACAGGGGCGATTGTGGGATGCGGTCAATCTGGACGTGCTGCGCGGATTGATGCAGTGAGGCAGGCCGATGGTCGCGGTACGGTTGTTGGGTGGCGCGGGAAATAAAAAACGCCGCGCATCATGGTTCGCCATGAATACGCGACGTATGGATGGATACGCAACTTGAAAACGAGACCAATCAACCAATGACAATCTGGCCGAAAACAGTACCGCCGATGTAGCGGGTCAGAATATCCTCCGCCTCAATCCGGCTGGTGGCCAGAATATCATTCTTCACCGCCAGGGTGTTGATAATACCAGTGGTTTGGATATCGCCAGCCAGTGAGCGCAGCGTCTGGAAGCGACCAATGCTGCCGCTGCCGCCGATCGCTCGGATGGTCGAACCGGCATCGATCGAACCGACAACATAAAAATCGGTGATCGGCCCGGAAACATTGATCAGGGTGTCAGCGACATCCCCACCAATGACGGCCTTATTCAACCGGCCGGTGTTGATCGTGACATCGCGGATTGGCCCGCGGGTCTGGAACAGATCAACGCTGTTGGCGAAGCTGAAGCTGCTGCGCCGGATGCGATTGGCGTAGACGGCGTTCAGGGCCATCGCGCCATTGACTGTCGTGTCTTCGATAATGCCGCTGTTGGTGACATTTTCGATGGTGCGGTGGTTTTTCGTCGTACCCAGATAAGCGTGCAGATCGTTCAGACGATTGAGCACGGTGCCGGAATTGGGATCGACCCGATACCCCAGCTCGCTCAGCCGCACCTGCGAAGAATAGAGCGCTGAATCAAGCTGGCCGCCCGTGCCGGTCGCGTTGACCTGGGTGATCGAACCACCGCCGCTGACGGTTACATTGCGCAGGCCATAACCGCCAGCCACAACGCGCTCGATGCGACCAGTTCCCGAGGTGTGGAACCCGGAGGTAAAGATGCCAAAGCCATCGGGCACGTAAATCGAAGCAATGTTACTGGCGCGGACAGCCGTTCCGATGATGCCGCCGTTGCCGCGCACCGTGATCGGGCCCATGTCGCCGGTGACGCTTGTGCTGGAGGAGAAATTACTCACCATCGGGAAGCTGCTAACAACCCCGATATTGGTGTTGATGATCGAACCGTTGTTCAGCGTGATACCGCCGATCTGCTGTTGGGAGACGATCGGCCCGCGAATGTCGCCACCGTCGCGATTGGTTATCACGCGAATCTGCCCGCTGGCGAACAGCCCTGCCTGATTGGCGTAACCGGTTCCACCCGTTGCCAGACCTTCACCGATATCCACATAGCGCAGTTCGGTGGCCTTGATCGTGCCGACGAGGCCCTCAAAGACATACGGCAAGTCGATGTTATCTGAATTGGGAACCACTGAACCGACCAGCCCAGCCGAGACATTACCGATCTGCTGAGTGGCCGCGATGTTGATCACATTGCCGGTGAGGACGCCGAGCCGTTCATTGATGAACGGATATTCGTCAGGATACAGAGGTTCGCCACCGGGCAGCAGGGAGGTTGAAGCGGTGGTGAGGCGGGCGGTGCCAATGCTGCTTCCGTAGAGATTGCCAATGGAACTTGCCCGGATGATCGGCATATCCCCGCCGCTGACATTCTGGATCATGTTGGCAGGCTCCAGTTCATCGAGATCATCCTCGCCAGCAGCACCAAAGGCTGTTTCCAGGATACTGATGGGTGAGGGACCTTGAACATACAGCGAGACATCCAGGGCGGCATTGGGATCCAAGGCCGGGGCATCGCCGATGGGCGGTTCATTGGGGAAGCGAGTTCCCGGACCAGTCCCCTTTTCATAGACCGGCTGCATGATGACCGGAGCGCCACCCGCAGTGAAGACCACCTGTCCGATTTCGGTATGCAGCAGGTCGCGGCTGGGGTTGTTGCTGCTGAAGACGAGCGAACGATCGCTGGTTACGTTAACGATGGCTGAGCCACCGCTGCCGTAGATGGGCAGGGTTGTGACCGTAAAGTTGGCTGGCTTGCCCAGATAGGGCTGCATGCGGAGGTCGTTGGGATTGCTGGGATTGACGAAACCGGGGATGTATTGTGGATTGGGACGGAGGTTCGGAGCAATGTTGACGATGATTCCCGAGTCATCGGTGATATTGATCGACTGACCAGCCGGCACAGTGAAGGTATTGTCGGCGCGTGTGAGACCAGAGCCGAAACGACCGTCGCGCCGGATTTGTCCACCGATGCGCACATAACCAACATTACCACCGGCATTGGTATCGATACGCGGGCCGGATGTAGCCCGAGTGCCCCAGTTTCCAGAAACATCGATCAGACTGATCATGCCATCGCGGCCGGAGTTGTCGGTGTTGACGGAGATTGAAACATTGTTGTCAACATCGTGTGCCCGGATCACGCCGATACCCTGGCGCGTGTAGAGATTGCCGTAGAGCGTGCCGCCAGCGTCGATGATCTGAAAATTACCGCCGATGGAGTCAAACTGACTGGGGTTGACCGCCAGGTCGCCATCAGTGCTTTGCAGCAGACCGACCGTGCCATAGGGAACGCTGAAGTTCACCCCGCGTACGGTGTCTCCATTGATCCAGGCCAGATTTTCGCCGACAACGGCGCGCAAATTGCCGAAGGGAACGGAGATCGAATTGCGCGGGAAGGACATCAGCGTATTGCCCACCTGCATGGCGCCGAAATCGCCGCGCCAGACGGTGATCGTCGGGCCAGTGGTGCTGGTCGCGAAACTCAGGATGTTGCCATCGTCGCTGACCACGCCACCCAGGGCAATATTGGCGTTATTCTGGATACGCAGGGAATAATCGCCGTAGATGGACATATCGTCGGTTTGAATGCCGGCCTGGAGGTATTGTTCACCAACAGCAAAACGATAAATACCGGGTCGATCTGCGGTGAATTGGAATGGCTGATTGAGTGTTTCCAGAGGGAGGCGATCGTTGAAGTTCGAGGCGATGAACCGGCCGTCAGGATCGTACACACCGACGATGGGCGCCAAGGCTGTGGTGTGTGCCGAAACAATGGAGACCTGAACCTTTTCGCCCGCCAATAGCGCCAGCCCATAAAAGTCTGTCGGGTCATCGATGGCGCGGATGTTGCCGACGACACGTGCTCCGGGGGCACCACCGAAGACAGGATCGGAAACACTGGCCAGAATCTGCGGGGTATCAAAGGTGTCGTTATTGAAAAAAGCAGCGGCGGCGGGGTCACGGGCACCGAGTCTGGCTGTCGGCAGTGATTCAGTGATTGATCCGGATGGAATCTTGTATTCAATTTCCTGCTGGGGTGACGTGAGGAACGGGCCAGCCAGGGCATTGCGCACATCGATACTGGTTGCGATGTGTGAGGCAGCGCGGAACTGACCGAGCGTCCCGCGCACCTGCACATCAACGCCGGTCCAGTAGTTCAGTCCCGACAAGTCATCGGGCGACAAGCCGTCAGACGAACCATCAGTACCGACGAACCCTTTGATGAGGATATTGCGGATGTCGCCGGCGACGTTGAAGTTGTCGTTAAAACTGATTTGCCCCGCCGAGCTGCCGCGCGCATCGCCGGTAAAGAGATTGCCCGCGTAAAAATCATTGGCAGAACCGGTGTAGTTGACAAAACCCGTGATCGTGCCGTCAAAGACAAACCGGCCCAGTGAATAACCGTTGTTGACGCTCAGGCCGGCTTTGATGTAGTTGCCCGGCTGGGGGGGGATAACGCCCCAGCCGCTGACCGGCAGCCCCATCGCCAGCAGAGGGCGGTCGCTTTCGTCATAATTCGCAGTCGCTTCAAGATCAACCGTGCGGGCGCCGAGAAAACCGGCCCCGGAACCTTCGGCTCCGCTAACAGAAACCCAGTCTCCACCTGAGGCGGGTCTGACATTCAAACTGACGGGATCACCAAAGGGGGTGGCGTGACCTTCATCATCGACCTGAACCACGGAAATATAGCTGTTCAGGTCAGCACGGGTGACATAGATCGCAAACAGGTCAGCCCCGTCAGCATCTTCCAGAGCGCCGGGAACCAGATTGCTGGGGTGGATGAAGTTGTTATCGGGATTAACGACGGCAGCCAGAAACTCAGCCTCGATATTGCCACTGAGCCGGATCAGCATGAGATTGTCAGACGCATCCTTGTAGATGAACGAATCGCCGCCGTGAAGGGTTGTCAGCAATCGGCGCTGCTCGAGTGATTCGAGTACGCTCGGATGCTGGTTGGTGGTTTGCTGGTGTTTTGATACGGATCGGCGTGAAGTCATTACGTCTTTCCTCTGGGCTGATTGATTGCGCTTGAACGTTCAAGACAGGGTGGGGGTAAAAGCCACCCCTCCCACGCTCACAGGCGACAAGCAAACAGCTCGTAAACGAGTCTCGGCAGGCTGGTGCGATGCATCGGTGCTCGTGAAAAATCCGCGCCTGCGTCCGGTCTCATGTGCTGATGATTTCATGAATCATCGGCGCGCAATAAGACATCAGCAAAACTGTAACTCAATACGCTGCACGCTGTCAAAATACAGGACTCCACGTTACAGACATACGCCTCATGCCATTTCATCGCAGAGTGATCGCGCGATATAATCATGACAACTTTCGTCACCGCTTGATCGAAGCAGCGGCGACGATAGAATAGCAGCCAGTTTGATTTGATGGTGGTTGTAGCTCAGTTGGCAGAGCACTAGGTTGTGGTCCTAGGGGTCGCGGGTTCAAATCCCGTCAGCCACCCTTTACAAGTCTCATTCGTTCTGCGATTGCAGATTGATCAAAAATAATCCACTTCGCGTGACGATTTTCGCATTCAAAATAGCGAATGTTTGATGGCCAATCATTCCGACTTCATCGTGATTGATTCGGTCATGGATGATGAGTGACATCTATTTTGAATGATGCGGATCACGTTAAGTTAATCGTGCAAGTTAATTTTCCTGTCGCCTTGAATCCGGTGAAATCACCAGCGCCAAAGCATGATTTTGATGCTGACGACGCTAATCCGGCCGCACCGTTAAGGCCACCTGAAATTATCCGTTTTACAAATCCGAACATTTTCCGAATTTAAGACTTGACGTCCGATAAATGTTAGGCAATAATAAACCTAACAACAGTAGAACTGTTGTGGAAAACGACGGAGGTGCATTATGACAACGGTTAAGCGGATGGAGCGAGCCTGGGCGGCTGGTTTGTATGGGCGGTTGCTGGAGGAGTTGATGGTCGGGCGACCGGAAGCAGGTTTGCCGCAAGAGTATACTTGGCGGGTGCTGCCGGCGACGGCAGCCATGGTGTTGATTCGGCTGGACGAACTGGCGCAGAATCATGTGCCGTTGTTTCAGCGTCTGGTTCGCGTGCTGCTGCAGAATCAGGAGACTGATGGCGGCTGGGGCGATCTGATGACGACGGCGCTGGCGCTGCGGGCACTGATGCTTGACGGTGGGGAGGGCAATGCAGTTGACCGCGGGCTGGATTATCTGGTCAATTTGCAGAAGGAAAATGGAGCCTGGCCAGCAGAACCACTGCGACGATTTCCTGAGGATGTGACAACGACAGCGTTCGTGATGTATCAACTGGCTGGTTTGCCGCTTTTTCGTCAGCGTGTGCGTTTCGAGCGGGCGCTGGTGTTTTTGAACAATCCCGACCGGCAGCTCGATGCTGCAACTCGCCAGCTTTGTCAGCGAAGTATTGCCCGCAGCCAGTTACTGGCCATTGAACCAGCCGAGGATCGATTCATCTGGTCGTAGGTTTGGGACAAAACGATTAGGCAGGTCTTGCCGGGCAAGTGCCTGACAATATCTGCACTGCTGTGGCGATCAGGTGGCTGCAGGTTCGGGGGGTTGAAGCAGCAGACGCGCCAGTTGCAGATCCTGCGGCGTGGTGATCTTGATATTTTGATGTTCGCCTGGGGTCAGCCATACCGGCAGATAGGCCATTTCGAGTAACTGGGCATCATCGGTGACTCGTTCCAGCGGTATGGGGCAACGATCAAAGGCTTGTTGCAGATCAGCCCGGCGCATGATTTGCGGTGTCTGAATTGCCCATAGTTCATCGCGAGGCACGGTCTGGATCACAGCAGCCGGCAGCGGTGATTCGGCGCGTTTGATCGTTTGACTGACTGCCACGGCAGGAACCGCGGCACCGTGCATCACAGCGGCGGCAAGGGTCTGGTCGATCAGGTGCTGGCTGACCAGCGGCCGGGCGGCATCGTGGACCGCGACCCAGGTCATGTCCGGTGGAACCAATGCCAGGGCATTGCTGACGCTGCGCGCGCGACAATCGCCACCAGCGCAGAACTTCAGCTCCGCCGGGCCGGTGGTGCGGGTTTGTAAAAGTTCTTTGGTTGCTGTTAGCGCGTGATCGTCGTCGGATCGAAGCGCGATCACAATCAGCCCGACATCAGCGCGCTGACGAAAAGCCTGGATGCTGCGCACGATGACCTTCTGTCCGTCCAGATCGGCGAGCAGCTTTTGATTACCAAACCGGCTGGAAAGTCCGGCTGCAGGAATAATGACAGCGAGGTCGGCCATGATTGATTGTAGTCTACGATGAACGGGCGCGTTGTTCCAAAGGTGATGCTTTGATGATTCCAGTCTGTTCGCATAAACAAAAAATGATTGGATCAATCAATCGATTACTCAATGATGATTGCGCTCAAGGCGTGATGCTGGTAATGTCGAGCGTGCTCGTAGTCAGGTTCAACAGGTGTTGCGCGTGGTCGATGCTCCAGGGGCGCGGTTGATCGAGGTTCAGATTGGCGCAGCCGAAGTGCTGCTTGATCGTCAGGCGAAGCTGATCCAAGCCGTGACCCGTGGTGGCGACGGTGGCGAGTACCTGATGTTGCGGATGATGTTGTTCTGCTGGTTTGGAACAGGAGCCTGCCAGATCAGATTTATTTTGGATGACGATGCCAGCCGGATGTTGATTCAGCAGTTGCCGCGTTTGATCGGTTGTCGTGTCAGGATCAATAACGATCAGAACCAGATCGGCGGTGCTGATTTGCCTGTGACTGATTTGAATGGCGGCGTGTTCGATGGTGTCGTCGGTACGGCGCTGACCGGGCGTGTCGATGAGCATGACCGCCAGTCCGTCAATATAAGCAATCGCCCCGACCCAATCGCGCGTCGTACCGGGCAGATCGGCGGTGATGGAGCGCTGCTGGGCAAAAAGTTGGTTCGCCAGTGTGCTTTTACCGACATTGGGCGGGCCGATGATCGCCAGACGCGGCAGGCGCAGCAGGTTAATCAGGGCAGAATCAGCCGCGATTTGATGAAGCTGGTTCAGTGATGGATTGGAGGCGGACAGCTTTTGCCAGGCAGGAATTTGTTTCAGCAGGGCACGGACTGCCAGCTCCGTTCGCGCCAGGGGCAGGAGCTGGAGAATCGCCTGTTCGATTGCATCGTCAGCATCAACCGTGGCAGCCGGTAGGGGGGTGGCTAGGCGGTCGTGAACGGCAAAACCGTGTTTGGCCAGCAGTTGTAGGCAGCGTTTGACGACCCACGGGCCACCATGCAGTGACAGATCCGCCGTGCGCGCATTTTCATGCACAACGACAACAGGATCGTCGATCACTTCATCGTCATCGTGCAAATTGGCGTGGATACAGACCAAGGTGCGCGAACCAGCGGTGCTGCTTAGATGTTGTTGCAGAAAAGGTACAACGCCTTCGCCGGTAATGCGCACGACCGAAATGGCGGCCGGGCCGGGGGCAGTCAGTACAAATGCCTGATTGGACGATGGCATGAGATGAGTCTAAATCTTCAAGCGTCAAAGAGCGAATTGTGACCAGAGGAACGATAAAACTGCCCCGATGCGCCAGTCGTCGATGAGGCGGTAATGTCAAAGGCATCTGGGTGAAAGAGGCGAGAAAAAATCGGGATTTTTCTTGTCACAAAGAAAAAACGAGTTATAATGTTTGGTATAAGTTCGTAGCCATTGCTGAATTGGCAGCGAACTATTGATTGAGTAGTTAATCCGGAGTGATTGAACCAGCGCGTGTTTTGGCTGTAGTGCGTAAAAGTGGCGCTGCCAAACGGTGGGAAAAGGTAGACAATGCGAATAATTCAGTGTCCGCAACGGTTATGACCGAGCGGGTGACGGAAAAATAATGTCAGTAACTGACATTATAAACCGATACCAAAGAGCTGGGCATCCATGCCCATTTTCTCAACTGGCGGTTGAGATCCCATCCATGGGAGTGCTCATTTGGCACCGGCAGCGCGACCTGATTTTAACGGCAGGTCTTGCGCCGAAATGTCTGGCCAATCTGCCCGGGTGTTTTGCTGATACAGACACCCGCGGCTGATGGCCCGTCAAACCAGCAGTTCCCGCAGGATTGTCCTCCTGACGAGATGATCCTTCATCTCGATGATCAAGGGTTGACAATCCGACAAGCCACTGCGCGGAGTGCTCAGGCTGGGCCACAACCGGCTTCCCAGTTCAAGCACGCCGTTCGTAATGTGGCGACAACTACGCCACAAGTCATGTCTGGAGCATCCTTGCTCCGGCTGCGAGGGCATCCTGCCCTGATCGCCTTGGAGGTGCAGCTGTAAGTGCGTCCATGCCCAGCAGTTACACCATCCACATGCCCGCACGACTCACGCCGCGCGGTACGAATATCCTTATGATGACCAACAGAGACATGCCTTCCCTGGCTGAAAGCGTCTCCTACCATTTTTCGTCCCGCTGATTGCAGTTCAGGTTCAGATAAAACCGGTTGCTATGGGTTTTGCCGTACCTGCTTTGCTTTCAGAGCGATTTCTGCACTGCGCGCCAACAGGGCTTCCCGATGAGCATCCCAGTCGTTGCGGTTCCACAGTTCCAGATGATCGCGTACACCGATCAGCGTTATTTCCTTGCCCAGTTCTGTCCGTTTCAGCGTTTTCTCCGGTATCAGAACCCGGCCTTGTTTATCCCATTCCAAACGACTGGCCATGGCAAAATGCATCTGATCAAACGCCAGAGCATCTTCCGTTGGCGCCAGTTCCTGTTGAATCTGCGCGACCATGGCTT
>JADLCB010000027.1 GCA_020847375.1 Phycisphaerales bacterium | reverse complement strand
CAAATCTCGCCGATGGTCTGCTCAGCGTGGCGATGTGTCTGGCTGCCCGTGAATCGTGCTTTCTCAAGACATTCCAGAACATCCCGCCGGTCAATGAGATGTCCAAATACTATCAAGGCCGACCGGAGGTCTCTGCCCTGACCCACTACGACGATTCAGCAATTAAAGCCGAGCGCAGCGGCTGATTCTGCTATTCGGCCCAGAACGCGGCGTCCCCCCTGGTTGAGCTTGAGATTCATCGCGTGCTGAATGGCCGACAATTGCATCGGGATCATGGCGCTGGGGCCAGGCGACCACTGCACCGGCGTCCGTATCAGCCTGGTTGGCGCGATAGAAATCGATGGCTTCGCCCACTCCCCGGTCGTTGCGCTGCCGGTCGGTCCGGAGCTGGGCATATCGCTGCCACAGCTTCTCATTGGCCGGGAGGGCGTACACCATCTTCATGCGTTCGCCTTGCATGATATGAACTGGGATGGGGTACAGACGAATACATCGATAAAACAGGAAGAGGAGCCGCCGGCTGGCGAGTGATTCGACATTTGCTGGCGATGCAGCTCAGCCTTAAATGATCCAATGTGTTATGGGCGCGCGATATCAAGCTCGATCACCCTGACCTGATATGGTTCATACACGGTCTTGATCTGATTCGCCGTGGCCGTCAGACGGGTATCTTCAGCAAACAACTGGCTCACGTTGTTCAGCACAGGGGTAAATGTAAAGTTCACATTGAGTACCGCGTCGTCGCAGTTGACCGTCAACAGAACAAATTTGCCGTCGGGGCGCGTCTTGAGCAGGACGGCTAAAGGATTTTGGCTGACGGCTGATCCTGAGATTTCGGTGCTATAAGCAATATCCGCTCCGGCCGTTGGAGAGAGAATGGCCGGTGTCAACTCACCTAATTCAGCATTGATTTGCCGGGTGGCTTCCCACAAGGCGCGGGAATTGATGAGTTGCAGCGGTGTTGCCGGCGTTTTGGGCTTGCCGTCTTTCACGAGAACCACCTCACGCGGATCGGGAGACATGCCTACGCATCTGCCGTCGCGTGAGACGTAGCTGTCATAAATGAAATAGTGGATGCCGGTAGCGCCCTGAATAATTGCATCATAGACCTGCGATCGGAGCTGAGCGGGCGTGGGCATTCTAAACTGGAAGGGGTCGCCGTAGGGCTTGACCTGGTCAAACGCGCCGACGATCAGCCACACCGGGCGTTTTTCCTCATTGGCACCTGTCGCCAGCGACACCGACTGTGGAATCCCATTTGGCTCGGCCGCGATCGAACGCGGCAGGGAATTCATCAACATGATCGGATAATTGTCGTGGCAGGACAGATCGCCGCTGCGCGTCCATTTCAGCCACCATGTCCTGGCAGGCGGCGTAATCCAGGCGGCGTCATTGACGAATACCGGCAATCCGGGGATTTTTTGTTGAATTTGTTCACGGTAGGCGTTGAACTCGTCGTACAGTTTGTCCATGTCAACGCTGCCCAGCTTTCCGATCGGCTCGTCCACATAAACGTTGCCAAGCAGCAGATCGCGATTTTGTTCCAGCAATGGGATTTGATCCTGCTCGATCGGCTCCATGAGGATCATCTGCAGGCCGGTTCGACGGGCGGACTCGATGGCGGGTTTTCGCCCACCGACAGGCCATGGCCACACGGTGTTGAAACCGGCATCCCTGAGAACCTGCCAGTCGATTCTGGCCCGGCCGGGTGTGCCCGGCTGTTCCGGCTCTTCAGCCGCCATCCCCCACACCCCAATGGGGAAAAACGACTTGCCGGCATCATATTTCATCAGCATATTCCCCTGGCGATCGGTATGGGGGACGCCGGCGCGATAGATGGTCTGGACGGCGTTGAAGTTTCGTTGCGCATCCAGAGCTTTTTGTAATTGGTCGTCCTGACCGTACGTCGGTAATGTTAACGCGGTCATTGTTAAAATAAACGCCAACAGAATGAGGATGTTTTTCATGATCGACTCGTGTTCAGGGAGTGGGTACATAGTTCCAGTAGCTGGGGGCGCTGTTGTCATCCCGGTACCATTCGCAGTGCCCATCAGCGTAGAGAAAATTGAATCCGCCGGAATGTACGCCGGTCAGTCCCATGCCTTGAGGATAAAATGGTGCTTTTCCGCGAATTGCGAAATAGCCGGTGCTGGGCCACCAAGCGAGTGTGTGGATTTCCTGCACCAGAACTTTCTCCGACGGTCGGCGAACTGAGACAGCCTTGACCGGTTTTTCACTCAGATCGCTGTAGGTGACAAAGTAGACGTTGGCGGCGTAACTGAACGATCCGGGCTGGCCGTCGTGATTTGGGCAGTGCCCCAGGGTGCCCGCGGCGATGTCGGGGGTTGCGACATATTTATCGGCAGGCCATCCGATGCCCGGTCCGATTAGACCCCACCAGGTTCTTTCTTCGAGTGGGAACCAGCCGGCCGAGGTGGAAGACTGCTGCGGAAAGCTTCCGTTGTTGGAGGAGAGATACAATGTCCAGCCCACTCCGATCTGTCTTAGATTGGATTGGCACGATACATTCTTGGCAGCTTCACGCGCCTTATTGAGTGCCGGCAGCAGCATTGCGATCAAAAGGGCAATAATCCCGATAACGACAAGCAGTTCAACCAGTGTGAACGCATGTTGTCGCCGTTGATAAGACAGTTCTGGCATATCGCACCTCGTAAAAAAGGTCTTGCTTCTGTCGTATTTCGTTTATTTCTGTACTTGTTGTCGTTGCAGAATTTTCAAACTCCGCGGACCAAGATCCCATGTCCGGGTTGATTTGCCGTCAGACAATTGAGTATCCAGATAATTGGCATTGGTGGTGACATTCACTGTTTCACGGCCATAATTGGCGAGAACCAGATACAAGTGGCTGTTTGCAAAAGCCGAGGCCACCACCTTTGGCGGCAATGGGGTGGCAAAGAGTGATGAATCAGAAATTTCCAGCCAGGCATAGGTTCCTTCCTCAACCAGCGGCTTGTATTGACTCAGCCACCGCTTGTGCGTTGCCTGGGCATCCGGGCTGGGTGGACACGCATCCCACCCGCTGTAGACATGCGGGCCGTCAGGATGGGACTGATGATATTCCCAAACTTTGTGGCAGAAGTCGGTCCAGCCACATTTTTCGGGATATTTCACTCCGGGGATCATGCCTCGTTCTCCAGTGAACGGGCGGCCGGCGGGCAAAATCGGGAACTGCATGTAGGGAATGGCATGCAGGAAAGGCTCGTCCTGATCTCCGATCTTGGCAACCGACTGATGGATGCAGGGAACCAGGTAGGGTGGATGATTTTTGACCGCCTCGCGGAGTGAGTCTGCGCTGTCAACCAGTTCGCCCACCCAGAGGTAGTCGTAAACCTTCAGTCCGGCAGTTTCGGGCTGATTGGTAAAATCCGCGTGCAGCTTGACGATACCCCCGCGTCGATGAACTTCCTCATACATCAATGCGAGCAGATCTGTGACGGCGCCGTCAAAATGCACGGTTTCCTCAAATGCTGGCACTTCATCGGCGGCCAGATGCTTTTGTTCATCGTTCTTGGCAGCGTTGGGGACATATCCCCAGTCATTGTAGATGCCGTCAACGCCATACTCATCAAGAATCTTCACCATGCGCGGTAGAAGGTAAGCCCGCCAACCCGGACTGGCCGGCGCACATCGGCCCATTTGCCACCAACCGCCATGGCCGCTGTCTTGCGGTCGAATCCATTGCGGTCGAAAATCAGGATTGACCAGATCGAAATACCCGCTGGATAGATAGGTCAGAATCTTCATGCCGCGGCGATGCACCATCTCCACGAATCGCCGGTAGCCTTTAACATTCAAAGGCGTGTAACGATCTCCGCCGAACAGCCCCAGGGCATCGCTCCATTCATCGAAGACCTGGATCAACTCAATGCCATGTGCCTTGAGACGATCCAGCTCCCGTTCATCGTATTCATCCGGATTCCATGGCGTCCGGCAGGGATATTCGCCGAGATTGTAGGTGCAGTGGGCGGGCAGATAATTGCGCACCAGATGCTTTCGCATGCACCTGGAAATTTCACGGTTGTACGTGCCGATGTTTTCCAGCCGGTGCCGATGATCCGCCGCGGAAAACGTGGCAAAAAAGGCAGGCGAGCCGGTATGACCAGCGGACGCGAACTGCTCGCCGCGCCTTGACGCCGACGACGACACGGGTGTCGCCGTCGGCGCTGTAGCATGAAGAAAATCCTTTTGACTCATTACGACGATCCTTTGTCTGACGCGGTTAAGCCCGTCGCCGCCGCAGCATCATGCCGGACAGACCGGCGACGAGTAACATGGCTGAGGTTGGTTCGGGAATTTGCGCATTCATGACATCCTGGATTTGTGCTCCCGTCAGGGTTTCGTCATAAATGCGAATGTCGTCGAGTGCGCCGTTGAGGTATCCGAGATTGTTCACGGAATAGCGACCAAAATACAAGTCGGTTACACCATCACTGCCCGCATTGGCGGTTGTGGTGTTATTGGTGTTGTAATTTAGACCGTCCACATAGAAGTTGCGCGTATCCGTAGCGTCATCGTACGTGATGGCCAGATGCACCCAGTTGCCGACGCCGCCGTGCAGTACGTTGTCCCAGGTCCAGCCGGTGTTGAGATTAAAGGCAGTGTTCCAGAGCTGGAGATCAGCATAGCCTGTTCCACCAGACCTGAGCTGCGAGGCTTCGACGACTCCGCCACTATTCACAGAAAGCATCACACCGTTGGCGTAATCCGCACCATCGTCATTGCCGACCAGAACGGACAGACTGGAGATCGTTGCATTGGCCTTGACCCACAGCGCGATCGTGTAGTTTGAACCAGACATATCCAGGGCAGTGCCTGCCGAGCCGTTGACCTGCACGTAACCCGTCGATCCGTCAAAATTCAACGCACCGACACCGTTGATTCCAGTCGTATGTGTAACGCCACCAGCAGCCGTACCATTATGGCTGTTACCGGATAGATCGTTTACGGTCGAAGCGGCGCCGGAGGAGGCTTCCTCGAACGCCCAATGTCCCACAAGACCTGCCTGCGCAATGCTGGCTGCCAAAGGTATTGACAAACCAGCAACCAACATGGATCGAAATGAATTTTTCATGACCACTCTCCTCTAAAGACATGTACTACCGCAATAGCGAACGCCGCCACATCGGTAACTACAAGTTTTATCTCTCTCACTATTGGCCCAAGCGCGGTACGGATCAGCAATTGAGCTTGCTCAAGCTCCATTACTCTCGTGATATTGCTGGCGCATCGCTTGTGCCACTGCCGCCATCGATATTGTTTGCGGTCAGCTCGTTGCAATTTCAGAAACTTATCAGTTCTCCATTACATGCCAATTTTCATATATAGTGCCCGCATCGCGACCTGACGCCGTTCGACTTCCGCCCGTAGTTCCGCGGGCAACTCCAAAGAACCGCGAAAAATCATTTCACAGGGCACAAACCGACCGCTGACGCGGCAGACATCGCCGCGGATCATCTCCAGTAGCAACTGCGTTACCTGCTGTCCCATTTCCGGTATGGGCTGATTGACCACCGTCAGCGGCGGATCGGAGTATTGGCCGGAATCAGTTCCCATACTTCCAACTACGCCCGCTTCACGCGGGACATCGATGCCGCAATCACGCAATGCGCGCAGCGCGCCCAGTGCCAGATGATCGGTAAAAGCGAAGACGCCCTGGGGCGCTCCGTGCTTGCTGATGAATTGTTGCGTCTGTTCGTAGCCGATATCGACGGATTGCCTGGAGCATTGCAGCACCGAAATGTGCGAAGTATCACCGCCGCCTTCGATATATCCCTGCACCAAGCCGAGGAATTTTTCGTCCGGTTTGGGGGGCAGGCCGGTGGATTTGGAGTAATCTCCTGAGTTCCATCCGAGATATAGAAGTTTCTGGTATCCCAACTGCGCAAATGTCCAGCCGATCAGTTGACCAGCCGTCAGGTGATCGACCGCGACGAAGTTATGTACGGATCGCAGATTTCGCCGCCCTACGGTTACCCACGGAATACCGCGTTCGTCCAATCCGCTGAGCAGTTCATTGGTCGCGATATCAGCGTAGAGAATCACGCCAGCCATCCCGTCAGTCATCGCGTCAATCCGCCGCCAAATCTTGTGTACCCATTGCGCCTGATCTCTCAGGAAGACCGTCTTCACGAGGTGATAATTCGAGCAGGCCAGTACGTGCTCCGCCCCTCGAATAACGCCTTGATACCAGGATTCGGTGTCCTCATCTTCAAAACGGATGCTCGAAAGAAGATCGATCACTCCGATCTGATTGGCTTTTTTTATCTTTTTACCAACCGCCGTTTTTTCCGGCGATAGAACAATGGTTCCCTGTCGCGGCAGGCTTCGTACCAGTCCTCTGGCAGCCAGGCCACGCAAAGCGGCTTGTACGGTATTGCGGCTCACTCCGAACTGAAGCGTCAACTGGCGCACCGACGGAAGACGTTCGCCGCCGGCTAGTCGCCCTTCGGCAATCATGCCGTGCAACGCCTGCTCAAGTCGAAACGCAACGGAAGATGCGAGCGATTCTCGTTCCATTGAATAACCTACTAGTGTCCTGATCTGTCCTATCTCACTAGCACGCATTGTACCTGTGTTTTGCCCCTAGTCAAGAAAAATCTTTTTTTATCCACAAGCGTCAAGATCGTACGATCGTCTGGTGCTTTCGAGGCAGAAAGTTTTGAGTGACGACGAAACTTCGCCCGGTGTCCAATTTGCACATAAATAACGATATATCAGTAATAAATCGCAAACAATTGTAGATAAAGTTTGGAGTGCCTGAGGCAATTGTTCTGACGGTAATAGAGGAAATACTCTGAAGCAACGCTTTTGCTGCCTTAGTAAAATTCGCGTTCTATCAAGAAATAAGCCTATCAGTCTGTCCTAATCTGTCTTGTATATTTGATGATCTGAGGTAGTATTGTAGCAATGGATTTGCGCTTTGGAATCATCGGCTTGGGCCGAATTGGCGTTCAGCAGCTCCAATGTGTGGCCAATCTTTCAGGTCTGAAGGTTACTGCTGTCGCCGAGCCACATGTTCGCGTCGGTTTACCGCAGGGGCTGACCCATTTCACCCAGTGGGAGCATCTCCTGGCTGATCCGCGGATCGATGCGGTCAGTATCTGTACACCTCATCATACGCATGAACAGATGGTGGAGGCAGCACTCAAGGCAGGAAAGCATGTTCTGGTGGAAAAACCGCTGGCCATGTCTGCTGCACGGGGAAGAAATCTACTTGAAATGGCTCGTCAGCTTCGACGTGTTTTGATGGTTGAGTTGACGCATCGCTTTTATCCGGCATTTCAAGATGCCCGCAAGTTTGTACAAGCCGGACAGTTGGGAAGACTCTACGCCGTCGAAGACCGCATCATTGAGCCAGCGACGGCGCAAATTGTTCCATGGATGAGGCAAGTCGTAACAGCCGGCGGGGGCGTGGCGATGACCAGTGGTATCCATATGCTGGATCGTATTGCGGCGATCACAGGTCGGCCGTTGCAATTTCATTCGGGAGTGGCCAGATATGATGCACATCTGGGCGACGTGGAAGATACCGCTGCCATGTTTCTGACGTTGGACAGCGGCGTGCCGGTTCAACTGCTTGCAGCTTGGCCAAGTGGAGATTCCCAAGTTGACGATGAGCTGACGCTCTACGGAACCAAGGGCACGCTGCGCCTGTGGGCGTGGCGTGGATGGCGATTCGAGCCTGTTGCCGGTGATCAGGGGCCATTTGAGCAGAACTCTTATCCATCCGAGGCGGGAAGTGAATCGATTGTGCGCCTTGGTTTGCGCGGTGCGTTGAAGGAATTCGGGGCAGCCATTATGGAGCACCGTCAACCAAATCCCAGTGCTGGCGATGCGATAGTTGCCCAGGAATTGATTGAATCATTCTATCGTCACGTTGGTGGCTCGGAGGTGACGTGATTGCTTCACGCCTGTGTGCCTGCAGTTTCGTCCATCGGGGCCGAAGCTTGTCTGAAGGCCTGCAATGGGTGGCGTATCGAGGGTTTCGCCACGTCGATGTTGGTATCGGAGGAGCCAATGCTCATTTCTGCCCAATTGCAGTCGCGTCTGATCCCCTGACATTTTCCGCGCAGGTGATTAAGCAGGCGCAAGAACATCAACTTTCGGTCAATGAATGTTTCGTCCTTAATTTCGGGTGGCCGATCAATGTGCCTGATGTTGGGAGGCGTGATGAAACCGCCCGTCTTTTCATCGGGCTGTGCCGCTTTGCTGCTGCGGCTGGTTTTACCAGCGTTTTATTGATTCCCGGTCCGGTGCATCCTGAAATTGGCGCAGAAAAATCATTCGATTTATCGGTGACTGCCCTGAATGAACTGGCGAAGATTGCGGATGGTCATGGCGTGCGTCTGCATGTCGAAGCGGATATGGAATCTTGCGCCAATACGCCCGAATTGGCTGATGAGTTATGCCGTCGTACGCCCAAGCTCCATCTGACACTCGACTATTCGCATTTCATCTGTCAGGGAATCGATGCGCTGCGTGTGGAGCGGTTATTTCCGCACGTGCGCCATCTGCATATTCGCCAGGCTGCGCCTGGGCAGATCGCCACCCCCGTTGAACAGGGAACCATCGACTTCCACCACATCATTAATCAACTGGAAGTCGGCGGCTATCGCGGACTTTATTGTATCGAATATCTGACCCTCGATCCGGAACGTCGCACGGCTGCAATGCTCGGGCAATTATCCGCTGTCGCAGCCGTTGCAGCGGAGATCAATTCCGCCAATAGCGCGGTCGTACATCAAAAGGAACGGCCTCATGCCCAATAATTCTGTGGATAACCTCGAAGTCATTACCGTTCGCGGGCCGGTTGGTCCGCAGGAGTTGGGAATAACCCAGACCCACGAACACCTCATTCTGGATGCGTATGACCATTACAAGTCATACGACCTGGTGATCGATGATGAAGAACTGGTCGTGGAAGAACTCAAAAACTTCACCCGTCATGGCGGGCGGACGATCTGTGATGTGACCCTGGATGAAATCGGGCGTAACCCACAGGCGCTGGCGCGTGTTTCGGCGCGGGCGAACATTCATGTCGTCATGGGGTGCGGCTGGTATCGTGAGTTCGGTTATCCATCGATTGTTCAGGAGCGCAACAGCAATGAACTGGCTGATGTGCTGGTCAAAGAAATCGAGCAGGGTGTTGGTACTACCGGTATTCGCGCGGGGCTTATTGGTGAAATCGGGACAGGCCGGCATTTCATCAAACCTGCCGAGGAGCGCGTGTTCCGCGCGGCGGCACTGGCTCAGCAGCGTACCGGTGTGGCGGTTTCAACCCACACCACGCGATGGGGTACGCTGGCGCTTGAGCAGATCGCGATGTTGCGCGAATATGGCGCGGATCCGGCGAAAATCATCATCGGTCATCTGGGCGATCGCCGCGGCGCGCATCACCTTCTGCCCATCGCCGAAAGGGGCGTTTATCTGGAAATTGACAACATCGGATATCTTGACTACCAGCCGGAGTCGGTGCGTGCTGACAATGTTACGGCCCTTTGCAAGGAAGGGTTCGTCGATCAAGTCCTCCTGTCGGAAGACATCTGCATGCTCGGCCATCTCAAGTATCGCGGCGGCAAGGGGTATGGGTATCTGCTGGAAGTGTTTATTCCCTTGCTTAAGGCACGCGGCGTAACGGAGGGGCAGATTCACGCCATGCTGGTGAAAAACCCCGCGCGTGCACTCTCACGGCGGAGAGACCATGCCAGATAATCTGTACACACGTTTCAGTCTGCCACGCATTATCAATGGCGTTGGTTATGCCACCCGTGTTGGTGGCGGAGTGCTCCATGAAGCAGTCCTTGATGCCATGCGCGAGGCGGGACAGGTGTCGATTGAAATCGATGCGATTCAGAGTGCCGCCTCTGAATGTATCGCGCGTCATACTGGCGCTGAAGCTGGCATTGTCACCTGCGGGGCCGCCGCAGCGCTGACCTTGGCCGCAGCCGCTTGCCTGGCGGGCAATGACCCGGATCGGATGGATCAATTGCCGGTAACGGACGACCTCCCGCGTAACCGGATTATCTACCCACGCCCCGGCCGATACGATTATGATCACGCCATTCGCCTCAGCGGTGCCGTCCTTGATCTGATCGACTACGACCAGAACGATGCGCTGGAGCAGATCCAGAAGCGCATTGGCCCCAAGACCGCCGCCATCGGGTATGTGTGGCAACGAACCGGTCAACATCCGACGATTTCAGCCGTTGCTGCAATCGCCCATCAATATGACCTGCCGCTGATTGTTGATGGGGCGCTTTCGCTTCCGCCGGTGGAGCATCTTCAGAGTTTTATTCGCGAAGGTGCGGAGCTGGTTGCGATCAGTGGTGGCAAGCATCTGGGCGGTCCGCAGGCGTCCGGGCTTTTATTTGGCCGACGTGAATTGGTTCAAAGCGCCTGGGTGCAGATGGTGGATATGGACGTGCGCAGTCAGACGTGGTCGCTGCAGTACTTGATCGACAGTGGCTGGATTACCCGCCCGCCACGTCACGGTATCGGTCGGTCGATGAAGGTCTCCAAGGAGGCGATTCTCGGTTGCCTGACCGCGCTGGAACGTTATGCCCTGCGCGATCATGTCACCGAGCGTGTCGTATGGCAACAACGTATTGACCGACTCCATGAGGGTTTGACACCGATGCAATGGCTGGAGACAAAAAAGTTATTTCCCGCCAGGAATGGTCAGCCGTATCCGGTTCTTCACCTGCAGTATTCGGAGATGCCGCAGATGCTCAATGCCATGCGTCTGATGACGCCCCGAATCATTCTGGCGGAAGATGAATCCGATCCGAGCATTGCCTGCATCTACCCCATGTGTCTCTCGGAGGATGATGTGGATGGAATCATCAATGCCGTTGTCAATTTTGCACAAACGCTCGTTACAAGGTAAGCACTATGCCCAATGCCTGGATTCTTAAAGGTGGATTGATTTATGATGGCAGCGGTGATCGCGGTTATTGTGGCGATGTTCGTCTGGCTGGGACAAAGATCACGCATATCGCCCCTCATCTGCCTATCCGTGACGAGACGATTATCGATGCCGATGGTTTGATCGTCGCCCCGGGCCTGATCGACCTGCATGTCCACGTTTACGACGGGATGAATCTCCATTCGATTTCACCTGCTGAAGCGGGTTTGCGCACCGGTGTCACCAGTATGCTGGACACCGGTTCGGCTGGCGCGATGAACTATGCCACCTTTGAAAAATATATCATGCGGCACTGTGAAGAAACGGTGTACGCCTTGCTCAACATCTCGCACTTTGGCGTTCAGGGTCATCCTGATCTGCCGCCTTATCTTGGGGACCTTTTCGACGCGGCGTACCTTGATCCGGCCCCGGCCATCCGCTGCATCAAGCAGCACTCAGAGCGACTGCTGGGCATTAAGGTTCGCCTGACCAATTCGCTGGCGGGTGGAAACAAAGCCAACGAGCGTGTCGCGCTGACCAACGCCGTTGCGCTGAGCCGCCAGACGGGGTTGATGTTTTGTGTACATCACGTCGCGTCGAGTGTTCCGCTGGACGATGTGTTATCACAATTCATTGCCGGCGATATTTTGACGCATATCTACCACCCTCTGGATGGCGGTGGATTTCAAGGTGAAACGGCCGCTCCCACCCGTGCGATGCTGGAAGCGCGCGAACGTGGTGTCGTTTTTGATGTGGGACATGGGAATGGGTGTTTTGCGTGGAAGATTGCCGAGCCCGCCTGTCAACAGCATGGATTTTGGCCGGATACCATCAGTAGCGATATTCACAAATTCAACGTGGATGGTCCGGTGGTCGATCTGCCGACCACGATGAGTAAATTTCTGTACTTGGGGATGAGTATGGAAAAAATCATTCAGTGTGTCACCGCCAACGCGGCTGCCGCGATTCATCAGCAGGATTATCTGGGGCGCATACTTCCCGGCCGCGCAGCCGATATTACGCTCTTGAAGCTGGTGCCCGGCGCGCATAGGTTGACCGATTCGACCGGCGAGCAGCGTATCGCCACGCAACGGATTGTTCCGATGTGTACCTTCAAAAATGGCCGGCGTACTGATTGCCGCAGCGAACCCGCCTTGTGCCCATGAAATATCCCGATTTGGAAGACCAGGGTATCTTCAACCATTATCGGCTGGTTCCTAACCGTCGCTACATCAAACACTTGTTCGAGTGGTCTGTTTGCCAGGGCTTTAGCATGTAGCTCTACCGGGCTGGGAGCCTGCGGAAGAGGGTGTCGAACAGGTACTGCTCTGACCAACCGCATCGTTTGCGACGGCTGCGGATGCCGCGTTTGGTTGGGCTGACCTTCCCCACGAATGGTGGGCGCGTCATGCTGCGTCAATTCAAGGCTGCCTCGAATATTTCGGGGCTGACATAGCCTAACGCCGAATGACGCCTCCGGCGATTATACCATCCCTCAATCCACGGAAAAATCGAACGCTTCGCCTCCTCTCGGCTGGTGAATCTTCGCCGGTAGACATGCTCGGTCTTGAGCGTGCCCCAGAAGCTCTCCATGGCTGCATTGTCGTAACAGTTGCCCACCCGGCTCATCGAACACTCGATCTTCATCAGCCGCAACTGCTTCTGATACTGCTGACAGGCATACTGCACACCCCGATCACTGTGGTGCAGCAATCCCGGCCCCGGCATCCGAGTGCGGATGGCCTGGTTCAAGGCATCCAGGCATAAATCCGCCCGCAAATGATCAGCCACCGCCCACCCCACGATCTTTCGACTGTACAAGTCCATCACGCCAGCCAGGTACAGCCACCCTTCGTCCGTGGGCACATAGGTGATGTCACAGACCCACCTGCGGTTGGGCCGTTGCGCTGAAAAGTCTCGATCCAGCCGGTTGTCAAAGACCCGGTGCGGGTGATTCGAATCGGTCGTTTGCGGCACAAACCGGACAGGCCTGTTTGCCCGCAGGCCTGCTTTATGCATCAGTGAAGTCAAACGGCGTGTCCGCATGCTTCGCCTGCCCGGCCAGCATCAGCCTAGCATCCGAATCGTGGTCGTAGTCAAAACTGATGAACGCTCATTTCTTTGCCATTGCTTCTCCTCTTCTGCAGATCGTTCAGCGTGAGGAGAACAGCGTGCAGCCCGTTCACGGGAAAGCACAACGTCCGCTTCGACGGTCATAACCGGCTGCTGAAGCTTGTCGTCAGCTGCCTCAGCACACTGCCCTCCAACCATCTGAGGTGAAGATCAGGATACGAACTCAGTGATCGCCTCCTGGAAGACCGCCAGTTGCTGATCGTTCTGCCACAGGGGATGCGCCCGCATTGCCAGCATGCCGGGCGAGGTGGCGCTGACAAAATCCGAGCGCACCAGATCGACGCAGGAGCTCACTTGGGCGTCGGCCGCGAAGCGGCGCAGATTCGTCTGGATCTGATCGCGTTCCGGTTCGGTGAGCATCGCCACGATGCGGAACACATCCAACGCGTGATGACGGCCCATGTCTTTGTCTGGGTCGTTGCGCCGGTCGCGGTACGCGGTGAGCTTCATCAAGAGGTAACTGAACGGATCGGGGATCATGACCGCCGCGGCAAAAGCCTGACCCGTCGAGAGCGTGCCGGCGACCTCGATCACCAAGGGTGCTTCCGTCAGCGTCAACGCGCCGTCGGTGGGATGGGCGTGGAGTTTGGGACGATCCGCCGCCGTGGGCCTGGCCCGGCGGATGTCGGCGTTGATGGCGGGGAAGGCCTTGAGCACGTCGAGCTGCGCGGTCAACAGATCGATCTTGACCGCCTGCGTGGCGGTGATGGTCCGCACGAACTGCAGGTATTCCGAACCCTTGATGACCTGGTAATTGAGCTTGTCCAGCGCGGCGCGGAGCGCAGTCATGGAGCGCACATTCGCGACCAACTCGGCCGACAGCATCAAGTCCAAGTCCTCGGTCGCCCGCGGCGCAGGCCACAGTTCCGCACCGATCAGGGTGCGCGCGCCGGCATGGGCCAGATGCAGTTGTTTGAGGTAAAGACCGTAGCCCCCGCCCAGGAGGATGCCGCGCGCGTCGTTTCCCAACGCGTGCAGCAGGTCGAGGAGGCTGGTACGCGGCAGATTGTCGTTCACGTGGTGGCCCCAGTCGCGCTCAGGATTGCGCTGCGAATCTGCCCGGCGACTTCCTTTTGTCGCTTGTCGCCGCTGGCCATCTCCAGGTAGGCCTGGATCGGCGAAGCGGCCAGGTTCGGCCGGGCATCAAAGTAGACCAGTTGGTCCTCGGATTGAATCAGCCGCAGGTTGGCAAACGCACGCGTCTCTTTAGCCTCTACGCCCAGGCGCTCCAGCAGCGCCGTGGGAGTCGCGCGGCAATAGCAGGAGATGAGTGGTTCACCGGCCCACGCCGCATACTCGATAGCCGAGGCTTCGCCAGTACGCACCACACCCCCGTCGCTGGCGATCCCCCGCAATTTGGCAAGCAACTCGTCGGTGGGAAGAGCAACCTTGCCCAGCCATGTGGTCTGCGACTTGGGCGTTTGGTAAGCCTCCAACAATCCGCCGAGCAGTCGTTCGGGCTGGATGACCCGCACCGCGTTGCGATTGGGGCGTTCGATGGCTAGGTCCGCATCGAGGCGTTGAAGAACTTTAGAGACCATGCCCAGCGTCAGCGCGCCGCCACGCGAGCGGATGGCGTCCAGAATCTTCCCTACCGCCGAGAACTGGCGCTCCAGCAGCAGCACACGCGCCACGAGCGATCCGTCGCCCCGGTAGGCCGAGCGGATGGGTGAACTGTCGGGGTACTGGTTGGGGTTGCCGGTCTTGTAGAAGAGGAACTCGCCGGGAACGTCGATGACGGCGTTGCCGCTGAAATCGATGGCGCTTACTCCCGCCTCGAGCAACTGGTCGAGTTTCTCGCGGCTGAAGTAAGGCGCTATGATCATCGGCCGGGCCTGCTCCACCTTGCCGGCGTACTGCCGAACCTGCTCGATGGCCATCTTCAGTGTCAGGGGCTTGGCGTCGCGACGGAGTTCGGCCACAAACCAGCCCGACCGCCCGCGCCACGCCACATCGACAAGGGCATCCGCGCCCTGACGTTGGCTGGCCAGAACCCGAATTTCCAAGGGCGGGACCGCCAGGCGGCCGTCCCGCAGCATCATTTCGAAGTTGACCTTGCTCATTTTCCTCATATCGTCATTTTCCGTCGTCGGAAAATAGCATAATCAAGGAAATTGTTCGTGTCAAGATTTCCTATGAAGGCGATTTTCTATCATCGGAAAATGGCTGATTTCAGGAAACATCCTGTCGCCGTGGATGGCGTTCGCTGCTTCGGAGAGCGTCTAAACACGGGGAGCGGTTACTTCCGCGCCTGACTGGACGATGGGATGGACGATGCTCATGCTGAGAGTCGTTCGACCAGGGTTGCTTTCGCGGAGCTTGATTAAAAACGGCGAACTACTCCGCCAATCCAGTTAACGGAAAGCCCCGGAGCGAAAGCCGCCGGGGCTTTTCTGTAACCCGTTGGAATCAAAGGGTTATGGCTAATCGCCCCGGACAAACCGATTTTCTGTTTCGCACCGTCTGCGCGACGTGGCGACAGGAAACGTACACGTTCCGCCCTGCAACCCAAGAGCAACGCCCCGAACTCTCGGACTCTCTCGTAAACACCCCTTGCCCAGTTAACAGACCCGTTCGCACCAGACCCTACCGCGATTTCGAACTCGTCGGCGAAGGGAGCGTGATATGACTCCGCAGCCGACGCTCGCACCCCTCGCTCTGATTCTGGCTGGCCCCAACGGCTCGGGCAAGACCACCTTTGCACGAGAGTTTCTCCCGGCCGAGGGCAACTGCCCCATGTTCATCAATGCCGACTTGATCGCCGAGGGGCTT
>JADLCB010000026.1 GCA_020847375.1 Phycisphaerales bacterium | reverse complement strand
TCCGGTATCAGAACCCGGCCTTGTTTATCCCATTCCAAACGACTGGCCATGGCAAAATGCATCTGATCAAACGCCAGAGCATCTTCCGTTGGCGCCAGTTCCTGTTGAATCTGCGCGACCATGGCTTCGTACTGTCGTTCAGGATAAAGCCACGGTTTCCGATTCGTCCCAAAGACCAGAAACATCGCCTCGCCGTCACGCTCGGGAATCAACACCCGTCGGACTTCGGATGGGATGAGCATCCGATTCTTGTCATCAATGGTGAGTTCAAATTCACCATAAAGAACGAGATGTCGTAAGGGTGTCTGTTCCACTTGCATTCGGCAATAGGGATTTTTTACCATATCCTCCCACCGATGCAATCAAAAAATTATTTTCTGCTTAAAACATTTTTAAGTTTGGCGGAGTAATCGGCCGATATTCGCGTTTTTCTTTGGTTTTTAATGGATTTGCAAAAAGAAACGACGAATGTTTCGTCAAACAGGATTGTGGATAACTTGTTAGTTAAAGTGAATAAATTGATCGTTGCTTCGTGAGTTGGCGACGAATTTTATTGATTTGAGGCAGTTGCCCGTGTTTGCAGCCAGGCGATGGCCAAAGCGCCCACCAGTAAAACCAATAGAACGATAATCGCTGGCCAGATCAGGGGTAATGGTTGGTCCAACTGTTTCAAGCCGGCCAGCAGGGGTGTTGATGTCCACCAGTGCCAGGATGGCCAACCGAGCGATGCAGGTTGATATTCGTGTGAGAGGTAATTCAGCACGCCCCCGCCGAGCGTCAACAGCAGCGCCAATGCCACCATGATTGACCGCATCACGTCCGTTTTCAACACGTTTTGCCATGCGCCCAGCACGAGTGTCCACAAACCCATGATAATCGCGACGCCAATGAGTTGGGAAACGGGTCTGGCTGCCACAAATGCTGACAACAACAGATAAGGCCAGACGAGAATTACGGCTAGCAGCGTGTTGATCCATCGGGACAAAACCAACGGAGCCAGTCCTGCCAGTGCAACCATGTGCAGGCACACCAGCAGATGCACCGCCAGGTCTTCGGTTGGTTTTTGGTTGGCTGACAGGGGAAGCCCCGACAGACTGATGCCCATGGCCAGACAGTAGACAATCAGTTGGATCAGGATGGATCGGGTCAGATTAACCTGAACGGGCACGCTCATTAGGAAGAAAATAATGATCGCAGCCCGATGATTTGGCAAGAAACCGATTGAATACAGGGGCTGAATTTGCAAAAGACACGCGCTGGGGTACAGATCAACCGATCCTGAAAATCAGGGTGGAAAACTTCATAGGATGGTGGATAATGAACGTGAGGGGACGGGAAATTTCGAGGGCCGTGTTCAATGCAGATACAGGACTTGAAATGGTGGGTTTGGGTGATGATTGGGCTGGTGGTGGGGCTGGGGTTGTCCTATTCCTATGCGAACTGGGATCATAGTTTGGAATATCGGGCGGGTACGGATTCTGATTTTCAGCGCGATTTACTGGCCAGGCGGCGCGTGTCGGAAAAGCAACTGCCGGTGATCGCTGGAATTCGTCTGCATCCAACGGTCGATCCCGACAGCACGCGCGTGACCTATCAGCGATTGAACGTGCAGAGTGGCCAGGCAAATTATCAAATGCAGGAATTGATCACGCGCAAACCCTATCTGGTGGAAAGTTCCAACAAAAGCGGGTTTGGTCGGCGCAATGCAGCGCCTGATGTGCGGGCCTATCTGGAAGGCGTGCAGGCGGCCAATCCGAATAGCGGTTTGGTTTTTTCCCATGCTTTCTGGGAGGAAAAAGGTTGGACCTATGTGATCGTGACGACGGTTTCGACGGTGATTATTGGTGGGGCGTGGCCGCTGCTGTTGCGCGTGCTGATCGGTGCAGGTTTAGCCAAACCGCCGCGGAGAACGAAAAAAATCCAGAAAAATCGCCTGACAACAGACCGAACCAGGCCGAATGACAGCACACCATCGACCAAACAGGCTGACGATCTGGCTGCGGTGACAGCCAGTTATGAGAACAGGGCTGAGTCGGCTATTGACGAAGATCAGCAGATCGCCGGTGCGATAGCCATGGCGGAAAATTCGAAAAATACGCCGGAAATCCGCGAACTCGCCGGGGCGCCGGTGACCAGTGAGTCGCCCGTCAAGCCGCGGGAGGAAGAAAATAAACAATATGAAGGGGAGTTTTATCCTGTTGCCCGTGCTTCTGCTCCGTCTGGCGATGACGGGAAAGACCGATCAATCCCAACACAGCCGGACTGATGAAAAAATAGCGCAACGGGATGATTCGTAAATCCTGCCAACCCAGCCGATCAGTTATCAGACGAGCAAAAATGTACATAGATTACCGGTGCTTTTGACCTGCCAGCCGGGGGCAGATAGTATGTTCGCACGACGCTGGAGGCGTGGCAGAGCGGTTAATTGCGCCGGTCTTGAAAACCGGTAGACCCGAAAGGGTCTCGGGGGTTCGAATCCCTCCGCCTCCGTTGTTTTATTTGTCTGACGGCTATGGCTGCCAATCAGCGGTTTTAGTCAGTGGGTTCTTGTTACTTTGTGAAGGATTTGTACAATCCTTCGCCACATTGGTAATTTTGTTTACTTTGACAGGACTGTGAATCATGCCCGCAACCGGAAAAATTACGCAGGTGATCGGATCAACCTTTGATGCTGAATTCCCAGAAGATCAGCTGCCCCTCATCTACAACGCCATTAAAATCAACCTGCAGGTCGAAGGTCAGACCGTGAATCTGGTGGGTGAAGTGGCCAGCCACCTGGGTGGTGGCAAGATTCGCGCCGTGGCGTTGGGATCAACCGACGGTCTGCAGCGCGGCATGGATGTGATCGATACCGGCAGCCCGGTGATGGTACCGGTCGGGACTGAAACGCTCGGTCGCGTCTTCAACCTGCTGGGCGAACCGATCGACCAGCGCGGGCCGGTGAATACGACCAAACTGCGCCCGATCCATCGCAACCCGCCTGAGTTCACCGACTTGACACCCAAGGCCGAAGTTTTCGAGACGGGCATTAAGGTGATCGACCTGCTGACGCCGTTCCTTCGCGGTGGCAAGGCAGGTTTGTTCGGTGGTGCCGGTCTGGGCAAGACGGTGGTCATTCAGGAGTTGATCGCGCGTATCGCGCAGCAGCACGGCGGTTATTCGGTGTTTGCCGGTGTGGGTGAACGAACTCGTGAAGGTACGGATTTGTGGCTGGAAATGCAGGAGGCACAGATCGGTAATACGGGCAAGCACGTTATTGATCAGACGGTGATGGTCTTCGGTCAGATGAATGAACCGCCGGGCGCGCGTCTGCGCGTGGCCCTGAGCGCACTGACCATGGCGGAATACTTCCGCGATGAAACCGGTGCCGACACGCTGCTGTTCATTGATAATATCTTCCGTTTTACACAGGCTGGTTCGGAAGTGTCGGCTCTGTTGGGACGCATGCCCTCAGCCGTGGGTTATCAGCCTACGCTGGCGACGGAAATGGGCGCGTTGCAGGAACGAATCACCTCGACCAAGAATGGCGCCATCACCAGCGTGCAGGCAGTTTACGTGCCTGCTGACGACCCGACCGACCCGGCACCGGCCAACGCCTTTGCCCACCTCGATGCGTTCATCTACCTCGAGCGATCCATCGCTGCCAAGGGTATTTATCCGGCCGTCGATCCGCTGGCTTCATCGTCGCGTGCATTGGATCCGGGAATTGTCGGTGAGGAGCATTATCGCGTTGCCCGCGCTGTGCAAACCATGTTGCAGCGCTATCGTGACCTGCAGGACATCATCGCGATTCTGGGCGTGGACGAATTGAGCGAAGAAGACAAGCTCATTGTCAGCCGTGCCCGTAAGATCGAGCGATTCTTCAGCCAGCCGTTCTTCGTGGCGGAGCAGTTCACCGGTAAGAAGGGCGTTTATACGTCCATCGCCGATACGCTGCGCAGCTTTGATGCCATCATCAAGGGTGAGGCGGATGACCTGCCCGAAAGCGCCTTCCTGTATGTCGGCACCATTGACGACGTGCGCGAACGTGCCAAGGCGGAATAATCGCGATTCATCATGATTAAAGTTCCCGGCGACTTGCCTGATGCGCAAGAGCAGTTGGCATCGCGCCATGGTTTGAGTGCGATGACGCGCCCACCTTTTGCATTGCTGCTGGCGGGCTGCAATACTGATGTGGCTGCAGCTAGTGAATGTCTGCATCTGAAACAAAATAACCCTGCGCAAAAGGTGTGAATCTATGAGCACACGGCGATTTGTGGCATTTGACCTTGGCGCCGAAAGCGGGCGGGCGCTGCTGGCGGTTCTGGAGAACCAGAAGTTGACGCTGGATGTGAGGCATCGTTTTGCCAACCCCATGGGCAAAATGCGCGGGCATTATCATTGGGATATTCTGGCGCAATGGCAGGAACTGAAAACAGGGTTGACCAAATCAGCCCAGGGGATTGAGGTTGACGGGATCGGGGTTGATACGTGGGGCGTCGATTACGGCCTGCTGGACAGCCAGGGTGAGTTGATGGGTCTGCCCTTCATGTACCGTGACGGGCGCACCGATGAGTCGATGTCCGCCGTTTTTGCCCGCGTGCCGCGCGAACGAATTTTCGCCCTCACCGGCCTTCAGTTCATGAAGTTCAACACGTTGTTTCAGCTCTATGCTGAAAAAATGGCCAACCCACAACGTCTGGCGCAGGCGCGGCAGTTGCTGTTCATGCCTGATTTGTTCAACTATCTCTTTACGGGTGTCGCCGGCAACGAATTTTCCATCGCCTCGACCAGCCAGATGTACGATCCGCGTCAGCGCGATTGGGCCAGGGGATTGCTGCAGGAGCTGGATTTGCCAGCGGGAATCCTGGGGCGGATCATCCCCTCGGGAACCGTGCTAGGCCCGTTGTTGAATGAGATTGCCGAAGAATGCAGCGTCAAAGCCATGCCGGTCATTGCCAGCGCCTCGCACGATACCGCCAGTGCGGTGGCAGCGGTTCCCGTCGAGGGCGCGCGTCATGATTGGTGCTACATTTCTTCGGGAACCTGGTCGTTGATGGGGGTCGAGCTGCCTGAACCAATCATCAATGAAAAATCGCAGCAGTATGCCTACACCAATGAGGGGGGTGTCGGTGGGACGACTCGTTTCCTGAAAAATATCATGGGCCTGTGGCTGGTGCAGGAATGCCGGCGTTACTGGGCGCAGGCTGGCCGGGAGTACAGTTATGCTGAGTTGACGGAGATGGCCAGTCAGGCACCGGCGCTGGTTTCGTTGATCAACCCGGATGACGGGCCGTTCATGGCACCGGGGAACATGCCACCTAAAATCGAGTCGTTTTGTCAGTCCACCGGGCAAAAGATCCCTGCCAGTCCGGGCGAATTTGTGCGTTGCTGCCTGGATAGCCTGGCCCTGACATACCGCCGCACGCTGGAAGGTCTGGAAGATATTTTGAACCGGAAGATTGCGACCATTCATATTGTCGGGGGCGGCACGCAGAATGAGTTGCTCAACCAGATGACGGCTGATGCGACCGGTTGCATCGTCGTCGCCGGACCGGTCGAAGCCACTGGTATTGGCAATGTGCTGGTGCAGGCGATGGCGGTGGGGGTGGTTGATTCGCTGGCGCAGGCGCGTGCCATTGTGCGCAATAGTTTCCCCGTGCGCCGCTATGAACCGCGCGATACCGCCCGGTGGGATCAGGCGTACAGCCGGTATGTCGATCTGTTAAGCAAGTAACGGCCGGTTGCCCCAGCTTGATGATGGAACCGACCAGCGCCCGGATTGCGCTATCCTCTGCAGCGCCAGCGCATGCCTTATCGTGGCCCCAGACCGCCCGATGATCGAAATCTTCATTTCATCAGCTTTGCTCGACGCAGGGTTGGTCTATAATATCTGATCCTGTCGTCTGTAATGAGCAGGTGACCAAAATTACTTTTCCAGCCAACACTCAAGGAGTTAGTCGTGGCACAGCAGAATGCTGCAGATATTGGATTGATCGGATTGGCTGTCATGGGCCAGAACCTGGCGCTGAACGCTGCGGATCACGGTTACAGCGTGGCGGTTTTCAATCGTACGACCTCGGTGACCGATGAATGGATCGAAAAAATCAAGACGCACGAACCCTCCGCCAGCCGCATCATACCGACGCATGACCTGAGGCAGTTGGTCGCCAGCCTCAAGCGGCCGCGCAAGGTGATTATTCTCGTCAAGGCCGGAGCGGCCGTTGATGCGGTGGTCAAGCAACTGCTCGAAGCCGGGATTGAAAAGGATGATATCGTCGTTGACTGCGGCAACAGCCTCTGGACCGACACCATCCGCCGCGAAAAGGAATACGCCAGCCGGTGCAAGTTCTTTGGTTCGGGCGTTTCCGGTGGGGAAGTGGGCGCTCGTTTTGGCGCATCGATGATGCCTGGTGGCGATCCGGCCTCGTGGAAACATCTTCAGAGCATCTGGGAGGCGGTGGCCGCCAAGGTCGATGTCAAAACCGGAAAACCGCTGGAAGACTACGCTCCGGGCAAGCCGGTTCAAGGCGGCGTGCCGTGTACAACCTACCTTGGCCCTGACGGGGCGGGTCACTATGTGAAAATGATTCACAACGGTATCGAGTACATCGATATGCAGTTGATCTGCGAAGCGTACACTTTGCTGGGTAATTTGCTGGGTTTGAAAGCCGACGAGCTGGCGAAGGTCTTTGCCCACTGGAACGAGGGCGACCTCGATTCCTATCTGATTCAGATCACGGCTGACATTCTTCAGCAGCATGATCCCAAACATAAAAATGAATTTCTGGTTGATTATGTGCTGGATGCCGCCGGTCAAAAAGGCACGGGTAAATGGACTGGCGTCAATGCCCTGGACATGGGTATCCCGGCCAATTCCATCGCTGAGGCGGTCTTTGCGCGCTGTCTGTCTGCCCTGAAGGATGAGCGTGTTCAAGCCAGCAAGCAACTCAAAGGCCCGCAGACCCAGACGTACAGCGGCAATCGTGATGAGCTGATCAACGCGGTGCGCCAGGCGCTGTACTGCTCGAAAATCTGTGCCTACGCCCAGGGTTTCCAACTGATGCGCGAAGCGCAGAATGAGTACAAATGGAAGTTGAATTTTGCCCAAATCGCTGCGATCTGGCGCGGTGGCTGCATCATTCGTGCCCGCTTCCTGCAGAAAATTACCGATGCCTACACCCGCGACAGTGAATTGGTGAATCTGCTGCTGGATCCGTATTTCAATGAACAGATCAGCAAGGGGCAGGCGGCTTGGCGTCAGGTGGTGAGTCTGGCGGCGGTCAATGGAATTGCCGCTCCGGCGTTCATGAGTGCCCTGGCGTATTATGATGGATATCGCTCGGCCCGCCTGCCAGCCAATTTGTTGCAGGCGCAGCGCGATTACTTCGGCGCCCATACCTACGAGCGCACCGACGAACCACGTGGTCATTTTTTCCATATGGATTGGCCCGAAGCCGGCCGTCCACAGGTGCTGGTGACCAAACCGGCCAAGTAAAACCATCGTCCAACGGCACAGCAACGGGAAGGATAGCCCAAGGCCATGATTGACCTGAAAGATTTGCGTGAGCATCCGGATAAATACCGCAAGGGTGCGCGCCTGAAAAATGTCGCGGTGGACATTGATGCGGTGCTGCAGATGGATGAAAAGCGGTCTGCCGCCATGCGCGAGTTTGAGACATTGCGCGCCCAGCAGAACAAGGCGTCGGGCGAGATCGCCCGTTTGAAAGACCCGGCGGAAAAAAAGGCAGCCGTCGCCCGCATGCAAAGCCTCAAACAACAGGTGCAGGCGGCACAGGAGCAGTCGCGCGAGGCTGAAAGCAGGCTCGAACCGCTGCTTTTGAGCATTCCCCAGCCGCCGGATGACGATGTGCCCGTTGGTAAGGATGCGGCGGATAATCTGGTGATGTACCGCTGGGGCGAACCGCGCCAGTTTGCCTTTACACCGCGCAGTCATGCTGAGCTGGCCCAGAAACATCAGTTGATCGACAGCGACCGTGGTGTACGACTGGCAGGCAGCCGCTCGTATTTCCTTGTGGGAAAAGGGGCGGAGCTGCACAACGCGGTGTTGCGCCTGGCAATGGATCTGATGACACGCCAGCACGGATTTACCGCGATCAACGTACCCGTGCTGGTGCGCGAATCGGCGATGCGCGGGACGGGGTTCTTCCCCGCCGGACGCGAGCAGGCGTATCGCGTGGGCGAGGAGCATGAAGCTGAGGACGATGTACGCTTTTTAACCGGAACAGCCGAGGTGGGGTTGACCGCCTTTCATATGGATGAAGTGCTGGACGAAGCGGACCTGCCGCGCAAGTACACCGCCGTGAGCACCTGTTTTCGCCGCGAAGCCGGAACCTACGGCAAGGATACGGCTGGCGTGTACCGGGTGCATCAGTTTGACAAATGTGAACAGGTCGTCATCTGCCGCAATGATGTGGATGAAAGCAAACAGTGGCATAAAACGATGCTCGGTTATAGTGAACAGCTTCTGCAGAAATTGGAGTTGCCCTATCGCGTGATTCAGTGCTGCACGGGCGATATCGGGGTGAAAAACGCTGCGATGTTCGATATTGAAACGTGGATGCCTTCGCGCTTTGACGGCAGGGATGATGCTAGCGGTTATGGCGAAACGCACTCGGCGTCGCGCTTGTATGAATTTCAGGCCCGCCGATTGAATCTACGTTACAAAGATGCCAGCGGCAAGATCCATTTTTGTCATACCCTCAACAACACCGTGGTGGCCAGCCCGCGTATTTTGATCCCCATCCTGGAAAATTATCAGAATGACGATGGTTCAATCACCGTGCCACAGGCGCTCCAGCCGTATCTGGGCGGGTGTGAACGCATCGGTTGATCAAGTGAAAAATGACACTGATTGATGAAACGGACTTGGCCGGTCCGTAGTCTCTTGAAGGAACAATTTTTTGCAGCAGCCCTTCCATGAACGTGATATAATACAGCACGTCTTAACAGGGAGGATTGATGGCCGCGATTGATCCCAACACACTTCAGCGACAGATACGCCCGATTCTGGCTGCTCTGAAAACGCCCGTCCGGCGTGGCGTTCTTGATGACACGGCCGCGCCCAGCGTGCCCTTTATCACGATCAGCCGCGAAGCCGGCGCTGGTGCCAAACAAATTGCCCAGCGTTTGGTGCAACGGCTGAATGAAATAGACCCAGCACCGGTTCCCTGGACAAGCTGGGATCGTGAATTGATTGAAAAAGTGGCTACGGACCACAACATCTCGCATGAAGTGGTCGAATCGTTGATGGAGCGTGACCGAAGCTGGTTGAGCGATATTCTTTCGGGTTTGGCCGTTGGCAGCAAATCACCATCGGACGAAACGATTTTTCGTAATGTTTCGACCACGGTGCGCGCACTGGCCCGGGCGGGGCGGGTGGTGATTGTGGGGTTGGGGGGCGTTTTCATCACAGGCGATCTGGCCGGCGGCGTGCATGTGCGCCGGGTGGCATCGGCGGACAAACGAATTGATGCGCTGGCGCGGCGTCGCGGGATACCCCGGACGCAGGCGGAAACAGAAATGCGCCGATTGGAGCGCAATCGTCAAGCCTTTTTCACCAGTTACTGGCCGCAGCGATCGTTGAGTTCAGATGCGTTTGATCTGACGCTGAATGTCGGCCGCCTGACCGAAGCGCAGATGATCGAATGTATCGTCCCGCTGATCCGTCAGCCGACGCGTAAAACTGTATAACGCCCCAGCCCAGAGTCTAGGGCAATCGCAAGTAACCCGCGAGGGTCGATGTATTAACGAGCCGCGACCGTCAGGGAGCGGTGATCGGCTCAAATCCGCTCCCTGACGGTCGCGGCTCGTAAGAGATTGTCTATCGGACGCCTACTTGCGTTTGCCCTGGCGCTGAGTCGGTTAAGTTGAAAATGGCGCGGGTGGCGGTATTGGCGGGTGTTATTTTTACCCCGGCGATGGTCGGTTGGAGCGATGGTCGATTTGACAGTTGCAGCCTCAGACCGTAATTTTGCCCTGCAGTTATGAACCGGATCTCCAGCCTCGCGAAGGATCGATCTTGACTGCGACTGTCATTATTCCTGCCCGCCTCGGTTCCACCCGTTTTCCCGCCAAAATAGTCGCCTCATCGACCGGCCGGCCGCTGGTTCAGCATGTGGTCGATCAGGTGCGCCAGTGCCAGCGCGTGCGGCAGGTGATCGTGGCCAGTGATGATCAACAGATCATCGACGCGGTTCAGCCTTTTGGCACGCTGGCTGTGATGACACACGCATCGCACCAGTCTGGCACAGACCGGATTGCCGAAGTGGCCACCGGCTTGGAGGACGAGATTATTGTCAATGTGCAGGGTGATGAGCCGGAGATTGAACCGGAGATCATTGACCGCCTGATTGAACGGTTGCAGACATCGGACGATCAGATGGCGACGGCAGCGACTGCATTTCCGCCAGCCGCCAGGGTTGAAGATCCGAATCTGGTCAAGGTTGTCATCAATCAAAAGGGATATGCCCTTTATTTTTCGCGCTGTCCAATTCCATATTGGCGCGATCCCGATACGATGGCGGCTCCGACGTATTTTCTGCATCTGGGCATCTATGCGTACCGGCGGCAGTTCCTGCTGGATTTTTCCAGTTGGCAACCTTCTCGGCTGGAAATGGCGGAAAAGCTGGAGCAGTTGCGGGTGCTGGATCGTGGTCAGCGCATTTTTGTACTGAAAGCGGATCGCGCAACCCACGGCATTGATACGCCGGCGCAATACGAGGAATTTGTCGAACGATTTAATACAAGGAGGCAACGGTAGTCGCGTTGGCGGCCACCTGCTGAAGAACGACATGAGCACACAAGACCTACTTGCCCGCATCGGCCAGTCACAGGAAGAGACGGAATTTTACACGCCGATGCCTGAAGGATACCGCCGCGGCAAACACAAATATGTGGTTGTCGTCGGCACGGTGATCAGCGGGCTGGGCAAGGGGATTTTTTCCTCATCACTGGCCAAATTACTTCAGGACAAGGGTTTGCGGGTTGCGCCGATCAAGATGGAGGGGTATCTCAACATCGACTCGGGGACGCTGAATCCCTTTCGTCATGGCGAAGTTTTTGTGCTGGATGACGGCATGGAATGCGACATGGATCTGGGCACCTATGAGCGGCTGCTCGATCAGGATCTGACCGGCGCTAATTTCACGACCAACGGGCAGATTCTGTCCGGCGTACTGAAAAAAGAGCGCGAAGGCGGCTATCTCGGGCGCGATGTGCAGGTGATTCCGCATGTAACCGGCGAAGTGAAGCTGCGTTTGCGCGAGCTGGCGGCCAAGACCGATGCGGACGTGGTTTTTGTCGAAGTGGGTGGCACCGTCGGCGACTACGAAAATATATTTTACCTGGAAGCGGTGCGTCAGCTTGCCTACGAAGAGGGGGAAGGCAGCGTCTGTTTCGTGGCACTGACCTATGTGCTGGAACCAGGGAGTCTGGGCGAACAAAAATCCAAAGCCGCCCAGTTGGGTATCAAACGATTGATGGAAATGGGCATTATGCCCAACATCGTCGCCTGTCGCGCCCCTTCGCCGGTAACGGACAAGGTGCGCCAGAAGATTTCCATGGCGACCAACGTGCCAATGCCGCGTGTGATCAGCATGCACGACGTGCCGAGCATCTACCTGATTCCTGAAGCCCTGCGCGAAGCGAGCATTGATCGTGAAGTGCTGACCCTGTTGGGTTTGCATGACCGGGTTGTTCAGCGGCATGAAGACCGGGTTCGTGCCCAGTGGAAGAACTACGTTGAACGCATCGGTCGCGCCGAGCGCAGCGTGCAGATTGCCATTACCGGAAAATACACTGCCCTGCGCGACGCCTACGCCAGTATTATCAAGGCGGTTGAGCACTGCAGCGTCAACCTGGGTTGCAATGTCGAGTTGCAATGGATCGACACCACCACGATCGATGCCAGCAACGTGGCGGAGCATCTCAAGGGTATTCACGGGGTTATCGTTCCCGGTGGGTTTGGTGTTCGCGGGACCGAAGGCAAGATCGACTGTATCCGCTACGCCCGTGAAAATGGTCTGCCCTATCTGGGGATTTGTCTTGGATTCCAGATGGCGGTGATTGAATATGCCCGCAACGTCTGTGGGGTGGCTGATGCCAACAGCACTGAATTTGATCCCCAATGCAAATCACCCATCATCGATATTCTGCCCGAGCAGAAGCGCATTGAAGGACTTGGCGGCAATATGCGTCTGGGGGGCAAGGATGTCGAGCTGAAACCCGGCACGCTGGCTGCCCGGCTGTTCAATGATGCAAAAAAAATCCGCTTGCGTTTCCGCCACCGTTATGAGGTGGATCCCAAATATATTGACGACCTGGAGAAGGCGGGTTTGGTCTTCAGCGGCAAGCATCCAACCCAGCCGATCATGCAGATTTTCGAGCTGCCACAGGAGGTTCACCCCTATTTTGTCGGCACGCAGGCGCATCCTGAGCTGACCAGCCGGCCGCTGCGCCCCCAGCCGCTGTTCCTCGGTTTCGTCAAGGCTGCGATGAACTTCGCTTTTGATAAACCTCGTGTGCTGCAGGCAACCGAAAAGTAAGTAAGAATCAAATCGGCGACCATGAAGCTGCCGGTTATTCCGAATACTGGCACCAGGTTTTGGGCGTCTCCCAGACGGTCACTTCCGCCAGGCGCGCCTGCGGCAGGGATAGCCGTGGTTTGAGCAATTCGTAAATCACCCGCGCGATATTTTCCAGCGTGGGGATGCGCTGGGCGAATTGCGGCACTTCCAGATTCAGATTTTTGTGATCGAAGTGATCGATCACCGTTTCATTGACAATCCGTTCCAGCGCGGGGGTGTTGATCAAGCTGCCGTCGTTATCCGGAGTTCCGATTACGGTGACTTGCAGATGATAATTATGGCCGTGGAAGTTGGGGTTGTTGCATTTGCCATACGTCTGGCGATTTTGCGCGTCAGACAACGCGGGATTATGCAGCCGGTGGGCTGCGGCAAATTCAAACATCTGGCTGAAACGAATCATTGGATACTCCCCAGCGTTGATGGTCCAGGATTGAAAGGGTGAAAGCTGCAGCTTGAGCTGTTGCAGTTGTGGCGGATCAGTTACCGCGCCCGATTCGGGGCGCGCGTTTTCACGAAGCGGTGCTCCGACAGGCGGATCAGTCGGGGGCATGGTGGGATCCCATGTCGGCCCCAGGGCATCGAACAAACGGCGCATCACCAATCCACCGCCACCAAACGTATTGTGGCGGATGTGCTGCTCGATAATCGCAATGGCCACCAGGCGCAGGCGCGCATCGATCTGGCGGATGTTCAGCAGATAACTGCTGACGGGATTCAGCGCCCCTTTGACCGCGGCTGCCAGGGTGAAAAAATATCCCAAACCTGTCAGCGAAGGATACCCGCCGTAGCCGTTCGTCGGCGCATGCGCTTGTTGGTCGTCCGACCTGGCGTTGACCGCAAAACGAATTTCCCGGGTTAGCAGGTGCATCGATCAGCCCAAAACGTATTGTAGGCAGACACTCGCCGCAGTACCGGCTGGCGCCCGATCATTACAGCCACTAACACGATCACTGTGCTGCTTTAAGCGCCTGATCGATGTCGGCCTTGATGTCGTCAATATCTTCCAGACCGATACTCAGACGGATGTAGTCGGGGCTGACACCTGCCCGGGCCTGTTCTTCTTCGCTGAGCTGGCTGTGCGTTGTGCTGGCGGGGTGGATGACCAGCGTCTTGGCATCGCCGATATTGGCCAGATGCGAAAGAAGCTTGACCGAATCGATGAACTTCACCGCGCTCTTGTAACCACCTTTAATGCCAAAACCCATGATCGCGCCAGCGCCGTTGGGAAGATATTTGACCGCCATTGCGTGATCTTTATGGGATTCCAGACCCGGGTAGTTGACCCAGCTCACCAGCGGATGTTTGCTCAGCCACCTGGCAATGCCCAGGGCATTTTCGCAGTGGCGCGGCATGCGCAGATGAAGCGTTTCCAGGCCCTGCAGGAACAAAAATGCAGCAAATGGGGACATGGCAGCACCGGTATCGCGCAGCCAATGGGTGCGGATATGCACGATGTATGCGATGTTGCCGATGGGACGCAGCGCCTCTTCAAAAATCATGCCGTGATAACTTGGCGATGGGGCGCAGAATTCCGGCCATTTTTTTGGGTTATCCGCCCACTTGAATTTTCCGCTGTCCACAATCGCGCCGCCGATATGCGTGCCGTGGCCACCAATGAACTTGGTCACCGCGTAGGTGACGATATCAATGCCGTGTTCGATGGGGCGCAGCAGCATTGGCGTCATTACGGTGTTGTCGCAGATCGCCGGCAGACCATGCTTGTGGGCAATGTCAGCGATTTTTTTGAAATCAGGCACGTCATTTTTCGGATTGCCCAGGGCCTCGAAAAAGACGCAGCGCGTATTTTCATCGACCAGCTTGTCGATTTGTTCAGGATGGTTGGGATCAAAAAAACGTACTTCAATACCCAGATTTTTGAACGTCTGGGTGAACAGCGTCCACGTACCGCCATAGAGGCTGGTGGCGCTGATGAAATTCTGCCCGGCATGGCAGAGCGTGAGAATCGCGGCATTGGTCGCCGCCATGCCCGAGGCAAACCCAAGACCGGCAACGCCACCATCCAAAGCTGCCAGCCGTTTTTCCATCACGTCGGTCGTGGGGTTCTGCAGACGCGTGTAGATATTCCCGAACTCCTTCAACCCAAAGAGGTTGGCGGCGTGTTCTGTGTTGTTAAATACGAAGCTGGTGGTGGCGTAAATCGGTACGGTACGGCAATTCGTTGCCGGATCGACCACCTGGCCAGCGTGGATGGCCATGGTGGCCAGTTTCTGCTTGGGTTGCTCTGCCATGACAAAATTCTCCTTCAAAATTAAGATGCGGATGGTGCAATGTATCCAACCGCTCATTGTCTGCAAGGGTATTTCAAATACGCTGAAATAGTGTAGGCGCGTCTTTCTCGATCGCGGCGGGTAATTTAAGATTCCACCAATACCATGAGCAAACTGTCGTTTGATATCGATGCGGTCATACAGGCAAAAGCCCGGCTTACCCAGCAGCAGGCGATGGAACTGTATCATCAGGCCTCGCTGCATGATCTGGGCGACTGGGCCAATCAGGTGGCGCTGCGCAAGCATCCCGAAGACTACCGCACCTTCGTAATCGACCGAAATATCAATTATACCAATGTCTGCACCGCGCGTTGCACGTTTTGCGCGTTTCGACGTGATCCGAATGACCCGGACAGCTATGTGCTGGATCACGCTGCCATTCGCGCCAAAATCCAGGAGTTGGTCGATATTAACGGTACGCAGATTCTGATGCAGGGGGGGATGAATGCTGATCTGCCCATCACCTACTACGAAGACCTGCTGCGCTATATCAAGGCCCAGTTTCCCACGGTGCATATTCACGCTTTCAGCCCGCCGGAATTCGTCGAATTTGAACGTTTTTTTTCGATGGATGTGCGCGAAATCATCCGTCGGTTCAAGGCGGCCGGTCTGGATACGATTCCCGGCGGCGGTGGTGAAATTTTCGCGCCGCGCGTCCGGCGGCGTATTGGTATCGGCAAGTGCAGCGGTGATGACTGGCTGCGCGTGATGCGCGTGGCCCATGAAGAGGGAATGAACACCAGCGCCACGATGCTCATTGGGCATATTGAGTTTGTCCGCGAACGGATCGAACACATGGCTGCGATCCGCGATATGCAGGATTATGCCCAGGCGCTGCGCGGGCAAAGCGATCCAGTGTTGAGCGGCGCCGATAGTGCCGGCGTCATTGCAGCCATCAAAGCGCGCCGTCCGGGTATTTTTGCAGCTTCGGCGCCTCCAGCGCTGAATGGGCCGATTGCCGCCGGTTTCTACACCGCATTCATCCACTGGCCGTTCCAGCGCGAAAACACACCGTTGGGCCGGGCTAAAGAGTGGGATCCTGCTGTGCATGGCCCGTTTGATGATTCGACCCATGAGGACATTGTGCGTGGCCGGGTCGTGCGCATGGCTGGCGGGGATGAATATTTGCGCATGCTGGCCATTGCCCGGCTGTTCTTCGACAACATCACCAATCTGCAAAGCTCGTGGGTGACGATGGGGCCGAAGATTGGTCAGATTGCCCTGCATTTCGGGGCCAACGACATGGGTTCGGTCATGATGGAGGAAAACGTCGTATCAGCTGCAGGCACGACGTATAAACTCAGCGACCGCGAGATTTGCCGGTTGATCCGCGACAGTGGATGGATTCCGGTTCAGCGCGATCAATACTACCATGTGCTTCGCCGCCACGAAGGGGCTGATTCACCCGATCTGGTTCAACTGACTGATCCACCGGTGCGCAAGGTGCGCCAGCTTGACAAGCAGTTCATCGGCGCAGCCCCGGGGCTGGAAACCGAAGAACAACGTGTCAAAGCGCATCTGCCCACGATTCTGGGCAACGAATAACCCGGACTAATTCGCTCAATTCGTTTAGTCCGGGCCACTTCGTTGGACTCAGCGTCAAAGGCCACTGAGCATGATCGTTATTACGGCGTTACTTGATACCGTGGGCTGCTTTGTAGAGATTCCACGTCAGGTGAATCTGCCCCTGATGGTGCGTTTCGTGCCAGATCAGCAGCACCAGCGCCTCGCCGACAGTACGCTCGGTTTTGCCAAACATCTTTTTCTGGCTCAGTTCTGAAGCATTGGCTTTGGCCAGATAGTCACGGAACGGCTTGCCGTGTTTTTCCAGTGCATGGCGAATGGTTGCCAGATCAGGAATGTGATCGTCAGCCGGAGTCGATCCGCCGCCGTAGCGTGCCACCAGATCGGGATCGCCGGGCTTGCCACCATGCAGGCGGGCATTGACGTAATTATCCAGCGTGGCAGCACAGTGCATCGCCTGCCAGGCGATATGCGCCCGACCCGCGCCGGGGCGCCACGCCAGCACCTTCGCCGGATCAGCGCCGCTTTTTTCAATCGTCTGCAAAGACTCCAGCAAGCGCGCATGACCAAAATCGTACATCGCCAACAACGTTTTCGTATCCATGATTCGTTCCTTTCCTGTTAGACCATTCACGACTTTGTGAATTTGTGCAAAAGCATAGGCCGGTTAAATGAATATCTCCACTGATGATCAATTTGTGCGCTGGCGGGCTGCCATTGGCGCAACGTGAATTTATGATCGGATAAAAAAATGATCAGGCAAAAAGGCGTTGCGGCGACTGGGTTTGCAGAACAGTCCTGTCGTTTATAATCGCAGTTGTGATTACCGGCGATACGATCGTTGCGCTATCCAGCACCCCCGGCCCGGCGGCGCGGTGCATTGTGCGCCTCAGCGGGCCGGAGGCTGTACGGTTTGTCCAGCAAATGATCGAAAATCCACTGCCATTGGCGGAGTTTTCCTCAGCCTGCCGGGTGGCGATAAGGCTGGAGACCAAAAATGAAAATGGCCCAGAAAATAAGAGTGCTGCAAAAACAGGTGATTTGCGCGTTCCCGGTGTCTGGCTTTATCATTTTGCCGCCTCACGCAGTTATACCGACGAAGAAGTGATCGAGCTGCATTTACCGGGTAATCCGTGGTTGGCGCGCCAGGTGCTGGATCGATTGATTCATGCCGGTGCGCGTCAGGCCGAAGCCGGTGAGTTTACCGCCCGCGCCTACTTCAATCACAGGATTGATTTGACCCGGGCTGAGGGGGTGGCAGCGATGGTCAGCGCTGTCAGTGAGCGTCAACGGCGCGCTGCCCGGCAGTTGCTGGCGGGTGAATTATCTGATCGCCTCAGACCAATCAGGGAACAGATCATCCAGACTTTAGCCTTGCTGGAAGTGGGGATCGACTTCAGCGATGAAGATGTCACCTTCATTGCCACTGATCGTCTGCTGGAACGTCTGACTGGTGCAGCCGCCGAACTGCAAAATCTAATCGATCATTCGGTTCGTCTGGAACGGTTGAGTCATGAACCGACCATCGTGCTGGTGGGGCAGCCCAATGCTGGCAAAAGTACGCTGATGAATGCGCTGGCTGGCCACGAGCGCGCCGTTGTTTCCGATATCGCCGGAACCACGCGCGATGTGCTGTCGGCGGAGGTTGATCTGCCCGCCGGTCGGGTTGTTTTGCTGGATGCAGCCGGTATTGATTTCGACAATTCATCGGTTGCGCCGCTCGTTGATATGAATCCGTCAGCCGCTGCCGACCAGTCATCTGATCGATCACCTCAGGCAGCGATTGAGCGTGATATGCGCTCCCGGTCGCTGCGTGCGATTAAACAGGCCGACGTTGTTGTGCTGGTGATCGATGGGCAAAATGCCGTTATCCCAGCCGGTTTTCAACAAATATTGGCAATCGAACAATCGCCTGATCTGATCGTATTAACCAAAGGCGATTTAGTTGCCGGTGCAACCAATTGGCCTTTGCCGTGCGGCGCGACCCTTGGCGCACCAGCCTCCACGCCTGTTCTGAGTGTCAGTGCGCTAACTGGACAAGGAATGGAACAACTGCGTCATCAGCTCAGCAGCAGCGCATTTGGTCTGACGCTGGCTGACGATGTTCTGGCGCTCAATGCCCGTCATGTCCGCGCGATCCAAGCCGCGATTCATGCTCTGGAACTGGCCGGTTCGGCGGCGGCTGATGGGACGGAAATGGTTGCCCTGGGTTTGCGCGAAGCGCTGAATGAGCTGGGGTCGATTCTGGGCAGTGTCAGCCCCGATGAGCTGCTGGGGGAGATTTTTTCCCAGTTCTGCATCGGAAAATAGGGGCGGGAAGTCGCACGAAACAAAGAGTTGGGTAGAATCACAAACCATGCGTCGAACGTTGTACCTGGAAACATTTGGTTGTCAGATGAACGAATTGGACAGCGAGCTGGTTCTGACCCAGTTGCGCGCCCGTGGGTATGAATCCACCGATGATCGCCAGCAGGCGGATGTTATTCTTTATAACACCTGTTCTGTGCGCGAACACGCCGAGCAAAAGGTCTGGTCGCGTCTGGGCGAAATGCGCAACTGGAAACAGACCAAGCCGCATCTGGTCATTGGCGTAATCGGTTGCATGGCTGAGCGCGATGGAACCAATATCTTTCAGCGGTTTCCCCACGTCGATCTGCTGTGCGGCCCCGGCGAGCTGGATAAACTGGCGATGATGATCGACAACCTGACGACGGTTGGCAATCAGCTTCACAGCGAGCGCCAGGTGGCGCTGATGGGCAGCCGGTCGCGGCGTTCATCAACCCTGGCGGCGGCGCATGACAACCTGGAATTGCTGGATTTGTCGCGCAGTTTTTCCCCCACGGATAACGCTGCACAGGCCTATGTGCGCATCACGCGCGGTTGCAATAAGTTTTGTACCTACTGCGTAGTTCCGTACACCCGCGGGCCGGAAGTGCATCGTCCGCCGGAAAATATCATCGAGGAAGTCCGGCGGCTGGCCGATGCCGGTGTTCTGGAAGTGACGCTCCTGGGTCAGACGATCAATCACTACCGCTACGATCATGGCGACGGGCGGATTACGACATTCGGCCAGTTGCTCTATCAGATTCACGAAGCGGCGTCACATCTGCCGCGGTTGCGCTTTGTGACCTCGTTTCCGCGCGACTTTGAGGATGAAGCCCTGCAGGCGATGCGCGATTGCCCGCGAATCTGCCGCTATCTGCATGTGCCAGCCCAGCACGGCAGCGACCGCATTCTCAAATTGATGAACCGCGGTTACACCGCTGAACAGTATCTTCAGTTCATCGGCCGTGCCCGCGCATATATGCCGGACATCAGTTTAGCGTCGGACTTCATTGTCGGATTCCCCACGGAAACGGACCAGGAGTTCCAGACGTGCAAGGAGGTCATCCGTCAGTGCCGGTTCAAGAACAGTTTTATTTTCAAATATTCGCTCCGGCCGGGTACGACCGCGATTACGCGCTTTGAAGATGATGTACCGCCGGAAGTGAAAAAGCAGCGAAATAACGAACTTTTGGATGTGCAGGCGCAGGTCTGCGATCAGAACAACCGCGAAATGGTCGGCCGGCAAGTTGAGGTGATGGTCGAGGGGCAGAGTAAACTCGCCAGCCGCTGGGTGGCGGGCAGCGGCAATGGTAATCAGGTCGAGCTGGGCTGGGAAAAACGTCAGAAATCCCAGGACGCGGATCAGCCGAAGTTTCAACTTTCCGGGCGAACCCGTGGCGACCAGATTGTCGTGTTTGATGGCGATCCAGCCCTGGTCGGCCAGTTGGTGGAGGTGGACATTACGCGCAGCAAAACACTGACGCTGTTCGGGCGGTTGACCAGGGATCGCCGGCCCGTGACGGCCGGTGTGTGAAGATTCAATTTTTTGAGGCGATGTTGCACCGACTGATTGTGGTCAGCGGTGCTTGTGGGTGGGTACGATTGGAAATCCAATCATAAAAATCAGGTGGAAAAGAGTATGGCTGAAATACCGTTGTCTGACTTGCTGCATGTCGCCATTGATGCTGCCTACACGGGTGGGCGGCGGGCGCTGGCCTATTTCAACACGCGGTTGGAGGTCGAGCTGAAGGGCGACAACACGCCGGTCACGCGCGCTGATCGTGAAGCTGAAGCGACCATTCGGCAGATCATTCAGGCGCGGTATCCCGATCACAGTATCCTTGGCGAAGAACAGGGAGCCAGTGCTGGTGATGGCAGCCACCGCTGGATCATCGACCCGATCGATGGCACGAAAAGTTTTATTTGTGGCGTACCGCTCTGGGGGGTGTTGATCGGTGTCGAGGTGGGCGGGCAGATCAAGGCCGGGGTTGCTTATCTGCCGGCCGTGGATGAAATGTTTGCCGCCAGCCATCAGGGCGGATGCACCTGCAATGGCCGGCCGTGCCGGGTGTCAAATGTTTCCAGTCTCGATCAAGCCGTATTATCGACGACTTCATCCATGAGCTGCATGGCACGCTCGGACGCTTTTGAAAAACTGGCCAGCCAGGTTCGCGTGGTGCGCGGCTGGGGCGATTGCTATGGTCATCTGCTGGTCGCCAGCGGTCGAGCCGACATCATGCTGGATTACGCGGTGAATCCGTGGGATATGGCGGCGTTGTTGCCGATTCTGCAGGAGGCGGGGGGGCACTGCACCTCCTGGAAAAATCGGGCGGATATTTGGGCGGGTGATGCCGTTTCCACCAATGCCGCGCTGCATCGGCAGGTGCTACAGATTCTGCAAACGGAAAAACGGCGGGATAAAAAATAAATCGTGGTCAGGACGGCCAGCGAATCATGTCCGTCGCGAACCATTGCGGCCTTTTCACCGGTACTGCGCAATCACGGCTGTGATGATGTCATCCAGATTGTGAGTTGGTTGATAACCGATCAGGGCGCGGACTTTATCAAGGCTGGGTACGCGGCGGCTGAGATCATCGAACGGTTGACCGTAGGCTTGTTCGTAGCTGATATGTTCAATTGTACTGGTTGAGCCTGCCGCAGCGATAACGCGCCTCGCCAGATCGTTAATGCTGATTTCCTCCTCCCCGCCCAGATTAAATACATTACCATGTGCCTGCTGATGCGCAATCAGCCGGGTGATGGCGCCGACGATATCGTTGACATGCGCAAAACAGCGTGTCTGTTCGCCCGTGCCGAAAACCTGCAGCGGAAGGCCTTGCAGTGCAGCCTTGGCAAAGCGGGGCAGCACCATGCCATACATTCCCACCTGACGCGGGCCGACCGTATTGAACAGCCGCACAATCGTCACCGGCAAGCCGTACTGACGGTGATACGCCAGCCCCAAAAATTCATCGATTCCCTTGGCATAGGCGTAGCACCAGCGGGCATGATGCGTCGGTCCCATGACCACATCATCTTCCTCGCAAAAAGGCACCCGTGCCCCTTTGCCGTAGACTTCCGACGAACTCGTGATCAGCACCGGCCGGTTAAATCGAAAGGCTGCCTCCAACACAATTTCCGTACCGCGGACGATGGTGCGGATGGTGCGCACCGGCTCATCAACGATCAACTGCACGCCCACCGCCGACGCCAGATGAAAAACATGGCTTGCACCGGCAACCAGGTGGTTGACCGTTGTTTCGTTTTCAACGGTGTCGCGCACGAACTGGAAATTTTTATGCCCCAGCAACGGCTGGATATTTTCAATCCGGCCGGTGGATAAATTGTCCAGTGCCACGACCGTATGCCCCAGACTTAGCAGATGCTGCGCCAGGTGCGATCCGATGAATCCTGCTCCGCCGGTGATAAGAAAACGCTCTGCCATGGAACAGCAAGCATAAATGGCAAATCAACTTGTTGCCAGTTTTACGCCAATGGGCACGGATATTGGCAACGATCCTGCCCGCAGACTTATGGATAGTCGCAGACGTTGAGTTTTTGTGTTCCATTCATACCCGGCTATGATGAACCGTTGCAGCGATCAAGCAGAACAGGGTTGGACAACAGGTTCATCGCTGATCGCCGGTTCTTTTCATCCGGGTGGCAATGGCAGAAAGGATGCGATGCGCCAACTTTTTTCGACGATTGTGCTGTTGATGATATTGGTGGTTCTGGCGGGTTGTTCCGCCCCAAGCCTGCTGATTACGCCCGTCTCCAATACCAACACCTTGCGCGAGCATGTCGTTCAGCCCGGCCAGGGTTGGTCGCAACCTAAAATTGTCATCGTTGAAGTTGAAGGATTGCTGGCCAATGCGCAAAAGGGCGGTTTGCTCCAGCCGACGGAAAATCCGGTCAGTCTGCTGGCTCAGGAGCTGGATCACGCAGCCAACGACCAACGGGTAAAAGCGATTGTGCTGCGCATCAACAGCCCCGGCGGAACCGTCACGGCCAGCGACACCATGTATCAGTTGGTCATGGATTTCCGCGAAAAAACGGGCAAGCCTGTGATTGCCGCCACGCAGGAAGTGGCAGCCAGCGGCGGGTATTACGTTGCCCTGGCGGCGGATCGGATCATCGCCCACCCCACCAGTGTGATTGGTTCCATCGGTGTTATTTTCAACACCTTTGACATTGAAGGAACGATGGGCAAGCTGGGCATACGGGCAGAGGCGATTAAAAGCGGGCCGCTGAAAGACATGGGCTCCCCATTTCATCGGTTAACCAATGAGGAGCGCCAGGTCATGCAGTCCATGGTTGATGAATACTACCGCCGCTTTGTCGCGGTGGTGGCCAGTCGGCGCAAGATTACCGATGAACAGCGGCTGGAATCGATCACCGACGGGCGCGTTTTCAGCGGCGAGCAGGCCTTGGCGCTGGGGCTGGTCGATGCCACCGGCCAGTTGAGCGATGCCATTGCCGCAGCGCGTCAAATGGCGAAAATTCCCAATGCTCAAGTGATTTTGTACAAACGGCCGTACGGGTATGCCGGCAGTATCTACGCCAGTACGCAAACACCTCAGCCGCAGGCCGGCGTGCTGAAACTGGAGCTGCCGATGAGCCGTCCGATGCTGCCCAGCGGATTTTATTATCTATGGAACGCCTGGTAGCACGATAGCAGGGGGCAGCGGTGGGGGAATGGCCTTTAATAATCGAGTGTTCGCGAACAAGTTGCGGCGGACGAATGCAGGCTGATCCACAAGCGCAGCCACCATTGGCAGGATATTCAGGCGCATGATTCAACTGACGTGTAGCAAGTGCCAGACCGTGCTGACCATCGACGAAGCTTTTGCCGGTGGTGTTTGCCGCTGCCAGCATTGCGGAACCATTCAGACGGTTCCGTCGCAACTCAAGAAAACAACGGGCCAGGGTAAAACCTCCTCAAAAATCAAACAGCAACGCAGCCGAATTCTTTATCAAAAGCAGGATGAACCAGCCCAAAGTGGATCAGGCCTGGATGAGCTGGGTCAGATCGTCGCCAGTAGCGGTTTGACATCTTCGCGCTTGCGCCAACCGCCGCCCCGGCAGGCAGTGCGCCAGTCGTCGTCACGCCCGGAACAACCCGGTCAGCGCGAACCATCCAAACCAACGCCGCCGATCAAACCTTCGCTGATCCTCCGTATCGCCCAGCCGTTGAAGGCCAAACCTGTGTTAACCAGTGCCATTGCTGCCGGCGTATTGACACTGCTGCTGGCGGTCTGGATGCTCACCGGTTCCAAGCGGGCTGATTTAGCGACCCCATCGGCGGAACCATCGCTGTCGGAGACAATAACCCGTGCGGCCGCCGGCCCGGATTTTCTGGGAATACCACTGAGCGGCAAGCGAATTATTTATGTTCTGGATCGAGGGTCAGCTTCGCAGCAGTCGTTCAGTTTGACGATGGAAGCGACCTATCGTTCCATTGCGTCGCTGGGCACTCAGCGCGAGTTTCGCGTTATTTTCTGGGATACCGGGAAACTGGAAGCCTACCCGATTGCCCGGCCGGTCAGCGCTACGCCGGAAAATCTGGCTGCTGCCCGTGCCGCGCTGTCAGATATTTTCGCCTGGGGTTCATCCGACGCCAAACCGGCATTGGAGTCAGCCGTTGCCAACCATCCGGATGAAATAATTTTAGTGACCGCCAAGGGCTGGGATTTGGACGAGAATTTTGTCACAATGGTCAAGACAGTTCTGACTGGTACGGATACCAGAGTGAACACCTTGTCGATCGGAGAAGCATCGTCGGCGTTGCAGAGCATCTCCCAGAGCAGCGGCGGTCAGGCGATTGCTCTGAAGATTTCTGAATTGCAGGCGGCTACCCCGTAATATCCGCTTGGTGGCGACGGGCGACTTTTTACAGGACGTTAATCAAGATGCACGGATGCATCGGTCATCTCATTTCATTTACTGATACTCATTGTCCAGCCGGTAACAAGCTGAACAAGGCGGTTCACCGGTCAAGTCGAGCTGCCTTTTTTCAGTCCCTGATGGGGCAAATCTGCGCAATATGTACGTTTTTATCTGATCCGGCGGTTTATAGCGGACCTCTTTCGGCAATTTTCCCTTGCAACTGTAAAAATAACGCAAGTTTTTTTCCCGATTCGGTCGAAGTAGTCGAAGTAAAGGGACTCAAGGCAGCGGCGCGATTATCGGCATCGAGGCCTGATTTTGTACAGTTTTTGACTCGGGGAGAAATTCGTGAGTAAACGCAGCCCAGCCGTCAAGTCAACCCGATCAAACAATCGTCGCGCTGATTCTGGCAATCACGCCAATCGCCGCCCGTTTGTTGTGCTTCTGACCTTGGTTACATTTATTACAGGAACCAGTGCGCTGCTGCTGGCTTTGTCGCGTCCGCCACTCACCCCCGACACGCTTTACGCTGTCGAAACCCAGGACGGCATTCAGACGATTTTCCAGACCACCCAACCCGCCACAGCCAGCCGCTGGCAGTATATTTATGTTCATCACAGTCAGACCCCTGATGATGGCAGTGGGCAGACCCTGAGTTCAACCAGCAGCACACAGGCGGATCATTTTGTGATTACCAACGGGCAAGGTGGGGCCGACGGACAGATCAGGATCAACCAGCGCTGGCAGCAGCAGCAGCCGGGCGTGTACATCAGTGATAACTGCATCAGCATCTGTCTGGTCGGTGATTTTGACCGTGCCCTGCCGACCAATGCCCAGGTGCAGCGACTCAACAAATTGGTGGCTGCGCTGCAAAATCAATTACAGATTCCAGCCCAGAATGTGATCGTCCGCGACGATACGAACAGCCCGGCCGGCGTCGGTCAATACTTTCCGACGACGGCTTTCCGCAGCCAGCTTGTCAAATAACCACGCGGGCTGGTGTATCAGATAAAATCTACCTTTATTCCTGCGGCGTCTGTTTCTGCGCCTGTATTTCAGAGTTGCGCCAGCGCGGTGGTACCCAGAACAACGTTGCGGCCACAATCAGCGCAAAGAGCGTATACGACAGGGTAAAGACCCATGAGGGGGCCTGATAAAAGATCAATCGATGCAGCCAGTAGGCGATGAACCCCTGCGCCTCATAGGTACTTTCGTGTGCGCCAAGGCGCAGGCTGTTCTCCCAGCGTGTCAGCGGGCAACTCGCTCCCAGCCATGTCTGACCGACGATGTAGGTAATCGCCAGCAGATGAATCAACCGGAACACGCGGTTGATAACCCACTTCCACCCAGCCAGGGCGCCGATCACAATCGCCAGCAAACCCCCAACCACGAATACGATTACGCCCGTATGCACAATCAATACCAGATCAGCCAGCAGGCTGTAATAGTTCATGCAAAGCATCTTAGTCTATCACTAAGCAACGTGTAGGAATTATTGTTTTGACCGGCCAATCTTCAATAGCGTATAGTCCGCGACAGTCAGAGGAGTTGCCGGTTGGCAGCAGATAAAAACCGAGGAGAGGCCATGAGGCGATCGTTTGTTTGTATCGCGTTTGCGGCAGGTGCGAGTCTGGCAACGGCGGCTTGGGCGATTGCCCCCGGGCAGACAGGAGAATTACCCCAGATCGGCGAATGGAGCGGCGACAATTGGTCGCTGCAAACGGCTGGCGTCTATCAGTGGAATACCACTTGGAACAGCAATTGGTATGTTGGCTCAGCCGTCGCCGTTGCGCCCAATTACCTGCTTACGGCGGGTCACGTCAACGGCAACACCACGGACTACGCCACCATCAACGGTGAGCGTTATAGCGCTGTCGAGAGCTTTACGCCGCCTGCTGATCCGGGCTTCAGCCAGTCGCCTGATTTACGCCTGATCAAGGTGGATAAAACACTTCCGGTCTACAATGAACTGTTTACGGGGCTGGTCGCATCCACCACGCCGGTAACACTCATCGGCTATGGCCAGACGGGCGAGGACAATGCCTGGGCTTCGGTAATCTGGACGGCCGGCACTGAAGGTGTGCAGCGCTGGGGCACGAACAAGGTCGCCAGTACATCGCAGCGTCTGAACAGCGGCGGTTATTCTTCATCTGCATTCTCGGTCGCTTATCTCAAGAATGACACACCCTATGAAGCTCTGGCTGCTGGTGGTGATAGTGGCGGCGGTATATTCATTAAAAATAACGACACCTGGCAACTGGCGGGGATCATCACCAACTCGGGAACGATGAACACCTGGGCGGTCTCGATTCCCGTTTATGCGGACTGGATTCAGAGTATCACGCAGATTCCCGAACCGAGCGCACTGGCTACATTAACCATGCTGGCCCTGCTGATGCGGCGGCGCAAGGCGCAGCGTTGATCGTCGCCAGAAGTATCATGTACAGCCTGGTTGTACGTGTGAATCGATTAGTGGGAATCTGACTGGCCGGCCGAAGCTGGCTGAGCAGGTCAAACCGTTCATCCATGCTGGCCGGGCTGATAACCGCCGGGGACGGTGCGGGCAGCGATTGCCATGCGATTCCAGGCGTTGATGGTTGCGATATTCCACGTCAGATCAGCCAGCTCTTGATCGGTGAAATGCGGGCGAACACGCTCGAAAATTTCATCACGGGCATGCGTCTGGCTGATGAGTGTTACCGCTTCGGTCCATTCCAGTGCCGCCCGCTCCTTGTCGTCGTACCACGGGCATTCGCGCCAGGCATCCAGGCTGTACAGACGTTGCTCGGTTTCACCCAGGGCACGCAAATCCTTCCAGTGCATATCCAGGCAATAAGCGCATCCATTGATCTGTGAGGCGCGCAACTTAACAAGGTGAAACAATTTGGCCGGCAAGGAGGATTTGCGCAGATATTTTTCAACCTCGAACAAACCCTTGAAAGCACCATTGGCTAATTCAACATGGTTAAAACGTGGCTGCATGATGGGTCTCCTGTTCAAAAGTGCTTGATTTCAACGAAAATGATTCTTGCTGCGCACTAACAAGGTGTGCAATCGATTTATAACAGTAGGTTTGCTGCCATGGATAGGCAACCGATGACGGGGGAGAAAATTATTTCATTATGGCTGGCTGGCCCGTCGATGCCAGAACAGCGCGCCACAAAGGCGAGCTGATATCCAGCCTCTTTTTTCGGGCAGTCACCATGGAAATGGGCACATGCACAAACTGGCCGTGCATCATGCCGATGATCAGGTTCGTCTTGCCCGCCATCGCCGCATGAGCAGCCATGCGGGCGAATTGGTCGCACAGAATTGCGTCTTCGCTGTTGGCCGGTACGGAACGAATAATGTAGCTGGGATCGATATACTTCAACGAAACCGGTACATCGTGCTGCTTCAGATACGACTTGATTTGTTCTTCAAGAAACGAACCAATGTCGTGATGGCGTTGATTGCCCGAAGCATCCTGACCAGCCGACCCGTCAAACAGCGACTGCCCCGCACCTTCAGCCACGACGATGACTGCGTGCTTGCGCTCGACCAGCCGCTGCTTCATCCACGGCAACAGTGCAGTGTCGCTGCCGTCCAAGGCAAAAGGCAGCTCGGGTATCAGCGTGCAATTACTCTCCTGTGATGCGACCGTTGCGCCAGCCGCAATGAAACCCGCATCGCGCCCCATGAGTTTGACCAACCCGATACCGTTAAAAGCGCCTTTGGCCTCGACGTGGGCGGCCTCCAATACCCGGCGGGCCTGGTCGATGGCGCTGGCGTAACCAAAGCTGCGCTCGCAGTAGGCGATATCATTGTCGATCGTTTTGGGAATACCCACAATCGCAATGGGCAACTGTCGTCTGGCCACTTCGTGCGCGATCGCCTGGGCGCCGCGCTGGGTTCCATCGCCGCCGACGCAAAAAAGAATGTTGATACGATGCCTGATCAGCGTATCAACCATGATCGTCGCGTCCTGCTGGCCACGTGATGAACCAAGGATGGTTCCACCGACATTTTCAATATCATCCACGACATCAGGATGCAGCGGCGTTGGTTCATACCCATAGGCAGGATTCAATCCCCGATAGCCATAGCGATAGCCAAACATGTGGTCCACGCCATAGCGGTGAAACAGCTCCAGCACCAACGACCGGATGACATTGTTCAACCCCGGACACAGCCCCCCGCAGGTGACAATCCCGACGCGCGTTTTAGCGGGATCAAAAAAAATCCGCTGGCGCTGGCCGGCACGCTCAAAAATTTCCACCTCCGGGGATGATTCCTCCTGACGGACAACATCACCAATGACGCGCGTCGTGTCGCGCGAAAACATCCCCGCTTCAGAGGGGAGCAGCGAGATCAGCGGTGAATCGTGCTGGGGCAGGCCAAGATGTTCAATGGCGATGTCACGGGTTTCAAGTTTCATAATCAGCCTTGGTCATACGCCTGGTCGATCGACGGATCAATTGGTTATTGTTTATCATCGACCGGCGACAAGAATCAGCAACAAAATCGCCGATTATCCAGCCGGAGCAACAGCCCTGCCGGCGGGGATTTTCGATAAAAAAACCACTCCCGACCGGTTGGATCGGGAGTGGTGGAACTTACGAGAAAGGGCGGAACTTGCCCTCAGCCAGGACAGCGGCTAGAACCAGTCTCGAACGAGTCTGGGGAAGCGGCTGCCGGGTAAAGTCGCTGGCGCTGACATTACCGCAGAAGCATGAGGGCCGCCTGAGGGCTGGCGTTGGCCTGAGCGAGCACGGTTGATGCCGCCTGCGACAGGATTTGCGCCCGAGTCATCTCAGACGTTTCCTTGGCAAAGTCGGTATCACGGATCGCGCTCTCAGCGGCCGAGGCGTTTTCAAAGGCCACGCCCAGGCTGTTCACGGTCGAACCAATCGTGAACTTCTGGAACGCACCCAGCCGGCCACGCAGCGAGCTGACCTGCTTGATGGCCTTGTCCACGACCTTTTGCGCCTGCGACAACGTGCCGGTGGACAGGGCGTTGGCACCACCACTGGCCAAGCTGCTCAGGTATTCGAGCGTGCCGTCTTTATTTTCAACGTTGCCCAGGGAACCTGTCGAGACCGATTGGATACCAATCGAAGCCTTTTCAGATTCGGTCACCTTTGAACCCAGGGAGAAGCTGGCGCCGCCACCCGTGACGCTGAACGTCTTGCTCGCTGAGTTGTAGTTCATATCCTTGGACAGGTCGAACTCAACGTCGAGGTTGCTGGAACGGTAGCTCACGCTCAGACCGGTTGATTCTGCCGAAGCACCATTGACGGTCACGTCGGCATCCAACCCGTAGTCCTTGGTGGCACTGGGGTTGAAGGTTCCGGTGATGGCGCGCAAACCAACAAACTGCTTGGCACCATAGCCGGTCGAATTGACGACCAGGTCTGCACCGCTGATGGTGGCCGACACGCCGGTCGCCGTCGTCACGCCGTTGATGGCCGTGGCGATCGAGCTGACGGTCGTACCCGAAGCAAAGCTGAGCTGCTCGGTACCGTTGTTACCCGAAACTTCGATGGTCACAGTCTGACCGGAGATGGCTCCGCCCGTGTAGCTCAGCGTACCGGTCTGGCCGCTGGCGACCACTTGAACCACGACGCTCAGGCTGGATCCATCGGCGATACGGGCTGAATTGACCTGCAATCCGGTAATTGCGCTGGTCGCCACACCGCTGGTCGTGTAGTCATAGTTACCGTTCAGAAGCTTCGTGCCCTGGAACGAGTTGGACTGCGAAATGCGGTTGATGGTGTTGAGGATGGAGTCAACCTGGAGCTGGTTGGCCGAGACTTCTTCAGAACTCAGGCCGCCGGTGTTGGCCGACTGGCTGACCAGGGTCTGCAACTCGACCAGCAGGTTGCTGACTTCACTCAGACCACCTTCGGCGGTACCGATAATGTTGGTGGCCCGTTCGGCGTTATCAATCGCCTGCGAGATACCTGCTTTTTCTGCACGCAGGTTTTCGCTGGCAATCAGGCCGGCCGGGCTGTCTGCACCACGGTTGATACGCAGACCGGTGCTCAGACGCTCCAGGCTGTTGTTCAACGAGGTGTTGTTTCGATTGAGAATACGCTGAGAAATCAGCGACGATACGTTGGTGTTAATTCTGCTCATAAAACTGTCTCTCCTTGACGATTCGCCCCCGGGAACATCCTGGGCGGCGATTGGTTGGGGCGGTTACAGGATCTGCTTTCCCGTCACGCCCCAGATTCATTCCCTTGAATGCGGCTGTTCGTGATTGACATTGCTCCACATGCCGTTCACGATCGTTAAACCGTTCTGGTATTCACTGGCTTCAGGCCATCCAGAGGTTTGTGACGCTGGTGGGTCAGGGATGGAAAACCCCAGCAGCCATGCTTGATGAGGAAACAGACCTTGGATTCATCAATCCCCTGATCCGTTCCATCATTTTGTGTTGGAAGACGCGACGCCTTCCGGTTCACTGCATAGGCTTGGCCTTTTTCGTTCGTTCCTTTGCTCCGTTGCCCGCCAGCATCGCCAGGCCAGCTTCGACAACGGGGAAGACCCATCAGGTCATCGTGGTCATCGACCTGCCAAGTGGGGGCACTTAAGATGTCTGTGAGGAATAAATGAGCTTTGCGTTATTGGGCATGGACGATGCTTTATCGCGCATTTTCAGTAGTTGAGTCGGCGGCTGATTGCGCTGCTTGGCATTAAAAGGATTACCGGACTCAAGCGATTGGCGGAGCATGGAAAGTTGAAATTGCGCGTGGTTCAACCAGAATTATCGGCGGTTTTGATCGCGCGTGATTCTTCACAATGGTGATGCCGACTCAAAGCACGGATTGAACAAGCCGGAGTTTTTTGTCCCAGTCGATCAGTAAAATTATTGGACCTGCTTCGCTGCCCGCTCCGGGCGGCACCATTGAATGACATACGATTCAGCCAGGTTCTGGGTCAAGTCGGATCAGTCGAGGTCCAATAAAAGGGAAATAGCTCCCCAAGCCTGAAATTTGTGGTTCAAATTGTTGTTGCCCCGATTTTTGTGGTAAACTAACCAACCTACAGCCGTAGTCTGCATACACGCAGATCAATGAAGGACACAGCCTTTGATACCTCACTACTTTGTCCCAATACTGGCGCAAACTCCCACGGCAACCGATGTCCTGTCGCCTTACGTCTATGTCTTTTACGCTTCGTTCCTGGTGGCGTTTATTTTTACGCCCATCATGCGCAGCGTCGCCTCGTTTTTTAATATCATCGATGCCCCCGACGGTAAGCGTAAGATGCACAATGCGCCAATCGCCTACCTCGGCGGGGTGGCGGTTTTCCTGGGGCTTTTGGCGGGGTTGACGGTCAGCCAGTTTGTCACGCTGCACCGTATTGAGCCGGGTTGGCCGTCGCATCTGATCATCAAGTTCAGCATTGTGGTCGGGGCATGTGTCATCGTGCTGTTGGGATTATGGGACGACATCAAAAAAGTCAGTCCCGCCGTTAAAATCGCCGGCCAGGTTCTTGCCGCCCTGATGCTGCTGGTTGATGGCGTGGGTACGGAGCTGGCCCGGGCCAGTCTGACCTATATCCATTCAGGGTTGGTTTTGAAACTCGGCATGGAGCCTTTGTCCTCCAGCGTATTTAATACCCTGTCACTTTCGATCAGTTCCGTCATCGTTGTGGCGGTTGTCGTGTTTTGCTGCAATGCCACCAATCTCATGGATGGTTTGGACGGTCTGTGTGGTGGGGTGACAGCCATCATTGCGGCCGGATTTTTATTTTTAGCGGTGAATCTGGCGATGTGGGGTGGCGCACTGGGCATCAACTGGGACGGGCTGCGCGTGGTGCTGGCTTTGTCGCTGCTGGGGGCGTTGCTTGGATTCCTGCCGTACAATTTTAATCCTGCCAGTATATTCATGGGGGATACCGGTTCGATGCTGCTCGGGTATGTCTGTGCGGTGATGTTGATTCTGCTGGGCCAGCAGCAACATCCCAAGTGGTTCCTGGCGGGCATGGTTATTTTCGCGTTGCCCGTACTGGATACAGCCCTGGCCTTTGCCCGTCGCTGGTTTAATCATCGACCCCTGTTCAGCCCGGATAAGTTCCACATCCATCATCAGTTCATCAGCCGCGGTTTCAGCGTCAAACAGACAGTCGTTTTGATGTACGCGATGGCGATCGGGTTTGTATTGCTGGGGTCGTTGATCGTTTATCTCCGCACCCGCTTTGCCATTGCCGTTTGGATGGTGACTTTCTGCTGCTTGATGGTGGCCGCATACAAAATGGGCCTGGTGCAGGAGCGCAAGGTGGTGGTTTCACGACGCCTGGGGGAGCAAACCGCTGAACAACCGCCGGTAACGCCATCGATGGACGAATCAACAATCGCCCAGCCTGACAGCGGGGGCGGTGTTGTCGTCATCGATAATTCCCCCGCAGCAGCCAGTATCTCATCGACAACATTGTCGCATAGCTAGTGGAGCATGACGGAACAGGGTTTGGCGCCGCGATCGGTTGCTTGACAGCGCGTACTGGTCGCTTTACTGTTCACCATGTTCCGCTTGTCAGCGTGGATGAGTGGAGTTGTGCCCGAGGTGACAGGCTGGGGAATAAGCCCGGTTTGTTTTGGCCTCGGATACCTGTTTACCTGAGCGATCGAGCATGCCTGAAACACCCGCACTCGTTACGGTCACTCGCGTGAAAGACACGGATATTGTCGAGTTCACGCAAAGTAAGATTCTGGACGAAGGCAATATCTCTGAAATCGGCAATATCCTGAACGATCTGGTCGATCAGCGCCCCAATCCTGTGATTCTGCTGGATTTCAGCAATGTTGATCATCTGTCTTCAGCGGCGCTGGGCATGTTGATCAATGCCAATAGTCGCCTGCGCAAGAAAAATGGGCAGTTGCGTCTGACCAGCATCAAGCCACAGATTTTTGAAGTATTCGTGATTACCAAGCTCAATAAACTGTTCCGGATTTACGCCAACCGTGATGAGGCGATGGAGAGCTTTACCTAGGGTTATTAGCAGGACGCTGGGAGATGGTTAGTAACGGGTCCCATGGTCATCAACCCCGCCGAACCTCCCGCTCGAATCACGGGCGCGCCGAGTCTGCTCGTCACGAATCGGCCAACACCAGCCGAGCGGCGGGGGATACGGATTTCGTGACTACTGTCATCCCCTCTGATTTTGCCGCCAGCCGCGAGTTGCAACATCGGATTATTCAGCAGGTCATCCACCACGGTTATAGTGAGCGCAATCTGTTTGCCATCAAGCTCGCCCTGGAAGAGGCGATGATCAACGCGATCAAGCACGGCAATAAGCTGGACATGAAGAAAAAGGTGAGGGTTGATTACGCCGTGACGCCCCAGCATGTTGAGCTGATCATTGAAGATGAGGGGCCGGGTTTTCATCGCGAGCAGGTCCCCGATCCGACCTCGGAGGAAAACCTCTGCAAATGTTCCGGTCGCGGCATCCTGCTGATCGAAGCCTACATGAGCAAGGTCGAGTATTCCAAGGGTGGCCGGCGCGTCCGCATGATCAAGTTCAATCAGGCGGACACGCCGTCGGCCCACGGTTGAATCAGCCGAGCGTTTATTAGCCCGCATCTCCTGTTATCATCCAACGCATGTTCTTCCCGATCCGAACTGACGCACCGCTGCAAAAAACGCCCTGGATGAATTATGCGTTGATTGTCACCAACGTACTGATCTTCCTGTTGCAGCAGAAATATCTGGTTGGCCCGCGCGTGCAGAATCTGCTGCTGGACCCGGGGGCGCTGCATTTGACCTCATTTTTCACCTATCAGTTTCTGCATGCCGGCGTGATGCACCTGGTGGGAAACATGCTGTTTCTGTACATCTTCGGTAACAACGTCAACGATCGTCTGGGGCATGTCGGCTATCTGGCTTTTTATCTGTCTGGCGGTGTGATTGCCGGTCTGGGGCATGTGCTGGTCAGCACGTCGCCTGTGCTGGGCGCCAGTGGATCCATTTCAGCCGTGACCGGGGCGTTTCTGGTGCTGTATCCTGTTTCGCGGGTCACGGTGATCTATGTTTTTTACCTGATCGGCGCCATTGAAGTGCCCAGTATTGTTGTGATCGGGCTGTTCTTTATCATGGATGTGGTGCTTAATTTCACCGGCAGCTCACAGGTGGCACACATGGCGCACGCAGCGGGAACCGTCTTTGGCGTCACGTTGATGTTTGTGTTGCTGCTGACGCGGTTGTTGCAGCGTGACCACTTTGATTTGCTGGGTTTGATCAGTCGCTGGTTGCGCCGGCGGCGTTTCCGGGCGCAGGTTGCCCAGGGGTATGATTTTTTTGGTTCGCCGGGGCGCGGTCAGCCTCCACCACCACCGAAGTTTGATCCTGAACCGGTCTCGGCGCAGTCGCAGCGGGTGATGGATCTCCGCGCAGCCATTTACGAAGCAATGAACGAACAGCGGATGGATCAGGCGATCACGCTTTATGCGCAGCTCAAAGCCGCTGATCCGGATCAGTGTCTGCCGCAGACACGCCAGTACGATCTGGCCACCTGGCTCGGCCATGAACAGCGCTACGCCCAGGCCAGTGAAGCCTATGAAACGCTGCTGAAGGTTTATCCGCACGTCTCCGATGCCGCCCAGGTGCATTACATGCTCGGGCTGATTTATGCGCGTCATCTTCAGCAGTATCAGCGCGCAACGGAGCATTTGCGCATCGCAGCAGAACGACTGTCGGGCACAAGTATTGGCGAGCAGGCGCAGCGGGAACTGGCGCAGATTGACCAACTGAACCCCGGTCAGTCATGAGTGATTTTGCTGAGGCAGATTGAAGGCAGGCGTAATTGATTGCGCCATGGATAAAAAAGCCGACGGCCTGCTTATAATTTCTGCGGCTCGATGGCAGCAACGATCTGTTCGGCGACCTGTACCGCAGCCAGTCCGTCTTGCGCACTGACCACCGGTGCGATTTCACCGCGCACTGCACTGATGAATGCGTCCAGTTCGCTGCGCAGCGGCTCGGCATCTTCAATGGGCAATTCCTGGACATCGACGAGGGACTGGAAATCAAGCTGGGTCAAATCCGATATTTCACCGCTGCGTATCCTGGCGACGGTTGAACGAATCGCCTCAAGATTACCGCTGCGTTTGACCACCAGGCCATATTTTTTCTGGTAGTCCAGTGAGACATAGGCATCGTGGCTGAAAGCGCGCAAACGCCGTTCGGTCTTCAAGGCCAGCCGTGAGGCGGTGAGATTTGCCACACAGCCGTTGGCAAAGACCAGCCGGGCATTGCAGATATCTTCGCTGGTGCCCAGGACACTGACGCCCACGGCTTCAACGGCAGTCACCGGGCTGCCAGCCAGGCTCAGCACAATGTCAATGTCGTGGATCATCATGTCCAGCACAACGCCGACATCGATGCTGCGGAATGTCATGGGAGAAACGCGGACGACTTCCAGAAAGCGCGGTTGCAGCTTCATCTGTGCCAAGGCGCGAAATGCCGGATTGAATCGTTCAATATGGCCTGCCTGGGCGATAGCGCCAAACTCGCGCGACAAGGCGGCGATTCGCGCACCTTCCTGGGAGTTACGCGCCAGAGGTTTTTCGATCAGGCAGGCGATACCGCGCCGCAACAGTGGTTCAGCCGTGGCCAGATGGGCGATGGTTGGTACAGCGATCGAAACGGCCTGTACCTGATCGTACAACTGTTCGGGCGAATCAACCGCGATACAATCATATTGGTTGGCGATCTGGTGGGCGGTATCGAGGTTGGCATCATAAACGCCCACCAGTTTCACCGATGGCATCTGGGAATAAACCCGCGCGTGCAATTTGCCCATGCGCCCGCAGCCAATGACTGCGACGCGAACCGGATTGGAAGTTGATTCAGCCTGACTCATGGCAATTTCTGTTGGCGATATCCCGCTGACCGCAGTAAATGACTTGAAGAGAACATTCAACGCCCGCTGTCCTGATGACGATCAACGCGCCGATGAACGCGCTGATTGATTCAGTTGCGGCTGAGGATCAATGCGAATCAGCGGCTGGAATCATTAAGCTCAGGCTCAGCCCGGGTGTCCACCGGGGGTTCGGGCGATTCAGACTCTGGTTCAGCCGCACGCATCGATTCCAGCACATCCACAGCACTGCTTTGACGGGCGATCGGTGCTGCCGTGGCATATTCATCCCGATGCGGCTTGCGCGGTTTGCTGATCTTCTTCTTTTTAACAGCACGATCGGGGGTCAGGTTTTCGGGGATGTATAAAATGCGCCCGCAACTGGTGCAGTAGACCAGATCATCCTTGTTGTACAAATGGTTGTAGGTGTCGGTGACGATGTTGATATTGCAGGCGGAGCAGATGTATTCCTCGACCTTGGGGTTGGGCTGGGCGAGCGGGGACATCGCCTCACCATCCAGGCGATCTGCCAGGCGTTCAAAGGCATGCAGCGATGCGGGGGTGACCGCGTTGGCGGCTTGCTGGCGGGCGGGCCGAAGCGCTTCGATCTCGGCTTGCAAAGTGGCAACGCGGTCGCCGATCTGCTGACGCATCTGGGTCAGTTTGGTGGTTTCGCCTTCGAGCTGGGCAGCCAGATCCTTGGCCTGAGCCTGTTCACGCTCAACTTTTTCCAGCAGGTGCAGCGTGGTTTCTTCGGCTTTGGTGCGATCGATTTTCTGCGTATTGATTTCGATCAACAGTGCCTGATATTCCTTGTTGTTACGCGCCGTTTGCTGCTGGGCGCGCAGTTTTTCGATGTGCGCTTCGCGGGATTTGAGATCCAGCTCCGATGCCGATGCCTGAGTCTGCGTGGCTTTGAGAGCGTTCTGAATTGACTCCAGCCGCGTCTTGACGTCACTGGAACGTCGTTCCTGAATACGAACCTCGCGGGTAGCCAGATCAAGACGTTGTTGTGCCGCACGCAGTGCCTGATCAGCCTCATAAAGCTTGATCAAGGCGATGTTATTCAAACCCATCGCGAAACCTCATGTTTGATTTTCAAAGGGCAATAGACTTTCACTGACGAAAGCACGAATAAACCATTATCGGGATTATAGGGCACAAGGGAAGCCATACACCTGAAAATAGGCGTAATTTCTTGAATTTCCGCCACTTAACAGGGAAAAATGTCTTCAAAAAAAGACCGCCAGGAATTACCCCGGCGGTCTGAATAGTTGGCAGCAACTTGAGCAGGAGAAATGGAGTCAATCCGATTTCACTGCCTGTTCGATTGCAGCTTACGCGGTGGCGACGGAAAGATCCGGTATTGGTTCTTCCGTCTCACCTGCGGTTTTGACCCGTGCTTCCAACGAAGCCAGGAAACGCCAGACAAACAAGAGTGTGACCAGCAGCAGGCCCGGATAACCCACGCCCGCCATGATGTAGGGAATCGTCGGATCGCCCTGCACGCGAACGATGGAGAGGTTGAAACTCAAAATACCCAGGGTGATGATGCCGCCGAATATCCACATCCACATCAACCAGATGCCTGCTTCAAAACCAGTCATCGGGCGGCTCCAGCCGGTCGCCGGAGAGGCGCTCAATACCGGTGCCTCAACTGCGGCAGCATTGCGGTTGCGCTTGCCCAGCGTGAGCAGGTCGTACGCCAGAATACCGGCACCGACGGCGAAAACGAAACCGAATGTCGGTACCAGGATACGGTAGAGCTTCATCGCCGGCAGCACATCGCCACCGAACCAGTCCAGTGCCAGCGTGCGGTAGTAGTACATCTGTACCGTACCGCCAATGGCAAACGCCAGTGCGACCCCCATGATACCCGTGAAGACCAGCCAGAACGCCAGTTTACCCAGGCGCTGGTCAAAATCGGTTGCTTTACGCATCACCGGAATCGCGTAGTAGGCTGCGGCGATACCGAGCATACCGAAGGTGCCAAACAGCGCCAGGTGACCGTGGGCGGGGGTAATCCAAGTGCCGTGTGACCAGACGTTGGTCAGGGCGAAGGTCATGGTGAAACCAAGGATGCCCGCACCAACTTGCTCCAGCACCACCGAACCGAGGATGAAGTAAAAAGCCGGAGCATTTTCCAACGGTTTGCGATTCTGATGCGCATCAATATAGATATGCCAGAAACAGAAGATCAGCGGCAGGGGTTCCATGGCACTGAACAGTGAACCCCAGAACTGCCAGAACTCAGGCGTTCCAATCCAGAAGTAGTGGTGGGCGTTACCCAGCAAACCTGACAGCCAGACCAGCGTTACGCCCCAGAAGACGGCATAACCGACCGATTTGACATCAACTTTGAACAGCACCACGATCAGGAAACCGACCAGGCTGATATGAATCACTTCCCAGACGCCTTCCACCCAGTAGTGAACCACGAACCAGCGGAAGTATTCCTGCAGGTCGATGCGCGGGACATAGAACAACCCGAACACCCAGACCACCATCAGCGCCACGACCCCGATCCCCAGACCCCAGTGGATTTCATTCCACTGACGCACCGGCGGGAACGTCCGCAGCACCACATAGGCTAGAATGGCGAAGCCGATCAGAATCACCACGTCGGCAGCCCGACCGGCTTCGATATACTCCAAGCCTTCCTGCAACCACGGCTGATTGGCCCACCAACCCGCGACACCGGTCATGGCCAGCACCTGCGTGCCGATGTTCCATGCCACAGTCACAACCAGGGCATAAAATAGAAACTTGATCAACCAGGGAGAGGCCAGCTCACGCTTGGAAAGCATCGGTCCGGCGAACAGGATCGCCCCGATGAATCCCGAGAGAATCCACAGCAGACCGAGGTTGACATGCTCCGCCCGGACGACGTTGAAGTTCAACGTGCCAGCCAGCAGGGTGGGATCCGTGTGCTGAAGCCCCAGCAGCAGACCGAAACCGATCTGACCGAGGAAAAGAATCAGCATCAGTATGAAAAAACGCATACTGAGACGTTGAGTTTGGTATTGAATCTGTATCACTGCTACTCCAGGCTGTGGATGTATTCCACGATGGCTTTGACTTCGTCTTTCGACAGCAACTTGTCATAGGCGGGCATCAGACCTGTCTGATATCCGTCAACAATTTTGGCATTGGGCTGAAGAATCGATTCGGTGAGGTAGGCATCGTCAGCGGCCACGGTGCTGCCAGTGGTCAGCTTCACCTGCGAACCGTACAACTTGCCCCAGCTCGGGCCGGTCATCTTTTTGTTGTCGGTTGCGTGACAGGCGAAACACCCGTTATCCGTCGCCAGTTGGTGTCCCAGTTCGATGGGGTCAACCGGTTCAGCCGCCTGGGCTTGATTGGCGCCGGCTGCAGCAGCAGAGGCAACCGGATGCGCCAGTGACAGGCGTTTATTCAGATCCGGAATTTTGGTTTCTGGTGGCCAGCCTTCGGTGTTCATCGCCGAGGTATATTTCAGATAGGCGATCAACTGCCCGACTTCTTCGCTGCTCAGGGGCAGATTGGGCATGAGGGTGGTTCCGACACGACGCTGAACCCGCTCTTTGGCACCGGGATACTTCTTGTAATAGTCTTCGATGTTATCCACGCCGGCATCTTCAGCGATGTCATCGTTGTTCAGCAGTTGAACCTTGATCGCTGCTTCTGTCGGCCAGGTACCGGCTGATGGCAGGAACGCTGCCAGCCAGGCTGGGCCAGCCGCCTTGTATTCCTTGGTCAGATCCGGGGCCAGATAGGCGCCGTTGCCGACCATGGTATGGCAACCCATGCAGTTATAGGCTTGGAAGACATGCTTGCCCTCGTCAGCCATGTGCGAACCGAACGAAATGTCGCCCGGAACCACCTGCCCTCGTGAATTGAGGAAGGAGAAACCGGACAACACGATAAAAATGATCATCATCAAGCCGAAGGCGATCAGCGCTCGTTGGCGCTTACCCGGTTCCTTACAGCTTCCATCAGGACAACTCATAATATACCTACCTTGCCGTTACTTGCTGTTAGTGGTGTTCGGGGCGCTGTTGGTTTTGGCCGCCCGCTGACGCATGATCGAATCGTGCAGGAACAACATACGCACGCAACCGATACAGACCATGAAGACATAGACCGCCAGCACAAATCCGACAACAAAATAGATCCACCACATGGCGCGGGATTCCGCCCAATACTCGAAATCGCGCCAAAAAGGCCATGACAAAGCAAAACCCAACGCACTCGCAAGAATTGCCAGCGTCAGGTCGATGGAGCGTCGTCCCATAATGAATTCCTTTCAGCAGTTGGTGCTGCCAATAACCCTGATTGATTTCTTGTCGCCCGAGCCATTGAAGTGGTTAAAAGCGGCGAATCAGGGAGCCATTTCCGTTTATGATGGCGTTAAAATCACACTCTGTGCATGCTAATTTTCCGTCCAAACACGCCAGCGAATACAAAAGTGTATTACAGAATTCTGGGCAAGGATATCCGCAATAGGCGCGATGTCAAGTTTGAAACCAATCAACACCTGCGACAATGCGCAGCGCCACCGTGTCAGACGATCCATTTTTTGGTTTCTTACGTTATCGCTGCCGAGATCATTGGTTGAGGCCAATCAGGTTGCCAGCCTACCGTATAAGCGGGCACCAATGGCCACCAACGCAAAAAGGATGACCAGCATCACCAGCCAGTCTGTGATCAGGCCATACATACTGACCCCTCCCTGGATCATCAGGGCGCGAATCGCATCGACTTGATAGGTCAGTGGGTTGTAGTGAGCGACCACTTTCAACCAGTTGGGCATCATGTCGATCGGGTAAATGGCGTTACTGGCGAAGAACAGGGGCATGGTGATGACCTGCCCAATACCCATGAAGCGCTCGCGGGTTTTTACAATGCACGCGACGATCAGTGAGAAGGTCGAGAATAATGCTGCCCCCAGGATCACCGTGCCCGCCACGCCGGCCATGGCAGCCAAATTCCAGTTGATCCCCACGCCAAGCAACGCAGCCAGAACATAAATAACCAGTGCCTGTGACAAGGCGCGCACACCGGCCGCCAGCCCTTTGCCCGCCACCAGCGTGGCGCGCGGGGCGGGGGTGGCCAGTAATTTATGAACCAGGCCCAGATCACGCTCCCAGATCACGGAAATGCCGAAAAAAATGGCAATGAACAGTACGCTTTGTGCCAGAATCCCCGGAGACATGAAATCCAGGTAGGGCAGATTGCCTGATGGAATGGCGCGGGTTCGCGCAAAGACCTGTCCGAAGATCAGCAGCCACAACGCTGGCTGAATGGCGCGCGTCAGCAGTTCCATCGGATCATGCCTGAGTTTGCGAAAATCCATCTCCGCAACCGCCAGGGTGCAGCGGATCATCGATTTAATGCGCCAAATTAGATCAGGTCGCGCCGCTGACGATTCAGCCAAGACGGGCTGCAGCACGCCGGGCTTGATTGACTTCACGATAGCCTCCAGTAGTGTCAAGTCGATTACCTGTATAAAACGCAAAAGCATCATCCAGCGTCGCATCCTGCGTACCGACGGCCGCTTTTAATTGCGATGGGGTGGCGACAACAACCAGCTCACCATGATTCATAATGCCAACGCGGTCGCACAGCTCGTCCACCTCATCCATGAAGTGGGTTGTCATGAGTACGCCCATCTGCTGCTGTTGCACCAAGCGACGAATCTGTTGCCAGATGGACTGGCGCGCCAGCGGATCAAGCCCGACAGTCGGTTCATCCAGAAATAAAACTCGTGGACGGTGCAACATGGCGATGGCCAGTTCCAGTTTGCGAATCATTCCGCCGGAATAAGTGCGAACCAGCCGGTCGCCAGCATCCTGCAATCCGACAAATTCAATCGCCTGTTCAATACGCTGGCGCCGGTCAGACCGGGGAATGTCGTAGAGTTTGGCAAAAAGATTGAGATTTTCCCGCCCGGTCAGGGCGCCATCAGCCGACACCAGTTGCGGAACGTATCCGATGGCTCGGCGGACACCGGCGGGGTTGGTGACGATATCGCAACCCGCCACCAGTGCCTGGCCGGAGGTTGGTGGCAGCAGGGTGGTCAACATTTTGACGACCGTGCTCTTGCCCGCGCCGTTGGGGCCGACGAGTCCGAAAATTTCGCCGTCGTTAATGGTCATCGTCAGATGATTGACCGCCACCAGATCGCCGAAACAGCGCCGCAGGGCATTGGTCTGGATAATCATGATTGCACCGTTTCCTTGGTGACAGCCGAACCTGTATTGCCTGCAAAGACTTGTAAAACCAGTTCCATGGCTGAGTGCAGACGGGTCACGTCATCACTGGATAGTTTGTCGAGGCGTTCCTGTAACTGGTTCAGGGTAGCTTTACGGGCTGCGGTGAGAATCTGCCGCCCTTTGGCGGTGATTTCCAGGCGCACCGTGCGCCGATCCGGCTGGCCGGCGTGACGACGGATCAGCCGCGCTTCAACCAGACTTTGCGCCATGCGCGAAGCCGATGGCAAGGTTGTACCGACATGCTCGGCTGCGGCGGAAAGGGTGGCTGGCCCGTTGCAATCGAGGAATCTCAGAATGCGAAACTGCGGCACGGACATGCCCGCCAGGCGGTGGCGACGCATGTGTTGGCGGATGTCCCGCATGGCTAGCGGGATGGCTTCGAGCAGGGCCGCAGCGCAGTTGTGCGAGGTGGTGTTCATTTGGTTATCACAAGCAACAATTGACTCGGGCAATTGTAGCGCGTGATTGCTGCTTGTCGAGTCAGCGTACGTCGAATAGGCTAACTGGGGCGTCAGGATGGTAATACTCCGAACGATGAGGTGCGATTGATGACAGGTTGTGAAACATGGCGGCGGGCGGCACTGGGCATGGCATTGCTGGCAGGCGGGTGCAACTGGGGTGGTGGCGGTGGCGGCAGCGCTGCGCGGACGGGCGATCAGCGATTGGCCCGGCCAACTGGCGCAGGGGCAGTGGCAGCACCGGTGGAGGATACCGGTGCAGGCATTTACAACCAGGTCAATGTTGAGTTTCATCAGGATGAGGCTCGATTGGGCGGGATCCTGAAGGAGAGAGACGAACCGTCTGATGAACCGGTGCGACAGGTTTCCAGCACTGTTCGTCAGGTGGTCGATGGCACGAAACCAGATGGTCAGGCCCAACCGGCCACGACCCAGCCGACTTCAGCACCGGACGGAGTTGAAGCGGCGGGCAATTCGCCGGTGAAGGAAGGCACGTATTACACCATCGGCGGTGTGGTAGCGGAGGTCAATGGTCAGCCGATTTACGCCAACCGCGTTTTGAATATTCTCGCCCGGGCGCTGCAAGCCAAGGCGCACGAGGATGATCGTCCGGAATTCATGACGGCAGCACGCGATTTGATCGAAAATCAGATCGACGAACTGATCCGGGCGGAGATTCTGTTTGCCGCGGCCCAGCGTAATCTCAGCCCCGAGGAAAAGATGCTGGCCCAGAGTATGACCATGGCTTGGCGCAACAGCCAGATCACCGCAGCCGGTGGTTCGTTGCAGCAGGCGATGCGTCAGGCGGCGGATCGTGGGGAGGATTTTGAACAGTTGCTGCAGGAGCAGTATCGCCTGTTTATGACCCAGGTGTACGTACAGAAAAAACTGATGCCACGGGTGCAGCTTTCAGCCAATGACCTGCGCCGCTATTACCAGGAACACATCGATCAGTTCACCCAGTTTGACGAGGCGAGCTTCCGGGTGATTCGCATCGATCCCAAAAAGATGGAATCGCGTGACGCGGCGCTGGATCGCATCACCACGCTGTGGCGGCAGTTGCAGCGCGGCGAGGCTGATTTTGCCAAGGTGGCTGGCCAGATCAATCACGATGCCTTTTTGATGAAAAACAATGGACAGGTTCCCGGCCCGGTGCAGCGCGGGTCGTATCGCCAGCAAGCCGTGGAGGACGCGGTATGGAAAACACCGGTCGGCGCGGTGACAGATATTGTGACCGGCGACGACGGCGCGTTTTATATTGCCCTGGTTGAATCCAAGCAGCAGGGGCGGGTCATGGCGTTTGAAGAGGAAAACGTCCAGGAGTCAATCCGCGAAACGCTGCGCTCGCAGCAGTTGCGCACGTTGATGGATCAGGCGCGTCAGAAACTGGCGGAAAATGCGTCGGTTCGCCGCGATCCGGGCATGGTCGAAGTGGCTGTTGAAATGGCGTCGCAGAATTATGACCGTTGGCGCGCCACGGCGCCTCCGACGCCTGATAAACCAGCCATGACAACCGAACAGGTCATCGACACGCTGCTGCCACCGGAAACGGGCAATCAATAACACGCGAACCTGTTCGATCTCCGATTTGCTGACCTGCGGTTGATGTGACGAACTGAACGACAGCACTGAATCGCACGGCGCGCCGATCGCTGATGTGCTCAGCGGTGCATGTGCGAAACCATCATGCAGCGATCCTCCACGTAGTCGATCCCGGCATCGCTGGCCAGCTTGCGCGATTCGTCACTGATGATCCCGCTTTGCAACCAGACCCCTTTGGCGCCGGCCGCAATCGCCTCGCGCACGACTTCGGGGCAGGCGTCAGATCGACGGAAAATATCGACCACATCAAACTGACCGGCGATCTCCGCCAGTGAGTTATGACATTTGACCCCAAGGACTTCGGTCAACGTGGGGTTGACCGGTAATACTTCGTATCCGTTACTTTGCAGATATTTGGCCACATAGTGGCTGGGTCGATCGGGTTTGGCGCTGACGCCTACAACGGCAATGCGACGCGCCGACAAGATACGCGATACGGCCTGGGCTTCCTGTGGTGTTGGCGGTGTGGGCATTGGGCAGGCTTCGTCGGTCATGGTTTACCTTTCTCTGATCGAGACAGTGTGGCGTTTGGCGATTATAGGCTGGTGTAAGCGTCAGTGAGCAACCCAATGGCAATATCCTGCACAAGAGTTGGCGAAACAGGTGTATTGCCCATAGAATAACGATATCGATTCAATGAACCGAGGATGAAATTATGCAGCGCCGGACATGTTTATTCAGCGGGCGGGTACAAGGGGTTGGTTTTCGATACACCGCCCATAACATCGCGCTCCAGCATGATGTCAGTGGTTATGTGCGCAATCTGGCGGATGGGCGCGTGGAAATGGTGATGGAAGGGCCGGAGGAGGAAATCGCAGCCGTTGTGCGCAGCCTCAGCGAGCGGCTGGGCGGGTATATCAAGCAGGTTGATGAGGAAGTTTATCCGCCAACGGGTGAATTTCGGCAGTTTTTAATTCGTCATTAAATTGTTTTGTCTGGTCTGGCATGGAAGTGTCAGCACGTCAGGCTTATACTTGCTGTCTGCGTGTTTGTCAGTGCTATTCAAGTGGAATAGGTAAGTCGATCGTTATCTGACGATAGTATCATTATGAAATCAACGGATGTAATTGAAATTGCCGAACCCCGGATGACTCTGGGTGACCAATTTTTCCTGCCGCAGGTGCTGGTCGGTCTGGGTACGACCATGAAGCACATGCTCAGGGTCTGGACGGGAACCGATCGCGTGATCCAATACCCCGAGGAACGCCGCGAAGACATTCCTGTTGTCGAAGGGGGTATGCACCGCCGGAGTTACCGCGGTGTGCATCGGTTGAATCGCGATGAGGAAGGGCGCGTCAAGTGCGTGGCTTGTTTCATGTGTGCAACCGCCTGTCCCGCCCATTGTATTCATATCGAAGCGGATGAATCGCCCTGGGAAGACCGTGAAAAATATCCAGCCAAGTTCGATATCGACGAGTTGCGCTGCATCTACTGCGGCATGTGCGAGGAAGCCTGCCCCGTCGATGCCATCGAGCTGACCAGCTTGTATGATATTGTCGGGTTGACGCGCCAGGAGATGGTGTTTGACAAGTCCAAGCTGCTGCGTGTCTATGACGAAACGCAGGAAGTTGAACCGATTTAATTTCGCATCCTTGGCGCAGCCGGGTATTGGCTGGTGTGCGGGAATTTCAAGACGGTTTTTTGCCCATGACACTTGGTCATGGGCAATTTTTTCAGCCCGGTTCTGCAAGGTTCTGATTCATTAAATTTCGGTGACGTTGTCGTTCCCGCCATCGTCGTCGTGTTTGAGAATACGCGGAACCAGGGGTAGGGCTTCCTGATAAAGTTCATCGACGAGGCTGCGGCGTGGGACAAGATCGCCGGCGTGGCGGATGGTCGCCAGCTTGCGTGGTGCTACCAGATCCAGTCGGCGCACGGGCCGGCAGATCAAATGCGCGCCGGCGGCATCGCTGGCCGGCAAATCCAGAATGGCTGAAGGGGGGATGATGCAGCCAAAACTCAGCGGTTCAAATCCAGTGCGCTGCAGGCGCAGCACGGCGACGGGTTCATAACCGATGTTTTGAACTTTCAAGCGAGTACCTTCCAGACGTGCCTGCATGTTGCGCTGTTCTGGCGAAACCGGGGCTTTGATGGCGGGGGAGTCAGAGTGTGTGGCTGGGTTGGCAGTTGCGTCGCTGGTTGTTGCGATCGATCCACCGGATGAACTGGCCGGGTCAGTGGGCAACAGCAGCTCAAACTTTTCCCCGGCTTCATGCTCGACGTTGAAAATTGCAACAAAACCCTGGGTATAGTCCGCCAGATAGCCGGTGAAACTGCGCATCAGTTTTGTCGGGTTCTGCGGATCGGGCATTTCCATCAGCACCGGCTGACCGATGTATTGCTCCAGCAGCGGTTCGTAGGCGTTGGCAAATTTACCCAGCAGGGTCTGACCGAGCTGGGTGACCTGCCCCGCCTGGGTTGCCAGCGTTGATCCGGCCGGGATGCTGCTCTGATAACTGTTGACCACCACACCAATGGCGGCGTTGAACGCATCACGCAGTGTATTGACGAAATTGCGGACGGCGCGCCAGATTCGGCGCAGCGGCCCGGGATTGAAGGTATGCAACACCTGCCGACGCCGACGAGCCTGCTGCTTGGCGCTCAGTTCATCGTGATAGCGCACGATGAGCATGAGCTGGGTATCCACCTCCGGTTGATACATCATGAAACTGGTTTTGCGCCGTCCGCGTGTGTCGGTGTACGGGTGATCAAACAAGACTTCCAGACCGCTGGAAAAGACCCTCAGCGTGCCCCAGATCATCTGGCCGGTTGTTCGCTCCAGGGTGATGTGATAGCGCGTGAAGAACTTGAGGCATTTATCGCGCGACCACTTGGTGACCACCGCCGTGATAATCGCGGTTAGAAAGACGAGCAACAGCGTCAGATAAAAGATCGTCCCCGCCGATAAACCGGTGACCGTATTCTGCGCAATCATCGTGGAAAATTGTGGCATAAAGTAAGTTCAAGAGCGGATGATCCAGCGGCTGACGCTGTCTGATCCGGTTCACTGCGATATGGGCATTTGCTTCAGGTTCTGACGAATATCATCAGCCAGGATCTGCTCCAGTTGCTTATCACGCCCGATGGCGTACCAATAGGATTGTACCAGCGGCTGGCCGGCATCGTCATATTGACCGGTAGCGCCCACGACGGCCCAGCGATATTGCGACGAATTGGTAATCCGCTGACCCTGAACACTCTGTCGTTGCACCAGAACCTTGGGGACGACGCTGTAGCTATCGCTGCCATCAGCCCCTTGATCGCGGGTAAACTCAAATCGAATCGTCCGACGCAGCGTCCCCAGACTGCTTTGTCCCTGCTCCGATAGTGGGGTGTCGGATCGCCAGAACTCAAAAATCTGCTGCGACACCAGCGGCAATGTCGTGAGAATCCCATTGCGGTAGTCGGCGCGATCAATCTGAAACAGCCGTTGGCGGGCGCTGCGCTGGCAACTGTCCCACAGACGATCAAACCCGGTTGATTCGACGCGCGCCTCCGCTGGCTGGTCGTACCAGTACGCAGCGGTCGCCTGATCCTTGGGGACAGACACATCCGCATGGCGTGCGGTCACACATCCACCCAGCAAAACCAGACTCAAGCCAAGGCTGATCGATTTCATGCTGAACCAATGTACCGAAATTTTGCTGGCTGTCACACTGTATCATTCTGTTTTGCCGCTGGATCGTCCAACATGAGGTGCAAACGGGTGTCCGGGCGTGCCCACCATTGGCGGGGAGGGTCACAATCATGCATATGAATTTCAATTGAATCATCTGCAGGTTTTGCTCATCGTGGTTCTTTCCCATCGGCTTTGGGGAAGATTCCACTTACTATTTGACATTACATAGAATGTCATTATGTTTTGGGGGATGAACTGGTCGCAGTACATTGAGGAGGATCTGGGGAGCCGGATGGCGCAGGGGCGGGCGCTGCCGTGTGAACCTACGCTGGAGAAGCTGGCGGCGCATTATCGGGTGAGCACGCGGCCAGTGCGGACGGCGTTGAAACGGCTGAAGGAGCAAGGGGTGCTGGGCAAGGGCCGGCGTGTTGTGCAGGTGGAGCATGGCCGACAGACGACCAGGAGAGGTGGTCATCCCAAAGCGCCGACCAGATTGAAACACGGCCGACGCGCGAGCGTTGTTCCGCCGGTGGATTATGTAGAGGTGATCGGGCGTGAGTTGGTGACGCGAAGTCTGGCCGGGCGGGAAGTTTTCGTGCGCGAGAATGCCATGGCCGAGCGGTTTAGCGTGAGCACGACAACGGTGCGCGAGGCATTTCATCGACTGGCCGGAGAAGGGGTCATTGAACATGTGCCCAGGCGGGGGTGGCGTCTTCGGGCATTTGTGCAAAAGGACATGGATGATTTCGCGGTGGTGCGTGAAGCGTTGGAGTGTCTGGCATTGCGCTTGAGCTGGACAGCACTTCAGTCGGCCCAGGGGCGCCAGGCGATGGAGGGGTTTCTGTCCGGCAACACAATGGCGGGCGAGGCGACAGCCAAACTGCGGATTGATGATGGGTTTCATGGTTGGATCATTGAGGCTGCGCAAAATCGGTACATCAGGGATATTTTTGCGCGATTCGGGCGCTATTACCGCTTCTTATTCGTGTGGGAAGTGGCGGATCAAGCCGCAGCCGTGGAGACCGTTACTCAGCATCAGCGCATTCTGAAAGCGATTTTGCGTGGGGATTTGGCCAGCGCTGAAGAGGCTTTGGCTGAGCACTTAAGATATGAACATCCGGCCTTGAAGCGGGTGATGGATTTTACGCAGAAGTCTGCGGTAGGCGTGGACTATTTGAGCAAGCCGGATTGGCACCGATACCGACGTTCAGATGTTTGTGAAAGTCTGGAACAACTCAAGAAATAAGGAATGACGATCATGACCGGGACAAGTACATCCATTCGCATTGGTTTGGTGGGGGCGAGAGGACGCGGGACGAGTTTTTCAAGCTCGCTGAAGGCGTTGAATGTCACCGTGGCTGCGGTGTGCGACATCGATGCGGCATGTCTGGCCAAGTGCAAGTCGCTCATGGAAGCAGAGGCGGCGTTTGCTGACTATGAACAGATGCTGGACTCGTGCAAGCTCGATGCGGTGCTGATCGCCACTCCGATGCAGTTTCATGCGGCGCAGGCGATTGCGGCCTTGAAGCGGGATATCCACGTATTGTCCGAAGTGACGGCAGCAATGTCGATTGAGGAATGCCAGGCGCTGGTGAAAGCAGCCAGGCAGTCCAAGGCCATTTATATGATGGCTGAGAATTATATCTACATGCGGCCCAACCAGTTTGTGCGCGGGTTGGTGAAGGCGGGGCTGTTCGGGGAGGTCTATTACGCCGAGGGGGAATACATTCACGAGTTAAAGGAACTGATGGAGCAGACGCCATGGCGACGGGAAGTCAACAATATTCGCGGCGTCGTCTACCCCACGCATAGCCTGGGGCCGATCCTAACCTGGATGGAGGGGGATCGTGTGGAGCGCGTCTGCTGCCAAGACAGCGGAACGCATTACCGTGATCCGCGCGGCGATGCCTATTCGAGCGATTCAGTGGTGATGCTTGCCAAAACGCGCCAGAAACGCCTGATCAAGATCCGTTACGACATCGTGTCGGACCGGCCTCATGCGATGGCCAATTATCAGCTCCAGGGAACCGATGGAAGCTACGAATCGGCGCGAAGCAGCCATGAGCGTGATAAAATCTGGTTGCGCAGCGTGAATGCCGACAAGGATGTGTGGCTGGATGCTGGGACGCTGATGCAGCAGGAGGCGTATGGACGGTATTTGTCCCCCGGGTGGCAGAATCCACCGGAGATGCTGCGCAATGCCGGTCATGGCGGCGGGGATTATTTCGTACTCCAGGATTTTATCGCGGCGGTCCGCGGGGAAATTGACAACCCGATCGACATTCATTGTGCGATGGATATGACGCTGCCCGGGTTGATCAGTCAGAAGTCGATCCTTGATGGCGGGGCATGGCTGGACGTTCCCGATTCGAGGTTGTGGTAGAAGGGCGATCGTCAGTATTGTTTTAGCTGTTATCCAAAGGTTGATGAGGCGGATCTATGAAAATTACGGCGATTGAAACGCATGTGTGCAACGCGCGCATGCGCAATTGGATTTTCGTCAAGGTTGTCACGGATCAGCCGGGGTTGTATGGCTGGGGCGAGGCGACGCTGGAATGGCACACGCGGGCGGTCGTGGGGGCGATTGAAGACATCAGCCCGCTGCTGATCGGCGAGGATCCAACGCGCATCGAGCATCTGTGGCAGATGATGTACCGTCAGCATTTCTGGCACGGTAATGGAATTGTGCGCGGTACCGCGATCAGCGGAATTGATATTGCGCTGTGGGATATTCTGGGCAAGTCACTGGGCGTGCCGTGTCACAAGCTCTGGGGCGGACCGGTGCGCGATTATGTGCGCCTGTATTGCCATCTGGGCGGGGGGAAGATGGAGGATTTTTACGAGACCAGCCCAGCCGATGCCGGACGATTTGCAGAGTTGGCACAGCGCGCCGTGGAGCAGGGTTTCACCGCGTTCAAGACCATGGCGACGCCCGAGACGATGCCGCTGGAAGGAATGCGACCGATACGCTACGCGGAAAAGTGTGTGGCAGCCATGCGGCAGGCGGTGGGCGACGATATCGACATCATGGTGGACTGCCACGCCCGGCACAGCCCGCGCATGGGGTTGCTCTTTGCCAAAGCGCTGGAGCCTTACAATCTGTACTGGTTTGAGGAACCGTGTTGGCCCGAATCAATCGACGGTCTGGCGGAGGTTCAGCGCGCCGTCAAGACGCCGATCGCAACGGGCGAGCGGTTGATTAGCCAGCATGGCTTCCGCGAATTGCTGGAAAAACGCGCAGTCAGCGTTCTGCAACCGGATATCACCCATTGCGGCGGTCTGAGCGAAGCGCGCAGGATTGCGGCAATGGCTGAGGCTTATCGCGTGGCGCTGGCGCCGCACAACCCACAGGGGCCGGTCAGCACGGCGGCCTCGCTGGAACTGGGATTCGCCACGCCGAGTTACATCATCTGTGAAAGTGTGCATGAGGATGTTCCGTGGCGGCGCGATGTTGTAAGCGAAGGATTTGTGGTTGAACCAAAGGGGCGCATCGCGCGCCCGTCATCGCGGCCTGGACTTGGTATTGAAATCAATGAGAACGAAGTGCGCAAGCATCCGTTCAAGCAGGAAGAATTGTTGCGAACATTTTACGCTGATGGAAGCGTGGGAGATTGGTAATGAATAAAGATGACGCATCGGCCAGCCATCGCCATCAGAATCTGGCCGGGCAAATAGCAATCATCAGCGGCGGGTTGGGCGACATTGGCGCAGCGATCGCGCTCGAGCTGGCCGGCCGGGGCGTGGATATTGCCATCGGTGATATTCGCCCCACGCCCGAGGCGCAGGCGCTTCTGGATGGATTACGCCGCTTGGGCAGATGCGGACGCTACGACCGCGTTGATGTCGCTGACGCAGCACAGGTTACACAGTGGGTGCAAACCGTGGAGGCGGATTTGGGCGTACCGACACTGATTATCCCCAATGCCGCCGTCGTCGCCGTGGCGTCATTCTGCGACATGACGCCGGCGCAATGGAACCGCGATCTGCGCATCAATCTGGACGGGGCATTTCATCTGGCGCAGGCGGGTGTTTTGCGTTTGCGGGCGCAGCAACAGCCCGGACGCGTTGTTTTCATCGGCAGTTGGGCAGCCCATGCGCCGCACACCTATATTCCGGCCTATTGCGCTTCCAAAGCCGGGCTGCGCATGCTTTGCCAGACAATGGCTCTGGAACTGGCCGAATATGATATTCTCGTCAATGAGGTGGCGCCTGGATTCGTTGATGCCGGTCTTAGTGGGACGGCATGGCGCGACCATCCTGAAAAACGCGAGGCCAGCCTTAAAATGGTGCCGCTGCGCCGCCTGATCTTGCCCGAGGAAGTGGCCGCCCAGGTCGCCCACCTTTGCGATCCAGCCAACCGGCACATGACCGGCGCCACGATCCTGATGGATGGGGGATTATCTTTGACCAGTGTGACGACGGCGCCAAAGGAAAAATAATCATGACTCCTCATATGCTGGATTACGTATTTGCCGGTCGCATCGGCGTGGCTCGGCGCGACATCACCCCGCCGCTGGGCATTTATTCCCGTAACTGGGGCGCAGCGACACGCCATACGGCCGAGGGAGTTCATCGCCCGTTGACGGCAACGGTGCTGGCGATCTTGGCGGATCATCAATCGTCACCGCTGATTTTAGTTGCCCTTGATCTGGGTTGGTTTAAGACACCGTCGGATGAATGGATGATTCGCGGCCCGCTGCTGGAGGGGCTGCAGATAGATCCATCGCGGGTCATGATCTGCATATCGCACACACATGCTGGGCCAGCAATCTGCCTGGGCGATGCTGGCGAACCCGGCGGGGCACTGATCGAACCATACATGCGCGGTCTGGGTCCTATTTTGCTGGAGGCGGCGCGCCAAGCGATTGCTCAGGCGCAGCCAGCGCTGCTGGACTGGGGATATGGCCTGTGCGATCTGGCCACCAACCGGGATATGATTGACCCCGATGACCCGGACAAATACGTGGTGGGGTATAATCCATCGGCACCGGCCGATGCAACACTCCTGGTGGGGCGGGTCACTGCCCGCGAGGATGGGCGTACCATCGCGACGATCGTCAATTATGCCTGTCATCCCACGACACTGGCCTGGGACAATCATCTGACCTCACCCGATTATGTTGGCACCATGCGACAGACGGTTGAGGCGGCAACTGACGCGCCCTGCCTGTTTTTACAGGGTGCTTCGGGCGATCTGGCACCAGCGATGCAATATACGGGGGATGTCGCCGTCGCCGACGGGCACGGCGTCAAGCTGGGTCATGCCGTATTGGCCACTATGTTTGGAATGCGCCCGCCGGGGAAAGTGCTTCAATTCGATCGGGTTGTGGAATCAGGGGCAAGGCTGGGCGTCTGGTCGGATCGGCCGGCGCAGGTTGATACGACGGTCGAGGCAATTGAAACAAAGATGGCCTTGCCCGCCAAGGCGCAACCCACCGAGGATGAAGTCTTAAAACAATTGGCCAAGGCAACGGATTCATTCATGCAGGAGCGGCTTCGTCGCAAGTTGCACCTGGTTCGATTCCTCGGCGGAAAGCCGACGTGCGACATGTCTCTGTGGGTCTGGCGTGTAGGCGGTGCGTTATTGTTTGGTCAGCCCAATGAGCCATACTCCCAGTGGCAAATCGCGCTGCGGCAACATTGGGCCCGGCGGCCTGTCGTGGCGATGAATCTGGTCAATGGTTCCTGCGGGTATCTTGTGCCCAAAGAGAAATGCCATCCGCATCGCTACACATACTGGCAAAGCCTGTTCGCAGCCGACGCATTTTCAGTTCTCCAAAAGTCTTCCCTGACGACAGGTGATGCGCTGATCGACTCGGCCGTGACACCTTCATAATCACACGGGAGAGGCATTCATTTCACCGTCATCCGCTTCAGGGCATCCATCATCGCCGGATTGATCCACAGGCATTCAAATGGCATTCCAACGCCGGGCATCCAACAAGGGATGAACCGGCCGCGTTCCTTTGGCGACAATGGATTTGCGTGTATCATTCATCCACAAAGGGAGTCCTGAAGATAAGCAAAAGAGGCGATGGCGCGAATCAAGATCAACAAACTGCTGGAAGCCGCCGGTTGGCGTTTTGTCCCGGACAGGGGCCAACCGGCCAATATCCAGCTTGAGGCCAGCGTCACGATCAAATCAACGAACCTCGACGCCACAGGCATCAAAAACAATGGCAAGCGCTAGCAGAAAAACCGCCAGAATTGTTGCAACGGGCATGTACCGCGACGTCGCCGCGCCGAAGCACCGCACGCTTTTTCTTCCCCGCTTCCTGGCCGCCAAGGCAAGCGAAACCCGCTGGCAAGGCCCCGATCGCGACGCCGCCCATACGATCATCAGAGATTGGGCCAACCTCGCCGACACCCGCGCGCTGGATCACAACGAAACCGCCCTCGACGGCGATTTTCTCGAACGTATCTTCGGCCAGGCGCTGGGCTACAAGTCCGTCGCAGAATCTCCAACGGCCTATCACCGCCAGAAACAGTTCCATGTCCCCGGCGTCGGCACCGCCGATGGCGCGCTGGGCGCGTTCACCGACGCCGACCACGACAAGCCCACCGCAGTCATCGAACTCAAAGACGCCAATACCGATCTCGATCACGACAAGTTCAACGGCCGTACGCCGGTTCAACAGTTGTGGGATTACCTCAACGCCCTGCCCGATTGTCCCTGGGGCATCGTCAGCAACTACCGCACGATTCGCCTTTATCACCGCGACCGCACGCCGCAGGCGTATGAGGAGTTTCACTTTGGCGAACTGCTCAATCCCGACCACTTCGCCCGCTTCTGGTATGTCTTTGAGCGAGGCGGTCTGCTCAAGAGCAAAGTCGAACCCGCCCGCGCTCTGGCATTGCTCAAGGAAACCCGCGACCGCCAGAAGGAAGTCGGCGACGATCTCTACGACGCCTATTCCAACCAGCGCACCGCCCTGATCCGCCATCTCATTGAAGATCATAACCGACGCTACGACGACGCCATCGCCGCCGCCCAAAAGCTTCTCGACCGCGTGATCTTCATCGCCTTCTGCGCCGATCGCGGGCTGCTCCCCGGCAACATCATCGAAAAGGCCATCAAAACCAAAAACCCATTCGATGCCGCGACCAATCCCATCTGGAACAATTTCAAGAAACTCTTTGGGATGATTGACAAGGGCCACGACGAAATGGACGTTCCGCCCTTCAACGGCGGGCTGTTTGCCACCGATCCTGTCGTGGACGACCTGCAATTGTCCGATGACTGGACGAACTTTTTCGGCGTCATCGATAACTACGACTTCCGCGATGAAGTCAACGTCGAAGTCCTCGGCCATCTGTTCGAGAAATCGATCACCGAACTGGAAAAACTCCGCGTCGTCGGTTTCTTCGGCCCGCAGTCGGGTTCGGATGGCCAGCCCGAAATGCCCAAAAGCGCCTTGCGCAAGCGCTTTGGCATCTACTACACCCCGGCGGACTTCACCGAACTGATCGTCAACCAGACCGTCGGAGACCTGATCGCCCGGCGGGTTGATCCGCTGAAAACGGTGGATGAGAAGCTCGCCGCCCTGCGGGCGCTGAAAATCATCGATCCCGCCTGCGGAAGCGGCGCCTTCCTCATCGCTGCCTACCAGCGCCTCGACGATGCCTACGGCGACCTCGTGCGCCTGCTTCGCATCGATGCGAATGAAAAGGGTGCAACCGCCCTCGAAGCCGCGTACCCCGGTTATATTCTCCATGAAAACCTCTACGGCGTGGACCTCTCCCGCGAAGCCGTCGAGATCACCCAGCTTGCTTTGTGGATTCGCTCGGCCCGCAAGGACAAGACGCTGGCCGACCTGTCCAAAAATATTGTCTGGGGCAATTCACTGGTCAGTGACACGAACATCCATCCCAAGGCGATGGACTGGGGCGATACGTTTCCCGAGGTGATGGTGCGCGGGGGGTTTGATTGCGTCATCGGCAACCCGCCGTGGGAGCGGATGAAGCTTCAGCAGCGCGAGTTCTTCGCCTTGGGCGCGCCGGACATTGCCAGCGCAGTCAACGCCGCCACGCGGCGTAAGCTCATTGCCGAAGCCGAGAAGAAGCGCCCGGACCTGTTCAAGAGATTCACCGCCGCCGCCGCCGCCGCCGAACGGACGCTCGACCACGTCCGCGCCTGCAAAGCCTTTCCCCTCACCGCGCGGGGGGATGTGAACACCTACATGCTCTTCGCCGAATTGGCGCGCAAGCTCGTTGCCCCGACCGGCCGCGTGGGGTTGCTCGTCCCCAGCGGCATCGCCACCGATGACACGACCAAACACTTCTTCGCCGATGTGATCGAAAGCCAAAGCCTCGTCGCCCTCTATGACTTTGAGAACAAGCTGGGGATCTTTGCGGACGTTCACCGCGCCTTCAAGTTCTCCATCCTCCTGATGAATGGTTCGGCGGTGAAGCATGAATCGGCCGAGTTCATCTTCTTCGCCCACCAGATCGAAGACCTCGCCGAGAAGGACCGGCAAATTACCCTTAGCGCCAAGGATTTGAAACTCGTCAACCCGAACACCCGCACCTGCCCCATCTTCCGCACGAAGCGGGATGCCGAGCTGACCAAGGCGATCTATCGCCGCGTCCCCGTGCTGGTGGATAAAAACCGCAGGGAGGGGGGCAACCCGTGGCAATTGTCGTTCACAAGGTGCTTTGACTACGATCTTGCTTCAGAATTGTTCCGAAACGAGCAAGAGTTAAGGGCGGTGGACGCGAAGCTTGAGGGAAACATCTTTACGCACCGGAGGGACAGCTATCTTCCCCTGTATGAAGGCAAGATGGTCCAAATGTTCGACCATCGAGCTGCGTCCGTACGGCACGAGAAGGGAAACTGGAAACGACAGCAACAGACCGAGGGGAGTTCGCTAGTCGATCACCAGAACCCGGAATTTGCCGTGCAGCCGTTGTATTGGGTCTTCGAAGGGGAGGTCACGCAACGCCTCAACGCAGAGGCTGCGCACCTCACGTTCAAGAAGATCAGCAGCGCAACCAATCAACGGACAATGATCGCAGCAATGCTCCCGTACGCCGCTTATATGGACGCTTTGCCGGTCTTTGTCTTTCCCGCGTCGATCCCGTTCCGCTCACGATGCTGCTTGCTGGCGAACCTGAATTCATTCGCATACGACTATGTCATTCGACAGAAGTCCGGTGGGAACAATCTAAACTTCTTCATCGTCGAGCAGCTCCCCACGCTCCCGCCGGACGCCTACAAGGAGAAATGCCCGTGGGACAATAGCCAAACGCTTGAGATGTGGATCAGCGAGCGGGTGCTGCGCTTGACCTGCACGAGCGATGACATGCGCCCGCTGGCCGAGGCAGCCGGCTTCAAGCCCGGCATCGTCAAGTGGAACGAGGCCCAGCGGCATCAGCTCCGCGCCGAGCTGGACGCAGCCTACTTCCGCCTGTACGGCATCGGCGATGACGACATCCAATACATTCTCGGAACCTTTCAGGGCGTGGCCGATGAAGATGAGGCCAACGGGGGCATCGGCCCCACCCGTCAGCGCATCCGGGAGGCCTTGAAATCGATCAAATAACCCAGTCTCCCCACTCGTCCTGCGCGCCTACCATTCGTGGGGAAGATCACTTCTATTTGAGCTTAACAGTGATAATTCTACTGGCGTACAACAACCTGGATAATCCACGCTTCCCAAAGCGTTTCTGCTTCGTTAGACTTCTGATCCTTTCCTGATCGAAATTCTGTACCTTCAGGCGGCGGCATGATCGCAGCGCAGGACAACTCGTTCACTTTTTGATATTTATTGGGCAGGAGTTTATAAACTGGTCTCGACCTGAAAATGTTTAGAGCGCCGATTATTATCAGTTCCGAATTACAAAGAAAATTGAATAATTAAAATTTGGCATGAATCTGTGCAAGCAGCTATATTCAAGACCTCGGGAGTCCTTTATCTTAAATACACGTTAAATATCGGCGACCAAGTCCGCCTTGAACCATCGGGCAGTCACAAATGGGATGTTGAAGAGCTGCTAATGTTCAACGTCTGATATGAGAACAGTGAGCATTTATTATGAGCAATGCGATCCTTTTGCTGATAGTGTTCGCCATCCTGTCGGGGATAGCGATTGCCGTCTTCCTCGTGGTGGTTCTCTCCACCCGTAAACCACCCCTGGAGTATGAGGAGTATGTTAAGACAGGATACGCGATTCGCCGCCGGTGGTTCCTGGGTCTGCTCTTAAGTTTGATTGCGATTTTCATATTGATGGTGCCGTTCTTCCCCTACATGACCACCAGTGAGGCCATGGCTTCAGGCACACTGAAGGTGAAGGTTCAGACGTTTCAGTTTGCCTTTTTAATGCCTGATCAGCTGCCGCTGAATAAGAAGATTATTTTTGAAGTTACTTCAATGGATGTTAACCACGGCTTTGGCCTATACGACCCCCAGGGCGGTTTAATCGCCCAGGTGCAAGCCATGCCAGACTACACCAACTATCTGGCGGTAACTTTCACAAAACCGGGGAAGTATCGGGCTCATTGCATGGAATATTGTGGCGTCGGCCATCATGTGATGGAAAAAGTATTTACAGTAGGTGACGAGAAATGAATACTCCTTCAGCAACCAACCAACCCGCTGGCGCAGGCCGTGGCGTGATGAAGGCCTATATCTGGTCGGGTTTAATCATCATTTTCTTAATGCTGCTGGACGGTTTGGCGATGCGCACGGCCCAGGCGGGCTGGATGCCACCGTTAAATCCAGACTGGTTCTACGCCCTGTTATCCCTGCATGGCGCCGGCATGGTGGTGGGGTTCATCCTCTGCGGCATGGGGGCGATATGGTATCTACTCCGCCGTCATATTGATCTCAACAAGTCACTGGCCATTGCGGCTTTGTTACTCAACTGGATCGGCGTCGTTTTTGTTCTGGTCTCCACCTTGATCGGTAAGTACGCAGGCTTGTACACCGTGTTAATGCCATTGCCATTTAAGGGCAGCTGGCCATCGTGGGCAACGGGCGTATTTTTGCTGGGCTTGGTGTTCGTTAATATCGGTTGGATGATCTGGTGTATGCAGATGCTTGGCGGCTGCATGCGGGCCTTTGGTGGTTTGCGCGGCGCTATTGGCTGGGATTATGTCTGGTCCAACAAGAAATTTAAGGAAGCGGGGAAAGCACCGCCTCCCCCGGAAGCTTTTGCAGCATTTTTAGCTGGTCTTGATGGTTTAATCTGCGGCGTGGCAGCCATGCTGGTGGTCACTTCCCTGGTTATCCACTGGATTGATCCCAAGGTGTTGATCGACAACCTCTGGGCCAAAAATCTGATCTATTTTTTCGCTCATACCATGGTGAACCTGGTCATTTACATGCTGGCAGGCGTGATTTACGTAGCCCTGCCTTATGCGACCAAGCGCCAATACCACACTTCCATAATTCTGGTGATTGGCTGGTGGTGTTCAACCATCCTGACGCTTACCAACTATTTCCACCACTTGTACATGGATTTTGCCCAGGCCAATATTCTTTCTTACGCGGGCCAGCTCTCTTCATATCTGTCTGCCCTGCCGGTGACCGCAGTCACCGTTGCCGGTGCTTTGATGCTGGTCTGGCGGTCGCGCATTCGCTGGTCTTTGGGCGCCATCTTCCTGTATAGCGGCATCATTGGCTGGGTCGTGGGCGGCATTGGTGCAGAAATCGATGCCAGCATCGCCTTCAACGTGCACTTGCATAATACCTTGTGGGTTCCAGCTCACTTCCACACTTACTTATTGGGCGGGTGCTTGTTGTTTGTTCTGGGATGGGTGTTTCTACTTTTGGAATCGCGCAGCAGCCGGGTAACGTCGGCCAGTATACGCTGGTTGTTGGGTCTGCTGATTTATGGTGGCATGACGACATTCCTGTTGGGGTTCTATGTAGCCGGTGCGCTGGGTGTGCCCCGTCGCTATGCTGTTGAACCCGGCGCAGGCCCGCTGACGGCTCAGATTGGTACGATTGGTGCCACCATAATGATCATTGGCTTTATTCTTGCGTTTTTCGAAGGTGTGTCATTACGAAGAAATCGCCAGGCCGATTTACCCGTCTGGCCCGAACCCGTAACAGGCCGATCCCAATGAATAATCAAAACCAATCTTGTGAAAACTGCTGCAACTGCGGCAGGTGGATATGGACAATCCTGGGTATTCTGGGTTTGCTCATCACCATCTACGGTATTACGGTGATTGCCTTCTCGCCGAGGATTACCACCATCCCTGAGCATCATATGCTCCACGCGGGCATGGTCATCGGTACCAGCCTTTTAGCCCTGGCATTGGCTAAATGGCTTTTATCCGCGAGCAATCGTGAGAGCGCCTTGTGGGCAATACCAGCCACCCTCGCCCCGGCGCTGAGCTTGCTGTTGATGTGGCCTACTCTTTACATCTATATGATGAATCGGCCGGTAATCCACATGCTGGATCATATCGGCATCGCGTTGTTAAGCCTGATTGCAGTTTTTTCTGCCGAAGCCTACGTGCGCGGGCAAGGGTGGGTAATAGCGGTGTTGGTCATTGGTATGAACGTCGGCGCTGCCGGCGGCTTTGGCTCTTCACCAAAATCCGTACCGATGGATATGTCCGGCATGGAGATGTCGCATCAGGCTGACAGCCAGACCGATGATACTCATGAGATGGCTGAGGAAGATGGGATCGATCCGGCTCTGCTGGCGTTGCCGATGAGTGAGCAGGGCGAAAAACTTGCCTCCAGCCTTGGTTGTACTGCCTGTCATTCCATCGACGGTACCAAGTCAATTGGCCCAACGTGGAAAAATCTGGCGGGATATCCCCAGAAAATGGCCGATGGTTCAACCAGAACGGCTGACTACGCCTACATTAAAAATGTGATCCTAAAGCCTTCGAGCATTCATCTTGAGGGTTATCCTACCGGCGTCATGCCTTCGGTCTACGGCGATCAGCTTAAAAGCACCCCTCAGGATAAAGACCATGAATTAAACGCCATCATCTGGTACATCAACACCCTCAGCGATAAGAGCAGCGCTTCGACCCAGCCGCCCGTGCCGGAGGTTCAGTAACCTGAGATTTGTACCTGCAGGGATATTTATACGGACCGTGCAAAGAACTCTACATCAACTGATCGAACGGTGGCCTTCTCCACCAATGGTCGGCGCAAGGAGCGATGATATCGTTACTTGAATTCACCTTTGCCTCGATTGATGAATTTTTCCTGCGCCTTCATCCGTGGATAAGCCCAAAGAGGACAGAATGAATAAAACAGTATTTATTGCCGGAGCAAGCGGGGCGATTGGTCGCCGACTTTGCCGATTGCTCGTTGATGATAATTACTCGGTGATTGGCACGACCCGCTGGCCGGCCAAGGTTCCCATGCTGCGGGATTTGGGCGTCGAGCCAGTGGTCGTGGACGTATTTGATGCAGCGCGACTGCTCGACGCCATTTGCGACGCGAAACCGCAGATTGTTGTTCATCAACTCACCGACCTTCCGCCTGCGCTGGACCCCGCGAAGATGGCTGACGCATTGGTCCGTAATGCCCGCCTGCGGGAGGTCGGCACGCGCAACCTGGTTGCCGCAGCCGTCGCTGCGGGCGTGAAGCGGATGTTGGCGCAAAGCCTCGCCTTCGTCTATGCGCCTGGTCCGATGCCCTATCGTGAAGACGCGCCGTTGATGCTGGACGATCCCGCCTACGGTGAGACTGCGCGGGCCGTTTTCAGTCTTGAGAAGCAAGTGTTAGCCGCCCCCTTGGAGGGAATCATTTTGCGATACGGCAGGCTTTATGGTCCAGGAACGGGCTTTGATCAGCCGCCCAGCGGCGGTCCGCTGCACGTTGATGACGCTGCGGACGCGGCGCGACGAGCGTTGACTCGTGGAAAGACCGGAATCTACAACATCGCGGAGGATGATGGCACGGTATCCATCGACAAGGCCGCTGAAATGCTCGGCTGGGCGCCTGGGTTCCGTTTGGATGAACCGAAGCGCTAACACACATGCAGCCGGGGGTACTATGCGCCGCAGCTGATGCAAGCCGTTAGCCGCACAACATAAGGAGGTCGCATAGCCGAAAGCGTGAACCTTGGCAAGTCGGCACTCGCGCTGTATCAGACAATCTACGAGCCAGCGGCAGCCAATCTTTCCAAAGAAGAAACGCCTGCCATTAAGTGGCTTGCCGTTGTCATCAACGCATGGAACGGTATTGCCATAGCCAGCCATTGCCCTGGTAAGGCGTAGGTGATCTTCCCCGGGCACTGCTCGGTGCCACGGCCGAAGAGCGCCCACCGTTCGTGGGGAAGGTCAACAACGACACGATGCTTTGTATAACCTTCAGGAGCGTGCCCGATCCCTCTACCGACCGCGTCGTATTTCGCGCCGCGCTGTTGCAAATATCGGACTTTCTCAAGGAATTGCACTATTCCGGGTCCTTCACGGAACATCACTGGCCTGCGAATGCTTGGCGCAACTTAGTTTGCGAGATAAATTAAGTCGCCATGAGCCGATCTCACCTCCTGTTCACTATTCTGGTTGTCGCATCATCTGCGTTGGGCTGCGCCGCCAGTCGGAGCAACGGCGCTGATCAGCGAGCGGGGGAAGTCGATCCCCAAAGCAGCGCTGAACCTGCCCGGTGCAGCGTAACTGCGCCTGCGGGCGGGCCGGCAAATACGGAACCGGCTTCAGCAGCTTGTACATCCCCATCTCATGACGTACATATGTCCGCCATGCAATATCTCGTACGCCGATCCACCGAAGCTCCTGATCTTTCCCCCATGGCTGATCTATCGAGCTGGGGTGCTGCTGACGTGCTTCATGTGGATCAGTATCGCCCGGAAAGCTCATCTCATCATCCAAAGACAGATGTACGACTGCTGCATGATGATCGGTATCTCTTCGTCCGATTCGACGTTCAAGACCAGTTTGTCCGCTGCGTTCACGATCAGTATCAGGATCTGGTCAGCAAGGACACCAGTGTCGAAATGTTTCTCAAACCCAAGGCGACGGCAGGCTATTTTAATTTTGAAATCAACTGTGGCGGCACCATGCTGCTTTATTACATCGAAGACCCCACGCCCGCACCCGATGCCTTTTTTAAGAAATTCACGCCTGTTCCCCCAGAGTTAGGCAGGCGGGTTCTCATCCAAAGCTCGCTGCCCAAACGCATTGATCCCGAAATCGCTGCGCCGACCCCCTGGCAATTGACCGTTGCCGTGCCGTTGTCGCTTCTTGAAGCGTATGTCGGCCCGTTGGATCCGCTATCCGATCAGACCTGGCGGGGCAATTTTTTCAAGGCTGGCGGTGAATCCTCTCATCCCCATTGGGCCAGTTGGTCGCCCATTCAAGGCCAACTCCGCTTTCATCAACCTCAATTCTTTGGCTCGATCAAGTTCGAATAATTTACTTGACGCCACTTAATTCACGATGTAAATTAAGTCGCATGAGCCGATTTTATCTTCTGTTCGCCATCCTGTTTTTAGCATCCTCTTCCTTGGGTGAGTCAGTTTTGGCCTGCCAGGAGCCGACAAATTTTGACATGTGTCCCTTTTTCTTGGTTCTCGGCCCAGTTCTTTCAACGGTCGATCCAGCGTTCGTCCATCAGCCCCCGGCAGACGCTCAGCAGCCCAAGGGGAGTACGATGCCTGGGATCCTTTCTAAAAAATAAAAAGATTTTTCTTGACAGACTTTATTTATGTAGTAAATTATATCGCGTTACAGCAAATCGACCCTCGTATCGCAGATTGTTATGAACAAGACTCAGATCGGAAATAGCGACCTGATATCAACGGTGAACAACCGGTTGGTTCTGCAGGCGGTGCGGGTGATGCAGCCGACGTTTCGGGCGGCGGTGGCGCGGCGGACCGGGTTGAAGCCGGCGACAGTGACCGGGATTGTCAATGATTTGTTGGCGCAGCAGATTTTGAGCGAAGCCCCCGCAGCCATACCGAGTGGCAACGGTGAACTGGGGGCGCGGTGGGGTCGGCCGCCGTTGATGTTGCAGGTGAATGCCGATGCCAAGCGGATCGTGGCGATTGACCTGGAGCCGGATCGGATTCGAGTGGCGGTGACCGATCTGCTGGCGAATGTGTTGAATTATCAGGAACAGGCGATTGACCGGTTTTCCGAGCCGGATGTGATCATCAAGACGATGCTGAAGCTGGCCGGCCGGGCGATGGAGGATGTGGATCGGGCGCAGTTGCAGGGTGTCGGAGTGAGCCTGCCCGGATTGGTCGATCAGAAGGCCGGAGTCCTGATCAGCTCAACCAACCTGCCGCGGTGGCGGGATGTGCCGATCCGCGACATTTTGCACAAGGCTCTGGGCGTGTCCGTGCAGGTGGAGCGGTCGATTCACCTGGCGGCGATTTATGAGAAATGGTCGGATCCAAATCATGCCCACCGGACGACGTTGATGTTGACGCTGCGGACAGGCGTGGGAATCAGCATCATGCACCACGGGCATCTGCTGACGGGCCGGCGGGGTTTTGCAGGAGAGATCGGGCATACGGTGGTGGACCTCAATGGCAAGCCATGCGAATGCGGCGGCAAAGGGTGTCTGGAGACGTTCGTCAGCGCCCCGGCGATCGTGGCGCGGGCGACGGAGATGATCCATCAGGGCAAGTGTCAGGCTCTGGTGGCGGCGATGCGCGGCAAGAGCGATTTACGGCCGGAACTGATCTATAAACTCGCCAAACGCGGCGACCGGGATTGCGCCCAGATCGTTAAGGAAATCGGCAAATATCTGGGAATTGCGATCGGCAACATGATCAACCTGTTCGCGCCGGATGAGGTGGTGATCTGCGGTTCGATCGACATGGTTGAGGCGCTGTTTCTGCAGGCGGTGCGTGAACAAGTGGAAAAGAGCGCCCTGCCGCGCAGCCGCGAGGGGCTGACGATCCGGCTGGCGCGGGAAAAGGACCGGCTGCCGCTGCTGGGTGCCGCGGTGCTGGTGGCTGAGGAGATGTTTGAGTTGCCGAGTTTGCAGCATGCGCGAGAAGTGACAGAGGATAAAGCGACGGTCTCAGCCAGTCAGGCGTGATCGATCGTGATGAGTGTTCCAGTGAGATGGAGTTAACTAAGTCCGGGTTTGCCGATGGTCGGCGATCCACAATTCTATCGAGGAAAGGAATGGATATGAGCAGGAACAACAAAGGCTTTACCTTGGTGGAACTTCTTGTCGTCATAGGCATTATAGCACTGTTGATTGCGATGCTTCTGCCGGCGCTGAACAAGGCGCGCAATGCCGCCGTGCGAGTAAGTTGCCAATCGAATTTGCGTCAGCTTGGGCAGTATTGGCACATTTATGCCAACGATCATCACGGTTTTTTCCCCAACACCGGACTCAGTTATGGGAATCTTTTTTTCCTGCTTTGGAGTCAGCGGGAGGTATTTGCTGAAAAGTATCAACTGGAAAACAACGGTCGGATTTTTTTCTGCCCCAAGGCCTACTACGACTATGATAGTTACTGGACGTACAAACACTCTGCACCGCCCGAAGATGTAATGATTGCGGGGTATTTCTTCTGGCCCGCCGAGGGGGAAGGAGCACCTGGCAGCGTTAATAGCAGCGTCACAAATCAATGGAATAGTTGGATGGGGTACAATCTTCCGCCGTTGCGCAAAACTAGTGACCGCAGAGCTGCGGAGATTCCAATTGCGTTTGATTTTACGCTGCAAGATGGCCCCAATACCTGGACGGCATCCAGTCACTTTGAAGGTGGCGGCAAGCCTGCTGGGGGAAATGTCTTGTATGGTGATGGGCACGCAGTCTGGAAGCCGCTGAGCACGATGATCAAAGTGGTGGATGCCTATCCCACTTATGTTCCGTGGTTTTAGACCAGTCACGACAAAAGTTCTGGCCTTCTGAGCGTTCAGTCGGCCATTTCATGTTTCCTTGTGAGGAGGTTTTCCAATGCGTAGTGGTGGTAAACATATGTTGCTCGCTGTTGCGGGCGCGATCGGTATTGTTTCGTGGTCGATTCCGGCTCAGGCCGCCATCCTGCTGGATTATACGGCGTCGACGG
>JADLCB010000025.1 GCA_020847375.1 Phycisphaerales bacterium | reverse complement strand
AGGAAACCTCAGAAAGGAGGTCGAGGAGTTTCAATGGCCTTGAGCGGCCGGGGGATGCGCACACGACGACCTCCTGGAACATAAAGAGGAGATCAGGAACAGTTTCAATGGCCTTGAGCGGCCGGGGGATGCGCACACAGGCGGCCTTGATCAGCTTCCATCCCCCCTACAGGCTGGGTTTCAATGGCCTTGAGCGGCCGGGGGATGCGCACACCGTTTATCCCATAAGTTACTTATTGATAAGCCTTTGTCAAGCCTATTTGCCTGAAGGGGAGCAAAATAAGCGCTCGAAAAATAATCTTGGAGAAGCGTCATTAAAAATTCCGTCTGTAAATCTTTAATTGGTAATTAGTTACAATTTTGCCTGAACCCCCTCTCTTTTGGACGGTATTTACCCTTCAGGCCGAGTATATGAGGAGACGGTAGTTTCGGCAGCATAGGTGGCTGGATGATACGGTAAAATGATTAAAAAACCAAGTTATTTTTACAGAAATGAAACGTAGATTTCGAGGGATTGTTTCATTTACGGAGTATCTGGTTGAGGTTGTTTTGCAGGGCCATCTGAAACAGGATTCTGGATGCCAGCTGAAGTTGCAAGTCTTTCACCGTGGCCGCGTTCGAGCCATTGGAGCAGTTGAGGCCAGGGGGGCATGTCGGTTTTTAAGATATCCGACAGCTCACGGGTCATTGTTTCCAATTGCTTGTCGAAGCGCTCATCGTGCCAGTGTTCATCCCAACTGAGCAGAACATTGGGCAGGGCCTGGCGGGTGAGGATGACGCCGCCTTGGCGCTTGGGATCGGGGGCGAAGTCATCGGGTTTAATCCGGTTCTGATTGCACATGCGGATCACCCAGCGATCAACGGCAGGGATGCGCAGTGGTTCCATGACATCGCAGGCGAGGCTGGGGCGGCCGGGACGGAACTCATGCAGGGCACCCAGTGCCAGCTCATACCCGCTGCCAACGAGATGAACCTGCACGCGGCTCATGAGCAGCGTGTAGCCCAGGCTCAGCAGGGAATTGACCGGATCCGGTGGTGGTCGGCGCTTGCGGGCGCGGAATTTCCATTTGGAGTCGAGCAGTTTCTTGAGCAACGAAAACCACAACACCGAGGCAGAACCTTCGATGCCGCGCAGGGTATCAAGGGATGGTGCCGATTCAGCATTGTCCAGATGGCGTTGCAATTTCTCCAGGATATCAGCCGTTTCCTTGCCCTGGCGCTGGTAGTGACGGGCGCCAGCGAGCTGTGAGCGGATTTTGTTGGCGACGTGCATCCTGGCCAGGCGCAGGCGTGTCCGGGGTCGGCAGAGGCTGTAATATTGCAGGATGCGCACGAGCGTGCGCTGGTCGGCGAACGATTGGAGCTGGCCGACGATCTGACCGCCTTTTTTGCTGACAAAGACAACCCCGACCTTGTGGCGCACGAGGGACATGCAGGCATCGGAGGTGATGGAGATGCGACCATGGCACAACAGGGACTGGAGGGATGAGACATCCAGAAGCAGTTGGCGGGTTTTATTGGAACTGAAGCAGATGCGTCCGCCATCGACCGAGACGCTGCCCGGGCCGACCAGATGGCAGACCGGCGAGGCGAGCGTCGGCAGGCGCGTTGGCGCCTCGGTTTTGTCGCGTTGGGCGAGTGTCATGGGGTTGGCAGTCTGCAGTGGCGCCCCACTGCGGCGTGTGGGCGCACCGGCTTTGTTGCGTTGGGCGAGGCGTTTGAACAGGTTCATATTGTGGCCTCCAGAATCATGGTGCCTTGGTTGGAGACAACGACCGACAGCAGGCGCTGCGGCAGGGCTGCGCCCAGTTTCCACTGGCGGGCGGCGGTAAGACTGCGCATGGCCCAGGCCTGGACGCAGTCCTCATGGACATTGATAAGGCTAATGAGATCAGCAAAAATCACCTCCAGCTCAGCCGGGGCACCTTGAAAAGTAAAAACTGACTTTTGCACGCGCAGGGCGCTGTGTTCGAGCCGTTTGGCGACGCTGCGGAGTCGGCGCGGGTCGGCGATGTCGTAGGCGATGAGGTAGTGCATGGGCCAAATCCTTCAGGTATGGCAATGAGTTATGATGGAAGTCGCTGCTTCCATGTCATTAAGCTTCGTCTGCGCGCATCGGTTGGACAATTAACGGGGGACATGTGCGGCTGCGAACCACTGGACAAGCTGGAATGAGATGTGCGCATCGGGGGGAAGGCGGGTTGCACCGGCAGGCAGGCGGGGACCGGTGTACTGTGCCACGATGGCCAGCTCGCCTGATGTGAGCCGGGCATCATCGCGGCGGACAGGGACGGGCAGATTCAGTGCGTTGGAAATATGTGTCGGATCGTGCCCGATGTAGCTGTCCATGCCCTCTTCCATGAGGAACTCGCGGGCCTGTGCGGGGGTGATGTCGCGCACCTTGACCTGACCGTCGCCAATCATCTTCAAGCTGAATGCATTGAAAAGTTTCATCATTTGTCCTGCGTAAAAGGGTTGCTGTGGATTAAAAGTATCCTGGTATCACCCCTATAGACGGTTGCGAACCATTCATGATGACAACATTGGTCATTTTTTTTCGCAATCCGCCGAAACCGCATTGACGGTGGCGCGAGTTGGCTTATTTACGGTGGCGCAACAAGCGGCTAATGCCGATCAGTATTGCTCCTAACACGACGAAAAGAGTCAGGTAGATGATCGTCATGAGGAGCGCGAGCGCAGCCGTTTCCAGGGAAACCAAAATCGCCGCCAAGCCAGCAGCGAGAGGCACGCCAAGTGCGACCACCACCAACATGACCAGGAGGAAGCCGCTTGTGGGAATGATCGTGGCCAGGGTCAGGCGCGCGGTAAGGCGTGTCAATGCGCGCAGCTGACCGGAGGGGGAAAGACTGTATTCCAGGGAAAGTGCGCAGTAACGGATGGTCTCAGCGATGCGCATGCCGGTGGACCAACGGTCGAAGTTCTCGCTCACCTTCGGCTTGTCGATGGGTTTGGGGTCATAGACCGCTGCATCAGTAAGTGCCTTGGTGCTGACCTTGCCGAGGGTTTTCAGCAACGGCTTTTTTGCAGGGACAAGCTCGCAAGATTCATCGCGGCGCGTGACACGGACTTTTTGTGTTGAGGTGTTAGGTTTCATAATATTGCTCTTTTTTCTTAATAGCGGGTAACTTATTCATCCACGTCGTCTTCATCGTCATAGTCTTCATCGTCGTCATCTTCATCGTCCGGGTCTTCCCGGTTCCAGCGCGGAGCGCGGTTGTCGTCAGAGGCTGCGGTACGCTGGTGTTCATAATCACGCTTGGTCTTGGTACCCATGCCAATACCGACAGCCGCGGCTGCGGCAATTGCCAGGACAGCGCCGATCACAGTCGTTACAAGCATGAACTGAAAGCGATCCGCGCGGCTTTGCGCGTTCTGGCGTTCCAGTGCCAGGCGTTCCTGCTCCTGCTGGCGGGCGCGCTCAATCTGGGCTTGGCGCTCCAGCTCCTGCTGGCGGGCGCGCTCAATCTGCGCCAGGCGTTCCTGTTCCTGCTTGGCTGCCGCGGTCCGCGACTCGGAATCGTCGCATCCCCCAGCGGACAGAATCATCAGTGGGATGAGCAGAAGCATCAGGACACGTGCCAGAGTGACACCGCCACGGGTTGTGTGATCCAGTTTGGCAGGGGTGTTAAGAATGTTCATATTGGCCTGCATTGCCTTGCTCCTGTCCAGAAAGCTTGTTTCGTCCCAGATATAGACGGTGCTGATGGGGTGCTTATGACAAAGAGGGAGAAAAAATTTTGGAATGTCGCTGTGCGGTGTGATAACAGAGGCAAATGGCTGGTATGCGGTGTAAACGGCGGGGGTGGCTGGGCAGCGCAAAATGCGCGGAAGAACTGCTACATGGATAGGCGCCATGCACCGGCGCCGGCGACGCGATGGGTTCCGACATGCAGAAAACCACCCCATTGTATCCACGGAATGAGAGGTGCGGGAATGTCAGCAAAGGCAGCCGAACCGGTTACGGCATGAACATCGAACCCTTGCAGAGTGCGGTTTGACCATTTGTGCTGACGGAATGGCTGGTAGTTGGCGTGAATCGTCGGTATGCGCTCGGCGGCAGCGTTCAGCGCGGGCCAGTCTATTTCCAGAGTTTGACCGGATATGGCAAAAAGTTGGCGCAAGGTGCGCACGGAGGCACGAAATAGATCGGCAAAGCGGGGGTGCTGTAGTGATGCACGCCGGCCAGAATCATCGCGTGTGTTTAAGACCAGGGGGGAACCCAGGGAAATGGTTATGTTATTGAGAATATGCGCATCGGCAGACAGTGTCGTTGGAAGGGCGGCTGCATCAAGCGTCATTTTGGTTGTGGATGTTGAATCAATATTGAAGCGAACATGATCCGGGCCGATTCCTTCCTCGGCCATGGCATGGGTAATAGCCGCCAGGAGCAGCGGCCAGGCATCGGGCAAGGGATCAATCCACTTGATGATGATGCGCAGCGTATCATTGCGATTTAGGTAGGGACCAACAGGAAATTCGGGGGAGAGGGTAATGGCCCTGGCACCATCACTGCCAAATCTCGGGGCCAGTTCGGATGATGCCTGGGTTTCAAACGCAGAGCCGTAGATACAGCTATTGAGAAACGGGCATCCTTTGCAGTGGGCCCAACGTGTCTCTCTTTCGGCTTGCGGTTGACGGCAGACGCGATCCTTGAGCCGACGGGCCACAACCCCGCGGAATGCCGGGCCGATCCATGGCAGAAGTTCTCCGCCGTGTGTGCAACTGAGCACTATTTCGCCGGCTAATATCATTGGCATGTCGTCATCCCCTGGTTTGGCGATTCTCAGCGCGAACATGGTCATCACATAAGATCAATGTGCAACTGTCGTATCTTAACTGTGGCGACGAGAAGCGGGCAAGTTTTGACCTTTTCTGCGGATCGTCAGTGTGGTGAATGGCGGTATCCTGCGCAAGAGATCCCTGGCTGCGCGAGCGCAACAGGAGATCAGGAGGTTGTTGAAATGCCAGGCGGGCTTGCGTACAGGCTATTTCGGCAAATGCTGGCGGAAAAAGTTCAGCCAGTTGCCGTGGAAGATCGCTTGGATATCAGCCGATGAATACCCGCGGGCAGACAGGATCGGCTGGAGCTTGTGCAAATCGGCGATGGTGTCCAGCCCTTCGGGCGTTTCCTCGTTGCCAAAACCACCGTCCAGATCCGAACCAATGGCAGCATGGCGGCAGTTACCGGCTAGTTGGCAGACATGATCGATGTGGTCGGCCAGAGCATCGATCTTGACCACGCTGCGGTGCGTCTGTCCGTGAACGTAGTTGGGATAAAGCATCCAGGCGTCGCAGACCGTTCCGATGACCGCGCCGCGCTGGATCAGCAGTTTTAGCTGTTCATCAGAAAATTGGCGGTCACGGGGAACCAAGGCTCGGCAGTTATTGTGGCTGGCCATCACCGGGCCGTTGAAGTGATCCATGGCTTGGAAAAAACTGGGGTCGCTGGAGTGGGTCAGATCGAGAATCATGCCGACTTTTTCAAACTGACGAAGCAGTTCGACCCCATTGGCTGCCAGTGGGCCGGAGCTACCCGTGCCGACGGCGTAGTGGCCGATGCCATAGTGCGCCAGACCGACGCTGCGCAGACCCAGCTCCCACCAGAACGGGACTTCCTGCGGGGAGAGAATCGGGTCGGCTCCTTCCATCGCCAGAATGAATCCGATGGGCAGACGATCGACGGCATCGCCGGCGGCTTGCCAGCTCTGCCAGTGCTGATCCAACTCAGCCTGTGTGCGGATGGGGCGCAGCTCGCCGCGGGCGCTGAGCGTTTGGTAATAATCGAACTGCCCGCGCGCAATGGCGTGAGCGTGAGCCGGTGTGGCGGTATCCAGATCGAAGCGCCAGAACCCGCCGGGTGGGCAGACCTCGCGCTTGGCGCGAACCAGTAGCGTTGCCAGGCAGGCGGCGATGCGTCCGCGCCGCATTTCCGGCAGACTGACAGTTGCGCGGCCGCGGCTGGGATGATCGGTCATCTGCCGCTCGCGGTCGTTCATGACATTAAGTGGTTCGGTCAGGTCGCGGTTGTAGGAGAGCGCGTTCCAAGACAAATCCAGGTGGGAGTCAATGATTGGGATCATGGTTATTTTTTTTCCTGTGCAGTTGAACGGGGGAAATAAGAATCCTGTATCTGGGTCATCTGCCGGGCGAACTGATAGAAAATCTCGCGCCAACGGGCGCACTGCTCGGGGGTGTAGGAATAGAAACCCTTGCCGCCCGCTGCTCCGGGGGCCATTCCCTTGGCGCCATCGTCCACCATTTTACGAAGCATGGCCGGGGCGCCGGAGGCATTGGACAAAGTCGGGAAGATGGTATCCATGACGTTGACGCAGGTGGCGAAACCGAAAATGTCGATGGCTCGGAACGGCCCGACGATTCCGGCCCACAATCCAAAGACATTGCGACAGGCATCATCGATGGTTTGAACATCCGCTACGCCGCTTTCCAGCAGATGGAGTGCTTCGCGATAGAGAGCATATTCCAGGCGATTGACGATAAAACCCTTGATGTCACGCTGAACCAGCGAGACATCCTTACCGCAGGCCTGCGCCAAGGCGAGGGTGGCGGCGTAGGCGGCATCGGAGGTTTGATCGCCGCGAATGACCTCCATGAAGCGTGTGATGTGGGAAGGATCGGCCCAGTGCATGCCGATTAATCGGCTGGGGTCTTTCATCGGTTCTTGCAGATCGGTAATCGCCAGCCCCGAAGTATTGGATGCGATGGTTACATGCGGGCGGAGAATGGTTTCCAACTGTAAATACAGCGACTGTTTGGCGGACAGATCTTCGACGATTGTTTCAATGACGAAGTCGCAGTCGGCGAATTGCTGCAGGGAGTCAGCTTCGAGATAGCGTTGACGCCAGTTGTCCAGAATCGAAGCGGGAAAGGCGCGATATTGCACTAATTCGCGCAGGCTGGCTTCAATGCGCCGCTGTACCTCAGGGTATAGCTCAGGATTGGCAGAAAGCGCGCGGACGACAAACCCGTTGCCGATCAGACAGGAGGCGATTCCGCCGCCCATCATGCCCAGCCCGACAACGCCGATGATCTGTTTTGGTTTTTCGCTCATGTCGTCTCTCCTGATTGTAACAAAGTCAATGAATCACGATGAATCAGTTTGTCGATCTGCTGGTCATCCAGCCGGGGCAGGGCTGTTCCGGCCAGCATGTTGTTCAGACTGCGTAACCCTTGGATCGTGGCGTTGACCGTGGTGAACGGATAGTCGGTTCCGAACAGCAGCTTTTCCCAGACGCCGTACTCCTGGACGAGCATCAGGCTGTGATACAACTGGAACGGTCGGTAAAACAGGGCGCTGATGTCGGCGAATAGATTGGGATGCTTGCGGATCATCGCGACACATTCGCCTTCATAGGGATGCGACAGATGGGCCAGAATAATCCTGACCTGGGGATAACGGATCGCGACCTGATCCAGCCGGCGGGGCAGCGTATATTCAATCGGCGCCTGTGCTACAAATGTTGTTCCGGTATGTAGTAGCACGGGCAGATTATGACGCTGGGCGTATTGCCACAAAGGATCGATGCTGCGGTCATCAGGCGCAAAGCCGGCATACATCGGCATTAACTTGATACCGCGCAGACCCAGCTCCAGATGCCCGTGGTGCATCTCGTTTTCCCATTGCGGCACGGTGGGATCGAGCGACATGAACCCGATCAAGCGATCGGGATCGTGCGCCACATAATCAGCGATGAATTGATCGTCCACCCACAATCCGGACAGTCTGGCTTTGCCGCCAAAGACGATCGTCTTCGTTTCCAGGGGCGCGTTGCGACGATAGTCCTCATAGCGCACGGTCAGATCGACCTCGCGGCCGGCCCGTGCCCGTGCGGCCTGACGCCGGAAGTCATCGGTGAAATGCTTCGGGTAGAGCCAGGCATGGCTGTGGACATCGACGATCACGCGCTTAGCGCCTCCTGCAGCAGATCATACAACCGATCCACCTCGCGGCGGGTATCTGCGTCCAACCGATATCCCACCGGCTGGCGCGCAACCGCGTTCTTGAATACGCCGCGTCGAACCAGCAGATATTTTTCCACCGCGACAAATGCGTCCAGGCTGGTCTGCAGTGAAATCATCGCTGCCAGGGGCTGGCCGATTCGATCAGCCCGGCGCGTGTCGCCAGTTTCCAGGGCTTTCCAGAGCGCCACCAGCGCATCGATCAGATCCGCGCCAGGCATGGTGCCGACGATACCGCGGTGGTAACTATCGACCAGCGCGATTCCGCCGGTTCCTTCAAAAATGCGTGCCTGGCTGGCGGTTGCGTCGCGCAGCTCACTGAGGCGCTGGCCGATGGGGCTGGCTTCGGGTTTGAACTGAATGCGCTGCGGACCATATTCCTTCATCATCTGCGCCTGCAGCGCGATCGACATGGGCCGACCGACGTAGCCGCTGGCATCCTGCACGATCACCGGCAGTTCAATCGACTCGGTGATACGCCGGTAGTAGTCGAGCAGCGCTGCCTCGCCCAGGGCGACCGACACCGGCGGAATCGCCATCACTGCAGCAGCCCCGGTCTCCTGGGCCTGTTTGGCCAGTTGTATCGCCAGGTGCGTTGATTCCGCCCCCACACTGATAATCGCCGGTTTGTGGCGCGACGCGGCAAAGCGGCACGCCATTGTCGCCAGCTCCTGCCGTTCGGCTACGTCCAGACGCAATATCTCCGACACCATCGCTGCCACGATTCCATCGGCACCGGCATCAAAGAGATAATGAATCTCCTTTTCCAGAGTCGAAAAATCCAGCGACTCATCTTCGTGAAACGGGGTGGAGAAGACAGGGAAAACGCCTGTTAATAAGGGTGAATGTTTTGTAGTCATGAGAGTTCGCCTCGGGCATCGACTTGGATTGGCTGGATGGATCCATCGGATTCCCGCCACCACATTTGATCCTGCAGATTGACGCAGGGGCAGATGTGGTTGGGGATGATTGTCACCTGTTCGCCCAGCTCCGGCCGGCGCGACCCGGGGGTAAACTGCACCTGGGCGTGCTCCTCGCTGAGGTGGCGGATGATCGCATCGGGATATTCGATGATATAACCATGTCCGGCCTCGGGCTGGGGGATCAGCCGGTCGCTGCTCAGGGTTTTGCTGCCGCTGTCCAGCACGACCTGATTTGGCACGGCAGTGGAAATCACGGTGGCGATGATCCGGGCGGCACAATCCTCGATCTGACAAAAACCGCCGCGCACCGTGTTCATGTCATTGAAAACATAGGTCCCGGGCCGAATTTCCGTGTATTGCCGGACTAGATTGGACTGGAAGGCGCTGGGCGTCGAACCGCCGGAAACGATTGCCGCGGATAACCCATCACGCCGCCATAAATCGAGCGTCTGTTCCAGCAGGGCTTCCACTTTCTGCAGGGACTTGTCCTGCTGATCTGGTTTGTCCCAGACCTGTCCGGGATAACAGAACAGGCCATCGAGTCGCAGATTCGGCAGCCTGGTAATCGTCTGTGCCAGCTGCAGCGCCAACTGCGGCGACTGCACCCCCGTACGATGCAGCCCGACATCCAGATCAACCAGCATTCCCAGGGTTGAACCGGCAGCGCGAGCGGCCTCGGATAAGACGCGGGCAGCCAATTCTGAATCAACCGCCACGCGCAGTGTGATCGTCTGCGCCAGCGCGGCGGCCACGGAGGCGCGGGCTGGGTCCAGTGCCGGGTAGGCCAGCAACAGATCATTGCTGACATCGGCCATAATCTTCGCCTCGCCCGCTTTGGCTACGGTTAATCCCCGGCAACCATGTTCAAGCTGCAATCGGGCGATGAGTTTTGATTTATGGGTCTTGGTATGCGGACGAATGTTGATCTGGTATTGCGCGGAAAATCTAGCCATACGATCGAGATTCCGCCGCACGGTCGGAGCGTCGATCACCAGAGATGGTGTTGACACATTATTCATATCTATGTAAACAAGTTACATGCCGCGCATCGCTGTGTCAACCAGTCGGGGAAGGCTTGTGGCCCAACGCGAACAAGCCCATCGTCAATTGCGCCGCTTGCTGCTGCTCCAGAAGATTCCGCCCGGTCAGCGGTTGAAAGAACCAGCCTGGGCCAGTCAGTTGAATGTCAATCGTGCGGCGCTGCGCGAAGCGTTTGCCCGTCTGGAAGCTGAGGGATTGATCGAAAAAGGCCCGCAAACCGGTTATTTCGTACCGATGCTGACCGATGAGGATATTTGCGAGATTTTACAGACGCGGCTGGTGATCGAGATTGGGGCGATGGAGATTCTGGTGGCCACCGGAACCAATACCCCCCGGCGTCTCAAGCCGCTGGCTTTGGCGTGTGACGATCTGGAACGGTTTCTGGAACGTGGATATTCGCTGGGATTCAGCGAGGCGGATCGACGATTTCACGAGTCGTTGGTGGAGTTGGCGGGCAACCGGCGGATGTGGACGATCTACCAGCGGGCGCCGTTGCCGATGCTCCATGATGCGGTGCTGCGGTCGCAGCGCTGGCTGGATGCAGCACAGGCCACGCTGCGTGATCATCGGGAGATTCTGCGCCATCTTATCGACGGGGATATTGAAGCAGCCAAGCAGACTTTACGAAGGCATCTGGCGTCTCCCCGAGGCACTTGCCATTTCCAATAAGCGTCCGGTCCGACAGCGACCCCAATCCCCTTTGCGGCGTGCCTAATATGCCTTTGCGCTTGACGATGTTGCTGGTTCGTCATCAGGCGAATTGTGAACCGTCAACCATCGCAATACCCCTCGTAGAACGGCATTGCTGACGATTGCTCGAGTGCCGTACACTCAGGGGGAATATTATGGGCTGAATACCAATATCGATGTGCTGATTATTTTTGAGCACAACGACTCGCCATACTTGGCGGGTGATGCGGTAATGTGCGTGACGGCCGGTTGTTTATCAGCTACCATTCCCAGCATGCGCATCTGGATGGCGTAGTGCCATTGCCGCTGTATCCTAGGGACATATGGATGGACCATCGCGATATTTTGCTGCGCCCGGCGGATACTTATTTTGGATCGATTACGCTTGATTGAAAGACGACATGCTTCCATTGACATTTGATTCGATTAGTTTCCTGCGCGATCAGGAACGAATTTTCTTTGTCGGCGGCGAAATTCATTATTTTCGTGTACCACCGGATCAATGGGCACAGCGCCTGCGGCTGCTGAAAGAAGCCGGGGGCAACTGCGTCTGCACCTATGTTCCGTGGCTGTTGCATGAGCCGGAGGAGGGAAAATTTGTCCTGGATGATCCAGCGCTGGATATCAACCGGTTTCTCAAGCTTTGTGCTGAACTGGAGTTATGGGCGGTTGTGCGCCCCGGGCCGTATCAGTACAGCGAATTGCTTAACGCCGGTCTGCCAAGCTGGTTGCTGAAAAATTATCCACAGGTCAATGCTTGCGGGATTGATGGTTCACCTCTGGTCTGGCCGAACGGGATGTTCATCTCGGTGTCGTATCAGCATCCTGATTTTCTACGGTTGACACAACGCTGGTATGAGCAGATTTTGCCCATACTGGCGGCGCACCAAATTGATCGCGGGGCAGCCGTGGTGGCCGCCCAGATCGATAATGAATTGATGGGCGTGCATGCGTGGCTGGGCAGTTGGGATTACCATCCTGAGGTGATGGGCATTGGTCGGGAAGAGGGGCGCTGGCCGCAATTTGTGCAGCAGCGTTACGGAGACCTGGCGGGCGTCAACGAAGCTTATGAGTTGCAAGCCGGTTCGATGGCAGAGGTGCTTCCACTGGCGGAGCCTCAAGCCACCAGTCTGGCCCAGTTGCGCCGCGTGATGGATTACCGCGCATTTTATTTTGAACAAGTTGCGCAATATGCCCGGACACTGGTTCGGTGGATGCGTGAAAATGAAATCACCGTGCCGTTGGTTCACAATTGTGCCAGCCCGTATATGACGGGTTATTTTCGGGAAACTGTGGAACGTTGCCGGGGCGAGCTGCTGCTGGGTTCGGATCATTATTACAACCTGGATCTCGATTGGGATCAGAATCAGCCATCGCCGAAGTATGCCAGCAAGTGTTTGATGTCGATGGAACTGTTGCGCGGGTATGGATTTCCGCCAGCGGTTTTTGAAATGCCGTCGGGAAGTCTGTCGGATTGGCCGCCGATTACTCCTTCCGATGCTGCGTGCGCGTACGGGTTGAATCTGGCGGTGGGGATGAAGGGCGTCAACTATTACGTCTTTGCCGGGGGTGAAAATCCTGCTGGTACGGGAACAACGTGCGATCTATATGACTATGGCGCACCGGTCTCGCCCACGGGCGAGATTCGCCCGCTGTATGAAGCGGTCGCGGGATTTAATCGGTTGCTGGATCAGCAGCGCTGGCTGGCTGGGGCTGAGGCGGTCAGCGACTGCCGCATCGGTTATTCACTGGATCAATCGCGGCATCCGCGGAAATTGCCCGTGGATCAGAAACTGCTCATGCCACCCGACGAGGCATGGAGCTTCATGCGCAAGGGTTTGATGCTGACATCATTGTGCGCTCATTGGTCGCCGGAGATGATTGATTTATCCAGCGACGACATTCTGAACAACATCGCGCGCCCGTTGCTGGTGGCGGGTTCCACGGTCATGGCGGCTGGTGAGCAACGACGACTGGTGCAATATCTTCAGGCTGGCGGCCAGTTGATTCTGGCTCCGGTGGTTCCGACACTGGATGAGCATTATCGTCCGTGCAGGATACTGGCGGATTATCTGGGTGGTGTTGAACAGCAGCGCTGCCGCCGCGATGCGCCGCTGGTTCGCGTGGGGGAAATTGGCGGTCTTTTGATCAACGGCGGTCTGTTTGAATTCGCACACCTGCCCGCCGGTGCCCAGGTGATTGCGCGCACGCAGCTTGAACCCGCTGTCGTTGGTTTGAAAATCAATCCTCCCGGCGGTGGTTGTGCGGTTGTGCTGGGGTTCCACTGGCGCCAATCGCGGCGCGAACATGAGCGCGTGGTGCACCAGTTGTTGCTGCAAGCCGGCGGTCAGCCGGTTATTGAGTGTGACAACCCGAATCTCTGGGCGCTGGCGCGCACGGATGGTCAGCAGACGATGTTGTTCATCCTGAATCTGTTTTCCAGCCCAATGAACGCATCGATCCGTTTTCGCGATTCCGTCCATCAGAACCAATGGCAGACATTGCCGCCGATCAAGCTGGGCGCAATGGAAGTTCAGGCCTGGTCGCCTATCGTCGGCTGCATCTGGCGATCTTCAGCAGCATCAGGCGATTCAGGTGTCTCGGCGTGACGGCGTTAGCCGGGGCTGGTTGCGCATCACGATCAACTTGGCTGTTTTAATCCGTTGGTTGGTTTAAGTTGCACGCGCTTGACGAATGGAATCTTTGTTTCATCCAGCCTGTAGCTTCGTCGCTGAATCAGTTCCTGATCTGACAGGCGGCTCAGCGCTCGGTCCATGTCTGAAATAGGCAGGTATTGCCCAACGGTGGCCGAATTGCGAATGAACCCCTCAGCGTAGGCGGAACTGGCCAGTGTGCCGAAAGCGCCATCGTTCACCTCGATGCGCTTGCGGGCATAAGCGCCGTCATAGCCTTGCGATTGCAGTGCATCCAGACACGCTACCTTGATATGCGCCACATCCGTAATGTCCACCAGAACATCGTTGTAGAAGCCACCTTCAGCACCCCACAATCCACGTCGAGCGGCCGCTGCACCCTGACCGAAGTAAAAGATATGTACGCCGCGATGTGGCGGATTGCGATCCCCCGGATCAACACCGGCGGCCAGGAACAAGGCGTGCATGACGATCTGACCCGTTGTTGCGTGCGGGCTGCCGATAGCGCCATCTTCCTTGGGGAAGTGGGTGATTATGATATTAGGTTTAATTTGCCGGATCATGCGCGCCAGCCGCCGGACATTCTGATCGTTGACGGTCAAAACAGCATCGTCTTCGCCAAAGAAATAGATGTCCTGTTCCTTAACGCCCACCAGGGCGCAGGCCGTGACAACCTCCTGGGCTTTGACATCCGAACGTTCAGCCATCATCTGCGTTAACTCATCGGCTTCGGGAACTTGTGTGCGGTGGAACATTTCGTCAGAGATCACCCTGTCGTGAATGCGGGCGCCGTGCGTGAGCACCACGCAGCCCACCCAGTCCCCACGGGCGGTGTGATGTGCCATGGTTCCAGCAGATTGATCGAAAATATCAGCCGGGTGCGCCCCGATGACCAAGATACGATTTTTGTCGTTCATAAAGGATCCTTGAATAGATGACAAGAACTATTGTATGCAATATACACGATTTTACAATAGAGTCTAATAATATTTGTATCTTTGTAAAGTATTGAGCCATAAGTAGTTATGCTTATTATCCTCAAAAATATAAAATTGTTCTTGTCGGATGACTTAAAATCGTATACAGTATTCCTGTGGCTTTGAAACAGAAAGAACTTGCCTACGCCCACGTCCGCCAGAAGTTGCTTCTGGGTGATCTGCCGATGGGTGGCAGATTGCGGGAAGATAAACTGGCCAAAGAAATCGGGGTCAGCCGGACACCGGTGCGCGAAGCGCTAAATCAGTTGGATGCCGAGGGTCTGATTGATCTGGTTCGCAATCGCGGCGCGTTTGTCCAGACATTGACCTATCGCGATGTCAAAGAGCTTTACTCGTTGCGTGCGCTTCTGGAAGGGTATGCGGCGCAGGAAGCTGCTCAGCGTGCCACGCCGGAGCAGTTGGATCAGTTATTTGGGTACTGCCAGCGTCTGCACGAGATGTGCCTCCAATTGCGTGAAAGTGACTGGGTTGAATTTCCTGAAGATTTGCAGAAGCAGTGGACGCTGACGGATGTCGCGTTTCATCTTCTGATTCTGCATATCTCCGGCAGCCCCCGTGCCTCGAAAATCGTGGCGGATATGCGTATCTTGACCCAGTTGTGCGGGCGGTTGTGGATCGCCCCGCAGACTTATCGACGCTATTGGCATTACATGACCTGGGGCGACCACCTGCGGATCGTCCGTGCCATCGCCAGGCGTGATGGCCAGACGGCTTGTCTGGTAATGAAAAAGCATATCACCGCCGCTCGCGACGGTGTACTCAAGCATTTTCCGCGCGATCTCAATCAACCGCTGCGGGAATTGCCCCAAAGTGTCCGTGAGACGATCACGCAGATGGAACAGTTTACCGGTTCGCGCCGTCGGCCTGCTGGCAAGCGATCAGCCGCCAACCGCGCGACTTCAAATCGCGATGCACAACAGGCGTCCAGTTAGATCTTCCCAAGGAGTTTGATCATGGATCAAGCACGCCAATTCAAGGCGAGTCGGAGAAGCGCGATATCGGCGTTCACGCTGGTTGAACTATTGGTCGTCATCGGGATCATCGCGCTGCTGATCAGTATTTTATTGCCAGCGCTGAACAAGGCGCGTGAAGCGGCCAGGAATGTGCAGTGCCAGTCCAATCTTCGACAAGTTGCGCTGGCAACGGTGATGTATGCCAACGACAATAATAATTACATTCCTGTTGACATGCTCATATACAACGGCTGGAACTTTTTTTGGTTCACGGCCATCCGACCCTATCTCGGCGCGCCTGATGCCGTCCCACCCTATCGCGGTGGTCCGGTAGCAACGCAGGTCTGTCCAAGCGATCCGACGCGCGGTGGTGACTCTGATTTCGGCGCACCACTGCCGCCTGTGGGGTATGGCATCATCCATCTGTCTGATGCCAACAAAGCCCTCTGGGGCGGTTACTACCGCAGTTACAACATCAACGGTAATTTGCGTCAGCACAAAATGAACGAAGTGCGCCGACCGACGGAAACCATCATCTATGGTGAGGTGCGGTGGTACATACTCAATACCAACGTAATTGCTATTCCCGATCCCAGCGCTGGCCAAAGGCGATGGGAATTGGCCATGGATTCCACCTGGCATCGTGGGATGAATAACTGTGCTTTTGCAGACGGTCACGTGGAGAGCCTGGCGATCGATACCCTGGGCGACCCGGCCTATAACAGCAAGCCCCAACCGAACTACCGGTACTGGTGGCTGGACTGGCCTACGAAAGTACGCTGATGCCCAGACTTCATTAGGTCATCGCGTAAACAAGACAACGAGGTTGCATCAGAGATCAAATAACGAAAGGATTTTCGGTGATTTTGAAACGTACTCAATTAGCGGCAGGTGCAGCGGTCATGCTGGCAGGCTCTGCTGCACTGGCGCAGATTAACATTACAGACTTTCAAGTCGATGATTCGGTCAAGGGCAAGGTGAAAATTACGGTTGCCGCTGAGGGATCAGAGAACGTTAAAATTGGCAGTTATGCAGTACGTCTGAGCAACGTAACCCCCGCGCCGCACAACCTCGAATCACTTAAGCTCGCCGGTTTGACGTTTAGTTCCAGTGGCTACTATTACGTTTACAGTACCGATTTCGGTAAGCCTGATCCGTTTTTGAAGGATAACGGTCAAAAGGATGAGGACCCGCGCGAGGGCGTCTTCTCGATAACGCTCGATGGGACTCAGTGGCCTGAAGGTCGCTATCAGTTTTCCATTGCAGCAATGAACCGGCCGGCGAGTGGCGCATATTATGATTCAGCGCGGCCGGTATTTCTGACAGTGGGAAATCCTGATTTAACGCCGGCAAAGAGCAATCTGGAAGATGCGCAAACGGTTGTGCTTTACCAAAGCAAGGATGTATACGCGTCGTTTCCATCGTTGACGGAAACTGCCGATGGCCGTTATTTCACCACTTTTGGCACCAAGGTGCGTGTCAGTCACATTGACCCCACTGGCGGCAACAAGCAGATGGTCTCATCCGATGGTGGATTGACCTGGGAGGATTCCAGCGAGAAGCCCATCAATCCGGCCTGGCGCACTAAAGAAGGGACGCTGGTTCGAGCGGCGGCCGATGGGTGGATCTATGTCCCCATCAGCAAAAAAGATGAGCTGGACAAGGATCAGAAGATAACCATGCTCGCCAATGACAAACAGGTTGCCTATCTGGGCGGGGCACACTATCAGGTCAGTACGGATGATGGCAGGACCTGGACAAAACACGAGATTGAGCTCCCGGATGATATTGCAGGATTGATGAATCATCACCTGCACGCCACGGAAACGGTCACCAAAAATGGTGTGCGCCTGGTCGCTGTTTACGGCAGACGCAAAGGGCATACCCGTGATGAGGAGTTTATTCTGCGCAGCGCGGATGATGGCAGGACGTGGAGTTTTGTTGAGGTAACTCCCAACGGTTTCAGTCAGCCGAATTTTGGAATCAATGAATCAGCGCTTGCCTCTTTGCCCAATGGTGATGTGCTGATGATGAGCCGTCCCGATCCGGCCAATTCCGTTTTGGGCAATCTCTATTCGAGCATCTCGCATGATGATGGCCTGACCTGGAGCACACCCGAGAAAACAGATATCTGGGGTTATCCCCCTGATCTTCTGGTGCTGCCCGATGGGCGCATCCTCTGTGCCTATGGATACCGCCGCACGCCAATGGGTATTCGCGCCAGCATCAGTTACGACAACGGCAAGACGTGGGATGTCAAAAACGAAATGATCATCCGCGCTGATGGTATTGCAGCGGCAGGAGGCGATCTTGGCTATCCGCTGATTGCTTTGCGCCCGGATGGCAGGGTGATGTGCGTCTATTACATCGCGACCGATGGCGGTATGCCGCACGTCGATGCAACCGTGTTTTCCCTGCCTGTCAATAAGTGAGTAACGTTTTTTTGTTCCAATTTCCTTTTTCCGGAGGTTCGTATGCGTTTCAAATATGTTTTAGGTTTGGCAGCGTCGATGGCGCTGGGTTTGGCGTGCTCGGTTTCGCAAGCGGCTTGGGTGGCCCCCAGCGGTGGCTGGGAGGCGCAGTACAATGCTGCAGATGGTAAACTACCTGGTGCGTCAACTCCGGCGTGGGTCCCCGCCTATCCTCATTCGCTGACCACCGATGCGATCACAGGCGAAAAAGCCTTGTACATGGACAATAATCAAAGTAACGGCAATGGTCCGTTTTTCCAGTTGAAAACTGCCCCGGGAGCTGGCACCGTTAACGATACCATTACGGTGGACTTTCGCTTTCGTCTTCTGGATGAAAATGTAGCGGCCACCCAGGATCAGTTCTCGGTTATGGTGCAACGCCCGCGCGTTGACGGAAACCCTGGCAACACGCTGTTCTTTGTCAACTTTTCGCGCAGTACGATCCATTATTATGATGGCGGAACGCCGATGAAAGCAACGGCTGCTACGATTGGCACCACTTGGCACGATGCTCGCTGGTTGGTTGATGTGGCGAACAATTCATCGGCGATGTATCTGGACGGATCGAATACGCCAGTTATTACGGTCGCTGGGTGGATTCGCACGACTCCAACGACCAACAATAACTTGGTCCAATTTGGTGACGGAACCGGAGGTGTATGGGGCGGTGCCGAATTGTCGTATTGGCGCATGACCAACAGCGAAATGGCGCCGATTCCCGAGCCGACCTCGGTGGGACTGTTGATGCTGGGTGGCGGGGCAGCGATGCTTTTGCGTCACAAGCGCTAAAGGCAGCTCTGTGGTGCTGACGAAAGTAGCAAAGCCTCTGGAAGGCTCACGAGAATCGGTCGAGATGCATAAGTTCGCATCGCGAAAGAAATAATTTCGTGAAGTCTTCCGGAGGCTTTTTTTGTGAAATATGGTGCCATGAAAGGACGGGGGCGCTGCTTTTTGGCGCAATGCAAGTAGCCAGGACTTTCATGTCGCCGGCCAAGTGACGTAGCACTTCGTTGTTCGATGGCGCTGCGTGCAATTGTTGTGCTCTGGAAGCGGTCACGTATAATGCGGGCGTCTGTTCATTTGACTTCCATGAGCTGCTGAAATATTGGTGAGCTGCTGCATGAACACTGAGAAGGAAAAGAGCGAAGGGGGATTACTGCCCCTGGCGATATTGCTGGGGCTGATGCTTCTGGTTCTTGTCTATGGTGTCAGCCAGGGATTTCTGAAGCGGACTGAGATTCCAGCGAACAAAAAAATCCAACTGACGGTTATCGTCCAGCCGGATCCCAGTGATAGTTATCAGCGCGTGGCACAAGCCTTTGAGCAGAAGCACCCTGAAGTCAGTGTGCAGATTGTGGAGGCGCCGGGGCAAAGTTATTATCAGAAGCTGCTGGTGATGATGGCGTCAGGCAATCCGCCGGATCTGATGTGGATAGGGCAGGGATTCGGCGAGTTTGCCCAGCGCGGCGCGTTTCTGGATGTGGCCAGCCGGATCAAGCAAGATGTGGATGTCTCGCGGTTTATCCCACAGTCGCTTGAATGGTACAAGTTTGGCGACCAGCAACTGGGCATACCCTTTCGACTGGATGTTGGTTTCGTCGTTTATAACAAGGACATTTTTGATCAGGCCGGCTTGCCGTATCCCACCAACGCCTGGGATTATGATCGTTTTTTTGATCTGGCCAGCCGCTTGACAGTGCATGACGAGCAGGGGCGCACCACACGGTTCGGTTATTTTGGCTCGTTGGAAGATGCCCTGTTCGGTGCCCAGTTCATCAGCGATGATGGTACGCGCGCGACGTGCGACACGCCGCAGATGATCGAGGCGCTGCAGACGAATAATGCCCTGATCAACCGATACCATATCGCCCCCAATGCGCAGCAGCATACTTCGCTGGACCGCTATTTTCTCTTTGCCTCCGGACGAGCGGCGATGATGCAGGCGTACACCTGGGATTTGCCTTCCCTGCGCCAACAGGCGGGATCCGTGCGGTGGGGTTATGTGCTGAACCCCAGGATTGCGGTTCAGACGCAGTGGGCATCCAGCCAGGCGATCCTGATCAGCGCACAGACCAAGCAGCCGGAAATGGCCTGGGCGCTTTGCAAAGAGTTCCTTACGCCGGAGTTTCAAAAAATGATGGCGTCCAATGCACTGCCCAGTGATATTCAGGTGACGCGGAAGCTGGCGGAATCCGGCCAGCCCCAGTATGACCACCTGCCGGTGTTGCTGGCAGCGATTGACCGGTTGGTCGCACTTCCGCGCGTGGCCCATTTTACGGAGGCGCAGACAATTATGGATGGTGCCCGCGATAGTGTTTATACCGGTCAGACCAGCGCCCGACAGGCGGTGGAGCGGGCGGCTCGACTGATGAATCGGATGCTGAATGAGCAAAGGCGGTACGGATCATGAGTCAGCCAGTAGATTTGACTGTTTCAAACCGGCGGCTGCATGCGGCGGATAAACCCAGAGGGCAGGGCGGGGTTGCAGCCTTGTTCCTGCTGCCCAACCTGCTGGGGTTTGTGGGATTTCTTCTGATTCCACTGCTGGCGGCGTTCGTCCTGAGTCTGTTTCGGTGGGACCTTTTTCATCCACCTCGATTTGTGGGGCTGGAAAACTTCATCAATCTGCTGGGGTGGCATCACGATCCACAGACAGACCAGATGCTGATGAATGACCCGCGTTTCTGGAAATATCTCTGGAATACGCTCTTTTTTCTGACGGTCATACCGGTGTCGTTGCTTTGTTCGCTGCTGCTGGCGGTGCTGCTGAATCAGAAATTGCGCGGGCGGGCGATTTTTCGGACGATCTTTTATCTGCCCACCATCTGTGCGGGCGTGGGCATTTATCTGTTGTGGATGTATCTGCTGAATGACCAATTTGGATTGATCAACCGCGCACTGGCGCTGGTTGGCATTACCGGGCCGCAATGGCTGGGTGGTTATCACTGGGCCAAACCCGCGCTGATGCTGATGATGATCTGGATCTCCATGGGTGGTACGGGAATGATTCTCTATCTGGCGGGTCTGCAGGGCATTTCCCCGGAATTATATGAAGCGGCGGAACTGGATGGCGCCGGTACGATACAACAATTCCGCCATATCACCGTTCCCATGGTTGCGCCCACGACGCTGTTTTTGCTGATCACCTCGTTGATCGGCGGGTTTCAGGGTGGTTTTGACATGGCATTTGTTATGACCCGTGGCGGGCCTGATGGAGCGACGACGACGCTGAGCTATTACATTTACAACCATGCGTTCGAGTGGTTCAACATGGGTTACGCAGCGGCGATCGCGGCCGTGATGTTCGCGGTCATTCTGGTTGTCACCAGCATCACTTGGAAATTGGGTTCCTCGGCCCGCTGATGTCTGATGGGCCAAAGCCTGAGGCGATGGGCGTGAGGTTGGAAATTGCCCTCCCAGCGCGGAAGAAAGATCGAAATGGAAAAATCTCAGCCACTATGGGTGCGACTGCTGTGCTATACGATCCTGATCATCGGCGGGGCATCGATGCTCTTTCCGTTGTCGTGGATGATCATCACGTCCCTGCGCCCGGAGGGGTCGTCGGTAATGGAGCTGTCCCTGAATTTCAAACCACACTGGGAAAATTACCGTACCGCATGGAGCCAGACGCATTTCGACCGGGCACTGTTCAACAGCGCCCTGGTGACGCTGTGCGTCACGGTCGCGCAGGTTTTGACCAGTGCGCTGGCTGCCTTCGCCTTTGCGCGGTTGAAGTTTTTCGGGCGTGATAAAATTTTCATGGGATATCTGGCAACGATGATGGTCCCTGAAGCGATCACCATGATCCCACTGTTTATCCTTTTTCGCACCATGGGGCTGATTGACACCTATTGGGCGCTGATATTGCCAGCGGCATTCAGCGCCTATGGCACGTTCATGCTGCGGCAGTTTTTTCTGGGTATTCCGCGGGAATTGGAAGAAGCTGCGACCATCGATGGTTGCAACAGTCTGGGAATTTTTCGCCATGTGGTATTGCCGCTGAGCAAACCTGCCCTGGCAGCGCTGGCGATTCTGACATTCATGGGGTCGTGGCGCAGCTTCATGTGGCCGCTCATTGTCAGCCAAAGCCCGTCCCTGTTCACCCTGCCGGTTGCCCTGAGTCAATTCCAAGACCTTTACGGCGTACAATGGGCGCTGTTGATGGCGGGTTCAGCGATTATGATTTTGCCGATGCTGATCATCTTTATCGTTGGCCAGCGTTACTTCATCTCCGGTATCCAGTTGGGAGCCGTGAAGGGCTAACCGCAGTGAAACAGCCATTGTTGCCCGCGCGTCGGTTACGATGCGGGTGGTTTTCTGGAATCAATCCCGCGCTGCCGGGATCAGGAACAGTTAGAGTAAAAAAGTGGCAGGCTCAACAACGGTCGCTGCTGAGCCTGCCGGATTGAGTCGAACAATTTTTACAGACAACTAATCACAGCGACAATCACGGTGATTGGCTGGGAAACCGATCATTACTTCCTGCCGTAGTAGGCTGGCAGAGGTTTGCCCAGTTTTTCCCACTGTTTGATGACGGCATCGGCTTTGCCGGCGCTGTTGAGCACCGTCGGGCCGACCTTGCGGCGCACCATGCTGATGATGGCTTCGCGTCCGGGGCCGAGGTAGTTGCGCGGGTCAAACTCAGCAGGTTTGGTGGCGAAAACTTCACGAATTTTGGCTGTCAGTGCCAGGCGCAGATCGGTGTCGATATTGACCTTACACACACCATATTTTTTGACCGCCATGTTGATCTGATCTTCAGGCACGCCCTTGGCGTTGGGCATGGCCCCGCCGTATTTGTTGATCAGGTCGATGAATTCCTGCGGCACAGAGCTGCTGCCGTGCATCACCAGAGGCAGGCCCGGGCAGGTCTTCATGATCTGTTCGACGCGGTTGAACGCCAGGGTGGCTTCGTGTTTGAACTTGTACGCGCCGTGGCTGGTGCCGATGGCGACGGCCAGGCTGTCAATGCCGGTGCGCTTGCTGAAATCAGCCGCCTGTTGCGGATCGGTCAGGAACTTTTCGATGTTTTTCTGATATTCCTCAGCGTTGAGACCGACGACATCTTCTTCAATACCGCCGAGCATTCCCAGTTCAGCTTCAACGGTGACGCCATTGGCGTGAGCGACTTCGGTCGCTTTTTTGCACAGGGCGACGTTTTCTTCGTAGGGGTGATGGCTGCCGTCAATCATGACACTGGTAAAACCGTCACTGACGCAGGTTTGCACCAGATCAACGGTATCGCCGTGGTCAAGGTGAATGGCAATCGGCAGTTCGGGGTGTTCCTCCACAGCGGCAGCGATGATGTGGCGCAGGTAACGATAGTTGGCGTATTTCCGCGCGCCCTTGGAAACCTGAAGAATGAGAGGGCTTTTTTCGACTGCGCAGGCTTCGATAATTCCCTGCGTGATTTCCATATTGTTGACGTTGAACGCGCCAATGGCAAAACCGCCATCGTAGGCGAGATCAAACATGGGCTTGGTGGTCATCAGTGGCATGCAAAACTCCTTTGGTTATCAGATCACTGCTGTTCATTTCAGCACAATAAAAGTGTAGGGCAAAAAAGGCTGGATTCAACGACTGGTTGTTTTGGTCGCACTGTCCAGGTGCGTAAAACCGCAAAAAGTGATTGTTATTTTAGAAGAAATCCGGGTATTGGGAAGCATCAAAATTTTTGTGGTTTAATCAATTCGTCAAGGCGTCTGCGGTGTGGAAGGATCGGAGGCAACCGGTGCCTGGAGTTGTTGGGTCTGACTGACGGTGGGTGCCTGGTAGCCGCCTTTGAGGACAAAAATGCCGCCGACGAGATTCCATGCCATCTGCACCAGGCGAATCGCCATGGTCAGGATAAAAGCCTGTGCGATGGTCGCGCCGTGTCGCTCGGTCAGGCGGATGGCGAAAAATTCCATGACGCCGGCGCCTTGAGGTGAAATGGGAATCGATCCCACCAACACAATCACCGGAACGGCGACAAAATAATAGGGCAGGGGCAGGGGCAGGTCGAAGGCCATACCCGCCAGCATCGCTGAGACGACAACAACTGCGTGGACGGGCAGTGTGCCGATCAGGCAGGCCAGCATCAGCCATTTGTGACGCCGATAGATGGACATCGCTTCAATGGCGCGCTGCACCTGCGACTGCATGGGCAGCTTGCGCAGCAGGAAATCCAGCCCGAGATAGCGTCGCGTTGTGGCGTTGAAAAACAGGATCAGCCCGATGGCCGTCGCCAGGAGAATTGCGCCGCACAACAACGCAACTTTCAACGAGGACTGGGCAATGGGATCGTCCATCGAGGCTGCCATGAAATACTGCACCGTTGCCATCGATCCACCCAGCAGGATCAACGCCAGCAGACCGATGACACGATCGACGATCACGCTCATGATGGCTGCGGTGCGGTTGGTGGTGTGTTTGGAAGCGTAATAGGCTTTGACCAGATCACCGCCGGTGCTGCCGGGCATGAAGGTGCTGTAAAACATTCCCACCATGTTCAGTACCAACGCCCGCAACAGCGTCATGGAGATTCCCAGCGGGCGCATAAGATACTGCCAGCGGAAACTGGTGATGAGGAAAGTGACGGGAAATACCAATATGCACGCCCAGAGCAGTTGCGGATTGGCCTCATGCAGACGGCGGATAATGCCCGCGTCAACCAGAGGATAGGGCACTTGGATCAGGTATTTTTCGCTGAGCTGGCCCGGTTCGATGATGCGTGGTTTGGTTTCAGAGGATAAGCGGATCAGCAGGGCTGATGGTGGAATACCGGCCTTGTCGGGCTGCTGCGGGCGCACGGCGAGCAGGGCTACGGAAGCGCCGCTGTCGGCCAGAGTCACCTTTTTGCGATCAGCCGGTGTCCAGATCTGGTCATGGTTGATCGTTGTGACGGTTCCATCCGGTTGCAGAACCTGAAATGATGAGTCGTGATTGTCGGCCTGATCGAGAACGCGCAACCAGGCCGGTTCATGACTGGCGGGGTCAACGATCATCACGCGATCGTACAGATTGATATTAGCCAGCACATACCAGATGCCGACGATGGCGATAGACCAGCGGATGGTGAATTTCAACCATTTTTTAGTTGTGGGACTCATGCGTTATTCGGAATTGTGCCGGAGGGTGGCTGCGCTTTCAATCGTGCGGTCAGGCGCGTTGAGGCATGAGATGGCGATCCGGTCTGATTTTTGGATGACGGGTTTTGCGAAGTTGCATTTTCCCATTACAATCGGGGGCATGCAAAAAGTTGGTTTTGGAATTATCGGCGGCGGTTTAATGGGTCGTGAGTTTGCCTCAGCGGTGGCGCGTTGGGGACATCTGTTGAAGATGCCGGCCAAGCCGAGCGTCGAAATGGTGTCCGGGCTGACATTGGAGGAATTGAGCTGGTTTGCCGAATCCATGCCGACGCCGCCGAAGTTGACAACCAACTGGCGTGATATTCTGGCTAATCCTGATGTGGATGTTGTCTATGCTTCACTGCCGCACAACATGCACGAGGAGGTGTTTACCGCGGTTCTCAAGGCTGGCAAGCACCTGATGGGCGAAAAGCCGTTTGGTATTGACCAGAAGGCATTCAACACGATTGCCGAAGAAAGCCGCCGCCGGCCCAAACAACTGGTGAGGGTTGCTTCGCAGATGCACTTTTTCCCGGCCGCCCAGAAGATCGGACAGATGATCGAGTCGGGCGAGATCGGGCAGGTGATCGAAGTGCGCACCGGTTTTCTGCATAGCAGCGATCTGGATCCGCTCAAGCCGATCAACTGGAAACGCCAGGCGGCGATTAACGGTGCTTATGGCGCGATGGGTGATCTGGGGATGCACGCCTGCTCCATGCCAATTCGGGCGGGTTGGAAGCCGTTGAATGTGCGGGCGATTTTGCGCAAGGTTGTCAAGGAACGGCCGGATCGCAATGGCAAGATGCAGCCATGCGACACGCCCGACAATGCCACGTTGTTCTGCGAAATGCAGGACCCGGCTACGGGTGAACATTTCCCCTGGACGCTGCGGACGCACCGTATTGCCCCCGGCGAGCAGAATAGCTGGTATATCGAAGTCCTGGGCACGAAGACTTCGGCCCGTTTCTCAACCGTCAACTGCAAGCGGTTGGAAATACTCCGCTATAATGGTGGGTCTGATCAGGCGTGGTGCGCTATCGAAATGGGCAGCCACACCACCTACCCGATCATCACCGCTGCGGCGTTTGAGGTTGGGTTCTGCGATGTCATCCAGCAGATGTGGGCAGCATTTATAACCGAGCTGGTTACCGGCAAAGTTCCGCATGCGTTCGCCCGCTGTGTGACGCTTGAAGACGTTGGCATGAGCCATCGACTGTTTACGGCTGCGCTTAAATCGCAGGAGCACGGCACGGTCGAAGCGGTATAAAAACAGACAATTCAGAACTGATTTTCTGGTGGCAGCAGTGTTTTTCAGCGCTGCTGCCACTATTTTTGCGCGGAGTGCTAGCCTTGCATGCTGATGGAGGCTTCCATTCGGGCGTTGGGGGAGGGCAGATCAAGCGTTTTAGCCATGGCGCTGGCCTTGGCCTTCTGGAGTTGCTGCATGAGCAGAGTCCAGGTTTCACGTTGATAGCGCAACAGCTCCAAGGCCTCATCCAGCGGTTCGATTTCGTGGCTGGTGTTGGCTTGGATGAGCTTGCGGTAGGCGAAGGCGTAAATGGCGGCCAGTTTACCACATAGATCAGAGGCTTTGTCGTGGCGGAGTGTGCTGGTCAGCTCCAGCACAATTTTCTGCACGCGCGAGATGAGTTCGTAGCTTTGTTCAAACTTTTTGGCCGTCAACGCCACGCGCGCCTGGTCGCCAAAACGGATGGCGCCGTCATACAGCATGAGCTGCAGTTGCTCGGGGGTGGCGGTCATGACCTTGGTGCGAAGGTATTGCTGGGCAGCTTGTGGATTCATAGGCATAGGGCAGGCAATGGCCTTACCGTCTGTATCGGCCAGAAAGTGGGTTGATGTTTCGCCGATTCGATATTTTGTCTGTTTGGAAAGGTCAATGTGAGCCGAATGACAAATCAACCGCAATTATTGCAAGAGGTTTACTTTTGGCCTGTCGCTGGTCATTGTCAGGCGATGATTTCGTCAGGCGGTTATTTGCTGCGCGATGGTGAGGCCATCAGATTTTGCAGCGAGCCGAGCGACTGCTGCTGGTTTTGCAGGTTGGCCAGCACGCTTTCCATCTGGGCAAATTGCCTTTCCAGACGCTCGCGTTTGCCTTGTAGAAGTTTATCCAGTGATTTGATTCGGTCCTGATACTGGTCGGTGATGCTGTCGAGTTTGCGATTTTCCCGGGTAACAACGCCGCTGACGGGATCGATCAGCCGGTTGATGCGATTTTCCAGTTCGTAGGCAATACCACCTCCCTTGGTGGCAGAACCCAGCGTCTTGCCGGTGATAATTCCATCCGCCGCCGTTGACATCAACCCCAGATCAAAAGCAGCCTGTGATCCGCTGAGATTCTGAACCGAAAAAGTGCCTGCGCCGCTGTTACTTAAATCACTCAACCGCAATGCCCGCCCGTCGCTGGATAGATCAGCCTTGAGTTTTCCGCCTGCGGCTGTGTTGATGCGGTCAATGACATCCCGCAGTGTTCGGGCTTGGCCAAGGGAAACATTGAATGAAGTGCCGTCCTTGAGATTGACCTGGAAATCGTCCTGCCCTTCGCCCAGAGTGCGCACGCCGCGTCCTTCGTTGGCGGCCGTCAGCAGCATCTGTTCACTGACACCACCGGTCAGCGAGGTGAAAAGGCGATTGACTGATTCAGCATCATCCGCGTAAGCCTGGCGAAATTTATCTTCATCAAAGGTCAGCTCGCCATTGGTGTAGCGCAATCCAATCTGGGCAAGCATGCGATATTTGCCAGCGCCGTTGATACTGGCGCTGAAAACCTGAAACAGCTCATTTTGTATCCGCACAACGGTAGTGTCACCCAGCAGCAGGCCGCCGGTGTTGGTCTGGCTGTCCCATTTGGTCAGATCGGTGATTTTGGTAATCAGCTCGTTGAAAGTGTCGGTCAGTTTTGTGAGGGTCTCGATGGCCTTGTCAGGCGTGGCGCTGATGTTCAAAGTCACCGGGCCATTGGAAACGCTGTGCAGGTCGAGGGTTACGCCGGGGATGACGCCGGTGAGCTGATTCTGGTTACTGGTGACCATGAGCGGTTGCTCGCTGCCACTGTTGCCCAGGAATACGGCGGCATCCTGCGCCTGCACCAGTGTGCTGGCAGCCAGTCCCGTTGCCCCGGCGTCAAAACTGAATCGTCCGTTATTGCCGCCGTTGCGGGCGTTGAGCGTCAGGCGGAAAGGCGTCCCGCTCGATCCATCGTTAATGATGCTGGCGAAAGCGCCGAAACCGGAGTCGTTGATTTTTTGCTGTACTTTCGCCAGCGTGTCGGTGGCGCTGATGTCGATCGACAACTCAAACGAACCGTCGATGGTGTTGGTGGTGGCCTGTCCTTCCAGACGCAGGTCTTTGGCGGTGGTGCCGGTGATGCCGCTCACTTTCATCTTGCTGGCTCCGCCGGAGTTGTCGGTCAGCAGCAACCCATCGCCGTTTTCATTGATGGAAGCGACAACACCAATCCCCTTTTTGTTGATCGCGTCGATCAGATCGCCGAGCGTGCGCAAATCTTCCTTGGAGGTATCGATCGTCGCCTGATGACCGTCAGCGGCGGTAATGCTGAATGAACCTTCGCCGACGCCCTTACCGCCGTTGTAATCCTTGAGCAACATGGCGGATGAAACCCATTGGCGCTGGAGATTTTTCCCGACGGCTGCGACAGTGGCGGTATCGAATGTGCCCAGTAAACCGAGTTGCGCGGCAGTATCGTCGCCAGCTTCAGCGATGATCAGATCGCCACTTTGGCCGGATTCGTCGATGATTTGAATACCGTTGGCGGCGCTATTGAGACTGGCGGTGATCCGCAGGCCGGAGGTGTTGATCGTATCCAGCACATCCTGCACGGTGGTGGCAGCGGATAAATCGACCGTCTGGCTGACGCCGCGGCGATCGGTGATCTGCATCTGTCCCAGCGTCATCCCCTGGCCGCCGTTCAGCGCCGCCAGTGAAACACTGTTGAGTGCTCCCAGCACATCCCGCCCATTGTGCGTCGCGCCGGCGGTGGTTCCCAAGAGGCCGAGGTCGGCCGCGGTGGTGCCACTGCCGATTTCGTTCACGGTGATGCTTCCCGAACCGGTGAGATCGGTCAGTTCGATGCCGGTTGCGCTGGCATTGATGCTGGCTTTGACTTTACCCGTGCCATCGGCATTGATCCGATCAATCACTTGACCGATTGTCTGCGCCCCAGCCAGATCGACATTGACATTGGTTGCGCCCAGGACAATTTCAAAGTCGCTGCTGTCGGTCTGGTGTACGCCGCGCCCGTCATTCAAACCAGCCAGTGCTGTAGATCGCCCCAGGAAGCTGATGGTCGCGCCGCCGATGTGGCTGGCGGTGGTGGAAGCGGCAAAGTCGTTGGCGATCCCCAGGTCCTGGGCGGCGTGACCGCCGGCCAGATCCTGCACAGTCAGCGAGCCGTTGCCGCTGGTCGTATCTTCCAATTCCAGACCGTTGTTCCCGATTTTCGCCTTGACGCCGATATCCAGCGAGGTATTGATTTTTTTTACCACATCATCCAGCGAGACGGCGGCGCTGATGTCGATGTTGGCGGTTTTGCCCGTGCGGTCGGTGATGCGAAAAACGCCCCGGCGCACTCCCTGGCCACCGCGCAGATCGGTCAGGCTGACCTCTTTGTTCAGATCGCCACCGCCCATTTCCAGAGTGATGGTCCCTGCGCCGACGGTGGTCTTGTCGCTGTCGGCAAAACCGCGCGTCACCATCTGCTGGCTGGTCACCATGCGCGCAACTTGAAACGTGTATGACCCTACGCTGGCGCCGGCGCCAGCCACTGCGGTCAGTACATTCTCATCGCTGCTGGTGGCGGTCGCCTGGGTGAAGGTGCTTGGTTTTTTTAAGGTGGTACTGCTGATGCGCAGGCTGGTCAGTCGGGTGGACAGATCCGTGAAGGCGAGTTTCTGCTCGTTGGTCTTGTCGATGCGGGCTTGGAGATTGGTCTTGGGCTGGCTTTCGATCGACATAAGTTGATCGATGATGTCGCGGGAGTTGATTCCGCTGATCAAGCCAACACTGGAGCTGATTCGTCCCATGGGTCTTTTATCGGTTATTTACGTCTGTTACTGCGGCATTCATCGGTGGTTTGGCTGCCCAAAGTCGCGGTTTTATCGGCATTGACCAGTCAGTCGAATCATCAGTTTTTTATCGCCGCAGCCACCAGCTACGTTGATGCAATTATCCGCCCAGTCTAGCCGGTTTTTATCGATTTTGGCCATTACGCGGATCAAGGCGATGGCTGGAACCTCATCCAGCTAGAACTTGAAGCGTCCGTTCAGTTTTGGCGACAACCAGCTATTTTTTCGCATTTTACGCCCTGGACGGGACTGCTGACCGGCAATATCGGCGGAGAGTTTTCGCAGAATCGCGCGTTGATCGATCAGACAATCCAGTGCCCACAGCCCGAGAAATCGCTGCTGGGCATCACGAATTTTTTGCAGGGTATTAACGGTCTTTGTCAGATCGTGCATGGTCAGATTTCCATCCTCAATTTAATTATCGGACGATTGGTCGTGCCGACGTAAACCAAAATTGGCTCGTCGATCAGGCAATTTCGGCGCGTGGGGCGGGTCGGTTATAATGATTGGCCTTTGGGGTGGGGGAAATAAGTGTGACAATTGCGCAGCATCGGGGATGAAAGCGGCGCTTCCAGGATGAGCCTGCTCTGATAGGCTAGGGGTTGATTGAAATCGGGAAAGGACCAGAGGTAATAAAATGTCGATCAATACCCGCGCCGAGCTTGAGCTTTTGGAAAAACGTCAATTACTGGCTGCCGTTCAGCCGACGGCGGCCGAGCAATATGCGATTGAGCTGATCAACCGTGCCCGCGCCAATCCACTGGCCGAGGCGCAGCGTTACGGGGTGAGTTTGAATGAAGGGCTGGCTGCCGGCACGATTACATCCACCGCCAAACAGCCGGTGGCGCCCAATCTCTACATCACTGATGCCGCGCGTAAACATAGCCAATGGATGATTCTGAGCGATACGTTCGCGCATGATGAACCAGGGGTGAACCCGGGCGATCCGGTCACGCCGGGGGATCGGATGAGCAATGCTGGGTATGAGTTTATCGCTCCATTTGGTTGGGGCGAAAACATTGCGTGGTGGGGAACTACCGGCGCATCGCCTGATCCAGGAACAATTGTGCCGCAGCTTCACCGCGATCTTTTCGTCGATGCTGGAATTGCTGGCCGGGGACATCGGATCAATATCCTGTCTGACGACTGGCGCGAGATAGGGGCCGGTGTGGTGAATGGTGGTTTTACCTCCTCCAATCATGTGACCTACAACGCGGTCATGCTGACCACGGATTTTGGTTATACCAACCAGAACGTCTATCTCACCGGCGTGGCGTATACCGATCAGGTGATTGACGATGATTTTTACAGTGTGGGTGAAGGGCTGGCGGGAATAACGGTTACGGCTACGCGCGACAGCGACCACGCTGTTTTTACAACCCAGACGTGGACGGCAGGGGGTTATTCCCTGGCGCTTCCCAACGGAACGTATCAGGTGCGCGCCAGCGGGGACGGGCTGGGAGGTACGGTTAATTACAGCAATGTTGTCATCAATAACGCCAACGTAAAGCGCGATTTTCGTCCGGAACTGGCAGCGGATGATATTGCGCCCTCGGCGACGATCAGCGTCGCGGCCGTAGTGGCAGCCGGCACGACGACGCACAGTTTCAGCATTACGTATGACGACAACACCGCGATCGATGTCGATTCCCTGGACAATCAGGATATTCTGGTGAACGGCCCCAACGGATTCAGTCAGACAGCGCAACTGGTTTCGGTGAACAACATGCTGAACGGCCGTCCGCGCACGGCGGTCTATCGTATTACCGCCCCGGGGGGGACATGGGATCTGGGGGATAATGGTTCTTATGCGGTGATTATCCGGCCAAGCCAGGTTGCAGATACCAATGGTAATTTCATGGCGTCGGCCCAAGTGGGTACATTTACGGTGCAGGTGCCGCAGATATCCCAGGTCATGGTGGCGGGGGGCGATTATAACGGCGATGGCAAGACGGATATCCTGTGGCGCGATTATGGAACCGGTCAGAGTCATATCTGGTTGATGAATGGTGCGAATCGCTTGTCAACCGTCATCCTGCCACCCACCACAAATCTGGCGTGGGAAATTGTCGGTGGGGGCGATTTCAATGCTGATGGTCAGGACGACATTCTTTGGCGCAACAAAGATACGGGCACGCTGGCGATCTGGGCGATGAATGGGGTTACGGTTGGGGTTTTCAACAGTAATTTTGCGACGGTGCGTTACCGGGATTGGCGCGTGGTGGGGACGGGTAAATTTAATGAGGACAACAATACCGACATCATCTGGCACAACCCGGTGACCAAGGGGACGCTGGTCTGGTTGATGAATGACAGCGGCGCGGCGACGAGCACGGTATTGCCGACGGTTCGTAATTTTGACTGGACGCTGGCGGGGGTGGGTGACATGGATAACGACGGCAAGAGCGACCTGATCTGGCGGAATATCACAACCGGCGCGAATCTGTTCTGGCGGATGAATGGAGTGAATATCCTCGGAACTGCCAGCCTGCAGCCGGTGGGCAATCTGCTGTGGCATCTCAGTGGCGTTGCCGATACCGATGGGAATGGCACGGCCGATTTGTTGTGGCGCAACACCAGTAGCGGCGCAAATTTACTCTGGCGGATGAGCAATAATTCGGTGCTGGGCGCATTGGCCCTGCCGCGCATGGGCGATTGAGGCGATTGCGCCGATTGCGTCGAGCGGCGCAGAATCGTGTTGGCCGTCGCAATGACGATCGTGGTCTTGGCAGCGATGACCGATGATCCTCCGGTCGGAGCTGGCTGGATCACCAGAGGGTGCTATTTCGATTTATTGGCGTAAATCAGGATATTTTTCATCAGGTCGGTCGCGGTGGCGGGGTCATAACCGGCGACACCGGCAATCGCCATACCCACCAGACCCACGCTGATATCTTCGCGGCTGTAGAGAACAGCCAGTCGGCCGTTGATTTCGATACCGCGCAGACTCGGCAGGCGCAGCCCCGCGGCGGAGCGAACACCACCACGATAACGGAACTCTTTCATGGCTGTTCCACCGGCGGCGAACAGAGGGTTGTCAATTTTGAGCGGTTGATCGAGTTGCTTGTATTGTTCGGGCCAGAGGCTTTGCAATAATTGATCTGCCGAACTGACAAACTCGCCATTGCCACCGGCAGCATCGATGACCAGCGTACCGCCGCCCTCGACAAAACTGCTGATCGTCTTGCGGGCGGCTTCATCGAGATTCATCAGGCCCGTGCCGGTGAGGTGGAGAACTTTGACATCGCCTGGAATCGGCTCGCTGGCCAGTTTCACCGGTATCACGTCAAGGGCGGTGGAAGCAGTGTTGAGCATGATGGCGTTCAGGCGCTGCCAGCCGCCGGGTTCAGGATTCCATGCGCCGTCGTACTGTCCGCGCGCCACTTTGATCGTCTGCCGCGGTGTGATGCCCGGTCGGGGCAGGACAATATGGGCCGTGCCTTTGGCGCGCATGCTGCCACTGTCAACGGCATACTGAAAGAGATTGAGCATCATCTGAAAATCGCTTTCACCCGCGCCATGATCCTGTCCCTGCCAACTGCGGGCGTAGTCGCCGTCAAGCAGGATCATATATTCACGTGCGCCGTTACCCAGACTTTGCCAGCGCGGTTTTTTGCGCATGGATTCGCGTTTGAAATGGATCGTGTAGAGCAGATGATCGTAGGGCAGCTCACGGAAATCCAAGTCGAATAGTCGCCTGCCCAGGTCACGAAAACTGGTGGAAAAAATGCGGTCGTTGCAGTCGGGGTTGCCAACGATCAACCCGCCTTGCTGGACATACTGTTTCAGTTTGGCTTCGTCTTCAGGCGAAAACTGCAGTTTCTGATTGCCGGCGATATAGAGCATCGGGGCATCGTGCAAATCGCTGGCAGCCACTTTCAGATTGACGATCTGCCAGTTCATGGGACGCTCAATTTGATTACCCATCCACGCGGTCACATTGGCAATGTCGCGTGGGCGCTGCACCCAGTTGGTGGCTACGCCGGGCTTGAGATTAATGAGTTCATATTGCAGCTTGTTGATTGCAACCGGTGCGCTGCCACGCGAGAGAAACAGCAGGGCGAAGGAGTTGTTGGCGAATGAGCTGGTGCCATAGTCGCCCCACGCTTTGCTTTGCTGATTCTGCCTGGCCAGCAACCACTTGGCGCCCAATTGAAACCAGTCAACCGTTCCGAAGTATTTCAACCCTGAGGCGACTCCGATGCGTTCAATCCCATACAGGGTGTAATAGGGATTCTGGTTTTTTTGGGCATCGGATTTCAATAAATCACCGATGTGATCCTGCAGCCATTTCAATCCGGCTTCGAGATTGGGGTTGGTGTAATTACCGTTGCACTTGATGGCTTGGGCGGCGCTGGTGAAATCCTGGGTAATAAACAGTGTCGCAACGCCGGCGGTGGTCATGGGCAGATTGACAGGATGTGCGTCGTTGGGGGTTCCCGTGTACGCCCATCCCCCGGTATTGGCGACGACCTGCCATCGGCGCCAGGCGGTATCGACCGCCATCCAGTAGGCCAGGGGAACTTCCACACCGGCTTGGGCAGCGCCCCAGGCACCCAACACGCCGTACTGACTGGCGCTCAGATCCACGCGCTGCGAACGATCAGTTGTTAAATAATCGTATGTTCCGAATCCCGTTTGTTTGGGATCCTGCCGGATGCCCTGGGCGAACAATAACCAGTCGCGCTTGGCGTAGTTAAACGTCTCCTGGTTTTTAGGTAGATACCTCCAGATCTGCGCCCGCATGCCCAGGGCGTATGTCCCGATCATGTCGGCATTTTTCAACCAGGTAATTGCCCGGGCGATGCGCGGATCCTGCGGACTTTCGCCACTGGCCAGCAGGGCGTACGTTGTCAAAGCTGTCATACCGCCCCATTGGCCGCCGGCGATGGAATGTGAAGGTTGCGCGGGGTCGCGCAATGGCTGAAGCTCCCAACTGCCGTCAGGTTTCTGAGCGGAATAGAGGAACTCAATATTCTGACGAATAGCGGTTGCGACTGCGGCGGGATCAACGGGTGGTTCCGTGCTGCCGGCCGGCGACTGCTGCGCGTATGCGGGCGCTACCAGCAGGAGAAATATCGTTACAAATCGGGTGATTAACTTGCCGTGTTGATTCCAGCGCATCGTTTGTCCTCTGGGTTTTGTGCAGCGGCCGGCTTCATCGGCGCGCACTGTTGCTGCAATCGGGGGTAGTGTGCGATCAATAGGCACGCCACAGGTACATCAGTCGTGGCCGGGTAATTTCTTCGATCAAATTGTGATCGATCTGAATATTGACATTACCCTGGGCTGCCGGGGCGCCCAGCAATGATTGAACGTTAAGGGATGACAGTAATCCACGCGGCTGATCATAGCGGATAATGCGCGGTTCGGCCTGCCCGATCTGTTTTTTGGCGTGTGCCAGCGCATCATCCAGATAACCAATTTCGTCGATCAGACCCAGTTGCAGAGCCTGGGTTGCCATATAAACCTTGCCATTGGCGATGCGATCGAGCTTTGCATCGACGGATTCTGATGAAGATTGATCGAGCGTTGCCCCGCGATTGGCTTTGATGACCTGTTTGAACTGTGCAAAAGCGTTGTCGATCAAATCCTGCAGGTACGCATGTTCCTGCGGGGTTTCCGGGCGCCACATCGAACCGGCTGTTTTGAAATCAGCGCCGGTGGAGTGCATCGAGTTGTCTTCAATTCCATGTTCCTGCGCGAACTTCGACAAATTAAAGCGGGACATCATGACGCCGATATTGCCGGTCATGGTCGAGCGCTGGGCAAAAATGTAATCGGCACCGCAGGCGATGTAATATCCGCCGCTGGTCCCCATTGCGCGCATCGACACAATCACGGGCAGGTGGGTGCGATCCTTGAATAATTGGATGCGATGGTAGATTTCGTCGGATGCGGTTACCGAACCGCCTGGCGTGTCCATATCGATAATGATCGCCTGGACATCAGGGTTATCCTCTGCCTGCTTGATCATGTTTGCAAAGGTCGTGACGGTTCCATCGAGAATCACTCCCCGGACGGGAATAATGGCGATTGTGTTACTGACCCTGCCATCTTCAATCACGGTGGTGTCGATACCCGAGCTGGTCGATGCAACCAGCCACAGCAGCAGATAAATGTTCAACGTGATCGACGCCAGCACCAGCAGGCCAGCCAGCGTGGTGAACGTGGTTCGGGCGAAGCTGCCTAATGCTGATTTCCGCGGCGGTGGTGGTGGGGGAAACATCATCGGAATAAACGGGCCGCCGGGTGGCGTGGGTGGTACTGACCCCCAGCCAGTCGGCGGTGTACCGCCTGAAAAATAACCAGTGCCGGCATTTGCGCCGGGGATCGATCCGGATGATGGGCGAGCACTTGCGCTGGGTGGAATTGGCGGTGGCGACCAGCCTCCAGGCGGGGGGGATTGGCCACCAGCGGGCGCTGCTTGCGGCGGGTTGGCTGGCGTATTTGAACCAATCGGGTTTTGGCCGGACGGTGGTTCTGGAATCATGCTTATTTTCCTCGTATGAAGGTCAGTGCGGATTATAGTCGTAACCAGCGGTCTGCAACCACCTCATTTCATGGACTTCAGCATCGCGCAATTCCGGAAATATTGAAATAAGGTCAATAGCTTCATGGTCAAGGTGCTCAAATGGGGCCAATGAACTCTGATTGTCCGCCGATGGCAGGTTGGGCAGGCCATGATGGACACAGATCAGTCGGGCGCGATATCGCCAGACGATCAAATAGCTCTATAATCAAACCATGGCGATGCAGTTGATTGACAGGCAGGTACTGTACACGGGCAGGAAAATCAGCTTGGAACTGAGGCATTACCAACCTCCGGAAGGAGGGCGGCGACATACGCGGGAAGTGGTTGTGCATCCCGGTGCGGTGGTGATTCTGCCCATTCTGGATGATCAGCACATTTTGCTGATTCGCACCCGCCGTTACGCGGTGGAAGAATCGTTGCTGGAACTGCCGGCGGGAACCCTGGAAAAGGGGGAACTGCCGATCAATTGTGCAGGTCGTGAATTATTGGAGGAGACAGGATATTTGGCGCAGCGGCTGGCGCCTTTGGGTTCGTTTTATGCTTCGCCGGGGGTGTTGAGCGAGCGACTTTACGCTTTTGCAGCCTATGATCTGCAACGGCATCGACAGATGCTGGAGGAAGGCGAGGAAATCGAAGTTAGTGCCGTATTGCTGGATGAAGCGGTGGATATGATCCGTTCGGGCGCAATCGCTGATGGCAAGACCATCGCGACGATCCTGAGCTATGTGATGTTTCATCGGGATAAAGGGGTGATGAAGACGAACGAGGCGCCCGATAGCGAGCGAATCGGTCTGGTTGACGAGAGAAAGTGAGTTGTGCTTGGGCTGGCAGGATAGATCATATTATCGTGAAGGGCGATCGGGTGAGAATAATCCCGTGTTGCGCGCGATGCACTGGTTGTGGACGGGTTCGGTGCAGTTGTTTACCGTTTTTGGCATTCGCGTGCGCGCGCATGCGTCATTGATTGTCATCGGGGCGCTGGTGTTGCTGCTGGGATGGAGCGGCGGCGATACGTTTTTTAATCGAATGGCTTCGGTGCTGTCGCTGTTTGTGATTGTGCTGCTGCACGAGTTTGGTCATTGTTTCGCTGCCCGCTGGACAGGGGGTAGTGCCGACGAGATTCTGTTGACACCACTGGGCGGTTTGGCCATGGCGTATGCGCGGCGGCGGCCGTGGCCGACGTTTGTCACGGTGGCGGGTGGGCCGCTGGTGAATGTGATCATCTGCCTGGTCTGCGGGATCGGACTTTATTTGACCATGGGGCAATGGTTGTTCTGGCCGAGTCAATTTGGTCTGGCGCTGGGGCGTTTACCGGCCAGTCCGCTGACGAGTATCGCGCCGTATTTATTCTGGATTTATTCGATCAGCTACTTTTTGTTGCTGTTTAATCTATTGCCGGTATTTCCGCTGGATGGTGGGCAGCTTCTGCAGTCGATCCTGTGGCCGAAGCTGGGGTATCATCAATCGATGCTGATGACGGTGAATATCGGTTTGGCGGGGTCGGTTCTAATGATCATGGCGGGGGTTGCGTCGCTGGGGTCGCTGGTGGGTGGTGTGCTTCTGATTGTTATCGCCATCAACTGCCTGTTGAATTGTTTGCAGATGAAGCGGATGCTGGTGGCGCAGGGGCCATGGGGTTTTAGTGAGGAAGATGCAGCCGGTTTTGATGCGGGTTCATCAAGAAGATCAAGCAGCACCCGCGGCGATCATGAAAAGAACCTGCGTCAGCGGCGTCGGCTGGAAACTCAGGCGAAAAAGGAGCAGGAGCAGATCGACCATATTTTGGCGAAAGTGTCCGCGCAGGGGCTGCAGTCATTGAATTGGATGGAAAAACGAGCGTTGAAAAAAGCAACGCAGCGTCAGCGACAGCGGGATGCGGAATTGTCGAGGTTGCGCCAAAAGACACAATGAGACTAATCTGCCGGCGCCAATGGTACAGGATGGCGCGAAGACCGATTACGGCGAACTGTCGTACCTGGTGGCGGAACAGTCGCAAAGAATAATCACAGCATCTCACGGTTGCAGGTATTGACGCGGGTTCTTTATGGGACGGGTGAAGAAATCCGCCTAATTTGCTCGACAATGAATGAATTTCATGGCAATATGCTGTGAACGGCTTTGGTTCGACAGGCGCAGGGACGGGGAAAATAGAGCATCTTCGGCGGAAATAGACGATGGTGCTCAAGCGCTGGTTGGGCGAATTTTCAAAAAACAGGTCGTTTTATCGCGGCGCTGAATTGGCGTAGGATTGACCAATTCAAGGCGATCGTCCGATTATCATGGTCTGGATTTATCAGCCAAAGCGAATTTCGCGGTATTTGTTGCCAATGTTAGACCACAAACATACCGATAGTATGCCAGTAGACAGCCAGAATTACCGCTCGATGGAACGACCGGATGGTGTATCACCCGGTGTTTTTATCGAAGCCAACAAGAAGATCAGTAAGCGACCTTCTGGTAAGGGAGAAGTATGACGTACGGACATGATCCCAACGCCATTGTCGGATATCGTCCGCAGCCGCTGGCGATTCAAATGCCCATGATGGCCCAGATGCCGCACCAGCAACCCGATGCGCCTGAGGCGGGGTTGCTGCAGGTGTTGTGGCGGCGCAAGCTGATCGTAATTGTGGTCATGGTCATGGCCATTGCAGGGGGATTCGCTTATCTGGATAAGGTTCAGCGGGTTTACTACACCGAAGCGAAGCTGGCGGTGGAGCCGTCGGCTGCAGCGATCAGTTCAGCCCAGGGGACGGGGTTGACGGAGTCATTCCTGTATCAGCAGGCGGGACGCATGATTTCCGCCCGTTTTCTCAGTGATACGATCCAGGCCAATGGTCTGAATCAACTGGAATCATTGCGCGGTAATGCCCTGTTGAAACTGAAAAAAGAGCTGCGGATCGAAGTGGGCAAGCGCGACAATCTGATTTCGGTGGGGTTCGAGTCACCTTATCCTGAAGAAGCAGCCAAGATTGTTAATACCGTGGTCGATTCGTACATGGCGGACATCGCCAGCCGGCGCAAGGATGTGCAGAGCGCGGTGTTGACCATCATGCAGGACAAATACAAAGAGGTGCAGCAGGAGTATAAGTCGATTCAGACTGAGCTGGATAAATTCCTGCAGGCCAATCCAAGTATCAATATCGACGAACAGCGTGGCGGGACAGCCTATCAGAATCTGCAGCGGTTTAACGCGGAACTGGCTGAAGCGCGTATCGCGGAAATTCGCACGAGCATCGCCTATCAAAATGCGCCATCGGCGGTACTGAAGCGCCAGTGGGAGGCGGCTTCCGGGCAGGTCAAGCGGTTGGAAACATTGGTGTCTGACGAGGAGACGGCTGCATCGCAACTGGGGGGCAATGCCCGCAAGTTTTCGCGGTTGGAGACACAGGCGAATCGTCTGGACGAGATGAGTCGTGAGCTGGAACGCCGGATTTCCGAGCAGTTGATGAAGATGGAGGAGGGCAACCAGGTTGCTTCGGTGGAGATATTGGATAACGCCACCAGCGATATCGATGCCTTGCAGTATTCACCAAAAAAATCAATCGTGCTGGCCATCGCCCTGGCGGTGGGTCTGGTGCTGGGAACAGGTCTGGGATTGCTGCGCGATTGGATGGATCAGCGTCTGCGCAGTGCTGAGGAAGTGATGGCGACGCTGGGTGTGGCGGTGCTGGGGACAATTCCGCACATGAGTCGCCGGTTGAGCGTTGCCCAGCGTGGCAAGCGTGTATTTCTCGACCCGATGAGCGAAGTGGCTGAATCGTATCGCACGGTGCGCACAGCGGTCTATTTCGGCGCCCGTTCAGATCGCAGCAAGACGCTGCTGGTTACCAGCGCCATGCCCGGCGATGGTAAGAGCACCAGTGCCAGCAATCTGGCGATTTCGATGGCGCAGGCTGGTCAGCGTACGCTGCTCTTGGATTGCGATTTCCGCAAACCAACGCAACATTCGATTTTTGAAGTGGATGATGCGGTAGGGGTCAGCACCGTATTGGCAGGGCGTGAACCTTTGGAAAAGGCGGTTCAACACACCGCGATTGAAGGCTTGGATCTGCTGGCCAGCGGGCCGATCCCGTTGAATCCTTCGGAGATTCTCAATAGCCAGGCGTTCAGCGACATGGTTGATGAATTGTCGTTGAAATATGACCACATCATCATCGATTCGCCGCCGGTGAACGCGGTGACCGATGCGCGGATTCTCAGTGCGCTGTGCGATGCCACGGTGATTGTGCTGCGAGCAGACAAGACGACACGCAAACACAGCGAATATGCCCGCGATGCACTGAACAGCGTCGGAGCCAGGCTGCTGGGATGTATCGTCAACGATGTATCGCGCGGTAAGAGTCGCAGCGGATTCTACAGCGGTTACGGGTATTACGGGCAGGCGATCAACGCGGTGACGATCACCAGCGGTACGGTTCGTCCGTCGGTGGCACCGGCACGGCGGTTGATACCATCAGAAATCGACGGCCGGTGATCGTTGGCGCAGCCGAACTGCGCAGCGCAATGGGGCGATGGTGGAGATTGCGGACTGGGAAAGCCTACAAAATTGCGAGAAAATGCTTTTTCGACAGTACAATTTTGGTTTGATCGGTGCCGAGTGACGCCGGTGCGGTGGTGCTACAGATATTTGGGTTTGACGGAGTATTTGACCGATACAAAATAAACTGAGCAAACCTTTACCCGGTTTGCGGTGTCTGGTTAACGACACGCTGAATTTTGGCGGGTCATGGGCTAAGGCCGATAATAAAGTCGGTTTTCAGGCCTGATCGATCAGATGACCGATGATTGGACGAATTGGTTCCTTAAGTAGAAATGAATCGAAATCCCGCAGTTTTTCAGCAATAAAATACAATGTCGAGTGCTGGCATAAATCTTGCTAAATTGGGTTTCGATGTATTTGTGAGGTATAGTGTTTTAATCGGGTTTTCGATGGCTGAGGCTGATAAGCCGGCTAAGAAAGCCCGATATAAGCGAAGAAGTTGAGTCAAAATGTCGTGGTGACGCCGAATTAGACTGATCGGTGTCGCAGGATAAGTTCAACACGACGGATTTGTGTGAGTTTGCTAACAGGATGTAGTTGAATTGTCAGCGGTTTGATGAATGTTAAAGCGAATGGAATCGACTTTGCGTTATGGGTCGATCTGTGCGTTGAAATTAGTTGCCCGCTGGTAATTTTTGCAGATGGACGTGATTAATAATTATGATGAGTCCGCTTGAGGTTCGGCTGAGGAAACTAATCAGAATGGCGAGTGTGGGTGCGCAGGCCAATCTGATTGATGAAGCGAGAACAGCCGGATTGGGAATGGATTGTACCCGGATTGCTCAAGTGGACGATAAGGAGGTTGAGTGTCGATGGTAAATCAAACAGCCGAAGCGCAGGAAATTGCTGATTTGATCACGCGCAAAGTGAAGGTGAAGACGGATGTTAAAAGCATTCGGTCGATCACCCCAGCCGCGATGATGAATGCAGTGATTCAGCGCGAAACAGCCCGCTCGGACCGTAACGGTCGCGAATTTTCTTTGGTGCTGTTTCGAATTCGATCGGGCAAGCAGCACGCCCTTTCGTCCATGCGGCTGGCTCGTACCATTCTGATCCGCGCCCGGGCGACTGATGAAGTGGGTTGGTTTGACGAGCAGTTTCTCTGCGCCATTTTGCCCGATACGATGGCCTCAGGAGCGTGGCATTTTGCCGAGGATGTCTGCGCGGAAATTTCCGAGCGCGCCCCGCGACCGATCTACGCCGTGTACAGCTATCCCAGCAAATGGTTTGATAGCGATAAGAACGATCGTCAGCCACCATCATCGAATTCGCAGAATCGCACCAGCGACCGCCGGGCGGAAATCAACGATCTGGTGCCGCATTTTCTCAACGGTGTCAATGACGAATTGAAGCGTGAAAAGCAGCAGCAGGTGGTGCAGACCAGGCCGATGGAACAATTACTGGCCAGGCCAGTGCCTCTGTGGAAGCGGGCGCTGGATATTGTTGGCGCGGTCACAGCGATTATTCTGCTGTCGCCGCTGATGCTGCTGGCGTTGATCCTGATCAAAATATCTGAACCCAAAGGGACGATCCTGTTCTGCCAGCAGCGTGCGGGACTGGGTGGTAAGCCATTCAAGATTTTCAAGTTTCGCACGATGATCAGCGATGCGGAAAAAATGAAAGAGGCGCTGCGGAAGCTGAGTGAGCAGGATGGCCCGGCGTTTAAGATGAAAAATGATCCGCGCGTAACGCGCGTGGGACAGTTTCTGCGTAAAACGAGTATTGATGAACTTCCCCAGTTGTTTAACGTGCTCAAGGGGGACATGACTCTGGTTGGCCCGCGACCGCTGCCGTTAAAAGAAGCCGATGCCTGCCAGCAATGGCAGCGGCGTCGGTTGGATGTCACGCCCGGTTTGACGTGCATCTGGCAGGTTCGTGGGCGCAGTACGGTTAGTTTTGCTGAGTGGGTGCGGATGGATGTGACGTATATCCGCCGGCGCACGTTCTTCCAGGATATTCGCCTGCTCCTGGCGACCATTCCTGCGGTGCTTTTACGCCGCGGGGCCTCGTAAGGATCAGGCTGACAGGCAATTTAATAACAAGCAGGATAGTGGCTAGGCCCCGGGTTGAAAAACACGGGGCTATCTTGCTGAAATGGAGCGTGAAAACATCCGATAAGAGCCATAGACAAGCCTGTTTTGCCCGGTTGGGCGTTGCAGGCAGAAGTGATTTACATGGATGAACAATTCACGGTAAGAAGTTGCAACATGCCCTGGCCAAAGAAGTACGATATTTTCGGTGTCCAAGTCTCGGCGACGACCTATGATGAGTTGGTTCAGTGCGTGATCAGCGCCGCCAAAAATGGAGAGCCGGCGCTGGTCGATTTCATGCCGGTGCATGGCCTGGTTGAATCGAATCAGGATTCATCGTTCAAGCAGATGATGACCCAGTTCCAGATTGTCGCGCCGGATGGCCAGCCGGTGCGCTGGGCGCTGAATTATTTTCATCGTGCGGGTTTGCCCGAGCGCGTTTATGGCCCGATGACCACCTGGAAACTTTGCGAGGCCGCCGAACGCGAGGGCGTGAGTATTTTTCTTTACGGTTCGAGCACGCGCGTCCTGGCAGCCCTGATCTCGAAATTGCAGATGGCGTTTCCCAAACTGAAAATCGCCGGGCATCGTTCGCCGCCGTTCCGCCCTTTGACAGCCAGCGAAGATGAGCAGTTCACCCGCGAAATCAATGAAAGTGGGGCGGGGTTGGTTTTTCTGGGCATTGGGTGTCCGCGACAGGAAAAATTTGCCTACGAGCACCGCAGTTCGATCAAGGGCGTGCAGTTGTGCGTCGGAGCAGCTTTTGATTTTCATGCGGGCACGAAAAAACAGGCGCCAGCGTGGATGCAGAGTCGCGGGCTGGAGTGGCTTTTCCGTCTGACGCAGGAACCAGGGCGTTTGTGGAAACGCTACTTGATGTACAACAGTATTTACTGCTATTTATTTTTGACGCACCTGCTACGCCAGATGTTCGCCCGGCGATCAGACAAACGGACGAGCGCTGAGTCTGGTGCCACGGCTCAACCGCAAGCGCGATGACCTCTGGAGCACCCGTCCAAGCCAGTACTGATTCGACCAGCGCCGATCATACCGATGTGGTTCGATCGCGGCGCGTGGCGCTGGTAGGCCACGCCTGCTCGCCCTATTTTGGTTCCGAACCGGGTATCACCTGGCGCTGGGCCAGTTATCTGGCCATGCAGCATGAGGTTGTCTGTTTCTGCCACCCCGAGCGGCGGGCTGATATTGATAAGGAAATGGCGCTACGGCCAATTCCGAATCTGCGCTTTGTTTATGTCGAACTTGATCCGCGTCATGATCCGTGGATACCCGGGACTGAAAATCGTGGTTTGCGGATTCACTATTCCCGCTGGCAGCACAAGGTGCTTGATGCTATTCGGCACGAGCATCGGACTGCGCCGTTTGATCTGGTGCATCACGTCAGTTGGGGCAGTTTGAATCAGCCGCCACAGCTTTGGCGTCTTGACCTGCCGTATGTCTGGGGCCCGATTGGTGGTGGTCAGTTATGGCCGGCATCATTTCTGCGTTATACCGGCGGTTTGAAGCAGCGGTTGATTGAGATGGCGCGCGGAACAGCAGTCAAACTGGCGCGATTTAATCCTGCGGTGCGTCAGGCAGCCCGCACCGCTTCCTTGATCCTGGCAACCAACCGGGAGACTGCGCTGAGTGTTCGTCGTGCTGGGGCGCGCTGGGTTGAGTTGATGCTGGACAGCGAGTTTGAAGGGGGCCGGGTTCCTGATCGTATGGCGCGTGAGAACGGGGATGGCGTCATCAAAATAATTTGGGCTGGCCGGTTGGAACCGCGCAAAGGATTGATGCTGGCGCTATCAGCGATGGCGAAGTTGGATCGGTCGGATATCCAGCTTCTGATCGCCGGTGATGGCCCGCAGCGTGGTGAGATTCAATCAACGATTGATCGGCTTGGTCTGGCGGGTAAGGTGGTGCTGCTGGGCAGGGTTCCTTACGAGCAGATGACGGAAAAATTCGCTCAGAGCGATGCGTTTTTATTTACCAGTTTGCGCGATTCGATGGGAACGGTTGTCCGCGAAGCCATGAGTGCTGGACTGCCGGTGATATGCCTTGATCATCAAGGGGTTGCCGTCGCCGTTACGGCGCAGACGGGAATAAAAATTCCCGTTCATACGCCGCAGCAGGTGATCGATGATCTGGCTGCAGGACTGCGGCGATTGGCCGATGATGCCGGGCTGCGTCAGCGGTTGAGTGAGAATGTCCGCGCCGCCGCCGAGGGAAATGCCTGGCCGCACCGAATTAAAACAATTTCGCAGATGTATGAAAAAATCCTGCGGCAGCACAACAAAACAGACTGATGCGCCGGGCATGATTTTACGGAAACATCCGCCATCAAGCGGTTGATTGGCGGGAGTCGTTGAAAGACAATTACAGTGTTCGCTACCTGATACCCATACGATCGTGACCACGACCATCGAACCCATCATCGCACCTCCGCCTGTTCGGCTGTCAACGACAGCCAGCAAGTATCGTCTGGCTGGGTTCTGGGAATTCCTGGTGACTGGTTACATGATCATGGGGCGGACATTTGCCTATCTGGGCGTTGCCCCGGTTTTCATCGGTGAAGTGTTCATTGCCCGCGAGTTGATGGTGAATCGTCGGCGGTGGCTGCAGCGCTTTATCGACGACCTGTTTCATCTGCGTCTGCTGGCGACCAGCGTAGCTGCGGTGATGTTGTGGGGATTGTTTGAGGTGCTTCGCGCCTATTACATCGGCAAAGTGCCGATTCTCGATATCTTCAAGACGTTTACGTTTAATTATTATCCGATTGTACTGCCCATTGGCGTTGCCCTGGGCCATGAATTGAAAATCTCAGAGTTTATCCGGTTCTGGAAACGATTCAGCCTGGCCTATGGTGTGTTGCTGCTGGCGTATCCTTTCCTGCAGGATTACGAGCTGCCTTGGAATTCAGCCGTTCCACTGTTTGCTGGTCCGCCGATTCCGTCGGTTGTTCCGGTCAGCATTTTGGCGCTGTGGCCGTATCTGCGCGATTGGAAATGGAAATACCCCGCCTTGATTCTGTCCATGGCACCGATTCTGGTTTCGCCCGGTCGTGGCGCACTGTTGGGTTTGGCGCTGGGGCTGTGCTGTATCGCGATGATTTCCGTTCAGCGGGTGATGGTCGTGTCACTGGTCATGGGAGGGCTGTTTCTGCTGGCGACATTGATTGGCCCGATGTTTCCCGCAATGGCAGGCCGCAGTGCCCAGAATCTGGATCCGATTTTCGGTATTGCCCGGGTGGTTTCAACCTATGACGAAGTCAAGGCGATCCGCATGTTGCGTGATGCTGGCTATGCTGATTCAGCCGATGACATGGAAATATCCTCCCAGACGGCGGAATGGCGCAAAAAATTGTGGCGTGATGCCCTGCACAGCCTCAATACTCCCGCGCTGCAACTGCTGGGTCATGGTCATGGAGCGGATCTGACGATTTATACCCCAGGTGGCGAGGATGTACGAACGCCACATAACTTTGTCGTCTTTGCCGTGTTTTATACCGGTGCTGTTGGTCTGGCCTTTTTCGGCTTGATGATCTGCGTGATTTGTTTGTACGGCCTGGCCATTCCTGACCGCAACTTCAAGGCGCTTTTATTTTCCATCATTGGGTCAGTCTGCCTCATGGCGCTGGTGGGCAATATGTTTGAAACGCCCTTTGGCGCCATTCCATTTTATCTGCTGGCGGGTGTTCTGCTGGGTATGAATTACCGCAATCGAGGTCAGACAACCATGCCAATGATCATTGTGCCGGCGCCATTGATAGCCCAGTCGGAAATGCCTGTTCAGCCAGCCGCCCGCGCCTGATGGCTTAGTCTGTTTGTGTTGGCCACCGATTGCCTGATTGATCAACTGATCGTCAATACGGGTGTTGGAGGCCGGAGATTGCGCAAATTGATCTGACCGATCAGCGTCTGTACCAGCGCTTCCAGGGAAGACTTCAATTTAGTGTCACCCTCGTAGTTGGCCAGTGGCGTGCCAGCATCACTATTGACGCGCAGCTCGGGAAACATGGGCAGGGCACCAAGATAGGCCAGCCCCAGCTCCTGGGCAGCACGCTCAGCGCCGCCGCGACCAAAGATGTCAATCGCCTCCCCATTTGGTCCGACGAGATAACTCATATTTTCCACCAACCCGAGCACCTCTGTCCCCAGTTGCTGGAACATGCGCACAGCACGAATGGCATCATCCAGCGCCACCTGCTGTGGCGTGGCAACGACCACCGCACCGGTCAATGGGAGCAACTGGCAGAGGGTTAATGGTACATCGCCGGTACCCGGGGGAAGATCGACGATCAGGTAATCCAGCTCGGGCCATTGAGTGTTGTCGCTGAAAAGCTGCTTGAAAGCGCCATGAGCCATGGGGCCACGCCAGATCAGCGGTTTGTCCTGTTCAACCAGTGCCCCGATGGTGATGGCGTGGATGCCATGTACATTAAACGGGATGATTTTGGAACCCTGTACCGCCGGCACGCGGCCACGAATACCCAGCATGGTCGGCATGGACGGGCCATAAATATCACCATCCATCAACCCAACCTGCAGACCGGTGCGCGCCAGACCAATCGCCAGATTCACCGCCACCGTGCTTTTACCCACACCGCCCTTGCCAGCGCCGACAGCGATCACATTTTTGACCTGCGGCAGGATTTTTCCCACGGGTTTGGCGTGTGGTTTGGAGGAGTGACCGCTGGTGTTGGCAAAAACAATCTGCGCCTGCTGGGCGCCTGCATCGCCCAGTGCCCGCAGGGCGTCGGCCTTGATTTTCTCCTTGATCGGGCCGTTGGCATTGGTTAATTCCAGAGTCAGTTGAACCTGATCGCCTTCAATCCGTACATCTTTAACGATGTTCAAGGTGACGATATCCTTCATCAGCTCCGGTTCCTGCACGGTTCGCAGAGCCTTCATGACCAGTTCTTTGTCCAATGCCATCAGTCTGTCCTTTAGATTTTGCTACCACTGTCCCAATAGACGCCTTAAAATACTCCGCGCATTTTTCGTATCGACCTGACGAGAGTCAATATGGCAACCATACTCGATCGTATGAGTATAGGCAGCAACTTGTACCGAGATAACAAGATAAGCAAAATGCGATTATTACTTGCAATATAGATAGTTAACGAAAAACACGATAATTTCCTTCTACTCCTACTGGAAATAGAGGGATTATTCCAGTAAAGTAAGTTTCTACGTATGAGTAACTACAATCTTACACATTTAAGGCAATTGGAAGCCGAGAGCATTCACATCATTCGTGAAGTGGCTGCATCGTTTGACAACCCGGTGATGCTTTATTCGATCGGTAAAGATTCATCGGTGATGGTGCGTCTGGCCCAGAAGGCGTTTTCTCCCGGTCAACTGCCGTTTCCGTTGATGCATGTCAATACCACCTGGAAATTCCGTGAAATGATCACGTTTCGCGATCAGTATTGCCGTGAAAACGGGTTCAAACTGATTGAGCATATCAATCAGGATGGTTTGGCTGCCGGAGCCAACCCCTTTGACTGGGGCAGCAACAAATACACCACGGTCATGAAGACCGATGGCCTCAAGCAGGCGCTGAATAAATATGGTTTTGATGCTGCTTTTGGTGGTGCCCGACGTGACGAGGAAAAAAGTCGTGCCAAGGAACGGGTTTACAGTTTTCGCGACCGCCTGCATCAGTGGGATCCTAAAAATCAGCGCCCTGAATTGTGGAACCTTTACAACGGTAAGATCAATCAGGGCGAAAGTATCCGCGTCTTCCCGCTAAGCAACTGGACCGAGTTGGACGTGTGGCAATACATCCATCTGGAAAAGATTCCGATTGTTCCGCTTTATTTTGCCGCCTACCGCCCGGTGGTTGAGCGCAACGGTACGCTCATCATGGTTGATGATGAGCGTATGCGCCTGTTGCCGGATGAACAACCGCAATCACGGCTGGTACGTTTCCGTACACTGGGTTGTTATCCGTTGACCGGAGCCATTGAAAGCAGCGCCACCAGTCTGCCGGAGATTATTCAGGAAATGTTGGTTGCCAAAAACAGCGAGCGGCAGGGTCGCATGATTGACTACGACGAAGCCGGAAGCATGGAACAAAAAAAGCGCGAGGGTTATTTCTAGTATGTTGCAGGCTATTCCCCAAAACGAAGATATTCACGAGTACCTTGAGCGCAATCGCAACAAGGAGCTGTTGCGCTTTTTGACCTGCGGTAATGTTGACGACGGCAAGTCCACGTTGATCGGTCGCCTGCTGCACGATACCAAGGGTATTTATGAAGATCAGCTCGCCGCCGTCAAACGTGATTCGCTGCGTTTTAACTCCACCGGCGAAGCTGGAACGATTGACCTGGCATTGCTGACGGATGGTCTGAAGGCCGAGCGTGAGCAGGGCATTACGATTGACGTGGCCTATCGTTATTTTTCCACCGACAAGCGTAAATTCATTATTGCCGACACGCCCGGCCATGAGCAGTACACCCGCAACATGGTCACCGGAGCCAGCACCTGTCAACTGGCCATTATCCTGATTGATGCCCGCCATGGGGTGGCCAGCCAGACGCGCCGCCACTCGTTCATTGTTTCACTGCTGGGTATCAAGCACGTCGTCATTGCCATCAACAAGATGGATCTGGTTGGTTATGACCAGGATGTTTACGACCGTATCAAGGAGGAATACACCGGTTTTGTCGCCAAGCTGGGAATTCCCGATGTGCAGTTCATCCCCATTTCAGCACTGCGCGGAGACAATATCGTCGAAAAAAGTTCAGCGATGGACTGGTATCAGGGGCCGCCGCTTTTGAATCATCTGGAAACGGTGCATATTGCTTCAGACCGCAATCTGGCGGATATGCGTTTTCCGGTGCAGTACGTCCTGCGTCCCAATCTGAACTTCCGCGGATTTTCCGGCACGGTCGCATCCGGCATCATCCGGCGCGGGGAGGAAATTACAGCCCTTCCATCAGGAAAACGCAGCCGGATTCGTTCAATCGTCACCTACGATGGCGAACTGGAGGAAGCGTTCAGCCCGCAGGCCGTTACGCTGACACTTGAAGATGAGATCGACATTTCCCGCGGCGACATGCTGGTTTTTCCAGGGCATGAACCACACGTTTCAGCCCAGGTCGAAGCGACGGTTGTCTGGATGAACGAGCAACCGCTGGTTGCCGGTAAGAGCTACTGGATCAAGCAGACGACCCGGCTGGCAACGGGTGAACTGGCGGATCTGCGCTGTGCGATCGATGTCAATACGCTGGAACAAAAACCGCAGACACAACTGGCGATGAACGAAGTGGGCAATGTGCTGCTGAGTCTCAACCAGCCGCTGGCTTATGATCCGTATAAGCTGAATCCTGCCACCGGTTCGTTCATCATCATTGACCGGCTGACCAATGCGACGGTCGGGGCGGGGATGATTCTTGAGCATACTGACCGTCGCGGACAGGGGGATGTATGGGGGCAGACGCCAGTTGCCGAAAATATCAAAAACAAGAGCAGCAAGGTCAGTGTTGAAGATCGCGCCCAGCGATTCAGCCATAAGCCGGCGACACTTCTGGTTTACGGTCTGACGGGTTCGGGCAAGGCGACCATTGCCTACGAGTTGGAACGCAGGCTGTGGGATCAAGGCCGGCAGGTGCGCGTCCTTTACGGGCCGGAAATGCGTCAGGGGCTGTGCCGCGATCTTGGTTTTACGGCGGACGATCGATCGGAAAACTTGCGCCGGTCGATGGAAGTCGCGCACATTTTGAATGATTCAGGCATGATCTGCATTTGCGCTTTTGTCGCGCCATACGACGAGGTCCGCCGCAAAGCCCGCCAGGTGATCGGGGCGGATCGATTTATCGAGATCTGCCTTTCGGCTCCGGTGGAAGTCTGCCGTCAGCGTGATAAGACGGGTGCCTATCTGGAGGCTGATGCTGGCAAGCGGGCGCAATTTCCCGGTGTCAGCGCAGTGTTTGAACCGCCAACACAGGCCGATCTGGTGCTGCCGACACATCAGATCGATGTACAGCAGTGTGTCGATCAGATCATCACCTTGCTCCAGCAGCGCGGTATTGCAGCACAGACATGAAATGCCGGGGGTTTCAGGCAGCCGTGCACGATAATGCCCTGTCCGCGTTCATTGAAGGAATTAAAATTGTAAAAAAACTGAATGCAATGGATCTGCAGCTCAGTCGTTGCAGCGATGCTGAGGCTGATGCACTGAAAGCCACCAAGGCCCGGCATTCGCGCAAAAAAAACCGCGGACTGGGGGGAGTCCGCGGCCAGAAGCCCGCATGATGCGGGCTTTCGACCGGGAGGGGGGGACCCGGCCGAATGGGGATCAAAGCTGATACAACCTGTAAACGCTTTTAGTCCACTAGGCTGTACCGCAAAAAAATCTCGTCGCTTGCTCAGCATCGAAATTCTATTCATACTTCAGAAAGTAAATATTTCATACTTCCTGATGCACTAATTACGACGGCATTATATCTTATCGCCGGAAAAAAGCAAGTCTTTTTTACGTTAAGCAACAGTTTCCTGATTTGTAAACTCTTGTTTTAAAAAGCTTTAGGTGACAAGACTCACATAGTTCGATTAATTAAGAAAAACATTCTGCTCACAGGGCAAAGTTTTTGGTGTGCGCTAGTGCAGTTATGATCCCGACCACGCCCACGCCAATACGACTAAACCAATGATAATGCGATAGATTGCAAACGGGATGAAACCGTGCCGGCGCACCCAGTTCATGAACCAAGCGATGACACCCCAGGCAACGATGAAACTGGTAACCAAACCGATGGCCAGTTGGATCCAGCGTGCGGTATTCATCGGGTCAGCCATCAAACCGGAGGTATTGGCATCAACGGACAGGCTTTTATATAGATCGTAAGCACAGGCCGCGAACATTGTCGGTATGGATAACAGGAAGCTGAATTCCAGCGACGCATGACGCGATAATCCAGCCAATTGACCGCCGGCAATGGTTGACATACTTCGGCTGGTCCCCGGGAAAATCGCAGAAAATATCTGGGCTATACCCACCATAACCGCCTGTGGCAGGGTCATTTTTTCGGTTTGCTCTGTACGGGGACGGCGCATGACGACATCCACCACCCACATGATGATTGCCCCGACGACCAGGGCGGCGCCCATAACCCACAGACTTTCCAGATTTTCCTTGATGGCGCGAGACAGCAGCTTGGCGGGGATGGCCGTGACGATAAACGCGACCAGCACCAACGATATCGGGTGGTTCCACCATCGGCGCTCGCCAGTCGCGCCGTGGGGAAAAGTGCGCAGGTAGTGCATTAACTGACGCCAGAAGTAAATCACTACCGCGAGGATGGCGCCGAACTGAATCGTGACGCTGAACATTTTCCAGTAGTCGTCCTTCATGATGTCAGCCCCGCCAATCAGAGCCAGCACCAGGCGAATGTGTGCCGTTGAACTGACCGGTAAAAATTCGGTCAGACCTTCCACGACACCCAGGATTAACGCCAATAAATAATCGTTCATTTATATGCCTTATCGGCTGGCTGGCGACCAATACGACGCAGCGAGCCGGATTTGCCCGACATTTTTTGTTTGTTTACGTCCGCCGGACTCAATTATGCGCGCACTGGCAGGCTGAAGGAACATTTTCGCCGCCCATCAGGTAATTTTGCACATTGAGCGTGATTTTTGAGGCGGTGAAAGCCTGATTCCACCGTAGGGGATCGATGCTCCATTCGATTGCGAGTGAATAAGCCGATGCAGACAATTGTCTATCCGGCTGACATTCAACCGACCGGGACGCCATTACTTGTGTTCCTGGCCGGTCCGATAAAGTGCGACAGCCTTCTGGATATATAACAGCCCGCTGACAACCGTAACGATGACAGTTACCCAGATGCACAGGTCTCTGAAATAACGGGCCGGTTCTTCCCAGCCCTGTTGTCTCAACCAGTGACGGTAGTTGACGTAAACCAGAATCGCCAGGATCGTGACTGACTGGACCACCATCTTGACCTTTCCGCTCCAGGCAGCGCCGAAACTTTGTCCCTGACTTTCGCTGGCGCCGCGCAGACTGGTCACCAGTAATTCCCGCGCCAACAGCAAAATGACAATGCCCGGAGCAACGCCGGTAATTGTGCGAACCACTTGCACCATCTGTCCGCTGTCGATGATGGTGTCCTGGATGATGAAGTTTTTTCCGGCAAAAAAGGCGAAACTTCCGAGCACCAGGATTTTGTCCACAAATGGATCAACAATCCGCCCGAATGCGCTTTCCACCTTCCATTTGCGCGCCAGATAACCATCCAGAAAATCACTGATCAGGGCAAGCAGGTAAATAATAAACGCCGTGTTGAGATACCAGGGATCGCCACGTCCTTCGTATTGATAGACCGACAGCATGGCAAAAAAGACGCCCGCCAGAACCAGACGGGCAGCGGTAATGGAATTGGGTACATGACGAAACATTGGCCGCTTGATTGTACGCGAAAGACTGATTCAGGTCACAAAGACGGTTGTTCAGCCAGCAACAAATATCCTATTGCGCAAACTTGTCAGCACAGCGATTAATGAGTGATTCCAGCCGGTCGCGCGGCTGGAGGGCGTAGAACAATTCTCGATCGAACAGAACACGCTCCTCGTTATCGCGCTGAACTGCCTGTTGCCAGCGATGTTGCCAGTCCATCAGGCCCGGATCCTGTTGATGTTCAGCCAGTTGGCGGTGCATGATTGTGTAGAGTTGACGACGATGGGAAGATCCGCGCTCGGCTGATGCAATTGCCTTGACCAGATCGTGTTTGGGTTGGCCGGTAATGTTGTGGCGCAGACGATGACCTTCCTGCTTGAGCGCGGGCAGATTAACACGTTGGCGCTCGCCGGCTGTCGGAAAATAAAGCGTAGCCGTCGCCACCGCAAAATGAGGCGGAGCCATGTTGAAAAACGAGGCAATAAGCCGATCCAGCACCTGATCGTAACGACCACCGCCAATGCCATGCACAAAATTATCCACCACCAACAGACGCATAAACAGGGTTAATGTCAGCGCGCGCGGGCTGAGGCGCAGGCGTGCCTGACGCAGAAACTGTCCCAGTGACTGGCCGGCCTCGTCGGCTGATCGGTTGGGGTTAAACGCAAAACGCTCACCGTTGGTCAGTGTCAATGTCCAGAAGCCTTCAAGGTATTGAAGTTGCGGGCGCTGACGCTCGCCCCTGGCCAGATCGTCGATCCAGAAGGGCACTTCAAGACCATCATCGGTGCTGACCAGATCAGGCATGGGCCGGCCCGGAGAGTGAATATCGTGTTCCAGGCGGTAGTCGCGCAGCGCATGGTTGTAGTGCTGGGCCAGATCGTCGGCATGGGCCAGAAGATGATGGGCGTAAATCAGGAAAACATCGCTGCCCCACAGGGGTGAAGCCATCAGTGTGTAATTGCGCAGACCCAGGCCCCAGTCGAATTCGTGCGTCGCGTTGACCAGCAATGTCGATAGATCAGGCGAATCGGAACATTGCCGCCGCATTGATTCGAGCATTTGCGCCAAGGAAGATTCAAATGGCCAGGATTTGGCGCTGTTGGATAGAAGCACCATCAGATGATTCAGATGCTGCGGCGTAGGGGCGCTGAGCAGGCCCGCCCACCGACCGCTCACCAGACTTTGATCATCAGTAATTGGTTCGGCTACACCCGGCCAGCGCAGGTGCAGATGTTTGGGTTCATCGGTATCAACCGCCAGATGCAGGGCATGTCCCCCGATGGCTGCTGCTGCCATATGGATCAAGGCGTTTTTCACCCATACGCCCGGATGATACAGCTCGGTCTGGTGGCCGGTAGCCAGCAGAGGCTGAAAGTGATTGTGTCCGATCCAGGCCCGCGCCCGGCGTCGCAGCTCTCCCAGCGGCAAACCTTGAAATCGAACCTGCTGGCAGGAGTTCAGGTGCTGATGATTCCAGTGGGTCTGACGAAGGATTTCAGCCGCTGCCGGCCAGACCACAAGCTGGTTGTCGGCAGCAGGTGCTTTCCAGTCGGCATAGGTGTAGGTGGCAAGCTCGGTCATCTTATCTCAGCACGAATCGCGGCGGGCAATGGCAAACGAAGACAGATCACCTGCATGCGCACACCCTGACACTGGCCTCTTATTTATATTACCCCACCTCGGCACAGGGCAACTCGGCGGCCTTTTGACGGACGAGATCAGCGCCGCTGGTCTGACCAATTTTCTGCATTTCCTGCCGTAAAACAGTCAGATAGTGCTGCAAACGACAATCCGCATTATCGAGCATCCCGCCGAAATGTCGATTGGGGTCATTATAAATCAGACGAACCGGAATTTCGGTGATGCGCAACCGCGCCGCCACTGCCTGGGGCCATAATTGCATGGGGAACGCATAACCTGATTCACTCAACTGCAAACGCTGCATTGCGCTAACGCGGTGGGCTTTGAATCCGCAAAAACTGTCCGTCAATTCGAGATTGAATAGTTCGTTCAGCAGGCTGGTAATGGTCTGGTTAATTGCCTGGCGGTCGCCGGGCGGGGCGTCATTATTGGTGAACCGGTGCATGTAACGTGAACCGCTGATCAGATCCCAGCGATCGGTCTGAATCTGCTCGATAAAATCGGGAATTCGTTCCGGCTCATGCTGCTCGTCGCAGTCCATGGTAATGACCCAGTCGTAACCTTGGTCAGCAGCCAGGGCAAAGGCGTCGATCAGACTCTGGCCATAACCGATGTTTTTTTCGTGAGTCAGAAGCTGGATGTGCGCCTGGCGGGCCAGTTGCGCCAACAGATGCGGCGTCTGATCGGTGCTGCCATCGTCAATCAACAGAATATCATGGTGAAATCGCTTAACCTTGTCGATGACCCCAAGAACGTATTTTTCTTCGTTGTAGACCGGAATAGCGATCAAAAATCGCAAGGTTCCACCTTTGTTAAAGCTTGGCAGCGGATCGCGGTTGACGGGCGCGTGAGTCATGCTGACATAACCATAACACAAACCCGCAGTGCGATGGTAGGACGCAATGTTCAGACGGTCAATGTAATTTAATAAAGTGCCGTAACTTCATTTTGATAAAGGATTTGCAAATGCGTCAAGATTGTGAATTTCGGCAGGGGTTTCACTGGCCATGTGTGACGCTGAGCGCAGCAAGCGCTTGAAACAATGCAGGTGGACAGACCAGATGAATATTACGCTGACATACCATCGTGCTCATCGGCTTGGGTCTGCGCCTTCATCGCGTTCCACTGGTCGAGGGTAATTTGTGCTTCGCGGGCTTGCGAACCCTTGTAATCGCCGACAATTCCAGCTGCGGCCATGGCTTCGATCAATCGTGAAGCGCGGCTGTAACCGATGGTCAACCGCCGCTGCAACAAACTCACGCTTCCGCGCTTGGTTTCCAGCACGACGCGCACGGCGTCATCAAAAAGCGGGTCTTTTGCCGCTTCATCGTCAACTTCGCCGGTGGCTTTGATCTGTACCAGTTCCGGCTCGAACTGCTGATCCGCCATGCTCTTAACGAGTTTAACGCTGTCGCGAATTTCCTTGTCGTCGATAAACGTTCCCTGCCCGCGCAACGGCTTGCTGGCTCCGGGGGGTAAAAAGAGCATATCTCCTTGTCCCAGCAGAACTTCAGCACCATTTTGATCCAGCACAATGCGACTGTCCATTTTGCTGGCCACGCGGAAAGCGATCTTGCTGGGCATATTTGCCTTGATCAGACCAGTAACAACCGTCGCCTGTGGCCTTTGTGTCGCCAGAACCAGATGGATACCAACCGCGCGCGCTTTTTGCGCAATGCGGACAATGTGGTTCTCCACCTCTTTACCACTGGTCATCATCAAATCCGCCAATTCATCCACGATAATGACGATATACGGCAGTTTTTTGGGAATGCGCGCTTCTTCCTCCGGCGAGGCGGGGTTGAAGCGTTCGATCAATTCCTCCTGAGTCAGGCTGTTGTAACCCTTGATGTTGCGCACGCCGGCTTCAGCCAGAAAATCGTAGCGTTCATCCATCTTCTGACAGGCCCATTCCAGCACACTGGTGGCGCGGGCAGCATCATTGATCACAGGGCACATCAGATGCGGCAGTTCCTTGAATGGCGCCATTTCCACCACTTTGGGATCGACCAGAATCAGCTTAACCCGGTCAGGCCGCTGGGTGTAGATGACGGACATGATGATCGTGTTGATGCAGACCGACTTGCCCGAACCGGTGGTACCGGCGATCAGGCAGTGGGGCATCTTGGTCAAATCGGCAATGAGTGGATCGCCGCTGGCATCCTTGCCCAGGAAAATGGGAACGCCCCCATCCCTGGCGGTGTCGATCGGAACCGCCTGCATCAATTCCTTCATCCGCACTTTTTCTTTTTCATCGTTGGGAACTTCAATTCCGACCGTGTTTTTCCCGGGTACCGGCGCGACGATACGCACGCTTTCAGCGCGCAAGGCGCGCATGATGTCGTTGGTTAATGCGGTGATGGCGCTGACCTTGATCCCCGGTGCCAGGCTGATCTCGTACATGGTAATCACCGGCCCGGTGTCGATCTCAACCACGCTGGCGTCAATATCAAATTCCTTAAGTGCCTGTTCCAGAATGGCTGCCTTTTCGCGGACGTGCTTCTCCTGCGACTGCGCGTAACCGTACTCGGCATCAGCCAGCGCATCCCACGGCGGCAGATGATATTCGCCCAATTCCTTCGGCGGCGGGGGGGGCGGGCTGACCTGACGCGGTTGAACGACTGTCGGCATTTTGACGACAATCTCCGCCCGCGGTGCAGGCGGAACCTGCTGCTCATCTGTTGGTGGAATGACCGCCGCTTCAGAGGGCAACGGGTCTTCCTGATCGGTAAAGGCTACTTCTTCAGCGGCTTCAGCGCTGTCATCCTCATAGTTCAGTTCGATTTGCTCGTCATCCTCGTGGTCGGCTGCCGAGTTATCGCCAAGCTCATTGTCGGTGGCGGTGTTGCCAGGTTGAATTGTCGGCAGTGGTTCGATCTGCATACGCTGAGCCAGCTTCTGACGATCATCCTGCGGTTCTTTTGGCGCTTTGATCTTGATAAACACCGGCGGTTTGGCTGGTTCATACTCATCGTCGTCGTCATCCCGGCCAGTGGTTGTGGATTGTCTGGATGCGCCCGCTTTACCGGTTTTGGCGTCCTGCGACTGCGAGGCTGCACCCTTGAGCGAAAAGACCGTGCGAAAGCTCGGCAGCGACGGGAGTTTGGGAAGCTGAACGAAACGCCAGTTGAATTTTGTACCCTGATTTTTCAGGCGCCCCACTGCGCTGCTGGCCAGCGACGGCAGACGCAGCACCAGATCATCCGCTGCCAGCAGCAATCCGACCAGAATCGCAATGCCCAGAAGCAGCCTTGTTCCCACCACGTTGAAGTAGGGGCGCATCAGACTTTCAATGCCAATTCCGACAATACCACCCTGGCCTTCTGGGAAACCGTTGACGGTGCCGGGTTTAAGGCTGTGGATCGTGGCGGCAAAAGCGATGGTCAACAGCGCCAATCCGATGATGCGCAGGCCAATATCGCTGACGGGGTTGCGGAATAGTTTCAAAGCCAGAAGCAATCCGCTGAAAAACAGGATGGGGAAAATACCCTGACCGATCGCCGAGAACAAATAATAAGCGATAAACGCACCAGCCCGCCCGCACAGGTTGTGGATCGGCGGATAGGGAAATACGCGATGGCTGGGCCAGTCATCCGGATGAAAGCTGCCGATCGCCAGCAACAGGAAGACCCAGATACCAATGCCCAGGAACAGCGCCGCACGTTGCCAGGATTTTTCTCGCATGGAAGGTTTCAAATCGTTTCAGTCGTTAATCGATCTCGATGGCACGGCTAGTGCCCGGTATGACCAAAGCCGCCAGCACCGCGTGCCGTTTCATCCAGCTCATCAACCTCGATCACTTCAACCGGCGGAACCGGCAGGATCAACATCTGTGCGATGCGGCTGCCACGCTCGACCGTGAAGGCGTTGGCACCATGATTGACCAGCGGCACTTGCACTTCGCCACGATAATCGCTGTCGATCGTACCGGGTGAATTGATCAACGTAATGCCAAATTTACTCGCCAGCCCGCTGCGCGGCCGCACCTGGGCTTCGTAACCCGCAGGAATGGCCATGGCAAAACCGCAGGGGATCAATCGGATTTCTCCCGGTTGAAGCACCGTTGGTTTTTCCACCGCTGCTGCCAGATCCATCCCAGCCGATTGTGCGGTCATGCGCACGGGCAGGGATAAACCCTGGGCATGGGCCAGCCGTTTGATCTTTACTGTTATCGGACTATTCATCAGCAACCCTCCAAAAACAGTCATTCGCCTGACCGCAATTGGCGGCGATTACTTGATTATCGACCGGCAGGCGCATTTGGGAACACCTTTGGCGCCAGATTTAACCATAAGAAAACCCCGGCGTGAACCGGGGTTTGTCTGTGAATCAATTCAGTACAATCACTGAATTACTTCAGTTCAACTGTAGCGCCCTGTTCTTCCAGAGCCTTCTTGAGCTTCTCAGCTTCTTCCTTGGGGAGGGCTTCCTTGACCGTCTTGGGAGCGCCTTCGACCAGGTCCTTGGCTTCCTTGAGGCCCAGACCCGTCGCCGTGCGGACTTCCTTGATGACCTGAATCTTCTTGTCGCCAGCAGCCTTGAGGACAACGTCAAACGTCGTCTTTTCTTCGGCTGCTTCCGCTGCGCCACCGGCAGCACCGCCAGCAGCCACGACCACCGCGCCGCCAGCGGCAGCTTCGATACCGTGCTCGTCCTTCAGGTAGCTCGTCAGATCAACCGCCTGCTTGAGGGTCAAACCAGCGAGCTTGTCGCCCAATTCCTTGATTTCTGCAGTAACTTCCGCCATAAAAAATCTCCTGCGAGGTTTCTAACTCGCAAACGCCGTGTCGTGGCGCTAACGTGTCGAATTTCTCCCGTCCCAAGAGCCTGCCTCACATTGAGGCCTGTTTAACCCCGCAAGTACGGGGGCAGTCGGGGCTGCCGGAGTATTCAGTTGTCACTCACCAGCTCCATCAGCCGGCGATTTTCAGTTAATACCACCCAAACGATGGATCATGCTCAGGCTGCCGGAGCAGCTTCGGCTGAACCACCCGCCTTTTCTTCGATGGTCTTGAGCACCGCGCCCAGCTTGCCGCCTGGCCCCTTGACCGCGGCAGCCAGCTTGCGTCCCGGGCCGAGAATCGCGCCCAGCACATTGGCAATTGCCTCTTCGCGGGTCGGCAATTTGCTGACCTGTTCCACACCCTGTTCGCCAGCATAAATTTCGCCGTCGAAGAAGATGCCGCGCAATTCCAGTGCGTTGTTTTCCTTTTTCTCCTCGACCAGAAGGCGCGCCAATTGACTGATGCTGCTCTGCCCGTAGATCACGGCACTAGGCCCGTCCAGCAGGGCGTCAAAACCTTTGAGTTTTGAATCAGCAACGCTCTGAACCGCCCGGCGAACCAGTGTGTTTTTAACCACGGTCATCCGCAGGTTGTTGGCGTGCAGCTTGCGACGAAACAGGTTGGTGCGCACCGCGTTAATGCCACGCGGGTTAATCACCCCCAGCGATTCAATGCCATCCAGCCGCTGGGTCAGCTCGCGAGTGATCAGATTCTTGATTTTTTTGCTCATGGGTTATCCCCGTAATTTTTCAATTTGTAATTTTATCTCTCGAACGATTGTGGCCTGTCAGTCGATTACGAAACAGCCAGATAAACCGCCGGGGTCATCGAACCTTTGAGTACGACCTTTTTCAGGTATTGACCTTTGCTCGTCTGGGGCTTCATCCGGCGGATCTGAGTGATCAGCGCATTGATATTTTCCACCAGCTTGCCGTTATCAAAACTCATCTTACCGGCGGCGGTATGTACGTTGCCGCCAGCATCATTGCGAAATTCGATCTTACCGGCGACATATTCACGCACGGCCGTGCCGACATCGTTGGTCACCGTGCCAGCCTTGGGCGACGGCATCAGCCCCTTGGGGCCAAGCACCTTACCCAGGCGACCGACAAACCGCATCTGATCCGGTGTGGAAATCGCCACATCGAAATCCGTGAAATTAGTGCTTTCAATCTCCGCCACCAGCTCCTGGCCACCGGCCTTGATCGCGCCGGCGTTGAGGGCTTCGATTTTGCGGTTTTCAGCGACGAATGCGATGACACGCTTGGTTTTACCCACGCCGTTCGGCAGGGAAATCGAACCACGGATCATCTGATCCGCCTGCTTGGGATCGATTCCCAGGGAAAAAATCAGCTCAACCGTCTGGTCGAACTTGGTCGCGTCAAACTTTTTGAGCAGGGCCACGCCGTCTTCAATCGACAGCAGGTCGGTGGTCGCTTTTTCAGCGGCCTTTTTGTATCGCTTGGATCGTTGTTGGGTGAGGGCAACTGCCATAAACTTTCGCTCCATTTCAGCAGGACTTTAATAAGCTTATCCTGCTTAAAGCTCCCACTGTTTCCAGGCCGTGGTGTGCCTTTTGAATGTCATTTCGCACGCGCCTGGTATCCAGACGCTGCAGTAACAACTTAAAATCACTTATCCTTCGACCGTGATACCCATGCTCCGGGCGGTTCCGGCAATAATCCGGGCAGCATGATCTTCATCGAAAGCGTTGAGGTCTTTGATTTTTTCCTTGGCAATGGTTTTGCACTGCGCCATTGTCACATTGCCGATCTTGTTTTTATTGGGTTCGCCTGAACCTTTTTCCGCCTTGACCGCATCTTTCAGCAGTACCGATGCTGGCGGGCTTTTCAGTTCAAACGAGAAGGTGCGATCTTTGTAAACCGTCACCAGAACGCCAATGACCTTACCCTTCAGATGGGCTGAGGCAGCATTAAACTGCTGAATAAACTGACCAGGGTTGACACCGTGTTGACCCAGCGCCGGCCCGATCGGCGGTGCCGGTGTGGCCGTGCCGCCAGGAGCCTGCAGCTTAAATTGTACAGTAATCTCTTTTTTAGCCATGACTTACATTCCTTGGGCACGCCTGACGTTATCCACGCCCAGCACCATCGCCTCAAATGATATTTTCTTCAATCGCTGCGATTACAAGCTGGTTTTCAGCTTAAAAATTGCCGACGATCCACTTTGAATTCGCCTGATTCGATTCAGCACGACAAATTAAAGACCGCCCATATTACAGGGCGTTATCGTCGTTGACAAGAGCGCCGCAGCGCTTAATCAGCAAAAAATATCGACCCCGCCCGCAAGCGTTGTGGAACAGATGCCGTTCCACCGAATTTTCGTCAATAAAAAACTGCGTCTCTGACAATTATTTTCATCGCAGAGACGCAGCGTGTTGTGACTCGAATCAACTGGCCAGCCAGCTTGAACGACTACCAGCCGTTGTAGTACCCGAAGCTGTAGTTGTAGCTGTAACCGCTCGACGGATAGCAGTTTTGATAGTTGTAGTTATAGACCGGAGCCGGATAGCACGCAGCCGGCGGGGCGACGTATACCGGAGTCGGTGCAACATAGACCGGAGCCGGACGATAAACGACCGGTGGCGCAGAATAATAGACCGGCTGTGGCGCCCGATAGCCTGACCAGTAATTATCATGACGACCATAATTGCCATGGCGACCGTAATCGCCGCGGTTGCCGTACGTGATACGGGTGTTGAAGTAGTCGCCGCTTCGATAACCGTAGTCGCTGCTGCTGCCGAATCCGATTGAGACGCTCCATCGGCTGTCCCGATGGCTGTTGCCTCGGTAGCCGCGGCTGCCCGCTTCGGATATGGCCGGAATTAACCCAAGAACCAGAATCGTCAAGAGTGCGTATCGCATAGCTTTGCTCCTTGTTTCTAAGACGCGCACCAAGACTTGCCAGATCAAGCCAGCAAATTCTCGGTGCAACGCTTAACTAGACACCTCTGCTGGTTTGACGTTAGTGATAAGTGACCGGTTCTCCAAAACGCTTTTCGCAATGTTGCTCAACACGTTTTTGTATATTTCAGAATCATCAGGATTTCTGTCCGCAGTCCATTGAAATTTTCATCTGCGGAATAGAAGGTGAAAAAACCTGATTTGTCATCACTTGACCTGTTTGCGCGGGTTGATAATCTATCGGTTTTAATTCGTGCAATTTTGCACAATGTCGGTGCTGATTAGAAATGGCGCCACAACGTTCAAAATAGCAGTGCGGATTCCTGGCTTTGATAGAACAAGCTCATGAATGATTCAACCCAGCCACCGGGTCGGCGTGATCCGGGTTCGGATCAGTCCTCCGCTGGATGGTATCGAATGGCGGGTGCGGGGTTTGAATTTTTTGTGTCGGTGCTGCTTTTTGCGGGTATTGGTTGGTGGCTGGATCGCCGCTTGGATACATTGCCTTGGTTGACAGTGACCGGAGTTGGCATCGGTTTTTCGATCGGTTTGTATGTGCTGGTTAAAATGGCGACGCGCATGTTCAAGTAGCGCATCGGCGCAACGAGAAAGTTGGTAGCCCCGCTATGACGCAGCCGTCGGCCAAGTCGCAACCGATCAACCTGTCGGCCGCAGTGCTGGTGGGAGCGGTGCTGGCAGCACTGGTGATTTGCGGTGCGGTGATGGGACTGGTGATTTGGCGGATGGGCGATGACGCGGTTGCCCGCGGTTTTATGGCGGGCACCATCGCCAGTGTGATTGCCGGTATCAGTTCAACCCTGCCGTTGCTGATCGGTGCCCGTTTGGGAATGATGGGCTTGGTCGGTGGATATTTTGTCGGCAGTTTTGTGCGTGCCACGGTGGCGGGCGGATTGTGTGCCCTGGCCATTTTTATGTGGAATTATCCGTCGGTTTCGACATTATTGACGATGGCAGTTTATTATCTGGCGGTACTCCTGGCTGAGTCGATTGTGACTGGCAGGGTTTTATGGAAAGTACCGCAGAAACAGGTTTGAAAACATGATGTTGATAGGATCACTACTCGCTGCAGCCAATCCTCTGGATCACGTGCTGGATGTTCCGCAAATCTGGAGTTCAGGCGAACACGGTATCTGGTGGTTGACCAACCACATGATCATGCTCTGCCTGGCGGCGGTGCTGATGCTGATTTTCTTTCCGCTGGTCACGCGCCGTTATCGTGGCGGCGATGAAGTGCCGACCGGTACACGCAATCTCGTCGAAGCCATCATGATGTATATCCGCAACGACGTGGCCAAACCGGTCATGGGGGATGAAGCGGATCGATTCATGCCGTTTCTGTGGACGCTGTTCTTCTTCATTTTGTTCAACAACCTGCTGGGGCTTTTGCCGCTGGAACCGATCACCGGCCCGATCATGCGGGCGCTGTTCGGCGAACATGCCCACGGGATTTATGGTACAGCCACTTCCAATATTTATGTCACGGGCGCTCTGGGGCTGGTTTCGTTCATCGTGATTCAGGTCAGCGGTATTCGCGCCAACGGCGTGGGTAACTACCTCAAACATTTTCTGGCTGGTGCGCCGTGGTACATGATGCCCATCATGGTTCCGGTGGAAATGCTGGGCATGATTGTCAAACCGGTGGCGCTGGCGATTCGTCTCATGGCCAACATGACCGCCGGGCATATTCTGCTGGCGGTGCTGGCCGGGTTTACCGCTGCCGCCGCGACACTCGGATATGGCGCGCTGACCGGCATTGGTTTGGCGGTGGTGCTGGGTTCGGTGGCGATCATGGTGCTGGAACTGTTTGTGGCTTTGCTCCATGCCTATATTTTCACCTTCCTGACGGCGCTGTTCATCGGTCAGTTGGTGGTGCATGAACATGAGGAGCATTCCGGCGAAGGTGGCGAGCATCATGAAAAGGAAGAAGTCATCGGCGGTGGTGATATGCTCGATATGGCCCGCCTGCCCGACAAGGCCCGGCAGACGGCCACGCATGTTGCCGGTTGAACCAGTGGTCGCAACGAATGAAATAAACTGACTATCGGCGGTCGCTGCGGGAGTTATCGCCACTTAGGGATTGGCCCGGATAGTTTAACATCAGCCCTTTCTCGCGGGGCGGGTGATGAGCGCAACCTCAAATGCCTCAGAAGGATTGTTGAATCATGAGCCTGAAGAAGATTTTCTTTATGGCGTTGTTTGCTCTGCTGCTTCTGCCGGCCGTTCCGGCGATGGCACAGACGGCTGGTGCCGCTGCTGCACCCTTGTTCTCGGCTGGCGGTCTGATCGGTCTGGGCGTCGGTGTTGGCCTGGGTCTGATCATCATCGGTGCCGGTAAAGGCATCGGTGCCATTGGCAGCCACGCGGTTGACGCGATTGCCCGTCAGCCCGAAGCCGGCGGCCGTATCTTCACCTCGATGATCATCGCTGCGGCTCTGATCGAAGGTGTGACGCTGTTCGCCATCGTGGTGGCACTGCTCTTGAACAACCAGATTGCTGCTTAACCAACCGTTCGCGTCGAGGCTAATCGCTTCGATGCGGGCTTGCTATGGAGAAACATATGTCCAAAAGTTCGTACAAGGTTCTGCTGGCGTTGGCGTTGGTCCTGCTGGGCAGCAGTGTCGTTCTGGCAGAGGCTGGCGCTGGTGGCGGTCATGCCGTTCCGCGCACCGATGTCATTGGCCCGACCTGGGCGGGATTGCTGCCGGCGATCACAACGCTGGTGGTGTTTGTCCTGCTGCTGGTGGTGCTGGGCAAGTATGCCTGGGGGCCGATCGTTTCCAAGCTCAAGGAGCGCGAAGATTCGATCCGTCGCACCGTCAACGAAGCCAAGACCAATCTGGACAATGCCCAAGCCAAGTTGGCGCAATATGAGCAGCAACTGGCTACGGCGGAAGCCACCATCCGCCAGATGATGACCAACGCCACGGCGGATGCGGAAAAGGCCGCTGAAAACATCCGTCTCCGCGGTCGCCAGGAAGCCGAGGAAATCAAGGAAAAAGCCAATCGCGACATTGAAGCTTCACGCGATGAGGCGATTCGTGAGATTTACACCCAGGCCGCTGATCTATCCACCAGCATTGCCGGCAAGATCATCCGCCGCGAATTGCGGGTTGAAGATCAGAAGTCATTGGTGGAGGAATCGTTGAATCGTCTGCAGTCCGTTCGATAAGCAGGGTGTCACCAGCCTCCGTTGATCGGGCTGGGCTGAGGCAGATACGAACCTTACAAGAAAACTGAATCATTCATGGCAGCAATCACTCAACAACATTCCCCACTGGCCAGTGCCTACGCCCAGTCACTGCTGGACCTGGCCGTCGCCCGACAGGCTGAGCAAAGCATCGGCGCGGAGCTGGCCGCCATTGCCCAGATGCTCAGGGAGCAGCCACAAGCGCAGGCACTGTTGGAAAACCCCAGCATCGGCATCGAAGAGCGGCGCACCGTGATTGAAAAAGCATTCAAGGGCCAGATCACGCCGCTGCTTTACAATTTCATGCAAGTTGCCAATCAGCACGCGATGGCGGGCAAGTTGCGGGAAATCGCCGCTGCGTATCAATATCTGCTCGATTGCCGACAGGGCAGGATTGAAGTCGATATGACCGTGCCTCAGCCGATGGAACCGGCCGATCTGGAACGGGTGCGCCAGCGCATCGGTCAGGCGCTGAACAAGACGGTGGTGCTGCACCAGCGCGTTGAGCAGGAGCTGATCGGCGGCATGGTGCTGCAGATCGATGACCGCATCATCGACGCCTCGGTTCGGACTCAGCTTCAGGTGATGAAACAACAGCTTTTACAGGCTGCGGGTAAACGATAATTTTGAATTCTCCGGCAGCGTCGAAATTCGCTGCGGAAGACGAACTTTACAAAACAGACAACCATTATTTTTTGAGGAACTCATGGCTATCAACGTCGCAGAAATAACCAAGGTCTTAAAGAGCGAAATTGCTGGTTTTGAACAGCAGTTGCAGGTCAGCCAGGTGGGAACCGTGATCGAAGTGGGTGACGGTATCGCCCGCGTTTACGGTCTGCGCAGCGCCATGGCTGGTGAGTTGCTGGAGTTTGAAGTCCAAGGCAGCCAGGAATCGGTCATGGGCCAGGTATTCAACCTGGAGGAGGAGACCATCGGCGCCGTCATTTTCGGCGACTATCTCAAAATTAAGGAAGGCGACCAGGTTCGTGCCACCGGCCGCCTGCTGGAAGTGCCCGTAGGCGATAACGTCATCGGGCGCGTGCTTGATCCGCTGGGCCAGCCGCTGGATGGCGGGCCGGCCGTCGTCAGCAGCGAAACGCGCAAGCTCGATATCGTCGCTCCGGGCATTGCCGAGCGCCAGCCGGTGAAAGAACCGCTGCAGACGGGCATTAAGGCGATCGACTCCATGATTCCCATCGGCCGCGGTCAGCGCGAGCTGATTATCGGTGACCGCAAGACCGGCAAGAGCGCCATCGCCATTGACACAATCATCAACCAGAAGGGTACGGGCGTTAAGTGTTTTTATGTGGCGATTGGTCAGAAGGAATCGACTGTTGCTGCGATTGTCGAGCAGCTTAAAGCCGCTGGTGCCATGGAATACACGACGGTTATTTCCGCCGGTGCATCCGACCCAGCGCCGCTGCAGTACATCGCAGCCTACGCCGGTTGCGCCATGGCGGAATACTTCATGTGGAAAGGTCAGCATACGCTGTGCGTTTATGATGACTTGACCAAACAGGCCGCAGCCTATCGCCAGTTATCACTGCTGCTGCGGCGCCCGCCCGGTCGCGAAGCCTATCCCGGTGACGTGTTCTATTTGCACAGCCGCCTGCTGGAACGCGCTGTGAAACTCTCCGATGCCAACGGCGGCGGTTCGCTGACAGCCCTGCCGATCATCGAGACGCAGGAAGGTGAGGTGTCAGCCTATATTCCAACCAACGTGATCAGTATCACCGACGGTCAGATTTATCTTGAACCAGACCTCTTTTTCGCTGGCGTGCGCCCAGCCATTAACGTGGGTATCAGCGTGTCGCGTGTGGGTGGTAACGCCCAGACCAAGGCGATGAAGAAAATCGCCGGTTCATTGCGACTTGATCTGGCGGCCTATCGCGAGCTGGAGGCATTCGCTCAGCTCGGAACGGAGCTGGATAAAAAGACCCAGGCCCAGCTCGATCGTGGCGCCCGCCTGGTGGAACTGCTCAAGCAGCCCCAATTCCGCCCCATGCCGGTGGAGCAGGAAGTGATGATGATCTACGCCGGTACGCAGGGGTATGTCGATGATATTCCGCTGAATCGTATCGCGGCGTTCCAGACCGAGTTCTTCAAGTATGTTGACAGCAGTGCCCCGGCGGTTCGGCAGGAATTGTCCAGCAAGAAAGAGCTGACGGCGGAAATCGAAGCCAAGCTCAAGCAGGCGTTGAATGACTTCAAATCCAAAGTTTGGAAGAAGTAAATCTGCCAGCACCAAAATAAAACAGTTTACTGCCTCTGGTCACGCGGGCCGGCGGCGCAGGGTTGATTGCGCCTGATCGGCATAACAGAACCGAGGGCGCACAGCGACTCGCGCGGGGTCGGCTGCGCCGGGTCGATTGCGATCGCGCGACGTTCATTCGTATTTCAGTACGGAATGGATTTCAACGTCGTTGAATCGCTGGCGCCCGCCCAGATCAGCCAGCTCGATCAATACCGCCGCGCCGACCACCTCTCCGCCAAGTTCGCGGGCCAGATCGATGCAGGCCTTCATCGTCCCGCCGGTGGCCAGCAGGTCATCCACGATCAGCACGCGCTGTCCGCGCAAAATGGCGTCGGAATGAATTTCCAACGAATCCTTGCCATATTCCAGATCATAATGGGTTGCGATATGGCGGCTGGGCAGCTTGCCGGGTTTGCGCACCGGTACAAAACCGGCACTGAGGCAACAGGCGACCGCCGTACCAAAAATAAATCCGCGACTTTCTGCGCCGATCACACGATCAATGCGCAGCGTGCGGAACGGATTGGCCATCAACTCGATCGCCAGTGCCAGCCCCGAAGGATCCGCCAGCAGCGGCGTAATATCACGAAAAAGAATCCCCGCCCGAGGAAAATCCTGCACATCCCGGATCAGACATTTCAGTGCATCGGTCATGTGACAAAAATTAAGCATCAACCCGTCAAAAGGCAAAAGCGCTGGCCATGGTTTGTGACGAAATTTTTCGGACGTGCATCAAATAGCGCAACAGCTACAATCAGGTTATGTCACCGGAAGTACTGAAGATTCACGCAACGCCCAAGCTCAGCGGCGGCACGCTGTTGCTGGCGTTGACGGGCTGGATGGATGGCGGGTTTGTATCGACCGGCACGGTCAAGCAGCTCATGGAAGGGCGCCAGTTGACGCGCGTGGCGGATATTCAACCCGGCGGTTTTTACATTGACAGCTTTCCCGGGTCGATGGAAACGACCGCTTTGTTCCGACCGCATGCGAAATATGTCAATGGTCTGGTTGAATCGCTCGATCTGCCCGGCAGTTCGCTCTGGGCGGATGAGTCTGCCAATATGGCCTTCATGGCTGGCCGCGAACCCAATATCAACTGGCCGTTGTTCGCAGAAGCTATTTTAGAGGTCGTGGCGCGCCTGGAGATAAAACGTATTATCTTCATGGGGAGTTTTGGCGGCAGCGTGCCGCACACGCGCGAGCCGCGGCTGTATGCCAGTGTATCCAGCAAATTATTGCTCCCGCTATTGACTGAATATGGCCTGCGCCCCAGCCAGTATGAAGGGCCGGGCAGTTTTTCCAGCTATTTGTTGGTGCTCTGCCCTGATCGCAACATCGAAATGCTCGCCATCGCGGCGGAGATTCCCGGTTATCTCGAGGGAATCAACCCGCGCAGCATTGAAACGATCACCCGTAAACTGGCTGGGATGCTGAATCTTCGCGTTGACGTGGACAAATTACGCCAGGAAAGCAATCACTGGGAGTTGCAAGTCAGCGAAGCGGTGGACAAAAACGAGGACATGGCTGCCACCGTGCGCAAGCTCGAACAGGCGTATGACACCGCGCTGGTGGAAGAAGGCGAAGTTTCATCGTCGGATCAAAACTGAGACCTTAATCCAACATAAAGCCCAGGGCGTCATGTGATTGATTCGACTACCACCGGCTGCGTGCAGCGGTTAGCATGAAGAACATGATGGATTCTCCCCAGCAATTGCGCAATGCCATGGATCGGGCACAGGTGAATACCCAGCCCGATCATCGTCCGGGGGGCGATCCGCGCTATGTGGCGGTCGTGGCGCTGGTCATGGCCGGCGCGATTCATCTGCTCTGGGGGTTTGGCTATCTGGTTTATATCTCCACAACCGGAGAGATGGATAAAATCCTGCCCGGGTGGGTGTTGATGGGTGCAGCCGCGCCGTTCTTTCTACTGCTGATCCTCAACCGATGGCGGCCGGAAATGGCGATGCTGCTGGGTTTGATCTGCTTTATTGCAGTCCATTATGGCATTGCCCATTGGCAGGGAGGGCTGGGAAGTCTGTTGAATGGGTTTATCCCGCGGGTGGTGGTGCTGGTGATTTTGCTGGGCGGCTGGCTTAATTGCCGTGGTGTCGGAGTAGTCAGGGCAACAGAAAATTAACCGATTGCCAAGCGAGTCGATGCCACATGGCGTAATAGACCGATACCCCGACCCTGCCCAGCAATGAAGTTATGAATCGTCAACGCACGCGATAAACTTTACACCCGTCGCTCGCTTCATTAACATGACCACCTTTACATTGGTCCCGGTATTTTGTCTCGTAGATAGAGAAGGAATCACACTATGCCTCAAGCGCTGAAGATGATCTATGGTAATGATGCTCCGCTGACCGGTTTGGCGGGTAAAACAGTGGCAATCCTTGGTTTTGGTTCGCAGGGTCATGCTCATGGCCAGAATCTGCGCGATTCGGGCGTTAAAGTGATTGTGGCCAACCGCCGCGACTCGGCTAACGGCCGTTTGGCGCTGGAAAAAGGGTTTGAACTGTTCAGCGTTGAAGAGGCCGTCAAAAAGGCTGATCTGATCATCGTAACGTTGCCGGATGAAGTTCAGCCCGCTGTTTATCAAAAGAGCATCGCGCCGAATCTGACGGCCGACAAGTGCCTGGGTTTCACCCACGGTTTTAATATCCATTTCAAGACGATTGTGCCTCCCAAGGATGTTGATGTGGTCATGGTTGCCCCCAAAGGCCCTGGCCATCTGGTGCGGAGCGAATTTGAAAAAGGTGGCGGCGTGCCGTGTCTGCTGGCGGTGGCGCAGAACGCCACCGGTAAAGCCCGCGAAATTGCCCTGGCGTGGGCTGGGGGCGTGGGCGGCGCCCGTTCGGGTGTTATTGAAACGACCTTCAAGGATGAGTGCGAGACCGACTTGTTCGGCGAGCAGGCAGTGCTGTGCGGTGGTTTGTCAGCGTTGATCAAGGCTGGCTTTGAGACACTCACCGAAGCGGGTTATCCACCGGAAATGGCCTATTTTGAATGCGTGCACGAGGTGAAGCTGATCGTTGACCTGATCTATCAGGGTGGTTTGGATTACATGCGCTATTCGATCAGCAACACGGCTGAGTATGGTGATTTGACCCGCGGCCCGCGCGTCATCACTGCTGAAACTAAAAAGGCGATGAAGCAGATTCTCAGCGAGATCCAGACGGGTGAATTCGCCAAACAGTGGCGGGCTGAATATGAGGGCGGTCTGAAGAACTTCAAACGCCTTTACGAAGCGGACAATAATCATCCGGTTGAAGTAACCGGCCGCCGCCTGCGTGGAATGATGCCATGGCTCAATGCCAAGCAGCCCCCGAAGGATTGAGCTGATTTCGGCAGCGTAAAACACTATTCGTTAGTCGTTGTACGTGCGATCAAACGCCGCGCCGGTCGAATACTCGGCTTGCGCGTTTTTTCGCGCGCCCATTCAGCCCAGTCACAAAAAGCGCCAACCGAATCGGTATTCCCGATCGAATGATTTTATCTGCAAAATCACTGTTTTGAACCAGATGGTTCAATTACCGGTGTAATGCGGCTAAACTTCTGTCATGCGCCAAGATGGACGAGCAGACGATCAGTTGCGACCGATTACCATTACACGGAATTTTACCGCCACCCCAGCCGGTTCAGTTTTATGGCAACAAGGCAAAACCATTGTGCTGTGTACCGCGTCCGTGGTTTTCGGCGTGCCACCCTGGATGAAACCCGACAAACCCGGCGGATGGGTGACGGCGGAATATGTCATGTTGCCCGCGTCCACGCCGCAGCGCAAAGCCTGGCCGAAGACGGGACATACGGATTCGCGCGGTACTGAAATTCAGCGGTTGATCGGACGAACGCTCCGCGCGATTGTCGATCTGACCAAAATCGGCCCCAGTACCATCACACTGGATTGCCAGGTGCTGCAGGCCGATGGTGGTACGCGCACCGCGGCGATTTGCGGCGCGTATGTGGCGCTGGCTGACGCACTGGCGAAAATGCCGGTGCAGATGCAGCTTCCGCCGGGAATAGCCCTAACTGCTGCCAGCCCGCCACCGCCGCGCTACGATCCCTCTTTCTATAATCCTGCCCAGGCGCTGCGCGATCAGTTGGCGGCCGTCAGTGTCGGAGTGGTGGAGGGTCAGATTCGTCTGGATCTGGATTATTCAGATGATTGTCGGGCGGAAGTGGATATGAATATCGCCATGACCGGCTGCGGAAAATTTGTGGAAATTCAGGGCGCGGCGGAGGCGGGCGATGGTTTTGACTGGCAGCAGATGACGGCCATGCTCGAGCTGTCGCGCACTGGATGCGCACAGCTCATGGAATTGATGTCTCAGGCGCGGCAGGAGGCTGGCCGTTCAGCGCCTGCCCGGTAACTGCAAGCGCCAATCAAGCCCCCTTATTTTGTCTGAACCGCCGTGTTGTATGAATTCGTTGACAGCAATGACCCAATCTCAAACCGATAACTCCGTGCCAGTGCCGACGGACGATCAGGCACTGCTGGCGCGCCTGCGCCGAGGTGAGCTTGAGGCGGGACAGGAGCTGATGGAGCGCTATCATCAGCCATTGATGCGCTACCTGCAGCGATTGATTGGAAACGAGTCGATAGCGGCTGATTTATTGCAGCGGACCTGGGCGGATATTCTGGATAACCTCACCAGATTCGATGCCCGGTTGATTGGCGCATTCAAGGTTTGGATTTTTCGTATCGCCACGAATAAAGCCAGTGATTATCTGCATGGCGCCAGCCGTGATCAGACGCCGATAAACGACGGTCAACCGTCTGATCCAGCGCAATCGACCGATCAGGCGCAGTCGGCGCGCTGGCCTGCCATTGGGCTTGACGGCGTATATGATTCGCAACTACCGGCTGCGATTGGCCATCTGCCCCAAATCTGCAAACAGGTTTTATTGCTTCGCTATTATGCGAAAATGAAGTTTGTGGAAATCGCCGACGTGCTGGGATGTTCGCTGGATACGGTTTTGCAACGGATGTTTTACGCGCTGCAGAAACTGGGACAGATGAAGGATTGAAAACGGCGTACACGGCACAACCAATGCGATGTAAACAAATGTGCGACGGGATGGATGAATGACCAGCCTGCTTAAACAACTGACCACCAACACCGCCATCGGACAGATGTATCTGGCGGAGGAGCTGTCACCTTCTGATCGAACGCAGTTGCAGCAGATGATCCGGCAGGATGAAACACTGGCACAGAAGATTCAGAAAATAAAGTCGTTGCAGGAGGGGTTGTGGTGCCAATTGCGCCACCTTGATAAAGCTGAACCACTGACTGCGATGGGTTTGTCCCGGCGTCAGTTGCGCCAGCGGTTGAATCAGTGGCTCAGTTCCCAACGCCAGCTTCAGCAGCACAGCGGCCAGGATCGAAAAAAGAAGGGGCTGCTCTTTGCCTGGTGGATGTATCCGGCGGCGGCGGTTGCGGCGGTGGGGCTGGCTTTGCTGGTGTGGTGGAGCGCCTTGCCGCCGGAATCAACCAGTTTTGGCCCGTTGCCATTGGCGAATGATGCGAATGTGGCAGCGCCGTGGCACCGTTTTTACCAGCCAACCTATCAGGATGATCCCGCGGATGTGGCTGCCGTCACTAGCCTGATCAATAATGCCGCCGAGTCTGACCACATGGACAGCCTGCGCCAGACCGAACGGGCCGCGCGCGCCCTGGAGCATTTGTGACAGCAATCACGAGACTTGAATAGGGATGGATCGTTATGAACTTATCGCGATGCCTGCTGATGACGTTGCTGGTGATCAGCCCCGCGCTGGGGCAGATGCAACCGCCCGATCAGCGCAATAACGGCGGCCCCTCGATACAGTGGCGCGGACGTTTTTTCCGGTGGCGCACACAGCAGCAGCAACTCTGGACGCAGGCGTCAGAGTTTGCCCAGCGCCATACGCCCAATCGCTGGGCGTTTTATGATCAGTTACCTGACAATTCCCCCGTCAAGCATCAGTTGGCTGAATTATTTATGCAAACGTATCAGCAGATTGATGAGGCCAGCGATCCGGGTGATGCGCTTTTCGAGTTGGCAGCTCAGCGTGTCGCAGCCGAAGATGAGGCATGGGCGCTGGGTCGCGAAATCCAGCTTTCCCAGGATTCGTATCGCAAGGAAAAGTTACATCAGCGATTACAGGAGTTGGTGCGGCAGATCGTGGGTCAGTATTTTGAGGAACGGCAACTGCGTATTGAACGCCTTAAAAGCGCGATCGTGCAGCAGGAGGAGCAGCTCAAACAGGATCGTGATAACAAGGAGCAGCTCATCACCCAGCGAATGCAGCGGCTGCTTGAAGCACCGGATGTTTCGGCGACCCAGCCCGCTCCTGCCCCGGAAAACGCGGATCAGCCGGAACAACAACCTCTGGCCGATCAGCCGGTTCAGCCAGATCAGTTGCCGGATCCGAATCAATAATACTGATGCCCGGGATTTATCTATTTTGCGTAAAATCGACCTGCAGGCCGTACCACCTTTTGAGTTTACCGTTTATCATTCATGCCGGTCTGGCTTTGTGTTGCCAAAGGTTGGCACAACGAGGTTGAAAACCGCAGACTCTGTGAAAACGTCGGGCTGAAATCCAAGTTTTTAATGGATCGGTTACTGTTTGGAGAATCGTACGATGCGCCGTATTGTTGGACTACTGCTTGCACTGGTCGCTGTTGGCTGCACCACCCAGCGCACGATTACGATCAATACAAGACCGACGGATGCGACGATCAAGATCAATGGGGTGGATCGCGGGCGGGCACCGATTACCGAGACATTTTTGTTCGGCCAGGCGAACCAGGTTCATCGCGTAGTCGCCTCGCGCGGCGGGTATAAGGATGCGACGTGGAATGTAACGTCCAACTACACCCAGAAGTCCCATCTGATTGAGCTGTTGCCGCTGACGCGCAAGGTGACGATCAATATCTCGCCGGAACCGGCCATTATTAAAATTGATGGTAAGGAGGTCAGCCCACAACCATTAACCTCGTATACCGTGCCGGAGATGGAATTCACCCAGGATGTGCTGGGTAACTGGACAACCTACGAAATTACCGCGGAACGCAAGGGTTTTCAGACGGCGCGCAAGGTGATCAGTTGGCCGGATCTTGATCCCAATTACACGCTGGAACTATTGCCGGTGGAAAAAGACCTCAACGTAACCAGCGATCCAGCCGGTGCTGAAATTTTTCTGGATGAGCAGTCACTGGGCGTGGCGCCGGTGCATACCAAGGCGACCCAGTTTCGCGTTGATACGGAACTGAATCAATTGATTCCGCGCACGCTGCGGGCGGTAAAACCCGGTTACGATCCGGTCTTTCAGCCCATTGCCTGGGACGGCGGTCGCAATGACTACCACCTCAAGCTTGAGCCGCGGAAAAAAGTCATCCATATCACGACCGATCCACCGGGCGCGACCGTGAGCATTGGCGGAATTGATGCGTTCAATGCGGCCCATCATCAAAGTAACCAGCGCGGCCTGATTGATATTGAATTGACATTCCCGCCGGTCAATGAAAATGGGGATCTGCCGGAATTTACGATCCAGGCAACCAAACAAGAGGGTGATCGTCAGTGGTATCCGGCTACGGTCACGGTGGGCTGGGATGATGGCAAGGTCGATTACGCGGTCAAACTGAAGGAAATCCTGACGGTTCGCGTGCCCCTGATTTCGATCAAAATGCGGCGCGGCAGCGATAATTGGTCAATTGGTGCTGACCGTCTGGACACGATCGCCATGAAAGAGGTGTCGGAAAAAGAGAATCCAACGCTCCAGCGCATTTATACGGCTCAGGCGGGCGAGTTCATCGATACCCTGGCGGTTTCGCCCGATGGTCAACGGCTGGCCTTTTCGGTTATTGCCTCCGACGCCATGCCGCTGCGGGCGCAGATCCGCTCGATCAGCTCCAGCGGCAAAGGTGGTGAAATGCAACATACCGATGGCAGCGCCCTGGAGCTTATGCCCTCGTTTACCCCCGATGGTTTGCAGATCGTTTTTTCTTCTGATCGCATGAGTCGGAGTATGAGCGTTTGCAGCATGCGCGTTAACGGTACCGGCGGGATCACGGAAATTACCCGTGGCAATGACAGTTACGATCTGTGGCCAGCGGTTGATTCTGACCCGCGCCAGCGCCTTTTCTATACGCGCTACATGGAAAAACGCGACGAACCGCGCCTGTATATGCAGCAGATCAGTGGCGGCAGCCGAACCGATCTGACCAACCGCCCGGGCACTCAGCCCAAACCCAGCCCCAAGGCGGATGCCATTGTTTTCGCTTCCGGCGAAGAGGGCCACCGCGATATTTTCCGGCTTCCCGAACTGGGAACACCGGAAAATCTGACCAATACGCGCGACGCCGATGAGCTGGAACCGGTTTACAGCTATGACGGAACCAAGGTAATCTTCGTCTCCAACCGCGCGATCGATCCCGAAACAGGGGCGAATCGCGATATCTGGTTGCTCGATCTGTCCAGCCCCGATCAGCCTGTGCAGGTAACCAGCAACGGTAGTTGGGATGATTGCCCCGTGTGGGACCCAAGCGGTAACGCCGTTTATTTCCGATCCAACCGTGGTGGTCAGTGGGGTATCTGGAAGATCACCCTGAAATAAATCGCAAAGCGTCAATAAAAACCGCGACGCCATCAGCGGTGCTAATCTGCGCTGGTCTGGTCAGCCGTTGCATCTCCGCTGCGGATCGTGCCCTGGCATTGCTGGCAGGTATAGTCGTGATCGCAGCAATGATTGATGCGTTTGGCCAATAGATCAAGAATCAAATCATCCACCCCCAGCGGCATGGTCACATGATAGTGCGTGCCTGGATGGGCGGCGGCCGCCTCAGCCGTCAACTGGGGAATGTCGCTGGTCCAGTGTTTGCCCGGCCCCAGAAAAAAAGGGCATACCACGATGCGCATCGCGCCTCTGGCAACGCAGCGCTCATACGCGGTTGCGATGGATGGCTGACACAGTTCCATGTGGGCGGGTTCCACGATGTCGTACTGCTGCTGAAAACGGTCGGCAAAACGTTGCGCCACGTCCTCCAGCAAAGCGTTGGATTCCTGCCGGCGCGAACCGTGATCGACGATGATGATTCCAGTTTTGCTCATAGTTCGTTCAGTGACGCTTGACCAGCGTGTTGCCTGCCAGCACTTCCGGTCGGTTATTGCGCTGGCTGGGTTGTCGGCGCTTTGAGTTGGTGGCCTGCGACATTCGCCAGTTTCTGGAGTTTACCCGGTATCCAGTGACGCACATAAGGATAATCAGGATTGCGCACGGCAAAATCCTGATGATATTCCTCCGCCCGATAGAACTGCGTCAGCGGTTCGAGCGTGGTGGTGATCGACTTGGGCGCGTAAACCCCCGCCTGCTGGAGCTGATTGATATACGCCGCAGCCACGCGCAGTTGATCGTCATCAGCGTAAAAAATGGCGGAACGATACTGATGTCCCTGGTCTGGCCCCTGGCGATCAGGCGTGGTGGGGTCGTGCGTGGCGAAAAAGATCCTCAGCAACTGTCCATAGCTGATCTGATGGGGATCGTAGGTGATGCGCACTGCCTCGGCATGGCGCGTCGCGCCGGTTGATACGATTTCGTAGGTGGCGGATTCGGCGCTATCGCCGGCGTAACCCGATTCCACTTCGCTGACGCCCTGCAGTTCCTGGAAGACGGCTTCGACGCACCAGAAACAACCTGCGGCAAAGACGGCTTGTGCCTGTTTTGCCTCAGCGCTGACCGTTATGTCTTCAACGGGCTGAGGTAACGCCTGTCCGTGTGCCCGCGGGGAGCAGGCTGGGGAAGACAATCCAAATATCATGGCCATGATGACTCCACTTAACCGTCGATACATCATTTGCACCCGATTCCTTTCTACCAGAACGAGCATTTTGTTGCATGGGCAGTCAAAGCAAAAATTGTTGATGAACATTCACGAGGATTGAAACCGCTCACGTTGTTCACGCCCAATCATAGGCTCGGTGGCGCGGGCAGGGTGGTTTACTGCGATTGGGTCTGCGTCGATGGTCTACGTCTTCGGTGCATTAGGGTCTGGCGCGACGGGCTGTCGTGCTGGTGGTTGCGAGGGCTTTTCAAAGAGGGCGTCAATGAACCCGGCGATATGCTGCTGATAGGCTTGGGGATTAGCCGCCAGCCCCAGAACATGGCCTGCGTGGGGAACACACCATATGACGCCCGGGTCGTACCCCTTATTGCGGTGCTGCATCGCCTCAGCCAAGGCAGCCTCGTCGGCGGGATGAACCAGCGTATCATCCTGACTATGAATCATCATGACCGGACACTTGATCTGGCGGAGCAGGCGCACCGGGGCCACTTCATTGAAATTAACGTTCGCCTGGTGCTGCGCCAGCCGAACCACCTGCTTTTGCCAGCGCACCAGTGGCATGCCCATCTGTTGTCCGTGGGTTGCCGCGGCGCTGATGAAATCAGCGTAGGGGCTTTCCATGATGATACCGGCCAGATCATTGCGCAAGGCAGCGACGCCAGCAGCAACGGCAGCACCCATGCTAATGCCGAACAGCACCAGTTCGCGGCTGGCCTGCGGCTGGTATGCGCGCAACTGGTCAATCACCTGGCTGACATCATATCGTTCGTAAAATCCTGCGGTGGTGAAATCGCCTTCAGATTCACCATGGGCGCGCAAGTCGATGGCCAGCAGATTAAAACCCAGCCGGCTGAGCAAGGGCGCCCAGGCGATAGCGCCCACCTTGGCGTCACCGTAACCGTGTAACAGGATACAGCAACGGGTCGTGGGCACGGGGTTGGCGATCCACCATCCCGCCAGCTTGATCGGTTTGTGATTGGCCTGATCCTGCACCATGAAAGACTGGTCTTGAAATGGCATTCCCAGGTCGCCAGGCCCAAGGCGTTTGAGGATGTGCAGCGCTTTGCCGTCATTCATGCGCGGCGGCCGGAGCAATGCCCGCGCCATTGTCATCAGCAGCCCGACAAACAGCAGGGCACCACAAACCAGAAGAATCAAACCCAGACTGAGTAGCCCGAAAAAATCCACGATTTTTGATTGTAGCGGTTCCAATGCACCAGTGGCAGTACCACCGGGGCGGGGGTGATTCCAGGACAAACGCAAGTAGGCGT
>JADLCB010000024.1 GCA_020847375.1 Phycisphaerales bacterium | reverse complement strand
CGCCACCGACAAAATCGATTTTGGTGATGGCACGACGGCGAATAATGATGTTGCCGGCGAGTGGTATTGGGTGCGCGTGTACGATACCAATACACCAGAGGTTCCCGAGCCGGCCAGCCTCGGCATGCTGCTTTGCGGAGCGGGCTTGATGTTTGGCCGCCGGCGCACACGCTAGTGTAGCCATCGTTCAACACATCCCGATGCGTTCTTAGCATCGGGACGTGTTGATTCCATTCTAAAATCAGAATTCCGCATCAAGGAGGCGCACATGTTGCGCGCTTGGCGAACAGTCGCTATCATTTTGCCGGCTATTATAGCTGTTGTAGTAAATGCAGCGTTTGCCGAACCCCGGCAGATGCCGTCGGTGGAAGTATTCTCCGCCGGCGTCGAGTATCCGAATTACCGCATCCCCTCGTTCACTGCAATGCCCGACGGAACGTTAATCGCCATTGCCGAGGGGCGCACAGGTGACGATCCTGGTTTTGGCGGGGACATCGATCTCGTTACCAAGCGCAGCTTTGATGGCGGGGCAACGTGGGGTTCTATTCAAATCATCGAAAGTTTCGATGGTGGGACTGTTTCCAATCCCACCACCGTCCTTGATCAATCCAACAACCGACTATGGGTGCTATACAACCGATGGGAGGGGGCTCTTGGTACGACTGACTCGCTGCCGGGAACAACCAACAACACCGCGTGGGCTCGATACACCGATGACAGCGGGCAAACATGGTCAGATCCCGTCGACATCACACTGGCCACGAAGGATTTCGATAACTGGAACGCGGTCGGGTTTGGTCCTGGCAGCGGCATTCAAGCGAGCAACGGGCGCCTGATTATCCCTGCCGCCCGATGGCAAAACGGGTGGCACACCTACGCGGTCTACAGCGACGATCATGGGATCAACTGGCAGCGTGGACAGCTCACACCTGGTGGAAATATTTCCAACGAAAATCAATTGGTAGAGTTGGCCAATGGGCATATTCTGATGGATGCCCGCCCAAATACTGGCATTGATGGCCAGCCTCGTATTATCACCAGCAGTACCGATGGCGGACAAACCTGGTTGTCGCCAGTTACGGGACAGGCTTGGCCTAACGTTGAAATAGCAGTCGAGCGCTTGACGCTGCAATCGAAGGGCGATGATCTCAACCGGATCATCTCGACCGGCCCTCGTGGACCGTCTCGCACCGATCTTGTCGTTCGCACCAGCTACGATGAGGGCGCAACATACACACATGAACGGCTGCTTCACGATGGCTATTCAGGCTATTCTGACCTTCATGTTTTGAACGATGGAACGGTTGGCGTGCTGTACGAAACCAACCAGGCCCGCACGATCATGTTCACTCGTTTCAACCGTGAGTTCATCGAGCCGCCAGCGGGGCTGTTGGCATATGAAGGGTTTCGTTATGCATCTTCCGAAGCATTGGCCAATAAAGACGGCGGCTACGGCTTTTCCGGCGGGTGGGCGGCGTCAGCCGGCGGTGGAGGATCATCCGATGCTTATATCGAACAGAGCGATCTACATTACGCGAATTTTCCATTCACTATCGAAGGTCAGCGCCGCGTCTGGTTTCGGCGAGGCGGATCGATGTTCCGAACGCTTGCAACTCCAATCGACCTTGATCAGGATCAAACCTATTACCTGTCCATGCTCCTTCGCCAAGACGCCGACAGTTTTGACAACAAAAACAACACCGAGGCGCTGAGCGTCTCCCTCTTGACTGGCACACAGGAGATTTTTGGCTTCGGAGTCAACGGTGAAGAAAGTTTCTATATCAACTTTGGCGATGAATCTAACTTCACCGCCGCCAAATCCCTAGCCAAAGATATCGTGTATTACCTGGTGGCCAAGATCGTTGCGAGCGGCAGTTCGTCAGGAAATTCCGATCAGATCTTTCTGGAATACTTCGCCAGCGGCAGCCTTATACCCGAAACAGATGCGGCTATGTCATGGGCATTGACCGGGTCTCTTGGTGCAAACAGTTTGGCATCGCTCGATGGCTTACTCATCCAAGGAGGAAAAAATGCAGACTGGTTGGTAGACGAAATACGCATCGGGACGAGTTTTGCTGACGTGGTCAGTAACGTACCCGAACCCGCATCGATAATAGTGATGGTGATTGGCATCCTCGCTCTCGGCAGGCGTCGTGGTTCTTATACTTATAGGAGATAATCTATGCATGTAATGAATTGGGTAATTGCATTCACGTTTGCTTGTGTTCTCGGTATATGTGTCGGCGATGCGCGGGCCGAGCGAGGACGCTCGTTTTCCAACCTCTCGGAGGCCAATCAAAAGGCGATGCGGGACATGACCCAGCCCCCTCCGCCGCAGGATCGGACCGGCCCGTATTCAACGCCGATGTATTACCTGATGCGCAAAGGGTATACCTATCATGGCAACTGGGATCGTGATCCGAACAATCGGCCGCATCCGCCCATGAAGGGCAAGCCCCTGTCGCCGGATTTTGGAACATGGTCATTGGATCGCGCCCGGCCTGATTTCCAGGAAGCGATGATCAAGGATTGGGTGGAATTGGGGTTGAGTAATGCCCATCTGAATATTTACCCGATCGATGGCAAACTGGAGCTGGATGCGGACTACATCGAAGCCATCGACAATTATGTAAAACTCAGCGCGAAGCACGGCCTGCGCGTGGGTGTTCGTCTGGACGCTCTGGGCTGGTGGTCGATGCATCCGGCCAACCCGCAGAACCGGATTGCCGAATATCTGGTCTGGGTGAAACAAGTGGCGTCGATCCTGAAGGGGCGGACGTTGTACTACGTTGTCGGCGACGAATTGTCGATTGGGAAGGATCCGTTGATCGAATCGGGGCAGGAATGGACGGTCGAACAGTACCTGCAGTATTTTCAGCAGGTGTCAGCGGCGATCAAGGAGGTGGATCCGCAGGTGAAGGTGTCGATGTTCGCCATTTCATACGGACATTATTCGCTGGTTCCGCAGTTCATGGCGGCTGGTTATGCCAAAATGGGTGACGCAATCACGGTGAATTCCAACAACATGGAAGGAACCCGGAAATTGTTCGCGGAGGTGCGAAAATCCGTTCCGAACATGATGTTCTTATCCAATGGCGTGGGCTATCTGGCCTGTGCCATGGCGCAGCCGCAGTATCCCACCGGTACACCCTATACGCAGATTCCCACTGAGGTAGAACACGGTGATGCCATCGCCAAGATGATGTTTTCATGGTGGGATCTGGGGGCATCCACCGCGCCGTATTATGTCAACCTTCGCAACTGGGTGAAGGATGGAACGGTCTATCCGAATTGGTATGGGTTTTTCGGGTTTGAGGATTACGTCATCGAGAATGATCAGTTCAGCGTGAAGCGTTATCCCGGATGGTATGCGCTGCAGACGATCACACATACGTTTTACAACCGGGATCAGTTCAGGACACCCGGGTTTGCGGTGAAATCGTCGGCTGACTTGACGATGTTCAAGGCGTATGAGCACAAGCTGACAGGCGCGAGCGAATTAGTGCTGATGTTGTGGAACGACTCGGGGAATCAGAAGACGACGATCGACCTGGGAAGCACGTCGTACGGGTTTGCGGTTCGGGTGGACAATTTTAATTATGAGAAATGGTCGGATGTGCCGTATCGGGTGAAAGATGGTCATACGCTGATCGACCTGGAAGTTGCCAGCCAGCCGGTGATCGTTCGATTGATGAGGATGGAATAATGGTGCCTAACAGGTTGGATCATCGGCCGATCCCCGAGCGGATTTATGAGCCGAACATCATCCACAACCCTTCCACATGGATGGGGATCTGGACGCCGCAGGGATGGCGTGTGCATCCAAAACGATGGGGGAGGGCGCGGCGGCTGGTGCGGCGATTAAGTGGTGACGGTAAGACGACTTTTTTCCCCGAAGTATTGCGTGACCCGCGAACGGGCAGGGTGGAATGGTCGGATGATCTGCACCTGAAGGATGATTCGTTCACGGATGAGGGGATTTATCCCTGTGATCCGCGGGTGGAATATCCAGCCGGTCAGCCGCGGTGGCAGGTGTCGCACACGCTGATGGTCGGCCCGGTGGCGGATCATAATCTTTATACGCATGAATATACGTGGGATATGACCCACGGGCATTTGCAGACGCATTTTCGCCGGCATGTGGTTTTAGAACAAGCCCGGACGGATGCCAGGGATGGAATGACGGTGACGGTGGCGAACAGGCCCATCAGCACCACCATCGAAGGGAACGTGCAGTATCCGCTGCCCAATAGTGCTGTGCGCGGGGTGTGGGCGAACCGGGAAAAAAGCGGAGATAACTTTTACACCCGCCGATTGACGCAATTGTTCGCGATGCACAACGCGGTCTATGGCGTTGCACCGCATACGCCGGTGGTGCAGTGTCATGGCATGTGGGCAACGGAACCGACTGACCCGTTGAAAGAATTGTTCGACGCTGACAGCGGTGAATGTATTGATGAACCGCGGCTGGTTGAACAGTTGCGCATCCCGCTGGATGCGCCCAAGGTTGGCATGTTGCAGTTTGCGTATCGCACGGGCAAAAGCCGGGTTTATGAAGGTCCGGTGACGCTGCTGGCGGTCAATGAAGGGATCGTGAATGAGTCCCATCTGCGCGACCTGCAGCAGCGCATCGGTGAGCGTTATGTGCATGGGCGGGTGGGGTATGCGTTTGCCAGCATAGGCGGCAGGTCGGCCAATTTATTCGATGGTTATCACACGAAATTTGATCTCAATGGCGATGGGGTGATTGACGAGCGCGATGAGCAGTTGCTGAGCGCGCATTTAGGCCGCCCGGTGCGGTACAACCTGTATGGTGATGCCTATTTTGGCGGCGACTGGTTGACCACAAGCGTTTGTTTGACTCCTGAACATACTTCGGGAACGCCGATCATCGCCAATTACGAATATGGTGGTGGGTATGATGCGCAGGCGGGGGTGGTGCGGTTGTTGCGTACGCCGGGGCCGAACAAGCCGGTCTGGGTGGAATATCACTACGATGCGCCAGCCGAGGCGGGGGAAAACAATATCGTGGTGCATTTTTATCACGAACAGGGGTCGTAACCTATCATGAACATCGCACCGGTTGATTGGGTGATTCTCGTCGTCGGATTTTTGTGTTTTCTGGCGATGGCGTTTTATTTGAACTCCAAATGCCGCAGCGTGGCGGATTATCTGGTGTCGGGGCGGAAGGTGCGCATGTGGCTGGGGATGGGGTCGGGAATTGCCGGCGAAATCGGGCTGCTGGCGATTGTGTCCACGTCCGAGCAGGGGTATGGGCATGGATTTTCGTTCGTGCTGATCGGATTGCTGTCGATGCTGATCACCGTGCCGCTGTTTGGGGTGTTCGGGTTTGGGATCGAGCGGTTTCGTGCATCCAAAGCGATGTCAGTGCCGCAATACATCGAGATGCGGTTCAGCAAGGAATTGCGCATCCTGACGGGTATGTTTAATTGCCTGGCCGGCGTGATTCAGATGTGTTTGTTTCCGATCGTGGGGGCGTCATTCATTCGGGTGCTGATCGGCGCGCCCCAGACGGTAATGATGAGCGGGTCGGCAGTTCCCACGGACTGGCTGATTATGGCGATATTGCTGATTTGCCCGATCATTTTCACGTATCTGGGTGGATATGCGACGTTGATCGTGACCAATTTTTTTCAATCGATCCTGATCATGGGGGTGTTGTGCTGGCTGTTGTTCTTGCTCATTGGCCAGATCGGTTTGCAAAACTATTGGTCGGGGTTGGAACAGGCGCATGGCCTGTCGGGATTCAACCCGTTTGCCAGCGAGGGGGAATCGTACGGGGTGACGTGGTTCATCTGGCTGAACGTGATGACGATCCTGCTGCAATTTTCCTATGGGCCGTACTTGCAGAAATATGCCGCGATGGACAAGCCCAAGACGGTATCGCGGGCGTTTTTGCTGGGGACAATCTTCGGCAGTGGAAGGGCGTTTATCATCCTTGGGCTGGGCGTGGCGGCGCTGGCGGTGATGGGCAAAGGCGTGCCAGCGGGGTTGGATGTGTCGGCCACCGCATGGCAGACGATGGCAACGCCATATTATCTGGCGAGCGTCGTTCCGCCGGTGTTGATGGGGTTTTTGTTGCTGGGGTTGCTGTTTGCGGACGTGGCGGTGACGGATACATACATCCTGAGCTGGTCGACCTCCATCGTGAACGATTGCATTTATCCGTTTCGCAAGACTCCTTTTACGCCAAAACAGCAGATCGCGGCTGTACGGATGACCATCGCGACGTTGTGCGTGGTGTTTTTCCTGTTCGGAACGATCTATACGCCGACCATGGCGATTTGGGATTTCATGTGGTTGACAGCCAATATCATTGGTGGAACGGGCGTGGCGGTGTTGCTCGGGATGTATTGGAAACGCGCCACCACGGCCGGGGCGTATGCGGCGGTATTCACGTGCCTGGTTATTCCGATCGCTGACCTGGTGACACGGCGAATCTACATCGCATGGTATCCCGAAGGCGTCTTTCCCCTGAAACCCCAGACGACCGGATTGTATTCGTATGTACTGGCGGCGGTGTTGATGATCGTGATTTCACTGCTTTCCCGTAAAAAGACCAAATACTGGGATTTGGGAAAAACCGTTCGCGATATGAATCTCGCTGAGACAAAGTAATTGAAGGAGATGATGCACATGATCCATTTTTCACCGGAAATCGGATGGTGGTCCAAGGCAATCTTCTGGTACGTCTTCATCAATCTATGGATGTGCATCGGGTTTGCGGTTGTTGTTTTCATCGGGGGGATATCCGATTTGAAATATCTGCTCAAGGCGATGGATGAAGCGCCCACTGATGCGATGGATGATGGCCGGGTGGTCGAATCGTCTGATGAGGTCAAGGGTTAGGCTGAGCTTAACTTTTCAGTAATGAGCGTTCGATGCCGGCCGCGACGCAGTAGACCGGCCCGCCCAATCCACCTGTCGTGATCGTGCCGGCTTGGCTGATCAGGTTATAGCCATCCCAGCGATTGAAATGATACTCCTCAACCAGCCAGTCCAGGAGATGCGCATAGGCTTGGCGGATGGCGTCACGCAGATCGCCGGAAATTCCGATGGCGTGGATTTTGCAGTCGTCAGTCAGTCGTGGGGTGGGGATGGGTCTTGCGCGGTTGAGATTGATCGTGCAATCGATCTTGCCGGATGTTTCGATTCCGCCGCCGATGATTTCGCCGTGACCCTGTGCGGCGTGGATGTCGCCCATCATCAATAAGGCACCATCGTGAAATACAGGCAGTTCGATGGCCGTTCCCGGCCGGATGAGCGGGATGTCCATGTTGCCGCCGTGAATCCCGCAAAAAAGAGTTGAGATCGACTGCCCCCAGGGAGGACAGACACCGATGCAACCGACAAACGGGGCCAGCGGAACGGAAATGGGGCGATTGCCAAGTGGATTGACGATTGTGGCGACGCCCTGAGCGGGGTCGATTTTCCATTCATACAGATGGGCGGGGATGCGACTGCCGTGTTCCATGTCAGGGCGGGGGATCAACTGATCAGCCGACAACAGACCGTGGCCGTAGGCTAGTCCAGTCTGCCCCTTGGTTCGATCCAGTTCGATGGCGTCGATGCGAACCGCAATCGAATCGGCGGAAGTTGCTCCTTGAATTTCGATGGGGCCAGCCATCGGATTGCCTTCAAATAATTCGTGGCCACCGGCGTGCTGCCGTTGTTCGGGAGAAAGGATGGAACCATCGGATTGTTCATTGTCTGAATCCGGGCAGACGACTCGCAGGCGCGCTCCGGGGTGAATGCGGAGCGTTGGCGCATGCGGCCCAAACGTGTACTGAAATCGCGAGGATTGGAACAGAGTACGATCCATTGTGAAACCCGCGCCAAACCATCGCAATCGTACCGTCGAATCAATAGCCCGGTTTTAATACGTCTTGGCAGCGGCGGCGGAATCGCTGAGGGTCTGGCCCTCGTGCAGATAACCGGCCATTCGGTGTTCGCGTTCGTGGATCGCGCCGGCTTCCGTGGCGACTTGCTCGATCATCTCGGCAGGCACGACGGCCACTCCGCTGACATCGGCCACGATCCAATCACCGGGGCGAATGGGAAGCCGCCCGCAGCAGATGGTGGTCTGCCATTCGCCAATCTCGGCGAATGTGCCAGCCCGCGGGCAGATATGGCGGGAAAAGACGGGGAATTTCAGGGCGATAATATCATCGACATCCCGCACCGCGCCATCGATGATGACGCCGCGCAGGCCGCGGTTTTGTGCGCGCGTGCTCATGAGGCCGCCCATCAGAATCGCATCGGAAAATCCACCCCCATCGACGACCAGCACATCGCCGGGTCGGGCCAGTTCGAGCGACTTTTCCAAGGCCCAGGTCGCACCGGGATAACAACGCACCGTAAAAGCCGGCCCGGCCAGCCGCATGGACCGATCCAGCGGCCGAATACCTGCGTCCATCGCCTGAAACGCCTTGCCACATTTACGTAGTGCATCCGAAACGTTGGCGCTACCCAATTCACACCACAAATCGCCATTATTTTTCATTGTGCCCATGTCTGTTTTCATACCCTGAATGATACTCGCCACGACCGATGGATGATACTTAATTCACGAGTTAAATAAAAATATAAAATCAGCTTGTGTTCGTATTTTTTTCTTGGCATAATCCCGCCCTCAAGCAAATCAAGGAGTAGCCAGGTGACGAAATTAGCAACGGATTGGCAGGAATTGCTGACCCTCTCCACCCGGCGGCAGCGTCTGGCGGGAGATGAAAAGGAGTTGATTGGCGCGGTCTCCCGTGGTGCGGATTTTCGTGTTGGGACCACATTCCGTCACAATCAGCATATCGACACCCGATCGACCAGCGATGAACTGATCCGGGAAACAATGCAGTTTCAGGTGACGTACCTGGTGGAAGATCGCTGGGCGGCGGGGGTCTGTACGATGCGACAACCCGTTTCTTTACCGAATGAATTTGGTCCGCGCCCCTCGATGTCTTTTTTCCTTTACAACCAGGATGCGCAACAGGCGATTGCCCGGCCATACCTCGACGGTTCACCAGCGACAGGCTGCCCCGGCGTCTCTCCCCTGGATGATTTTTCCGACATGCCCCGCTATCACCAGTTCGACAACTGGGATGCCCAGACCAACGCACCCAGCCATAATTTTGTCTACGATTTTGACGTTTACCATTTTCATACCCGTGACAACTGGACCGAAGCACTGGCCCATTCAGCCGAGGGAGATGTTCTCCGTGGTTCGGTGGATGAATTGTCCCGCGCGATCGAGCGTGGGCAGGATGTGAAAGTGGCGGTGGGGGGCTTGTGCGACGACCTGGTCGATGGCGCAACACCTGCCATGCCCCACGAAGTCTTCGTCCAGACCACGGCCTGCTATTACTACATCGACCAGAAACTTTTTATCGCAGCCACTCATCCCCTGGTGCGCATCGCTCCGGCCATCCCGATGACTTACCGTAGCGGCGGATGGGATTTCGGCTGGCTGATCGTCCGATCCGACGGCTACGTCAGCCGCCTGCTGTACAATCCATATACGCTCACCCCCCAGCGCAGTCAGGTCAAGTGTCCTCTGCGCTGGTTTGTGCGATGAGCGCACAGCCCCGGCTGCGCTCGAGGGAAATCGCGCAGCATTACGAGCTTGGGCTATAGCTGAAACTGTGGAGATAACTTTTGGGCAAAGGTCACTGATGCCTTCAGAGTCGCGAAAAAAGGAATAGGTACACCATGATCCAGGATTTACGTACGGGCGTTTTGTTTGGCAATCCAATGCCGCATGTTCACAGCATCCATGCCTACTTCCCATCGGTTGTCCAGACGGCGGATGGTCGGTTGCTGGCAGCGTATGTGCTGGGAGAGGCGTTTGAGGCGGCAAATCTGCGGGTGCATCTGGCAGAATCGATGGACGGCGGCGAACACTGGACGCCTTTGCCGTCACCAGCGCCGTTGGATGATCGTACAGACACATCCGAAGCTGGCCGTCTGTCGCAGGCGCCTGACGGAACGCTTGTTCTGCTATTGGCGCGGCATGATCGCGCCGCGCACCCGGGCAGCGGGCTGGCCAATCCAGACAATCTCGGCTTTGTCCCAATGCGTTTCTTGACGGTTCGATCCAGCGATGGCGGCAAATCATGGACCCAGCCGCGACCGATCGATCCCCCCATTGTCGGGCCGGAGTTCGAGTTGTGCGCGCCGATCACGCCGTTGTCGGATGGGCGATGGCTCTTACCCACGTCCACCTGGCGCAACTGGCAGGGTGAATTACCCAATGGTGACCGCATGGGGGCGTTCGTATCGGATGATCAGGGGCGCACCTGGAATCGATGGATGAACGTCATGTCTCAGCCAACAGGGCGGATGCGGTATTGGGAAGCGAAAATCCTCGAACGAAGTGCTGGGGAGCTGCTGGCAATCGCCTGGGTGTATGATGAAGTTGCGGGAAAGGATCTGCCCAACCACTACGCCCTCAGTCATGATGGTGGGGCGACATGGACTGCGCCGGCGACGACCGGCTTGAATGGACAGACAATGGCTTCGCTGATCCTGGACGATGGACGGGTCTTATCAGCCTACCGCCGGCTGGATCGTCCTGGTCTCTGGTTGAACCTGTCGCGGCTGGAAGGCGATCGATGGATCAACGAGGCGGAGTATGCGCTCTGGGGACATCAACCGCCGGCCGATGCCGATGCGTCCATGATCCAGCGCTTTGCGACGCTGAAATTCGGCGCTCCGCATCTGAGCCGGTTGGCGGACGGGACGATTTTCCTGGCGTTCTGGTGCTACGAGGAATGCGTCGGAATCATCCGATGGTTCGCATTCAAAATGAATTGAGAATCACAAAACAACAGGCAGTAACCTTGCGCGCCAGCGATGGGTGCGTGTCACTGACCTTCCCCACGAACGGTGGGCGCGTCCGGACAGCCGCATTGGAAGTATCGCCCCAAATATGGCAGACCCCATGCGGCGACAAAGAGGAGAGCCGGGCGGCGATTTAATTCCTATTACCTGGTTTCAAAGGGCACTGCCGGCAAATTGGCGCTGTTGTAGAGGTTGCACCCGGGATTATCGCTCCAGCCGTAGCGCACTTTCGTTGGAGATGTGACGCTTGGAGATCTAAGTATCACGCTCGCGCCATCGATCGTCGCCTCCGCCCAGGCGAACTTTCCATCCGCCGCCGCGATTGCAAAACCCTCAAGGGCCGCCCCTTGAAAATGCAACCCCTCAGCGTGCGAGAAAGTCACGCGAATGCTATCACCGTCGGCTACGCAGCTCTGATATACCGGCCCGGAGTACTCAATCGCCTGTCCGTAATCCTTGGCCAGCGCGATCAGCGCCAGGCGCCGGCCCACTTCCTGTTTATTCCTGGGATGGATGTCGTTGGCGTCGCCGATGTCGATGGCGACCGCCAGACCGGAATGCGGGATCGCAGCTGCGGCATCAGCCTGCTCGGCGCGAAGCCTGGCCCATTTGCTGTCGGTCGGCTGCGTGTCAGGCGCCATGAAGTTGGCCAGTTGCACAATATAGAACGGAAATTGGGTTGCCCAGTCCTTGCGCCAGCCGGCAACCATCCGCTGGAGCAGATCGCTGTAATGTCCCCTTCCCACATTGTTCTCCCCCTGGTACCAGATCGCGCCGCGGATTGCGTACGGAATAAGCGGGGCGATCATGCCGTTGTAGAGCACGGCCGGCTGGTTTGGATTGCCCGCCATCGGAGGAACCGGCCGCGGCGGGAGCGCGGCGAAGTCGATCGAATACTGAAGTTCGACCTGGTAATGCCAGGAACCGGCCAGCGGGATGGGGTTTTGGCCATCGCAGGTGAGGCGCATATCCACCGCAGGGCCGACCAGGCCGCCAAGACCGCCTTGATCATCGACGCAAACAGCGATGGTATTCTTCCCCGGCTTCAGCACGCCGCTTTCCAGAGGATACTTGCGCGGCAAGCTCCAATGATACGTTTGGCCGACGGGGACGCCGTTGACAAACGTGAAATCGACATCATCGATCCGCCCCAGTTCCAGAACGGCTGGTTTCCCCTTCCATTGGGCCGGCAACTCGAAATCTTTCCGGAACCAGACGACGCCGTTGTGCTTCAGACCGGCGGACTGCCAGGTTTGCGGCAACTCCATGGTCTTCCACGATGTCACATCTTTTGCCGGATCGGCCAGCCTTTTTTTAACGCCGTCATCCACGCTGTACGGTGGAAGATTGTCGCGCATCCATTCGATGGTTTCGGCGTCGAATTTTGCATGGGCGGCATCGGCGTCCTGGAATGCGAGCTTGCGCAGCTCGATGGCCTGGCGATAGCGATCATCCGAAAGCAGCGCCTGGTCGCTGGTCCATGCTTCGGCGTCCGTGCCGCCAAAAGAAGAGTTGATGAGTCCGATCGGCTGGTGAATCTTGAGGTAAATATCCCGGCCGAAGAAGTAGGCGACCGCGCTGAAATCCATGACGGTTTCAGGTGTGCAAACCACCCATTTACCGTTGACATCCCCAACGGGCACATTCGCAATCTCGTGTGAGACGGTGAAATGGCGAATCTCGGGATAGTCCGCGCTGGCGGCTTCAGCGGAGGCGTTCAGGCTGCCGTCGGCGGTCATCTCCATGTTCGACTGCCCGGAGCAAAGCCATACCTCGCCCGTGATGACGTTATGAATTGTCCGTTTCTCGTCCGCCTCGATCACCAGATCACCCGGCGACGACGAAACACCGGTCAGATCCAGGTTGACTCGCCACTTTCCCTGGGCATCGGCGGTTGTTTCAGCGACGACCTTTTCAAACCGGACGACCACCTTGTGCGCCGGCGCCGATCGCCCCCATATCGGCGTGGCCGAGGAACGTTGCAACACCATGTTGTCGCTGAAGATCGCGGGAACGCTGATTTGAGCTTGCACCAACGAAGTTTGCATAAAGGAGAGGAAAATGAAAACGACAAGTACACTCGTTGCCCGGATATGTGTCCGCAACTGCATCAGGGGAAGTTGATTAGCCATCCATCTCATCCAGAAATCATGACGCACGAACCTTGCGGTACATCAACTCACATTACGAATCCTGATTCGCTTATCAATTGCGCTTCAGATTCACGAAAAAGAGCGGCTCATCCGCACTGATCTGCAACGACGGGCCGTCCAGGCCTTCGGTACGGTACGTCTCGAGAGAAAAATCATACCGCTCGGCGGTCATGCCCGCCAGCCACGGGGCGCTGAGTGTCCACCCGACGCGCGTGACCAGCACCGGCATCGTGCCGGGCTCGATCGATACGGCGGCAGCCAGCGGGCCGTGCGGCCTTTTCTTCATCGCAGCATCGAATTTATCCGCATCCAGCTTGAAGCCGGTGTTCCAGCTCGTGCTGACCGCCATCGCAACGATGTCGTCGCTTTCGGCCAGCGGTTTGTCATCCTGGCTGCAGATGGCGAAGCAGACGAAACGCTCGTTCTCCCGGACGTAAGGCGTGCCCTCGGGAATGTCCAGAGTAATATCCTGCAATTTTTCACCCGATTTGAATTGGAAATTTTCAGGTGCGAAACCGGCCAGCAGGCGAACACGAGGCGAGTCGATGATCAATCGCCCCTGCTTCCATTGATAGGTGATCTCGGGCGTCGGACGGACCACATCGGCATATTTTTCGCCGTTGCGGCCGATGAAATAGCTCTTGGGCGATTTGGGATCAAATCGCAGCCGCAGACCGAACTGCATGGACGTGGGGGCCAGGTACTTGATCACCGGCTCCCAGTTGGAGGCATCGGGGTTGTAGAGGATATCGCGGCCGACCACGAGCACCGTCGGTTTGGCCGGCGGCTGAAGATCGCCATGTAAAAAGATGGTCGATGCCAGCTTCATCGAGGCCAGCATCACCTCGTCGCCGCCGAAAATCACCGAATTCCAGTAATGATTCGTATTGGGCATCTGCAGCGGCACGGCATCTTTACCGTAGCTGTGCGCGGCGTAGAAATGCCAATCGACCACATCCAGATCCTGGACGGCGGCAAAGGCGGCGATGCGCAGGGGATAACCCGCCCGGTACTTGCCCGGCTGGAAGGGCATCGTTTCATAAATGACGCCCGGCACGCCTTCAATCTTGTTCTGATTCATCCAGTTTCCCAGCGTCGGCGGCTCGGCCAGCGGGGCATACCAGGGAAACGTCGGCTTGGAGCGGTCGGTATCGATCATGGTGGGATACGACGCGAAGGCAAAGGCCGATCCGAAGGAGTCCGTATAGGCCGCCTGGGGGCTATAGCTGGCCCCGGTGTCAAAGAGCACCGGAACCACGGCCGCGCCCTTGTCCGGCGCAGAAGCGTGCGAACGCAAACGCTCCATCGCCTTGGTCTTGAAGTTGATCTCCAGATCGGTCAGAAAGTGAACGACATCGGCGGCCCGCGCCCGATTGGTCGCGGACTCCATTTCCTTGCTCTTGTTCGGATCGACGTTGATTCCCAGCACCGCCGCCATCTGCGGCAGCGCCGCCCGGCCGCGCAAAGGCTGCAACAACACGGTCGATTCTTCCAGCGATTCCCCCGGCAACAACGAACCCCAGGCGCGTTGAAGGCCGGCGGTGTCCTTATAGTGCTCGACCAGCCACTGGTTCCATTTCAGCAGCAGCGGTTTGACCAGCACCGGCGACAACTCGGCCAGTGCCCCGCCGGCCAGCATGGTCGGCATCCACCACTGCTCGTTCAAAAGCTCGATCAGCGCAATGCTCGGATCGTCCGCGTAGCGCAGGCCGTTGTACTGGTTCACGTGCTCCATCAACGTGTCGATGTGATTCAGAAAGACCGCCTGCGTGCGGGCATCCCACATGAGTTGCACGGAGGTCGGCACAAGCTCCTTGCCAGCCATGGCGGCCAGCCAGTCGTCGCGGTTGACCAGCGGATCATCGATCACATCCACGTCGGCGGATGTGATCCGCAGGTTGTTCATCACATCGACCCAGTTGTATCCGCCGCTTTTAGCGATGGCCGCGAAGGTGTAGTCCTGCAAATCCATGCGCGATCCATCTCCGCGCGTGTAATTCATCGGAACGCGGGAGGAAACACTGATGCTGCGATAAAGGTTAAAACCGAGTTTACGATACTGTTCGACTTCACGGTCAATCGCCGCGGGGGTATCGCCCAGCGGGCTGGATTGCGACCCCCATAGTTTCAGGCGCCTGCCGTTGACGGAAAAATGACCATCAACGATTTTAACGAAGTCCGAATCGGCGGGTATTGCGGCGGCCGGCGGTTGACCAAACACTGATGATGCGGTCAACACGACGGCCGCGGCAACGATAATAAGCAATTGATTCATGAGATAGCCAGCAGAGATTCATTGGGCAGCGATTCGCGCTGCCCGCATTGGGTGCCACGAGTCAACGACGCGCACGCTTACTACAATCCGTCAAGGCCATACCACCAGATATAACACTGTTGGGACGCCGCTTTCTTCCGATCCGCCGACTCCACATGACCATCGAAAAAGCCGAAATTGGCTGAAATTCCCGGGTGCCGATAGTCCGGGCTGTTTTGATCCAGAAATAAGTTACCATAAGGTGTGCCGTCGGCATTACCGGAGAAAATAGTGCTGTAACTGGCGGTGATCAAGTTGCCGTACTGGCAATCGGTGAACAGCACGGTCTCCTGCGGATGGCGGATCTGCGTCCACTTTTGGGTCGCGCCCAAAGCGGTCTGCGGCCACCCGAAGGTATGGCGATAATTAATGCCATATTGGGTGCGATAGACCGTTGCCACCGGATCAGGCGCCGCCGGGCACTGCAACACTTGGCTGTACCCTCCATAAGCAGAATCGGCAAACAGGTATTTGCCGTCGATCATAATCTGCGGCCATTGTTCGTTCCAGACCGAGTTTCCCGTGCCTAGAAAGGACCCCAGACATCGTATCCCCTCCGGGCTGTTGAGCGTCTGCCGGGGGGCTGATGGACGAAGCATCCATGCGCATGCTTCATCGGAAGACTGAGAAGGATTGTTACAGTTGAGTAGAACGTCTGGATGGATCGGTAGTGGTCAGCACATAGAAGGTGTATCCGTAGTGCTGGCTGTGGTGTCGGAATAGATCAATCTCGGACTGCATCTCATCAATGACCGTCTGCATCGTCGCGTCGAGGTTGGACATGGCGGCGATGCGTTCGAGCATGGGATTGTAGTAGTTGTCCCACCATGCCTCTGCGGGCAGGCGGCGTGTGCTGACGACGTCGAAACCCGCTGCCTTTGCACAAGCGGTGTTCCCGGCTTCATCAGCGATGGCTGGGTAGGCTCTCTCCCAGTAGCGACGCGGTTGGTCCGGCACCTTGTCGGTGAACCAAGTCAGTTCGCTGATGACCGCGACGCCGTTTGGGGCCAGCAGCGGCCGCCATTTCTTGAGAGCGCCGGCAAACATCAGGTTGTACGCCGCGCCCTCGGACCATAGCAGATCGATGCTGCTGGGTTCCATGGGCAGGTCGGAGAAGTCGCAGGCCAGCGGATGGATGCGGCCACTCAGCCCACGAGCACGGGCCTGCTCCATCATGGCATCAAGCAACGGCTTGGCAAGATCGACAGCTGTCACCGGCACGCCGAAGTACTCGGCCATCAGCAAAGCCCCCGCGCCCGATCCACATCCCAGGTCCACGATGCGCGGCTTGGCAGGCAGTGACGGCAGCTCGGCCAGAATCTGGCGCGAGAATTCCAAGTCGCCAGGCCCTTCCCGGCCGACGCCACGATGCAGATCGATCAGTGCTTTGATGTAGCCGTCCATGTGTCCGCGTCCGTGCTCGGCAGATTCTATGCGTACCGTTGCCCGGATCAATATTTCACGGAGATAGCTGCGTTGCCAACGTCTCGCAGCATTGACCTTCCCCCCGAACGGTGGCGCGTCCGGAAGTCATCGGTGCCATGCAACGGGATGCCGAGCAAGCGCAGTTACGAACGGATGGAAAAGATCCGACGCAGATCAGGATAAAGCAGGTTGATATTTCCATCGGCGTCGCCGCGCATGAAGGTGGCTGCCTCGTACAGCATCAATCCATCAGTGCCGGCTGCGTAATTGTGCCGCATCATCTGTTCCATGGTGACAGCCCATGTGGATGAGGCATCAAACAACACGCCCAGATAGGGGCAATGCCAGGTTGTCACATTATGACGGGTGGCATGATCCATCACTTGCCGGTAAAATCCCGATTCGAGTTCCAAGTCTTTCAATGTGATTTCATCCAGCAAGCCTTCTTCGATCCATTGACGCCAGTTCCAGCGGATATTGACCATCGGCCGCTGGTCGGGCCGACAATCCATCGGCCGGCTGACGTGGTGCTGCATCTTTTTGCCGCGACCGCGAACCAGTGACGCGGTGTCTCGCAAGAATGCGGTGTACGCATCCCCCAGCAATTCGTTGTGCAACAGATGGCAGTTGTCATCGCGACGCAGAGGACGGCCATAACGTTTGAGAAACTCACTTTGAACCTGCGGCCCGAATCCGTAATTACCCCAGTCTAGAATGTTGTTGTGATTCATGATGCGAATGTCGATTCCATCGACGCCGGCATCCAGCGACATGTTGATCCAGTTGCGCCAGAAGACTTGCGTCTGGGAGTGCATCGGGTTGGGCGCGCCATAGACATAGGGGATATGACCCCGCGAAAAGGCAATACCCAGGTCATTGCCATCCAGCAGTTGATACATTTCCTGAAAATCACGGCCGCGCCCGCTGCCGGTCTCCTGACGACAGGTGGTTTTCCCAATGAAGACAAAACCGCCTTGTCCTTCCCATGCCGCATCAGACACGCGAGGGCTTTCAGGTAGATTTCGCGTCGTGGCGATTGGCTGACCTTTGGCATCATACACCTCGGCCAGTCGGTAAAGCCGGTTGCCAAAGGAAAAATTTCGTTGCCCATCGATATGCACGACGAAATAAGGTTCATTGATGCTCAGGCCGTCGAGGGTGATCGTCTGCACGGAGGTTGGAGCTTCGTGTCCACCCTCCCAATGTCGGGCAAATGTCTTGATGGTGGTTGAAAAAGAAATCTTGAATTGCCCAGCAAGCCGGCGATAAGTTTTATTGTCATCACTGATCCAGATTGAAATCTGTTCCGGTTTGATGTGATGATCAGAATTATCGCTCTTGTACAACACAATTCGCGCCACGGTTGCCTGCGCATTTTCACCTGCGCCATCCCATCGTTGCAGCATGGCCTCCGGGTGCGTCTTGCAAAAATGTTCCAGCACGAACGGGCTGGTCTTGCCAAAGGTTTCCATGGCGACGGAGAGATCAAACAGTTTGTGAACGCCATAAACCTCCATGCCACGCCGGTGGGCGGCATCGATCATTTTTTCCAAAAAAGGATAGGTGGCCTGGATGCTGGGCGAGCCTGATGGTTCGCCGGCCGGGCTGTTGTTAAGGCGGTGGTTCCAGCGATTGATTCGTTGATTCAGCTCCGGGTCGGCGTTGGGGCCGATGGCCTCGGGGCGCATGACCAACGTATTGAGCCAGTAGATGCGTTCCACGCCCAGTTCGTGCAGTTGGCCCACCAGCCGATCAAACATCGCAGGATCAAGGAACTTCGCGTAGCACAGATCATCATAAAAATCATCGACGGCCGACAAACGCAGTGGCTGACGATCTCGTGGTGCCGGGGCAGGATTCACGTCCATCGCCTCGATGCGAACCTCGCTGATGGCGGCCGTGCCAAACGATTCGATCATCAGTTGGTGATGTGGCCTGCCTGCTTCACGGGGGCCGGTGAACAACTGCCGACCGTCAAAACTGAACGTGACGCCATTTTCGGTTCCTTCGATATCGATTTGATGATATTTCTGGTCGTCCGGCCACGGGAGAGGGGCAAATTCATGACCGCGCGACCCGCTGGCAATATCCGACAACACCGGCCGCATGCCAAAAAAAGGCGCCCATTCACAACCCGACTCATCAAGCGAAACAATCAGGCCATCGTATTCCTGCAGCGCCACCCGGATACGAATCCTGACGCGCGCAGCGCCGCCGGGAGCTATCACACATTTAATGGCTGCCAGCCGTTTGAAAGACTCGATATCCACCGAATTGCCGATCATCGTCTTGGCGTTATCACCCGGCTTTTCAGGGAAATAATGGCACAAATTCCCATCCTGGACCCGCCAGGTGCCAAAAGCGGCTGTCCATTCCCGGCCAATGTTTTCCTCTTTGAACGGTTTGAACTCTGTAACGATACTTCGAGCTGGCACGACCATACACTGTACCATCATCTTTCCATCAAAATATTTTTGTTAATCGCTCAACGTGTCAGGACGATCATACGAAACGACCGGGCATCGACGGGAATCTCCATCCGCCCATCCTGCTGCGTGAAGGCGCGATCAAAATACTCGTCGTTCATGCTGGCACTGGCGTTGGCAAATCCCAGCGCCTGCAGGTTGACTGTCGCATTGAGAGTGACCGCTTCATCCGTGTTGTTAAACGGAACAATCATCAGCTTGTCACCACGGCGGAAGATCGACACCACCACGTTCGGGTTGGTCGGACTGCTGACTGTGATATACTGCGCGTTGCCCCAGTAAGGGAAAAACTCAACCTTGTCATCCCAGCCGAACGAATCTTCAACCTTCCACAGCCGGTCTGGTTTGATCCCTTCAGTGGGCCAGATCAGGCTGTCATTCACCACGGTCATGCCGATCAGGTGTTGCAGCGGTTTTTGTCCTTCCGGCGTGCTGTAAAATTTCACCCGGTCGGGGCTGGCGACATGCATGGCACGTTCAAACTGCGGTAGATCCATCACCCGCGGTCCCCATGGCGCGCCCATGAATTCAGCGCGGAATTTATCCAGAGGCAGTGCCTTGTAATAATTTTCGTTGGTCATCAGCGCACCGGTCATGTTTTCACCCGTGAGCATGATGTCACAGAAGGCGTTGGTTGCCATGTCCACTTCGCCGGACATATGGTGCGTGATCAACGGATTAGTTGTGGCGTACTTGTGGATGATGACATACGCCCGTTTTGCGCTGTCGCGCGTACCTAAAATGTTGTAGGTGCGCTGCTTCTGGCCCGTGTTGTCCACCCAGCCGCAACCGTGCAGCGGATTGCCGCACATTCGCGACGTTCCATAGTCGAAGTAGATGCCGTCGGTCTTGACCTGGCTGAGTACACGCTCCATTGCCAGGGCAAAGAAGTCACGGTAAGACTGGCTGTTGTTGCATATCTGGAGATTGGCCCAGATGTCCCATTGCGGATCGAACGGATTGGTTTTATCACGCACCAGATGGGCGGGCTTGATCAGCCAGTCATCCCCGTAGAACTTGAATTCGGGCGAAAACGGCGTGGTGATCCCCAGGGTCATGTAAGGAGTGACGCGAACCCCGTTGCGATGAAACGCTTTAAGCAACTCCAGTTTTGCGGGCACCAGCATGGCCGGATCGGGGTAATTCACCCACTTGGTCCACTCCGTGAACCAGATGTACCAGTTATACGCGGCTGGCGATCCGGAGGGGGCGATGCGCCAGCTTCTAAAATCCTTGCGCACAGGCTTCACCGGCGTCGCCACAAAACCGAAGGCGATTTCGCGGCTGCCTTGCAGATGAATGGGCGAATCGATCACGTTAAGTCGGGCGACGACACGGCCGGAACCGGCATCGTTGATCACTTGCAGGCTGCGCGACCAGTCAGCGCAATTCCAACCGGGAAGCGATTCGGCCACCCACTGCAATCCGCCTGTTTCATCGCCGAGCCAGAAGATCGGCTTCTCGCGCAGATCCTTCGTAAAACTTTCGGCCGGCAGCGCACCGGTACGTTCCATGCGGTAATCGCCGAGGTTACGCAGCGTCACATACTGCCGATTAAGCGGGATGTCGATCTGCAATCGATCCACCGTGATGGGCTGTTCTGCCTGCAGGGTGAACTTAACCCAGGTGAAACCATCGAAATCAACCTGGGTGTCGGTGATGACCTGCAACGCTCCCAGCTTGCCGCTGGAAAGTCGCCGGGCACTGGTGGCTGATTGATTTTCCCATTTGCCCTTAACATCGGTCGGTAACTGGTTGACTCCGTTGACACTTGCCAGGATTGCCATCGGCGCTGCCAGGACTTTGCGACCGCGTGAAATAATCTGGCTCGGCAATAGTCCGCCGGTGAAATCATAAGTTCGATCCCATACCTCAACAGCATCCTGCTTCACGACCACATCAGTCCAGGGTTCAGGAACGACATCAGTAACACCAGCCTGATTGTCATCCCAAGGCGAGGCGCCATCTGCGTAACGGTGGTAAGTATCTTTCAAAACAACCGGATTTGAACCTTGAGGCAGGTCAAATGTGACTTCGGTCTCGTAGTCACCCGTTGCCAGCGTGGAAATATCGGCTGATATTTCAGAATCAGATTCGGAAGTCGCGAATGAATGCTCCGCAGCAGATTGACCATCACGCAACAATTTCAAAACACCCTTGACCTGACCACCAAGCAAATAGCGCACCGGCACATGAATACCGATTTTGATCTGACGAGTTGTCAAATCAGTGTACAAATAATTCTGATGAAAAATGTCTTTGTCGCCCGCGAATGAGTACGTCCCGGCATACAACACACCCTGCTCGGGCGACGAGGCGATAAATGCCAGTTCACCATTTTCAGGCAGGTCAGATTTCTGCACGTCGATATGGACAGGCGTCTTATCTGAAAACTGCTGTTGGAACAGCGTAGTCGTCTGATCCGCGTGCTTCAGATTCATCTGGGCATCGATCGTCTGACTCGATCCATTATCCGCGGCAACATCAACCTTGAAATCCAGCACGTGGTCGGACAAGTTGCCGATGGAGTTCATGACCAGACTCGGCCCTTTGTCCACAAACCGCATGTAGGCAAATGCCCGAGGCGACAGGTAGCTGTGTCGGGTGGGGGACATGCTGGTGAACAGCCGGGAGCTTCCGCTGAAGGTGCGGCAGAGGTTCAACCGCCAGATTTCCCCGGTCTTTGGCGCAGTCACAGCCAGATCCGAAAATGGAATCATCGCCTCCATGGTCCAGACATCACCCTCAACCTTGTTCACAACTCGCGCATTTTTGATGTTCCACGCGGCATCGGAGTCTTTCTGGTCGAAGATCGTTCCGGATGAATTGATGATAATCTGATAAACCGGCGTAATATTTGCATCGGGGACAATGAAGATTTCCACCGAGTCGTCCATGGCAACGGTCACATCATCACGACGGACAGCCTTCGTGTTCAGTTTTCCAATCACCGGAGACTGGATCGAAATATACAGCGCTTTCTTATCGTAACTGACATGGTACTGGCTTTGTTGAAAAGCGAACCGGCCCTTGACGACATCCACAAATCCCCTGCCGCTGAAGGCGTACTCTCCCGGTATAACATTTCCATCCGCCAAGGGAGGCTTGGCCGAAGTCGGCACGGCAAAGATCAGATTCCCCTGCGCCGCCAGTTGCCGCAGCCCGGCATCATCCAGCGTCTGCACAACCTCAGGCGCCGCCGCCGCTGCCGCAACAGAAGCCGCGTCGGGAACAAACGCGCCGGCTGTCGTCCAGCGGATATAATCGACCTCGTAAGCAGCATCCGTTTCCGCACTATGATCACCGAATTGAATCCCGCGATCGGGGTTTTTTCCATCAGCCGGCTTCAGTGGCCCGGATGTAATCGGCGTGGGGTTATTATCCACATACAGCTTGTAACTATTCAGATCCAACGTCAGCCGATAGATATGGAAACGATCCGCCGCATCCATTTTGATGTCCGTTCCCTGACAATGAATGGCGGCTTCACTGATCGACATGCCCACAAAATCATTGAGCTTGTCGCCGGTAAGCGAGCGGATACCCAGTACCGATGCCGAGCCAATATCGCCTGCTTCGGTCTGTTTCATGCGCACGCGCCATTCAACGCTGATGCCGCGTGTGACATCCAGTTTCAGTTCTTTCAACCAGTAGGGGAATTGGTTGCTGCCGAGGGTGTCGATGGTCAGGATACCCTTGTCAGCGCGGGCATAGTTGTCAGCGCCGGCGAATTTGGCAATCCAGCCATCCTGAGTTGGCAGGGTATCACATTCGTATCGGCCTTCCCATGTGTCTGATGCGGAAGTGGTCGCCCAGGCACCGGCGGCGAACATGAGTGAAAATGTCAATACACAAAAACAGCGCAGCAAAATACGGTTCATCATTCACCCTGGGTACAAGTGTGATCGGGAATGGAAATATTGATGATGGGCACAAGCTTAATTGCGGTTGCACAACCAGTAATTAAAGCCCGTAAAGCCATCACCACTGAAGGTTTCGAAATAATTGAGCGCTTCGACATGACCATCGGCGAACGCCCAGTTGTTCTTCTTGTTATGATACCCCTTGACCGCCAGGTCATTGAAGTAGGGATATCCGACACCGCTGCCATTGAGGAACCAACCGAGTCCAGCGCCATGATAACCAACCATATTCCACATACTCCACGTCGTTTCCATCAGCATGATCGTCTCGGACGAGCGGCGGATGCTGCCGAGCTTGCGCGGCCCGCTGACGCCATCTCCATCAGAATCACCGTTGATTTCGTCCATCAAGGCGGCGTTCGCATCGTAGCTGTTTTTGGCGCTGAAAATTACTGGCAGCCCGGAATAACTTGATGGCTGCCAGTCGCTGATGTCCGAGGGGCAGAAGAAAATGGTGCGCACCATATGCCGCTCATAATCTGCTCCCGTGTATGGCGTAACACCGACATATTGACTGATGTACAACCCCCACGTGCGGAATCTTCCCTGGCCGTACACGCTCTGATCCCAACTGTCCTGTCGGGGGGGAAGCGAACCACGATTATCGTTGGAATACATGACAAGCCCCAGTGCCAAATTGCGCATGTTGCTGGCGCAGGCCACCTGCTTGGATGATTCACGCGCCTTGTTCAGCGCCGGAAGTAGAATACTGATCAGCAGCGCAATAATCCCAATGACAACCAGCAACTCCACCAAAGTGAAGGCGAAATTGCGGCGATAGCCTGGCGCCAATCCCAAACAATTCCCGGTGCCATTCAAACTTTTGATGGGTTGCATTGCGGGCTCCTTTTCATGGGTTCAAGGAAGAATTTCTCTTATGACGTTGATCCAAGCAGCATCAGAATCGCGATTCAACTGTTCTGGATGCTAACACATGCGGGTTTGGGAACGACTCGCGGTAGACCATCATCGCGGGAACTTCCATGCGAACGCCGCGGAGGTCTTCTCCGCGCACCAGACGTTTGGCCAGCGACAGGGTATTGCGCACGATCCCCTGTACATCGCGATGTAAACCGGTCAGACTGGGAATAAACCGTTGACCCAGCGCCGAGCTTTCCATCGAAATGATGCGGATCTGGTCCAGCAACCCCATTTCCGAACAAACCCGCGCGATGCGTGTAGCTGATTCATCGCCACGGGCAATAATGGTTCGCGGCCGGTTTTCACTGCGCAGCGCCTGAACCAGATGACCGCAGAATATGTCATAGGCGCTGCTGGTACGAACAATGGCCAGTCGGCGCGACGGATCATCATTTTTCGTGGCAAACGTCGTAAACCGACGAACCAACTCCGCCTGCTCACCAAAAAGAAAATCGAGATCGACCACAAACAACGCCGGAAAAGCCTGGGCATCCTGAATCAGTCGCATGACCTCACCGACCATGGAACCGATATCCGCCGTGACATTGGGAAGACTGACGCCTTCCTCGCGACCGCCCAGAATAATCGCGGGAATACCTCGCTTTTCAAACATCAGCTTAATCGCCACCGAGCATCCCCCCAGACCAAAGACTGTCCCGGCCGGCCGGCCCTGATCGACATAAAAAAAATCGATCACCTTTTCGATCGATTCCTCACCGCCCTGGGGCGTGTGATGAACCGCCATAACCTCAGTTCCCGGCGAGGCCACGTGGAAGGCGTTGCGTAATTCAAAATCAAGCAACACCGTCGAGAGCGCCGCGACACCAGGATCATTGACATGCGTAAACATGATAAACCGCTGCACCTCCGGGACGGGCGGTTTTTTCAGATTTTTGATGAGAATCGTTCCATTGCGCCCCCGCGATTCCACGACACCCGCAGCCGATAACCGTTTGATCGCCTTGGCCACGGTGGCGTGAGCGATTCCGGTATTGGCTGCAATATCACGAATGGAGGGCAACCGACCGCCGATCTGAATGCCATGACGATCGGCGTGGCGCAGCACCGCACCAACGACTTTTCGCTGGTGCGGTGCCATACCCACGGGAATCATTTCTTCAAGAGTCTCAGACATATCTGCGATCCATTTTCCCGGCGAGCCTCGATTCAGGCAATTTCTGCAGCGCGACGACGACGCACCAAGGCGGCAGCGCCAACAATGCCCATCGTCACAAGACCGGCCGAAGGCTCGGGTATCTGAGTGGGCGCAGAGCTGTTATTGAAGGCAACATATTCAAAGGTGGCCTTGCCGCCGATGTTGCTACCTGGATCACCGAACCGCAATATATTAAGTTTCAGACCGGCATGCAGCGGCTGATTAACAATCACGGGCGTGCTCATGTTATCAACATAGACCGAGTATTGGCCAGTGCTTGTATTGGCTGCGACGCGGTAGACATGGTATTCGGTCGTATCCACGCTGTACAAATCATTTGAGACACCGTTGTTGTCGAGTACTCCAATGGCACCGTTCCGCAAGTACAACTGCATCCCACCGCCAACAGAAGACATAACGTCGAGGGAGGCCCCAGATGCGTCGGCGGGATGGTCGTCGTCGGCGGGATTGAATCGTTCAATTTTGACTTTGAATTCAGCGTAGGCGGTAGCGCTCGGCGCCCAAGTTTTGGATGACGCATAAACGCTTCCGCCGAGGGGAGAATCCAGCGTGATCGTCCCCGGATCCACATGGCTGGCGGATGTGCCAGTGCCAACGAAAACAGTCCAATTTGAATCGGTGGTTAGCGGTATCTGATCGCCGGTGAAGACATTGTCCCATGTATACCCATTGATCGTCGCTGCTGAGGCAGCCGTGGAACAAACCAACAATCCTCCTACCAATGCCGCTAAGGTACGTACTGTACGCATACTTTCTCCTGAAAAGAGATGAACAATCCAGTAACTCCAGCACACTGCCAGAGATTTACTTTATTCACTTTATCATGGAGAAAAACAATGTCAAGAAAAAAATATCACAATAAGACTTGATTGTTATAGATTTATGTGATATGCCGCGTTTGCGCCTCAATTTCGCGGTATTTCGCGCATTGACTCCAATCGAACTCCGGTGTTTTCAGCGTCTGTTCAGCCTCAGGTGGTACGATGGTCGTTACAAAACAGAACAGTGCGATATGACCGCCAGAAAAATCACGGCACGTTGGTCCGTGAAAAATCGATCAGCCTTGATTTGAGCCTGCTTTTACCGGGTAGCGCTTGGTTCATCGCAGTTCCAAGCCTACTTCATGCGTCCTTTTTTCTTGGTTCCCGACCAAGTTCTTTCAACAGTCGATCCAGCGTTCGTCCATCAGCCCTCCGGCAGACGCTCAACAGCCCGGAGGGGATACGATGTCTGGGGTCCTTTCCAGTTCCACCAGCAGACGGGCCTGCCCCCAGGGGCTTTTCGGCGCACCTATCAGAACCGGCATTTTGCGCGCTCCAGCGCGCACTGACTCGAGAACTTGCGCTTGAGACAGGCAGCACAAAATTACCACCGCGCCATCTCGGTCATACGGCCGGTTGCGGGGCTGCTTGAATCTGCTGATGATCGATGCCCGACGATTCCTTATGAATCAAAGTGACGATTTTGTTTGAGCATTCTATTGATCAGACGCGATGCGCGTTGCATCGCCTCCTGGGGTGAGGACTGACCGGACCAGATGCTTTCGCCAGCTTCCGTAAAAATCTGTTGCGCCTCGGCAAAGTGCGCTACGCGCGGCAAAGCAGACAAATGACCGACCGACGCCAGGAGCACCGGAAGATGGTCGTACTGCGACAGACCTGATGCAGCCAGTTGACTGGCCACCTCCAAATCGCTGGGCAGCCCGATCGCCGCCATCGATTCCTGGAACTCTGGCGCGAGGAATTGCTTGCAAAGTGCCCACGCCTGTTTGGGATGCCTGGTTTTGGAGCTGATCAGAACCGCCTGACTGGAAGCCCACCCGCATTGATCCACCACCTTGGGATTCCGGACATAGCCCCATTGCACGGAATCGGCTTGCCGGCGCAATGAAGTCAGGTCCGTGGTGTATGCCTGCATCATCGCCGCCCGTCCGGTGGCGAAGAGATGATACCGATCCAGCGAATGAGTCTGCTGGCTGGTTGGAGCCACGCGATATTTTGTTCGCAAATCCCAATTGGTCTGCATCGACGCCAGCATCTGCGGCGTATCGCAGGTGGCGTGAGTTCCGTCGTCGCTGATGAACTGGGCGCCGAACAGACACCAATCCAAGGCACCATAATATCCATAGCGGGTGATGTCACCGCGCTGATCGTGGACAGTCAATCGCTGAGCCATTGCCAGGAATCGATCGTAATCCCAGTCGCTGGTTGGATAGAGCATCCCAAGGCGATCAAAAACGTCCTTGTTGTAGATGATGAACTCGGCGTCGATTAGGAATGGAATGCCCAGTTGGCGCGTTCCCGAGCGATACCACGCCATCGCCTCGGGAAGAAATCGTTTCACATCGATATCGCGTTGAATCAACTGGCCAATATCCAGAAACGCATCACGCTGCGCGAACTCACCGAAACCATGGCCCATCCACATAAGATCGGGCGGCGCGCCCGAGGCCATCATAATCAGCAGTTTTTGATAATATTTCGGCCCGCTGATCGGGCGCAGATCAACGCCGACATCCGGATGTGTCTTCTCAAATCGATCGATTACTTTTCGATACGCATCAACCTCGGCGCTAGGTATCGCCAGCACCAACTGGATCGGTTTGTCGATCGGCTGATTGGAGCTGTGCAGAAATCCGCGCTGGACGCCATAGCCCAGAATCAGCAGCATCAACCCCAGCAACACCATCAGCGGCAGGATTCCTCCTTCCTCTTTGCTGGCTTTTCCGCTGCCATCGTTCATGGACTCGCCCTTGTTGAATTTTGATCGGTCGTAGGCCGATCCGCCCAAACTGCCACTGATCACGCTGTATACATTTCCACCCGTACCTCAAAAATCCGTGGTGTATTGAGGCTGTTCGTCGATCCCAGCGCCAGACGATACTGCATCCACCGGGCGGATTTGTTCGTCATCGCAATTCTCTGCTGCGCGCCAGCCCATGTGGCTGCGCCATCCGACCCGACCCACGGGGCCAATTCCAGATCTTCTTCAGTCGCGGCAAAGCGCATCTGCGCCTCAACCCATGATTTACACGGTATCTCCGCATCCCATGCGACATGACATGCCGTGGTGCTGTGCGCCATCAGATGTGGCTGCGACACGTAGTACTCACGCGGCCCACGATCCATCACATTTCCCGGCCCGGGGCAGGCCATTCCGTGCGGACCCTGCGTCGGCAGCCAGGTGATCTTTTTTTCGTCAAATCCATCCGGCCCGTTCCACCAGACCTGCGACTGGGCAGAATGGTCACCGTATCGCTTGTGATTGGCGACCGCCAAGTCGATCCAGCCATCCTCGTTGAAATCAGCGGCAATGTCGCCCGAGGCAGAATGCGTAAAGAGCCGGGTGAAATCGCCAGCGGAAAATCCGCGCCCGCCGCGATTCCAGTAGATAAAGCTTTCGCTGTCACGTTTTTTCCAGCTCTGTTGATAACTGCCGACAAAAATGTCGAGATGCCCATCGTTATTGAAGTCGGCGATGGAGAACGAGTTGGCGGCCTCGCATGGCAGCAATGTGCGCCGATCCTCCCGCAGCCCGTCCGGGCCGTTCCAGTAGATATACAGGAATGAATCATGCGGCGCACTGCCGGGGGTGGCCATATGGCCGCCGACGATCAGATCGAGATAGCCGTCGCCGTCCAGATCAGCCGCCCGGGCATTGATCCCATGCCAGACCGACAGTTTCTGGATTCGATCCATGCTGAAACCTTGCGGGCCGCCCCAGAAGATGAGGCTGACATTCTTATTAATCAGCGGCACAATCAACTCGAGCCAGCCGTCGTGGTTCAGATCCGCCAGATAAAGAAACCGCAACTGATCGCATGGTTCGCCATCCAGCGACACTTTCAGACGTGTGGGATTGCTGATGTCAAAGCCATCCGGTCCGCCGTGCACAATCATGATTTCATCATTATGGATACCTCCGAATACCAGATCGAGATATCCATCGCGATTCAGATCGGCACAGGCGATGCCATGAGCACCCCGCGTCGGAAGAATCTGGTCGGGCTTGTCAGCAAATCCATGTTTTGATTGGAAATAGACATACGATCCAGGATCACGATCGACGGAATTCTCTGCTGTATTGGCCAGCGCCACGTCGCAGCGTCCATCGTCATTGAAATCGGCAGTGACACCGACGGTTGAACCCCAGCCCGGCAGGTCGATTTTTCGATCCGGCGCATAGCCATCCGCACTGCCCAGATAGATTGTTGCCGGTACATTCCCCAGTTTATTGCGGCCCTGACGATTGATCACCAGCAGTTTATCGCCCCCACTCGACGCCTTGATCGTGTAAACACGCCGCGGATCGTGTGCCTCGACCTCGCGCCATATGGCTGCCCGTCTTGCCTCCAGGCGAAAAATCGGCAGTTTCACCGCGAACCAGTCCTCATTGTACGCTTGGCATACCGCCACTTCTGCCCGCCCGTCGCCGTCGAAATCGCCGACCGCCACATCACATGCCCGGTGGCTTGGCAGTGGCGTTCTACGCTCTTTGGAATAACCATCTGAACTGCCCCAGTAAATCCAGGACGACTCTTCGCCCGTGCTCGTATCCCGGCAGGCGAAGATCAGTTCCTCATGTCCATCCCCATCCAGATCCACCGCCACCACTGAAAATGCCGCCGGGCAATCGACGCGCATTGGCTGGCTCATTTTCCGACCTTCCATCGGTACGAACCATGCTGCCTCGGGACGCGCGATGAAGACATGCGGCCGACCGCTCAGAGAAACGACTTTGACGTGCGGCTGCGCATCCTGCACCCATTCCACGCCAGCGGCCGCTTGTATCGTCGGTGCATTCCCTTCACTTAGCGCTTCGCCCGGAAGATTGAGATCGTTATATCGTTCGGGATGGATTGCGTCCTCCCCGCCCCAATAGACCCGCACCAGCCCGCTGCCAAACCTCACCAGCAGATCGGCCTTGCCGTCGCCGTCCAGATCGAAGGCTGACAGCTCGGCTGATTGAATCGGCCAATCGACAAATCCTTTCATTTCCAGACCCAAGTCCGTCTGGCGGAAGACCCGTAGAAAGTCGAAGCATTGAAACGCCAGATCCATCCGCCCATCGCCGTCGAAATCCCCAGCCGCCACAGAGACCGCCCGCGGCGCCGGCAAAGACTGTGTTGCCGTCTCATTCCACCCGCCGTAGACGCCGCCATGGTCATAAAAAATTTGACCGTTCACATCAAAACCCACCCCGTCATACCAGTGCCCGACGATCAATTCATCCCGGCCATCGCCGTTCAGGTCAGCCACTGTCGACGCATTAGCCCCCTTGGCCGGAACCTCCTGACGCACCCAATCGCGACCTTCCCACTGATACAGATAGCAGGGGGGAATTTCCCAGTGATTCTGGCTGTTGCAGAACAATAGATCAAAGTATCCGTCGGCGTTCACGTCATGCAGGTGAATGCGCTGCAAGACTCCGGCTTTGGAGACATACAGATTCTGTCCAGCGTTGCCGAATGTACCGCGACGAAACGCATCAAAGCCGCGTGTAACCCAAACCTGCCGATCCTGCTCGGCCACCACCTGAGTGCCCGCTTTTTCGTAACCGCTCATATCTGTTTCCTAACAACCATTTGGCATAGCTCTGGGCATCGGGGAAAAATGGACATGCACACGGGGCAGCATCACACTGCCAAATACAACATCCGCGTGCACGCCTTTGATCAGGTGATTATCCCTATTTCTTTTCTGCCGGTTCGGGCGGAACCACATAGCGCATATGTGGCCAGCTGCGCCCCTGATAGGTCTCCGTTATGGGGTAATCCAGCAGCCTGAGCGTTACGATGAAGTCGCCCGTCGCCGGGTCTTCGTTCACCTGGAAAT
>JADLCB010000023.1 GCA_020847375.1 Phycisphaerales bacterium | reverse complement strand
GTGAATCGGGATTGATTTCGTTGATCATCGTACCGATCAGGTTGGCTCCCACCGCCATCAGCCCCTGACGCGCCATTTCCGCCAGCTTGCGCTGGGCACGATCCGCCTGCAAAACCAGCACGGTGGCATCGCACCACGCGGCGATAATCCGCGCATCGGGCGTGTCAGCCAGGGCCGGTGCATCAACCACCACATAATCAAATCGGCTGGCCATGTCCCCCAACAGATCGCTGAAATCCTGGCTATTGAGCATCCCAGCCGGATCGGCTTCAGTCATGCCGCTGGGCAGCAATTCAAGATTGACCACTGCTGTCTTGATTATGGCTGACTGCGCATCGGCACCCATCAATACTTCACACAGACCCGGGCTGCTGGTCAGACTGAAAATTCGATGCATGAACGGCATGCGCAAATTGGCGTCGATCAGCAAAACATGATTGCCTGCCCGCGCCAGCGCAATCGCCAGATTAGCTGCCACCGTGCTCTTGCCGTCGCCAGCCAACGGTGAGGCAACCAGAATGGTCTTATGTTTTTCTTCACCCAGGGCATAGCGCACCGCCCCGCCGGCCTCGCCAAACGCCTGCGCCACCGGGCTGGCAGGATCGATATCCGTTTTCTGACCACGATGCGCCGGTGAACGCTCGCGACGCATGGCTGGGATCAACCCCAGCACCGGCAGCATCAGCGCCTGCTGCACCTCTTCCACGCTGCGCAGTTGCTGATTGCGCAACTGCATCACCAGACCCCCACCCAGACCCAGAACCAGCCCCGCTACCAGCCCCAAGCCCAGCGCCACAGGTATATTCGGCCACGACGGCTTATCCGCAACGGTGGCGGGGTTCAACACTGTCATGTTGAGCTGGCCGACACTCTGCACGGTAACCAGCTTGTTGTATTGGCTGGTCAGGTCGGCTGACAGTTTTTCCAGATCAGCCGCTTCATCATGAAGCTGGTCATACTCGTGCCGATGCCCCTGCATCGCCAGCAACTGCTTTTGCTGCTGATCGTACGAACTTTGCAGATCGGTTTCGCGCCGCTGCACCGCCAGCCAGTGTTCGCGCGCCGCCCCGACATAGGCAACAGACAATTCATCAATCCGACCCTGAATCGCCCTGATGATCGGATGGCCGGACATGTACTGCCGCCGTGCCTCAGCCAGCCGCTGCTGAAGATTGAACAGCTCTGACCGCAACGTGGCTTGATCCACCGCCGATGTCGGCATTCCTGCCAGACCGCCGGATTCGATCCGTGCCAGCAGCTCAGGATTATTGGCCAGCGAAGCCGCTGCCTCGGCATAGGCGCTTTTGGCGTTGATCGCCTCGACATGCGCCGTGGTCAGTGACTGGTAAAGATTCTCCAGCCGCTGGGCATCGAGACTATTACCCGTATCCGAAAAGGCATTGACCCCGAATTGCTCCTTGAGCGCCAACATCTGCTGCTTCTTCGTTTGCAGCTCCGCTGTCAATCGCGCCCGCTCGTTGGCCAGGGCATCCAGCGCCAGTTGATCCTTGCTTTTTTGAAAGGTGCGGTACGCCTCGATCACATTATTGACAATCGCCTGAGCCAGATTGGCATCGGCCGACGAAAACCGGACGCGCATGATGTCATCGTCGCGGCTCAGGTGAACATCAATCCCCTTTTGCATGACACTCAGCGCATCTTCATCGCCATTGAGCATCACCCCTGATTTTTCCATGTTATCCAGCGCCACGGCCAGCACCGCCGGAGACTGGATCACGCGCGCCTGGGTCGCCAGGAACTTTTCCCCCACCCCGGTCAGAACCGACGGTGTTTCATCGAGCAGTTGCGCACCATTACGCTGGAAATAAATCTCCGCCTGACTGGTATAAATCGGCGTAAAAAGCTGAACCGTCACCAGCGCCGTGACCAACCCCACAACCGCCATCGCCAGCGCCATCCAACGACAACGCCAGATCATCCCAGCCACCTGCGCCATGCGCGATGGACGGGCAGCAGCGGTTAAATCAAAACCCGGCATGGATGAGTGCAGGCGGCTGATAAAAAACTCCGTCGTGAACGCAACGACTCGTTACGAGCCTTTACTATACGTCCAAACGCCGCCAGCAACGATTGCAATCAAAACTATTGACAGGCTGGTCAGGGCAAAGCTACGCAAAATTAGGCGAAATATGCCGATTGATTGGCGCGGAAAGGATTTTCCGGCCCCGTAATCCCATCGGACAAGGCCCGATAATAAAAACCCTTCCAGGGACGAACAGCAACCGAAGTACAACGAGCCGGAAGCACACGAGCCGGAAGCGTTAGCGACGGACGAATGACCGCGCGCAAGAAACTGCCTGCCAAAGTTCTGGCAGGCAGTGCGGTTGACCTATCGATCGCTTGAAGTCGTTACCGATTCTCCCATATATAGACCGGCTCTTCTCCCGCCATCACCGTGGTCCACCCGTCCTTGACTTCTGCCGATTCACTGTGACGGGCATAAAGATCCGAGATGGTTGCCGTCGGGCTGGTGACAGCAACCCGGATTTTCACCGGCGCCAGCCACGGTTGCCAGGCTTTCCAGATATCCACATTGTCATTTTCCTGATAAGCCCAGACCAGGATGAAACGCCGCCCGTCTTTTTTGCCCACGCGAAACGCCATGGTCTTGATGTCCGCCGGGGCATCCACCACCTGGGCCTCCACAGGCTCAACCACGTGATAGTCCACTTTCCGAAAAGCGTCGCCCAGGACTGCCAGCGTCACCCATTTCAGGGATACCGAGCCCTCCCGATAAAATCCATAGTGCTGGTAGGTGAACGTCTTCTCGACGCCCAGACTCATCAGACGGACGACACCTGCAACAAATTCAGCAGCAGCCCGCTGTTCGCCGACCGAACGCCAGACTTTACCGACTTTCCACGGCTCCTTCGGATTGAAATCCGGGCTTGCCTCAGCCCGGCGGTTGAGTTCATCCTGCGGAATCAGTCGCCCATCCTCCCGTTCCACGGTCTTGATGCCCGATTCAGTGTTCCAGATCGGAAGATCAAAGCCGGCTTTGACCATCGGGTCATGCATCATCTTCCACTGCGTGTAAATGCTGTGTAACTTCGGGTTTTTGGAATAGGTGTGCAATCCACCATACCAGTGGCTGGAAATGGCGTCAGAGTACTTACACACACCGGCATCAATCAGACCGTTAATATACACCTGATGATTGCCGGGACTGACACCAATGCCCACCACCTTCGGCTTGCCGGGGGTGCGCTGCGCTTCCTCGTGGGCAATGCGCGTCATCTCCACCAACTGTTCATAGGTTCCGTTGTAGTTGGTCTTGGTATTACCTTCACTCCAGACGCCCATGCTGCTGATCAGCTCCGAGCCATCTGAATTGTAGCGATCCAGCAAAGCGCGGACATACATCCGCCAATCATTCATATCATCCGGAGGGATGGTGGTCGCCTCTTTAACGGTGCGGAAGCGCCACTGCTGCGCCTTTTCCGGGGAGACCGTCCATGCCGGCGCGGTATTGTCGGTGATATGCAGCTTGCCTCCTGCTTCCCTGACCTTGGCTGCCGTGGAATCCAGCTTGGACCAGTCATAGACCCCGCGGGCGGGGTTGGCTTCATACCAGTGCAGGAAGACGCGATAAACCTTGAAGCCAGGCAGGGGAATCTCACCGGTCGGCGAAACGGTCGTCAGATGGTGCGCCAGCGGCCAATCATCCGGAAGGTCCTTGGGCATCGCGGCTGGTCCGTACGCGATGGAGGTGCGAACCGTCTGTGTTCCGGGGATCGCAGTCCGACCCTGCGGAAATTGTTCGTCGATATCCTTTACGATCGACACATCCAGGCGATAAACCCCGTATTCCAGCTTGGGCGCATAGGTCAGGATTCGCGGACCGCCATCCGGAGACGGACAGGTCAAAAACGTGGTCAGTTCCTTGTTGGTCAACAGATCCAACTGCCGGACCCGAATGGTCCCATCCCATGAGCCTTTGGGGAGCAATGGTCGGTCGGTGCTGACCTCGATGGAAACCAGCGGCGGATGCTCAGGCGTGAAAACACCCACCGGCTGTTCTGGCGTCACCCGGATGGAAATCACCGCGTTGGCGGCAGTGGAACACAACAACATCAGGCAGGCAGCCAGCACGGCCAGCGTTTCATACTTATGCAAGGTTAAACTCCTTTAGTCTGAAAGAGGAATCCAATTCTTATCGAACTGTTGACCCCGACGGATCAAGCTCACGTGAAAATCAGCAAATAGCGCATTGGAGGTTTTCCCATGCGTCAGGTTGTCGATCTCCTGATCCGGCGACGAGGTATTCACATAGTTGACAAAGTTTCCCCAGCCGCTGGCGTCCACCAGCCCGCCGGGGTCCATGCGCAATTTCTCCCAGAGCAGCACCGATGCCGAGGGAACCCGCGCCAGGCGGTTGGGAAACCGGTACTGGTTGTCGTCTCCCGGCAAGGCCCATCCGCCGGTGGCGCCGCTACTGGCATAACAGAGTGTGTAGCTGTAGCTCGAGCCACCGCCGGTGATCGTGCGGACATCTGAAACGCCCGGGCGGTCGTACTTGCCCGGACACAGGAAGATACCGCCGCGGCCAATGACATAATTGCGCCAACGGTAATCATCCGGCACACTGGTGGGACGTTGATATCCAATGTACGGCGCCAGTTGCACCATCCAGCTCACCGAGCCGTACTTCAATTGCGCAGGAGGCCCGGGATCCAAGACAAGGCGCGGCGGGAAACAGCCGCGGTTGTCCTGCGAATACATCAACAGCACCTGGCCCACCTGGCGCATGTTCGAGGCGCAGGCCACTTTGATGGCTGATTGTCTGGCTTTGGTCAGCGCCGGAAGCAGGATCGCTATCAAGACGGCAATAATCCCCACGACAACCAGCAGCTCCACCAACGTGAAGCCCCCGGTATGCGCATGGATCTTGTAAACGGACTTGACAGCCATATCGTCCGCAGCCTCCGTGGCTTGAGTGACTGACTCTTAAAAACGCCTCGTCAGCGACCGTTACCGCCTACGCAGCAACGAAAGGCCGCCCAAGCCCAACAGGCCCAGTGCGGCCGGCTCGGGAATGGGATCCGCTTGAATTTCGTAGGTGTCAAAGCGGAAAGTCTTGGTTTTGTAGTTCGTGTACAAGCCGAAGGCCGTGATGTCGCCGGCCGGCAGATCGCTGCTCAACACGCTCCCCAGCGACATTGATGTGCCGGAGGTGAAATTCAAAATCTGCCAGTCGCTCGCATTGGTACTAAAGGTGAACGTCTTCAGCTCGGCTTTGGTTTTAAAATCGCCGGCGGCGCCTACAGCATTGGTTTGCGCAAATGTCTGCGTGCTGACGTACCAATCGCTGCCGATGCGGATCGCGACGCGATCTTCATCCGTCTTGATTTCATTGCCCTGATACCAACTGATCTGGGTCACTTCATTGGTGCTGCGATCCACGGTGTATTCATCGGTCCAGATGAAATATTTGACGCCATTCAATGGATTTGATCCGCCTGATCCGTTACTGGCATAGAAGAACCCGATGCTCTGGCTGCCACTGACAACAGGATTTGAGTTCACCGCTGGCAGATTGTCCGGCGCACCGGTCGCGGTATTGTGGACTAAAGTGTACCCGATCTGACCAGGCGTACTCGGCGTGGCGCTGTCTCCATAGTAACTTTGCCAGCCCGCCTGCCTGAAGCTTTTGTCCACCGGTTCAGTAGGGGTCGGCTGTGGAAATATCTCCCGATAGATCACGCCGGCGTGAACATTGCCCGCTGACATTGTCAGCGCAATACCCGCCAACAATCCGGTCATAGCCAAACGATTCATTTTCAGGCTCCTTTCAAAAAGTGCGTTTCGGTTCCAATGATCCGCCAGGACACACGTCCGGCGGCATGAACTTTGAACTGCTTGCCCCGCGCTCCAGACTTAGCGGCAGACATCGGCTGGGAATGGGTTCCCTGGGGGCTTCGATTTTTTGTATCAGCATTTCAACAGCGGCGCGGCCCAGGTCATATTCCGGCATGATTATCGTGTCCAATGCCATGCCACTCTCATCCGACAAGCGATTGTCATAGGTGACAATTGACAGGTCGCGCCCGACGCGCAAACCCAGCTTCGCCTCGGCCGCCAGCAGAATTGGCACGGCCGTCGATTTTGCGTATGCGACCACGGCCGTGGGACGATCGGACGCCTCCATCCATTGCCTGGAGAGCGCAATGCGTTCAGCCCGGTCGATCTTCGCTCCCGTCTCCGATTCAATCACCTGTGGCGACAACCCGGCTTGCTGCATCGCATCCAGATAGCCGTCTCGTCGATCCGAGGCGCTGAAATGTTCACCGCCCGAATAATTCGCCCAGGCGATCCGCCGATGACCCAACGACAGAAGATGTTCAGTCGCCTGACGTCCGGCTGCAAATTCGTCTGGATAGACCGCATCTGTCGGGCGCTTTGAGTTCATCCAGATCGACGGAATGTTGTATTGCTCGATCAAATCCACCATCGCCTGCGGGATCATCGCGTTGTAATTGATCAACAGCCCATCAGACGACCATTCCCGTAGAATTTTCGGGACAAACCCCTCATTGGTCAGCTTTTCATCCGGCAACCGCGCCACAGTCAGGCGTAAATCGCGCTCGGCCAAGCCGTCGTAAATCCCCATCAGTTCATTTTCAAACAGACTGCTGCGATGCGGCTCGGTGCTGAGCAACAGGCCAACGGCTCCCGTTCGTCCGCTGCGCATGGCCCGTGCCGATGCACTGGGGCGATACCCCAGCGCCTGCGCCGCTTGGGCGATCCGCTGGCGCGTTTCCGGACGATACAGGTGGCTTCGCCGCCCCAGCACATGCGACACTGTCGCCGGGGACACGCCTGCAACTTCCGCTATTTTTTCGACTGTGATCATTGCCTATTTATCTGCCAATGCCAACGCTGTGAAAGTAATATACGCCATTGGAATTCTTTGTCAAGACTTTTTTATTGAATCGAAAGAACTCGGACACTTTGTCCCCCTTGCGCTACTGAGCCTCTGCCGGGAGCTGATGAACGGAAGGGATTTTCCGGCCCCGTAATCCCATCGGACAAGGCCCGATAATAAAAAGCCTTTGTCCGGGTCGATTTCGACCAGGGCAAACGCAAGTAGGCGTCCGATAAGCAATCTCTTACGGGCCGCGACCGTCAGGGAGCGGGGATCGACTCAAAAACCGCTCCCTGACGGTCGCGGCTCGTTAATACATCGACCCTCGCGGGCTACTTGCGTTTGTCCTGCGATTCTGACTGACAAAGCAACCCTAAATTGGTTAATTCAATGAAATTACGGTATGGTTGGCGTTTACCCAATATCAGATATCGAGCTTAGCAAAATGTCAGGAGCAGGTGTTGTATGAGTATGGTGACGGTGCAAGTCTGGGACGCCACGGGTAATAAACGTCAGGAAGTTGAAATGCCGCTGGATGTGCCGGTTAATCGTATTCTGGCTGTATTATTGGAAAAATTGCGCTTTCCGCTTTCAGCGCCCGATGGTCAGCCATTGAGTTATAAATTTCATCATCGCGCCTCCGGTAAACAGTTGTTGGACGATCAGCGTCTGGCGGATGTTGGTGTCAAGGATGGCGATGTCCTGCGCCTTCAGCCGGAAATTACCGCGGGTTAGTTCCTCATTACCGCAGGCGACCCCGCCGCCCGCGGCTGATCCTCCGCCCGACCAACCGCCTCATCACCATGACCGAACCGACGATTCACATCTCCGCCCATGAAGCTGATGCCTCGCAGGACGACCGGTTTCATCGTTTTCGCCTGATCGGCTGGTGGGATCAAAACCGTCTGGCTGCGGCACGGGTGCTGGTCATCGGGGCCGGGGCGCTGGGCAATGAAATTGTCAAAAATCTGGCTCTGCTGGGCGTGGGCAATGTCCTGATTGCCGACATGGACCGGATCGAAAATTCCAATCTTTCCCGTTCGGTTCTGTACCGCCAGTCAGACAACGGTCAGCCCAAGGCATTGGTGGCGGCCCGTGCGGCGCAGTCGATTTACCCCGGTATGAAAACGCACGCCTTTGACGGCAACATTGTCTATGACCTGGGGTTGGGCGCATATCGCTGGGCGGATGTCATTATTGGCGGTCTGGATAACCGCGAGGCGCGGCTGGCGATTAATCGCGCCTGTTACAAGGTCAACCGGCCGTGGATCGATGGAGCCATCGAACAGATTCAGGGCACCGCCCGACTCTTTGCCCCGCCGCACGCCTGTTATGAATGCACCATGTCGCAAACCGACTGGCGGCTATTGCAGATGCGCCGGTCCTGCAATTTGCTCAGCCGATCAGAAATGCAGCTCGGCAAGACCCCGACAACACCGACCATCAGCTCGATCATCGCTGGTATCCAGTGTCAGGAAGCAGTGAAACTGTTGCACGGACTATCCACCATCGCCGGCAAGGGGATCGTGTTTGAAGGTCTCAGTGCTGATTGTTACACCATCGAATATCAGCGTAACAAAGACTGCCTCAGCCACGATCCGCTGGGTGACATAAAAGTGCTGGCGGAAAAAGCCGACACCATCACGCTCGGGCAACTGCTGGAACACGCCCGTGCGCTGCTGGGCGCCGATGCCCACTTGGAATTACCGCGTGATGTGCTGTCAAAACTGGTTTGCCCCCACTGTGGCACTCAGCAGGAGATTTTCTGCTCGCTGGGCAAGATCAAAACTGAGCAGGGTCAATGTCCGCAGTGCCATCAGATGCGCGATGTGCGTACATTCCACCGTATCAATGGCGATGAAACTTTTCTGGATCGAACGGTCGCCCAGATTGGCCTGCCACCCTTTGAAATCATCACCGCCCGCGCTGCCGATGGGCGCAGCATCGGGTTGGAACTGGGCGGCGACGCCCCGGCCGTTCTTGGTGAACTCCGGGCTGACGAACAGGAGCTGGATTGGACGTAAACGCTGCCAGCTTCGAGGAAGGCGACATTCGCGACATCAGCGCGATTCAAGCGCACGCCTGGCCGCTGCGCCAGTTGCGCCCCCTGCCGCGCCAGCGTCATGACGGATTTCAGGTCGTTCTGCAAAAACAGGCGCTGGATGCAATCCACGCACACGGTAAAAGTATCACCGACATTGAAATCGGCGGTTTTCTCATCGGCAACGTATTTCACGATCAGCACGGCCCGTTTCTGCACATCACCGCCTGCATCGAGGCGCGCCACGCCACCCATCACGCCGCCCAGGTCACCTTCACCAGCGCAACGTGGGACTGGGCGCACGAAGTATTGCAGAACAACTACCCTGACCAGCGCATTGTTGGCTGGTATCATACGCACCCCGGGTTCGGTGTATTCCTTTCCGGCATGGACTTGTTTATTCAGGATAATTTTTTCAACCTGCCCTGGCAGGTGGCGATGGTTTATGACCCGCTGGGCCACGATGAAGGGATTTTCGTCTGGCATAACGGCGTCAGTGAGCGCGCTGAGCACCTGGTTCATACGGGAGAATTTACCGACCCGGATCAAACCACCGTGCGTGATGGTGTCTCTGCCGGCGCGGCGGACAAGGCAACTGTTGCGACCAGTTCCGAACCTGTTGCCGACGATGACAGGATCAAAATGACCGTACCCGATGAAAATTGCAGCCAATCTTCAGATTCGACCGACCGGAAATGCAACTGGCTGAAGAAAGTAATACGGGCGATTGACCGTTTTCTTAATGGATAGATTTTTTTGATGGCTCAGAAGTTCTCCATTTCGTATGACGATGTAAATGATACGCGGGTTGATGAGCGCATTAAGCGTCAGGACGAGGCGACGCGCAGCTATCAACCCGCCGCACCGCCCGTTGCCAGCACGGCCCAGCGGCGCAAACGTGGTTTCTGGTATAATACCGCCGTCTATACCACTTTTTTCGGGCTGATCGGTGGTATAGCCGGTTGGGCATGCGGCGAGCTGCCGCGCCGGTTTATTCCCAATCATAAAGCCCAGTACGACGAACTGGTACAGGCCAGACAGATGATCGAACAGGCTGCAGAGCAAGGTCGATTACAACCCGCGCAGGCGCACAGCGCACTGGAACGCCTGGGGCATGCGGGCATGAAAAACCCGTACTACCAGATCGAACACAGCCAGCTCGACGATGCCCAGCGTGAACAAGCGCGCCAACAACTGACCGCGCGCAGTGCCCAGACCGAGTTGATTGCCAACATTTTTTTCTTCGCCGCCGCCGGTCTGATCGTGGCCACCGCCCTGGCTATTGCTGACGCGCTGGTTGAGCGCAACACCCGGGCGATGCTGATCAACGGTTCCGTGGGGGCGACCCTGGGTCTGCTTGGCGGTGCGGCTGCTGCACTGGTATTACGATGGATCCAAACACTGGCGACCAGTCACGATTCTCACGGGTTATCTGGCAATCTGGCGATTCAGCACATGATCGCGTGGGGAACCATGGGCCTGTTCCTGGCTGCGGCTCCGGGGCTGGTGATGCGCAATCGGCGCAAATTGACCATCGGACTGCTCGGAGGCGTGATCGGCGGTGTGTTGGGAGGTCTGATGTTTGAACCAATCGCCACCTGGGCGGGATATAATATCAGCCGGTTGCTGGCGATCAGTGCCATCGGAATGCTGACGGGTCTGGCGGTCGGTTTGATCGAGAATGTCGCCAAGCGCGGCTGGTTGAAAGTGACCGCCGGATTGATCGCAGGAAAACAGTTTGTACTTTATCGTAATCCGACGTACATCGGCAGCGCGCTGTCGTGCAGTATATATCTGTTCCGTGACCCAGCCGTTGGTCCGCGTCATGCTGCGATACATCTTGTTTCGGGAGGATTTGAAATTGAAAATCTGCCGCTGGGTACGCCGACATTGATTAACGCACGCCCGATCTCACGCCAGCGCCTGCGCGACGGCGATGAGATTCGTGTTGGCAGCACAACCCTGGTCTTTCACGAAAAGGCAGTCTGTTAATTCCCCCACACTATGCCTGTTCTACTGGTTCAATACGGTCAAACACGTTATGCCGGTCAGTTGACCGGCCGCGTGCTGATCGGTCGCAAGGAAATCTGCGCCATCGCGATTGCTGATCCAGCCATTTCACGTATTCATGCCTGGATCGAACCCAAAGACGGCCGGTGGCAGGTGGGCACGACCGGCGGCGTCAACGGCGTGCTGGTCAACGGTCAACCCATCGAACATGTACGACAACTCTCCGACCGCGACACGATCGACGCTGGCCCGGTGCGCATGATTTTCAGCCTGTTCGATAAAGTGCCGCGCGGCATCCAGGTCGTCACTTTTCGTCAGGCCAACGAAGGGGGCGATGCCAGTGGCCGGCTCGTGTTCTGTTCCTGCGGAACGCCGACGTGGGTAATCCATGGTCGAAGTCACCGCTGCGCTTTCTGCAGCGAGGTCATCGCGGCCACTCCGGCTCCGGTCGAGGTTCCAGAACCAGCTTCACCGGCAGCCCAAACGGCGCCTGCGACCGCAACCGCCCAACCGGCATCCAACCGCCCGGCAGCGCCAGCCACCACCACCTGCGGAATTTGTCAATGTGCGATTACCCGTGGTCAGGCGACTCATCAGTGCCCTGACTGTCACAGCCTGTTTCACCAGCAATGCTGGGTGGAAAACAAAGGCTGCTGCACCTACGGTTGCCCCCAGGTCGGTTGCCTGGATCAGCACTCGGATGAACCGGTTCGTCCGCCGTCTGCGCCAGTGTTTAATGAAGCCGCCGCCCCGCCGGTTGCGCCGTCGTATGATTACCTGCTGCTGACTGTCAGCGCCCTGGCCACGGTGCTGGGCCTGCTCGCCTTTGGCATCCCAGCCGCCGTCGTCGCCCTGATTATTGCGTGGTTGATGTGGCAGCGAAAATCGCAGTCATCAAAAATACTTCTGATTTCCCTGCTGCTTTGCCTGGCGGGAATCATCGGCGGGTTGGCTGCTTCGTATTACTGGTGGATGCGCTGAGCAAGCCCGCCAGTTATTTTCGGCGGGCAAGGCGGAAACATGATTGAATTTCGATGCAGTGGCTGCGGTAAGGCATACAGTGTTCCAGATAACCTTGCTGGACGCACCGCCCGCTGCAAGCAATGCCAAACCAGCCTTGTCGTGCCTTCCGCCTCGCCGACCGGTTCGTCAATTTCAGCTTCAACCGCTTGCGCCGCGCCGACAGCCGCGTCAGCGCCGATGTTGCCTCTGCGCACCCGCCGATTGGCCGCCGAAGCGCAACAGATGCAAGATGCTTTTGCCCAATCCAGTATGATTCACATTGATCCGATGCAGGGCAATCCGCCGGAGCGTTACCGCATCCGCTATCAGGTGCGTGGGCTGGAGATGAAGACCGGCCAGGCTTCGCCCGTGCCGCGCAATGAACATCTGGTCGAAATCGAATGCACCAGCGAATATCCACGCATCAGCCCGATCTGTCGGATTCTAACGCCGATTTTTCATCCCAATTTTGACGCCACCACCATCTGCGTGGGGGACCACTGGACGGCGGGCGAACGGCTGATCGATCTGGTGGTGCGAATCGGTGAGATGATCGCTTACCAGGCGTACAACATCAAAAGCCCGCTCAACGGTGAAGCGGCGATGTGGGCTGATCTGAATCAACCGCAGTTGCCCATCGATTCCCGTGATCTGCATGCGGAGCTGGGGATCGCGTAGGACATCTCAGCAAACCAGCATTGTGTGGAGCACGATGTGGCTTGCGCTTCGTCACCAGCCGCACGGTTATTGCTGCTTATTCTTTTTCATCAACCCGGCAACGATTGACGGGCACAACAACAAAACCAGCGGATGCGATACTTCCGCCTTGGCTGCCATCGGTTTGAGTTTTTTAAGCTGGGTGGGTTTAAGGTTCACCTTCCGCGCCAATTCCCGCACCAGTCGGGCGGGATTATGTTTTGCCCGCGTCGCCAGCGTCTTGCGCAAACGCACAATCCAAACCAGCAAAACCAGTGCACCGGCGATCAGGCCCAGGACCGCCAGAAACATCGTTACGTCCACCAGGCTGCCGGAGGATCCGGTTCCGCTGTCGCCCCGACCGCTCAGCCCGCGAAAAAAATCCTCCTGGCTCGCCTGCGCCACGGACACCAGCATCAACCCGACCGACAGCGCCATCATCATGCGTTTGTTCATTGGTCATCCATCAAGCGATTGCTCGCATTGCCTCCTCTTTGGCGGCGACGCGGTTCATCGGACCCAACTATCCAGCCTTGCGACTTTTATATTCCGCCACCATCTCCGCAATGCCGCGCAACAGCACAATGGCGTAGCGACGCACCTTCAGATCCTCATCGCCACGGGCAATTTTTCCCACCTGCGTCAGCAACTTCCAGAATCCGATCTGACGCAGCGCCCACATCGCGCTGATGCGATGCTCGGCTCGTTGATCCTCCAACATCAGTTGCAACTGCGACGAGGCGACGCCGACGTGCATCCGCGCCAGCGCCTTGATGGCATTGGCACGCTCGCGATTATGCGACTGGTGCGAACGGGCACGCGAGGTCAGCATGGGTATGTATTCCGCCTGCCGATGCGACTCCAGCACCTCAATGGCATTGGCACGAACGCGGGCATCCTGATCTGACAGAACACGTTCCAGCAGCACTTCATCAGGAAATGAGGCTGCTCCGCCCAATACCTGCACCGCCTTGCTGCGCAGGCGCGGATTGGAATCCTGACAAAGCTGGACAAGCTGCTGGCTCATTTCGCCAGCCAGCTCCAGCTCTTGCACAATCTGCATCGCCTTGATCCGCTGAAGCGATGAACCGCCGGACAGGCGTTTACTCAGCCGCCCCACGGCATCGGGCAGCAGTTTGACCATTGCCTTGCCGGCACTGCGTCGGGTGGTGCGATCCAGATAATCAAAACGCTGCCAGTAGCTGTCAAACCCCGATTGACCAATCGCCCGACTGACAACCCGGCGCACCAGCGTGTCGGAACCGGTCATCAGTTGCAGCAGCATATTTTCATAGTCCGGTGGTCGCCGCCGCGCAATCTCCCGCGCTGCCAGACGTACAATGCGTTCATCGGCGTCGCTGAGCATCTGGCGCAAAAGTTGCACCGAGGTGTTGCGCGGCCGGCTGGCAACCAGGCGCACCAACCGCAGTTTGGCGGAAAAATCAGATCGAATCCGCTCATAGACACAACCCAGCAGTTCATCCTGCAGCGCGTCATGCGCGCCTGAAACCCCGATCCACTGCCCCACCCGGCCGGCCTCGGCGGGTTCGCGGCGGGCCAAATCCTGCGTCAGCGTCTGATGATCCCACCATTTACCGCGCGTCACCTGGTGCATGCACAGTTGCAACTGATGATCCTTCAGCCAGTGGGTCTTGCGCAACAGCGCATCGAGAACCGGCGTTTCTTCGATATGTGAAAAAACAACACCGAAATGGCTGCGCAGACCACCATGACTGGCGCCGAGCAGAAAACTTTCCACATGCTCGCTGGCGGGTGGTTGCTGCAAGCGCCGCACCATGGGGCTTTGCCCGGCGTGTTTGGCTGACTGTAAAATCGCCAGCGTGCCCGAACCGGGCCAGTCACACAGCAACAGCGCCGCCCGTAAAAGTTCCGGACCATGACGACCCCGATGCGTATCCAGCGCGCGAACCACTGCCTGTTCGATTTCACGGCGATTTTCCATCACTTCGCGATAGACACGCTTACGCTGTTCCTCCTCCAGCTTTTGCAGATTGCGCGATTCCTGGGCAATCCAGCGCGCCAGTGCCACCAGCGCCTCGACCGACGCCTTGGCCAGCCCCTCGTCGCTGTGACGCAGATTCTCCGTCAGGACATAGCTCAATCGCCCCGCCCGACCGTGCGCAATGAGTGTCACCGTTGCCAGGCGGCGCTGAAGATCGTCGCTACGTCCATACTCGCGCAAGGCTGCATGGAAATATCGGATATTTTTCAGAACTTCGAGCTTGAGCGGATCGGGCAGGCGGTGAAATTCATCAATCACCCCGCCCAGACCAGCCACCGTTTCCCGGCGGATCAGCGCCTGCAAAACGGTCGTTTTTTCCGACAAATTACCGCGCTGCAGAGCCTCGACCAGCAGGTCGTCAGCAGCCTCATTCTCTGAGGCGACAAGAGCTTCGATAATTTGCTCGAGCATCGCTTGTTATTATCGGACGAAGCAGGCGCAAATGTTAAAAATTCGCCCACGCGGGAAAATAAAACCCCCGATAAAGCGATGCGACCGACATTGCTGAGCTTTTTTTCACGCGGGATCATACCCGCTGCCGCCCCACGGGTGGCAACGGGCGATACGTTTGATCGCCCGCCACGAACCGCGCCACGGGCCATATTTTTTGATTGCGTCAATGGCATACTGGCTGCAGGTGGGGTGATAGCGACACTGCCCGCCCATAAACCGGCTCAGAGTGGCGCGGTAGAGACAGATCAGGCTGATCAGCAAGCGTGACATCGTTCGATTGATTCTAGCCGTGCTGTTGCTCCTGCCGCTGGCCGGCTGCTGAACACACTTGCGGCAGTAAACTGGTCAGAATCTGCTGGTATTCATCCAACGACAGCGGACAATGCCGCTGCACGACAATGACCAGATCAAACCCGGCTGGCAGGGTATGGCGATTCAGTCGATACGCCTCACGCAACAAGCGTTTGATCCGGTTACGCAGCGGGGCCGAACCAACGCGCCGGTTCATGCTGATGCCCATGCGCGCATGCTCCAAGGCGTTTGGCCAGGCGTAGATCGCCAGCGGGCCGCGCGATCGACGCACTTTACCCGCAAAAACCCGACCAAACTGCAACCGCCCTGTCAGTCGGTGTGAACGGGGGAATGTGGCGCGCCGTTGCGTCATATCGGCTTGGACATTCGTCCGACACTTTTGCCTGCCGCATTTTGCCGGCACGGGTAAACAGTCGGCTTTGGGCAGCTACTTCACCACGCCGATGGTCAGCAGCAAATCGGCGTAAATCCGTTGCTCGCCCGTGGCGATGGTCAGGCAGACATCCGGCGCAGCCGCCACATCATAAAATGCAAAACGCTCGATTTTATTGAGCTGACCTTTGCAGTCGGCGTCTTTCAACAGCTCAGCATAGTCCGCCCATATTTCCGGGTCTTTGTTCATCGCATACGGGCCGGTGCGGGCATAGTCCATCACTTCGGCCTTTTCGATGACCAACGCGCTGGTCAGCACTTTCAGCGCATCAACGCCGGAAACCAATCCCGGCGAAAGATTCAAAAAAACCAGCGACGCATTAGGCCCGCGATGGGTGGAATGCGGGTAATTGCCATCGGCAATCAACACTTTGCTGCCATGGCCGGCGCTGGCAATGGCCGAAAGAATCCCCGGATGCAGCAACTGACCTTTAAGCATGACAAACTCCTTGGCGGTGACAAACTTTTCCCTGCAACAGCTATTCTGCCAGACGACGTGCAGAATATCGTGGGCAAACCCTTTGATTTGGCCACGGTTTGACGCTGAATATACCCTGATCGCGCTGTTTCGTGAACATCAGGTTGACCACTGCCGGGCAAAATCCGCATTTATCCGGACCGCAACGATTCTGCCAACCAAAGCGTCGTCCCTTTGCACAGACGGGGCTGAAGTGGGATATTGGCGTCATGTTTGAATGGTTCAAGTCAATGTTCAACCCTGCCGCAGCCAAAAATCCGCTGGGCGAGCGTGGCGAAAACGTGGCCGCCCGTTACCTGCAGCGTCTGGGTTACAAGATCATCACGCGCAATTTCCGTACGCCCGGCGGCGAGATTGACATCATCGCGCGCGAAGGCAGGACGCTGATCTTCTGCGAAGTTAAAACACGGGTGGAGGAGGAACCGCGCCCCGAAGATCAGGTGGACCACCTCAAACAGCATCAGATCACCAAGGCCGCCAAATTTTATCTTTCGCGTTTCGGCGGGCCTCAACCCGCGGCGCGCTTCGATGTCATTGCCATTATCTGGCCGCCCCGCTGCGAACCGATTGTCCGTCATACCAAAAGCGCTTTTGAGGCAACGTACTGAATCCGTCCCGCCGTGATAACCGCCCGTCATGTTGATCGACACCCATTGCCATTTGACCGACCCGCGCCTTTTCAGCCAGCTTCCCGATGTTCTGGCGCGCGCCCACCAGGCCGGCGTTACGCGGATCATCACCATTGGCACGGATCTGGCTGATGATCAGGCGGCGATCGAGCTGTGTACCAATCATTCCGATCTGCGCTGCGCGGTGGGGATTCATCCCAATTATGTCACGCCGGATGATCGGCATCGCGTTGATGAACTGCGCCAGTTGATTCAGCCATCTGTTGTGCTGGCCGTGGGGGAAATGGGGCTGGACTATCATTACGACCGCGCGCCGCGCCCGTTGCAGCAGCAGCTCTTCCAGGCCCAACTGGCCATCGCGCAACAGGCCGGCAAACCCGTTGTCATTCATTGCCGCCAGGCGGTCGATGATACCTTGGCGATGCTGAACGAATTTTCAGACGTTCGCGCTGTTTTCCACTGTTTCACCGGTACTTTCGCCGAGGCTGGGCGCATTGCTGATCGCGGGTATCTGATCGGTTTCACCGGCCCGGTGACTTTTAAGCGCAATGACGAACTGCGCGCTATCGCTGCTGCGGTTCCGCTGGATCAACTGCTGGTCGAAACCGATGCACCTTATCTCAGCCCCGAACCGATGCGCAAACACAAAACCAATGAACCGGCGTTCGTGGTTCATACCGCCGCCATGATCGCCCAACAGCGCAATATCTCCCTGGAACAGCTTGGCCAGGCGACCACCGCCAATGCGCAGCGTTTTTTTGCCTGGCCATGATCGGCTGCACCCATATCCGCCTGATCAGATGGCTCCAATTTTCCGCACGTTTGATTGACCGCCACTGCAGCGACTACCATTGATTCTCTTGGCCACGATCCCCCTGCCGGCAATTTCGTCCGCATTGACGCCGCAACATCTTCCGGCCGCCCGGATCAATGCGCTGTACGTGCATATCCCGTTCTGTTTTCACAAATGCCATTACTGCGATTTTTACAGCATCACACGTCAGACTCCCGAACGCATGACCAACTTCGTTGACCGCATCCTCAGCGAGGCAGACCTCTGGTCAGGCGCTGCAACCAGCCCGGCCCGACAAGCTGATCACCGACACCTGACGATTGAACCGCGCACGATTTTTTTTGGTGGTGGCACGCCAAGCCTCCTGCCCCCGCCAGCCATGCAGCGATTGATTCAGGGGCTGCAAAAACGATTTGACTGCCGCGGCTGCATCGAATGGACAATCGAATGCAATCCCGCCACGGTCTCACTGGACTATTGCGCAATGATGCGTGAGCTGGGGGTGAACCGGCTGAGCTTTGGCGCCCAGTCGTTTCATCAACCGGAACTGGCAGCGCTGGAGCGTCATCACGACCCTGATGATGTGCCGCGCAGTCTGGAGATGGCCCGCCGCGCTGGATTTGAGCGACTCAATATCGATCTGATCTACGCCATTCCCGGTCAGTCGCTCGAATCCTGGGCGGACAATCTCCAACGCGCCATCGCCTTGAATACCGAGCATCTGTCCTGTTATGGTTTGACCTACGAACCCAATACCCCCATCGCGGTCAAAAAACGTCTGGGCCGGATCACCGCCGTTCAGGAAACAATCGAACTGGAGATGCTGCATCACACGCGCCGGTATCTATCTGCCGCTGGCCTGAATGCTTATGAGGTGAGCAACTACGCCCGCACTGGCAAGGTTTGTCAGCACAACATCGCCTACTGGCACGGGGATGATTACATCGCCCTTGGCCCGTCCGGTGCATCGCATGTGCAGGGACACCGCTGGAAAAACCGCGGCCACCTGGGCGGATGGGAGCGGGCGATTGACAGCCAGACGCTGCCCGTCGATCAATACGAACACCTATCGCCCTCCGCCCGGGCGGGCGAGCTGGCGATGTTGCTTTTGCGGCTTGAGGAGGGGTTATCCTTTTCGTTTTTTCAACAGCGAACCGGACTGGATGCCCGCACGATTTACGCGAGTCAGATCGATGCGCTGACTCAGGCTGGCTTATTGAATTGCACCGATGAGCATCTGAGTTTCACCGAGACGGGATTGAACGTGATCGACGCCATCGCGGGTGAATTTATTCTTGATTCAGAATGATTCTCAAGCAGGCTTTTTGGGATCCACTCGTGGAAACAGGGGCGAACCCGAACCCAGTTTGTGCCCCGCCGCCAGAGGTTGGGCGAACAGTTCGTCCATCGTCCTGCCATTGATTTGCACACCCAATTGCGCCAGCCCCTCGGCTGCCTTTTCCGGCAGGACGGGCAGGAGGCAGATCAGCACGCGATAAATCGCCTGACACGACACGTTGAGCACCGTCTGCAGGCGCTGGTGCTGGGCGGGGTCCTTGGCTAGTTTGAACGGACTGGTCGCGTCAATGTAACCATTGGTCAAACGGGCCAGTTCGATGGGCAGCATCACCGCCTGCTGCAGATGAATCGTTTCATAGGCTGAGTGCACCTGCCCGAGCAATTGACCCCCCTGACGCTGCAGATTGGAATCGATCTCCTCTGCAGCGCCAGCCGGCGGCAGCACGCCATCACAATACTTGCCCACCATTTTCAACACGCGATTGAGACAGTTACCCACGACATTGGCCAGATCATTGAACGATTTATTGAAATCCACCTCGGTCCAGTTCAGATCATTGCCAAACGGGGCGGCGCTGAGCAGGTAATAGCGCAGCGCATCAAGGCTGAAATCATTGATGACGGCGCGCAACCGATCCAGATCGATGAAATTGCCCATCGACTTGCTCATCTTCCTGCCCTCGGCCGTCCACCACCCATGCGCGTACACCTGCAGCGGCAGCGGCTGACCGATACTCATCAACATCGCCGGCCAGTAGACGGTATGAAACCAGAGAATCTCCCGGCCGATCAGATGAACCCCAGGCCAGTATTTGCGGTACAGCGCATCGTTGCCTTCGCCTTGTCCGTAGCCCAGTGCCGTAATGTAGTTGCTCAGCGCATCGATCCAGACATAGATCACATGCTCAGGATCATTGGGCAGTTGGATCCCCCACTTGAGGCTGGCCCGGCTGATGGACAGATCCTCCACACCTGCCTGCAGTTTGCTCAGCACTTCGTTGCGGCGCGCTTCAGGCTGAATGAAATGCGGGTTCTGTTCGATGTGCTGGCGCACACGGTCGGCGTATTTGCGCAGGCGAAAAAAATAGGTCGGCTCGCCGTAACGAACCAGCGGGCGGCCCGACACGGCTGACTTATACTGCTGATCCTTGGCAGCAGTTTCCGTGACAAATTCCTCCTGCCCTTCGTCGTACCACCCTTCATACGAACCCAGATAAATATCATCCTGTGCCAGCATTTTTTCGACGATGGCGGTGACGCCGGCTTTATGGCGGTCGGACGTTGTACGGATGAAATCATCATTGCTGATCTTCATCTGCTGCCACAGCTCGACGAAAATCGGCACGTTTTTTTCCACCAGCTCCGCTGCCGTTGTCCCCTGCGACTGGGCGGTCTTGACCATCTTGACGCCATGTTCATCCGTACCGGTCAAAAACCAGGTATCCTCACCCTTGAGCCGATGATAGCGCGCAACCGCATCGGCGCAGATCGTCGTGTAAACATGCCCCAAGTGCGGTTCGGCATTGGGATAGTAGATCGGAGTGGAAATATAAAAAGTCTTAGCCATTGAATGATTCTCTTCAACCGCCACCGCATCGCAACCATCGGGCCAGCCCGTTCATCCTGCCGCATCGCCTATTTTGGCATGGCTGCTGCAATGATTCCAAGCAGCAATGATTTTACAGTGAACAGGCGATAATCGGTTCGGTGTTGCCGTTGCGCAACCAGCGGCGGCCGTCCTGCTCGATCAGATCCGATGCGCTCTTGGGGCCCCATGACCCGGGTTCATACTGCGCCGGAAGTGCCTTGCTGTTTTTCCAGCCTTCCTCGATCGGATCAATCACCGCCCAGGCGGCTTCGGCCTCATCACCGCGGATAAACAGTGTCTGGTCGCCGATCATCGAATCAAAAATCAATCGTTCATACGCTTCGGGCGGTTCCTTCTGAAACGTCGTCTTATAGAAAAAGTCCAACGCCACGCTCTTGATGTTCATGGCTCCGCCGGGAACCTTGCCGTTGAGGCGCAGGCTGATGCCTTCGTCCGGCTGAACCCGAATCACCAGGTCATTCGGGTAGACCGGCGCTTCGCACTGCTTTTGAAACAGTGTCAACGGGGGGGAACGAAACCGCACCGCCACCTCGCTGATTTTCTGCTCCAGAAATTTTCCGGTACGCAGATAAAACGGTGTCCCGCTCCAGCGCCAATTATCAATGTACAGCTTCATCGCGGCAAACGTTTCGGTGCGTGAATCGGGCGCAACGCCTTTTTCCGTCAGGTAACCAGCCGTTTTCTGACCGGCGTATTCGCCGGCGGCATATTGGCCGCGCACGGTGAAATCATCGATCAGACCCGGGCGCAGCGGTCGGACGGATTTATACACCTTGACCTTTTCATCGCGCACGCTGATGGCATCCAGCGCCACCGGCGGTTCCATCGCCACCAGTGCCATCAATTGGAACATATGGTTCTGCACCATATCACGCACAGCCCCGCTCTTGTCGTAATAACCACCACGGCTGCCCACCCCCAGCGTTTCGCTGACGGTAATCTGCACATGGTCGATATATTTGTAATTCCAGATCGGCTCGAAAATGGCGTTGGCAAAGCGCATGACCATCAGGTTCTGCACCGTTTCCTTGCCCAGATAATGGTCGATACGAAAAATCTGACTTTCATCGAAATATCGGTACAGCAACTTGTTCAGCGCCCGCGCGCTGGCCAGGTCGTATCCGAACGGTTTTTCGATCACGATCCGCTGATACGGTCGGCCCGTGGCTGGAGCAGCCCCATGCAAGGCGCCCAGATTCTCAATGATCGGATCAAACGTATTGGGCGGTGTGGAGAGATAAAAAAGACGGTTGCCCTCCGTGCCGTGTTGGGCGTCAATTCCCTGCAGATATTCCGCCAGGCCGCGATGATCTTCCGGGCTGTCATAAGCGCCCTGGATAT
>JADLCB010000022.1 GCA_020847375.1 Phycisphaerales bacterium | reverse complement strand
GGGCGGTTCACCCCCACGTGCGTGGGGAATAGGTTAATGATAAAACTTTCCAAAGATTCCTGATAGGTTCACCCCCACGTGCGTGGGGAATAGGTAAACTCCCCCTACTATTTATACCTATACCTTGGGTTCACCCCCACGTGCGTGGGGAATAGCCATTGCTTCGTGGTCGTGGTGTATTGCGTTAGCGGTTCACCCCCACGTGCGTGGGGAATAGGCACGCCGATCCGCGCCAGTACCGTATCGGGCGGTTCACCCCCACGTGCGTGGGGAATAGGCCGATGTAAAGCGTGAGATTTCGCGTCGGATTTCCGGTTCACCCCCACGTGCGTGGGGAATAGGGCGTCAGGTCCACCGCAGCGGCGAGCACCTGCGGTTCACCCCCACGTGCGTGGGGAATAGCGGCGCGGTATGGCCTGTCCCATTCCACAATTTCGGTTCACCCCCACGTGCGTGGGGAATAGGCAGCCGTTGGGGGCACGTGGGGCAACATTCACGGTTCACCCCCACGTGCGTGGGGAATAGGCCACCCGATTCTTGAACTCATCTTCGTTGTCGGGGTTCACCCCCACGTGCGTGGGGAATAGGTGGTTGCCGATGATCTGCGATCCCACGCATGATGGGTTCACCCCCACGTGCGTGGGGAATAGGACCGCGCCCGCCAGATGGTTGCCGCGTTTGCGGTTCACCCCCACGTGCGTGGGGAATAGGTCTTGGCCGCTGTGGCGATCACGGCGGACGATCGGTTCACCCCCACGTGCGTGGGGAATAGGCTTCCAGGGGCGCCTTGAGCTGGCGCAGCCGACGGTTCACCCCCACGTGCGTGGGGAATAGACTGGGATTTTACCGCGTGGCGCGGGTTTTTGCCAGTTTCAAGCCCTCGAAGTCTACAATGAGACGTTTGGTTTTCCCGCTGGTTCGGAGGGCAAAGCCCTGCTCACTGTCATCGGGGTAGATCAGAATGGCTGCCCCATCTTTAAGATTATTGCAGACACGTTCCCAAAGTCGATCGCGAACCCGCATCGAAAGCGTGCCAACAAACAGGCCGGTGTGAGGTTGGAGCAGCCAGCGGGTCAGTTCGCCGCGCAGGCTGGGAGAGACGCGCTGAAGAATCATGATGACCATTAGGTACCTCCGAGGTTTGGCGCGACGTGGGCGAGAATTTGTTGAATCGGCGTTTGTGTTCCGAAGCCGGCCGGGGTCCACCAGTCGGCCGGAAGCGCCGGGTCTTCGTCGAATTGATCCTGGGATGCGGTGGCCGGTTCCATTGCCAGGATCGAGGCGATATCGGGAAGAATACGGCGATTGAGCTTGCCGGCACGAAAGCGGTCCCGGCACGCCATGCGAACGCGGCGTTCGATATCCTGCTGCCCCTCAGCGATGATGTTAAACGCCAGGGGAATGGTGAAATCGACCTTATAGAGGTCCGCGATATCGTAGATGAACGAGAGCTGTTTGCCGGTATGAATGAACCCAAGCGCCGGAGAATAGCCGCCAGAGAGGACGGCGGCGTGACAAAGTCCGTAGAGGCAGGCGTTGGCGGCGGAGAGGGCGCGGTTGACGGGATCGGAGGCGTTCCAGTCCCGGCGCTGATAATTCCGTCCGCTCCATTGGATGCCGTGCGCCGCCGAGGCGTCCGCGTAAGCCTGGCGGACACGGATACCTTCGCGACCGCGCAACTGCTGGAGTGTGAGGGAATTCAAGGCATTGGGTTCGGCATCGTTAAAGCGTTTGAGATACATGCGCACGACGACTTGCAGGCGCGTCAGCGGATTGGACAGAAGCGCCGCCTGTCGAAGCAGATTGCGGCTGTGGCGGGTTCCGCCCTGTCCGTGGGCATAGAAGCGGATGGCATGTTCGCCGGTCCAGATGAGCAGACAGTTGGAATCAGCCGCCGTTTTCACCGCCTCGTGGGTGATACTCGTGCCCGGGCCAAGAAGCAGCACCGCCAAGGCGGCGGCGGGAACGGACACCGTTCCATCGGGATGGTGGAAACAGAGCGCTTTGTCTTCGCGGTCCACGGCGGCGTGCTCAATGTAGAGATAGGTGAGCTTGTCATCGAAGCGCGGAAGTTCCTGGAGATTGATTGGTCGTGCGATCCCCATAAGGGGATATTCGGTTGTCAAAGAGCGCGGGCTTGAGTTTCAACGGGCCGGCGCGATGGAGAGCAGGCCGAACCCGAAGGCCTTGGCCGGGCCGATGCCGGAGCAGAGGGTTTGGTGAAACTTGACCGGATCGGTCACACTCAGCGTCCCATCGTAACGGACGGATCGAAGGCGCTGACCTTGACCGGATTTTCCGATCTTATTCATATAGACGTACCCGGCTTGGACGTTGGTCAGTTCGTCGATCTGAAATCCCGAGGCGTGGGCACGTCGATCAATCCAGTTACGCAGAGAAGCCTCATCGCCGGCGACACCCACACGTTTACCAACCCATTTTCCATCGATGGCTTGTCCGCAGTGGTGAACCGACTGCTGCCGCACGCGGGAGACGGCGTTGGCCAACAGGCGAAAGCGCAATCGTTGGCCGGCCGCTGGTTTTGGTTTGTAGCACTTGCATTGCGGCGGCGCGGCCAGAAGGTATGCCGCATTGGCAAAGGCATAATTCCAGTCGGGTTGGATCGCCGAGAGAGTCAGGATCACAACGCTGCCACCCGGCTGCGGATCAACGCGGAATAAAAAGCCGGCCTCCGCGCTTCTTGGCGTATGGACCTGGCATTGGGTGAAGTCATCCGGATTGTACGGATTGAGGAACTGCGCGTCGGATTGCTTGCGTTGCGCCGATGGGAACGCCATGCACAGGCGCTGATGGACGCGGTAGAGATTGCGCAGCCAGAGCCGACCGGGCCGCGGGCGGTCGGGGTTGTCGCCGACGTTGATCAGCAGATTTGAGAGGTACATTACTCGACATCCTCGGGTTCAAAATGGCGACGGCGGGTTTCCAGCGAGCGGAAGGCGATGATCTCGCCTCGCTTTTGCAGGATATCCTCGCGCCAGCGCGGCTCGCAGGGGTCGATGCGATCCAGCCCCATCCCCAGTCCGTATTCGATCATCGTCACTGCATCATGGCAGAGCCGGCAGAGCGCGCGCAGTTCATCTTGTTTTTCGTCGCCGCCGGCGTGGCGGTAGGTGATGTGCTGCACCGTGGTGGCGGGCGATTTGCAGAAGACACACAGGCCATGATCGGCGTCAAGGCGGGCGGCGCGGCGTTTTTTATATTCGGCGTTGGTATAGTCAGCACGGGGTCGCGGCGGCGCGGGGGTGTATTGTTGAATCGGCTGGCCGACGTTCACCTTCACCACATCGCGCATCACCAGGCGCGGATGATGCACCGGCGGATCGAAGCAAACCGACTCATCGTACCAGACCTCGGCCTCGATCGGCGCGGTATCGTTGTCGTTTGTCTTGCGCCGCTCGATCAGGCAGGGCAACGCGATGGAAGTTTCGTCGGGCGCATCGTCTTTATACCGCAGAGACCACGGCACGGCGGCCAGCGCCGCCTTGAGGTCGCCGTCGACGCGCATCGGATTCGTCCAAGTCTCATCCTGACGCGGCTGCGCAAAGACCGGAAGCGCCGGCGGGCAGGATTTACGCCCCAGGTACAACGCCCATTTCGGCGACCGCAGCGCATCGGTAACCTGTTTGATGATCGTCTCATCCCCTTGCAGCGCGACGAGGAAACTGGCATCCGCCAGATAGACCCGCCGGGTGATGATCGTGCCCTGCGCGCCGAATTTCACTCCCCCCGCCGCCGTCGTCATGCCGATGCCCGCCCCGACGGTGTGATAGTCCCACCACTGGGTGCCGGGGCGGTCGATGCGCACGCCCATCGCCAACGCGTTCAGATCCGCCAGCCTCGCTCTTGCTTCGGCCCGCGACAGGCCCATGGCGCAGCAGATCATCCCCAGCACGCCGGATTTGGTGGGCGCATCCATAGTCCGCCGGATGACGAACTTGGAGGTGTCACCCCAGGACTGGAGCGGACCTTCCAGGCGGAGATAAACCGTGTTGGGGGAATTCATGAGTTCACCGCAGCGGAGGTTTTGCCGGTATTCACCACGTTCATGACTTTGCCGACAAACTCGTCGAATTTGCCGTCACTGGACACACCGTCCACGTCTTTCTCCTGATTGCCGTCAACACATTTCAACGGATGCCGGTTCGACGGGGAGAACCAGAAACGCTCTGCCTCGATGCCGTACCCATTGGCGACATCGTGAACATACTGCCCCAACCGGGCGATGCTTTCGCCAATCAGGCCGCGCTGGGACTTCTCCGGTACGGGATCGGCGAAGGCGTTGGCGTAATTCATCGGGGTGCGCGAGGTGGTTTTGACTTCGACGAGGACACCCTCGGGTGGATTGAACGCCGCGTAGGCATGCTGCTTGCCGGAGGGGTTCGCCTTGACGGCGGCTTCGATAAAGCATTTGACGGTTCTCGTGGCAAGCGCCGTATCGTCGCCGAGATTGGCCAGCAGTTGCTCCCAGTCGATGGAGAAGTGCTTGTAGAAGCAGGCGGAATTGAACATCGCCTCGTTGACGTGGCCCGCGCCGGCGTCCGTACCGGCCACATCATCGGCCGCCGTGAAATAGTCCACTTCGGTGATAACCGCATGGGTGGAGATGGCGTGTGCTGCGGACAGCGCGGCTTCGACGGTGAACTTTCCCTTGAGGCCCGCGAATGGTCCCTTGGCGTCGAACTCGGTCATCCGTCCACACAAGGCGATGTCCGGCGTCTGAACAAACTCGCCGATGACTTTGGCGAACTTCGTGCCGAGGTCATTATTCGATGCCTTCACGGCAGCACCCATATCGTTGATGGCGGACTGAGGGAGGAAGAAGAGGATGTCGGATCGGTATTCATCACTCTTGTCCAGTCCAACGCCGCCGTCTTTGAAGATTTTCTGAATCGCTTTCAGATCGCTTTCCCGTGGCCCGCCACCATCGCCGACTGCGGCCCGGGCGATCTGCTCGATAAGCCGTCGCGTGCGCACGCCTCCATCCTTTTCCAGTGCCGCGGCAAACTCCGGGCTGCGCCGGATGCTCCGTTTGAGGCACTGGCTGGAGATGCGCGCCCGGGTCACGCCGCCGAAGATGCAGGTCTTGGGTGCGCCCAGGTCGTCGCGGTTGAGGTTGGAGGGGCTGTGGTTCTGGATCATGTGAATCTCGATCAACATGGCAAACTCCTTATGATTTATGGTTCGTTGCGTTCAAATACTGTTCGGCCCAGATGTCGCGGATGTCGCGATCACGGCGGTGCTGGTCGCCCCGGTCCCAGATGGAGAGATCATCCAGCAGTTGCGCCCAGTCGATCCCCTGTATGCCTCCGGCCCATGGGATGCGCCCTTCGATCGCGCGGGCAATCTCATCCAGCGCCCAGCTCAGCGGCGACTCAAGGTTGTGCAGCGACGCGCAGAGGATCGTGTCGAAGCGGGTTCGGAAACGGTTGCGGCTACGGTAATCCGGCGGATCGTTCGGCTCGCATGCGCCCAGCACGGCAGGCAGGACCGGCCCGTTTTCAAACTCTGGACGAACGTGTGGAATGGATGACCCGAACACCCCGAACAGCTTGGCGATCAGCCAGCTCGGCTCGCGCCGGGGAGCGGATGCGTTTTTCTGCCGCAACGGCCACCAGAGGCCGGTGAACAGGTCGAAACCCGCCAGCGTCCGATCCGGCGGCTGTCCCACCAGCCGGCGCAGATGCGAGCGCTCGCCTGGTTTCAGGCTCTCAAGCTTCAGAATAAAAGCAGAGGATGAAGTCATGCTTCCGGCCCCCCTGCGACTTGAGCGTCCTCGGTCGATGTTGTATTCGATTTTCCGGCGGCCTTGGACTTTTTGCGGGCACTCTTTATTAATTTTTTAATCACTTTTTTAACAGCAGTTTTTGCAGCTATTGTCGCGGCGCGACGGCGCAAAACAGAACCCGCGTTTGTGGATGAGATGACTTGCGCCACCAGCGAGTCGTAGATGTGGTGCAAAAAGTCTTCATTACTTGCGCCAGTGTCTTTGCTGGTGAGCAATTGACGAGTGCAAGCCTCCCTATCGGGCGTGAGCATGTCAACCGCAGCCGCGATTTCGGGATGCTGCCGCGATGGATTTGCAGTGACCTCTTTTATCTGGTCACTCAACTGACCCTCGAACTGAGCTGAGAGTTCAGCCCGTACTTTTGCTGAAGAATCGGGAACCTCGATGCAGACAGCATCCTGAAAGATAAACTTATTGACCACTGGGCCGATCGCTACGATCGGAGAGGCGGCAGTGTCGCACGCACTCAAAGCATCCCGCCAGAATTTTGAAGCGTGCGCTGATGGTCCTCGATTTAGCCCGGGCAGAGAGAGTGGGTCGCCATTTTTTTCCAACAACAAAGGATCGTCCGTCCAGAACTTCTTAACCTTGGTATCTTCATCCGACAATTGCTTCTTTTCGTCGTCGATGGCTTTTTGGGTTAACGCTTTGATGCATTTTTCGTTGTTATCGCTAGAAGCCAATCGGTTAAACATCTCGGCGATTTGATGTGCTTCGGACTTTGGTGGTTGAGCTATGGACTGGGCAGCCGCGTCACCCGCCCTGCATAACTTCTGCAATTTGCCTATTCTGCATTTGCGTATGACAGGAAGGTTTTTCAGGAGCTTGGCAACAGTCTTGTTTTTCCGGTCTTTGCCCTTGGGCTTGTAGCCCATCTTTTTCAATTCAGTTTCAACCTCTTTGGTAAAGTCCTGGTTTTTTGTCGTCGGCGTTAGCCATCCGCCCTCGTTGCACAGGCTCTCGACCAGCACACCCTCGTTGCCGCAGTTCGCACAAGCGCCTGTGTCACGGGCGACATTCAGCCACAGCTTGCGCGGCCGCCAGGCGAGGCGGGCCACGGTGCCTGGTGAAGTCGGCGGTGTGTTTGACAACCAAGGCGCATCGTCGGTGGATGCCGTTGCTTCAGGCAGATTGGCGGCAAGCGTCAAAAGGAGATTCTCTCTTTCGCGGATCGCATAAGCTGCGGACCCTGGATTGACCGATGCCGGATAGTATTTGTTGGCCGAAGCCCACACCGAAAGTCGCAGGATTCCCTGCGCGCAGCAGGCGGGACAGAATCCGTAGGAGCCATGCACGACGTGGTGCATATGGTTGACGGAATCCTCGCCAGGGAACTCGACCAGCAGATCGGCGATTGGCCGAGCTTTCTTACTCTTTACTGCCGAATCCTGATAAAATCGCTCGCTCTCTCCCAGCAGATTGAACTTCGCCTTGTGCTCGTCAAGCTTCTTGAGCCACTCGTCTGGAATGCCATCGGCGCTGCTGAGTTGCGCGCGGTCGTTATCGCTCAAATCCGGCTTGCACCACAGCAGCACCGCCATGAGGAAACGCAGCAGAGCCACGCGGTCCATTGGGTTGGAGGCCGCGATCTGGCGGATCTTGCCCGCATTCTTCAGCACCGACCGGATCCCCACTTTTTGGAATTCCCCGCCGGCGTAAAGAATGGGAATCCATCCTTCATCCAGCAGATTGTAACTCGTGTCGTCCGCTAACCCCATCGAAATCCGCCTCCCTTGGCCACTTTGCGACGAGCATATCACTGGCAATCCAAACTGCCAAAACTTTCGTCGCGAATCGTCAATCGCACGATAACAAGCGATGCCGTGAGGCTGCGCTATCCCCCATACACGTAACCGAAGGCGTTCGCGTCCTGGGGACAGTCCATCGCGAGCGTTGCGTGAACTACAGGAGTGATGTTGAATGGGTTGTTTTCCATTCATCGAGCAACCACTGGTGCTGCTGGGTTATCGAGGTAGCGGAATGGTTGATCAATAGTTGCGTCAGGTATCGCAGCGCCCGGAACTTCACAATACCACCAATGCCATCGCTGGCCGCAGTAGGTCATACCCTCGTGTGGTGAGTGCTTGACCTCAACAGTGAGTAACTATGAAATAGACTCTGTTGCCCCAAGACCGGTGGAACAGTGTCCCCATGTCCAAGGCGAGTGAAGGCAGATGGCCATGCAGAACCCAGACAGCATCCTGACCATCGAGGAACTGGCAGTGTATCTGAAGCTCTCGAAATCCACGCTCTACAAGCTGTGCGCCGAGGGCAAGGTACCGGGTACGAAAGTTGGCCGTCACTGGCGGTTCCACAGGACGGCCATCGACCAGTGGATCGGTCTCAAATCCGACACAAACTCGACAACACCGCAGGGCGCGATTTTCCAGGGAGGCATCAAGGGGACAAAAGGGACATCGACAGGTTCCACCGACAAGGGGAAAACGAACAGGTCAACGGGACCACGACGAGTACGCACAAAGAACCGCGAGAACCTTCGGCAACGGCCATCATCGCAAAAGAGCAGACTGTAAACGGATGAACGACCAGCAACTACAAGCTCTGATCCAGGCCGGCGAATCGCTGACGGTGGAATTCAAGTCCGACCAGCAGCCGCTCAATGACGCCACGATCTACGAAGAGGTCGTGGCGATGGCCAACACCAAGGGCGGGACATTGCTTATCGGAGTGGAGGATAACGGAACCGTTGCGGGGGCAAGGCCGCGCCACGGCCAGAGCACCGACGCAACCAAGCTGCAAGCCGCGATCTTCAACAACACCGTTCCCAATGTGAACACGAGAATCAGCGTCGTGCGCCATCCGCAGGGGCAGGTGATCGCCATCGAGGTGGACGTCTATCCCGAGCCGTGCGCCACCGCGTCCGGCAAGTCCGTCCGTCGAACCATCGGCGGCGACGGCAAGCCGCAGACCGTTCCTTACTACCCGCGTGACCAGCGATCCCGCCGCACGGACATGGGCCTGCTGGATTTCTCCGCGCAGGTTGCCGAGAACGCCACGATGGAGAGCCTCGACCCGCTGGAGTTCGAGCGGTTGCGCCAGACCATCGCCCGATTGCATGGTGACCAGACGCTGCTGCAACTGCCGGATGGCGAACTGGCCAAGGCGCTGCGACTGGTTGAGACCCGACCGGACGGGAAGATCGCCCCCAACATTGCTGGCTTGCTTCTGCTGGGACGTGAGTCGGCGATCCAATCGCTGCTGCCCACGCACAAGCTGCATTTCCAGGTGCTCGACGCCCAAGGCAACGTCAAGGTCAACGATGTCTTCTCCATTCCGCTAATTCATCTCTTGGCGAAGGTGGATGCACGATTTTCCGCCCGCAACGAAGAGCGAGAAGTGCTGGTGGGCATGTTCCGGCTGCCAGTACCAGACTATTCTCCCGATGGCTTCCGCGAGGCGGTGAACAACGCGGTGCTGCACCGGGATTACACGCGGCTGGATGACATTTACATCCAGTGGCAGCCCGATCATCTGCTGATCACCAGCCCCGGCGGCCTGCCGGAAGGCGTCACGCTGGATAATCTATTGGTTCACGAACCCAAGCCGCGAAATCCGCGCTTGGCCGAAGCGTTCCGCCGGATTGGACTGGTGGAGCAAACCGGTCGCGGCATCGACAAGATCTTTGCCGGTCAACTACGGTACGGACGTGCTGCGCCGGACTACGGCCGCAGCGACGCCACGGCCGTGCGTGTGGTGTTGCGGGGCGGGCAACCTTCACTTCAGTTCGCCGCATTCGTTTACGAACAAGACGAAGCCGGCACACCGCTGAGCCTGGATGAGATGCTGGTGCTCAACACGCTGTTCTTCGAGCGGCGGATTGACACGGAGCGAGCCGGTGTCCTCATCCAAAAAGGCACAACCGAGGCCCGCGCCGTTCTGGAGCGGCTCCACGAGCGGGGTATGGTCGAAGGCCGAGGCGAGAAGCGCGGGCGGATTTTTCACCTGAGCGCGAGCCTTTACCGTGCTTTGGGGCAGTCCGAGGGATACGTCCGGTCGCACGGCATCTCGCCCATCCGCCATGAGGCAATGGTTCAAGAGTACATCCAGGCCCACGGCCGAATCGAGCGTAAGCACGTTATGGAACTCTGTGGGCTATCCGGGCCCCAGGCCGGTAGGCTCTTGCGGAAGATGGAGCAATCCGGGCGACTCAAGCGACAAGGAACCCCACCACGATGGACGTACTATGTGTTTGTGAAATAAAGAGATAAGGTGTCTAATGAACGTCTATCGACGGTCCTATCGACCGCCAAGAACTTATATCGGCGCGACGATAGGCGCGTCGTTAGCCGTCGATAGGCGTAGCGGCAGGATGATGTGTTTGAAATCACGCGGTGCGCGTTTCTGCGCGTTTTCGCGTGATTCATGGCCTGTCTGACGGCGGGACAGGAGACGAATATGGCGACACTGAGGCCTTGGTATAAAGTCATTGCATACCGCAAACATCTGCGCTATGGGTCTGCCGTCACTCGTGCTTTCCAGCACGCGCCATCTACGGATGGGGGAGAACACTCATATCGCCACCCACTGCGGCACCAGGCCACGTCCGCCGTCACCTCAGATTAAACACCCAGACATTTCCAGCCTTCCGCCGTCGCCAGGAACAGCTAAAAATCGCACCTGGCCTCGTCCACTTCGGCATCCCACCTAAGCGCCTTCCTGCAAGATTCGCCGGAGCAGCGCTACCTTTTCATCATCCTCCAACGGCAGGTGCATAATGCCCTCTACGACTTTGGCAAGATTGGCCGGATCATGTCCTGACCGCGTCGTATTTCGCGTCGCGCTTTGAAAATTCGTCATTTTCCTAGGAAAATTGCAAATGTTCGACTCCCCTTGGGGGTATTAGCCATGTATCAGGTTCACTACACCCTGACGCAGTCTCTGGAAAAGCCCCACAAATCACGGGGTTTTTCGTTTTCAGAGCTTCGATTTGCGCCAGGACAGTTCAGCGCCTGCCCAATCATTTCAACCCTATCTGCGCGGCCAGTTCAGCCATGATGGCAAAGTAGGCCATTGAGTGTGCCGTTGAACTCATCGGCAAGGCGCGCACGCTGTAGCCGGGAATATCCACCGTTGCATCGGCCGGTCGCCAAGGCAAATCCAGCCACAGCAGATTGGGATGATCCCTGAGTTGATCGGGACGACCATACGGCGATGTATAAATAAACCGCACGCCACGATCCAGAATCCGCTGCGCATCAGCAACGTCAACCGGTGAATAACCCAGGTGCAGGCTGACATCGCCAGCGCCCAATTCTTGCGGCATGGCGTGGTTCAAGTCGCTGACCGATGGCCCCCATTCCAATGGATAATTCTTATTGCGCGCGGCGGCATCAGCACCGGGGATTTGCAGTATTTCCGGGTAGGCGTGGCCAACCGCAACGGCAAAGACGCGATGATGTGTTTCCCTGGCTTGGGTGATCCAACTGGCAGCCTTGGCCAGCAGCGCCTGCTGGGCCACCAATTGCTGACGGATCATTTCCGCCTCGCGTAAAAATACTTCGGCGATATGCCCGGACTTCAGCGGTGGAATATGGACATTTTCGTGGAATGTCGGTATCGGCCACGGTTCGCGCACGTTACCAGGAGGCTTGAAATGGGCATTGCGTACAAACGCTCCTTCCAACCAGACACTCATCCACAGGATCGGCATCTTCCCCGCGCGCGTGCAAGCAGCCAGCAGCTCGCCGAACAACACCCATCCGCGCACGAACTGTTCAAACTGACGAAAGCTCACCAGTTGGCCATAGCCTGGCCACTGACCCCACCCCTCATCGATCGCTGCCCCGCCGGTAAAACCGCTGAAACGGCTGACATCCAAACCCGCTTCGACTATTTCTTCACGCCGACCATTAACGAATATCTGCGCATCGCTGGCCAGCAGACGCGCCAGTGTTTTATCCTCCGCAGCCTTCCATCGGCGCGGGTCCGGCAGCGCAACATAGGACACATCGCGATGACCATTGCGCGGAAAATCGTGAATCCCCATCATCCCGCCAGCGCGTCCGCCGAATTCGCTGGGCCAGGCCGGGAGCAGGGTAGGCGTGGTCATATATCCACCGGCCAGCAACCCCGGCGCCATCGTCTGGGCGATTTGAATCAATCGGGGTAAATCATTTGTTATCGCATCGAACCGTGTTTTGATCTGTCGGAGATATCGTCCGGCTTCAGTTGGCATATTGATTCCTCAGCACTACAGCTCTGTTGAGCAGCCAGGTATCCAGATGACGCCAGGGGTGAGATGGCACTACCGTTTTACAAATCCTTCACACGGCCGCGATATCGTTCGATCAGTTTTTTGTTGTACGCGTCGCCATCAGGAAAGTTGGCGCTGCGGAAAATGGGTGGTTCCAACCCACGCCGCACCATCGCCGAAACGGCTTCGATCACCAGGCGATGAGCGACAAAGGCATCGACAATCGTGCTTGTCGGAGCAACGGCAGCATCAGCAAAGCCTTGAACATAAAAATCGGCATCGCCATATGGGTTGGCATCATCAATGACCAGATCCGCATATTCAAACAGATGCTTTTTGTTTGGGTGGCGGATGTGATGATCGCGCGGGAGTTTGTGCTGCCAGTCGGTTGAACTGACAGCGATGATTTTGGCGCCCCTGTTTTTTGCCTCCTCGGCGGCGTCAATCGTTGTCGGGTTGTAACCGATATTATGAAAGATAATCAGCAGATCATCTTTTTTCAGATCGTAATACCGGATCAGACACGCGCCGTAACCGGTGGTGCGCTCGATCTCCAGATATTTCAGCGCCTGACACAAGGGGGAAATATCGTGGCCGTAGATTGGATTGATATTGGCCAGTCCGCCGGCGCGAAAAAACATCTCGCAGACCATCATGACCGTATGCCCGCCACCGCCGTACACATGGATCAACCGATCCTGGGCATAGGCATCAGCCATCATCTCGCCAGCCAGTTGAAATTGATCCTTCTGGGTTGATTCAACGGCTGCCAGCTTGCTGATCACGTTGTGCAGATACGCTTGTCCACGCTCCTGGGAAGATGGCATCGGGCACCTCGGGTAAAACAAATTCCCTGTTTATTATGCAATACACCTCTGGCAACACAATAGAAAGGACCCCAGACATCGTATCCCCTCCGGGCTGTTGAGCGTCTGCCGGGGGGCTGATGGACGAACGCTGGATCGACTGTTGAAAGAACTGGGTCGAGAACCAAGAAAAAAGGACGCATGAAGT
>JADLCB010000021.1 GCA_020847375.1 Phycisphaerales bacterium | reverse complement strand
TGCCCCAGTGAACATCTCTCGCTGAAGTGGAGCGATATTCTCTGGGATCAAGACCGTATCCGAGTTCCCTCCCCCAAGACGGAGCATCTGCCCGGCGGCGAGTGCCGGATTATTCCTCTGTTCCCAGAATTAAGACAGCCTTTAATGGAGGTATTTGATGAGGCTGAAGAAGGAGCGCAATACGTCATTACCCGCTACCGGCAAGCCAACTGCAACTTGCGCACGCAATTCTTAAGGATCATTCACAAAGCGGGCGTTACGCCCTGGCCGAGGCTATTTCACAACCTTCGAGCTAGCCGCGAGACCGAGCTGGCCAACGACTATCCCATCCAGACCGTATGCCAGTGGATTGGCAATTCTGCAGATGTGGCCAGGAATCACTACCTGCAAGTTACGGATGAGCACTTTGCCAGAGCGGCAGGCAAGACCGCACCAAGCGCGACGCGAAATACGACGCGGCATACGGCGAAATTAGGCGAAAGTAAGGGTAAATTGGAAATTGATAATACTCTTATAAGTGCTAGTATTTCCAATATTTACAACAACATTCCGCTACCTAACAAAACCATAAAGTACCCCCAAGGGGAGTCGAACCCCTGTCCTCTGGCTGAGAACCAGATATCCTAGGCCACTAGACGATGGGGGCGTTATTGACCGAAACATCCTAGCCTATGGCGTTGTGCATTGTGCGGGTGGTGGTTGGTGGCGTCAAGGCGCAATGATGCGCGGCTGAAAAAACAATTGGTTCATCGGTGCGGGTATGAAAATGCGCAGGTCTAGTGCGGAGCCAGCAGGGTCATCGGCCAGGCTGGGATATTGCGTAGCACGCCGTAGGAAATGACAACAATTAGGGCGATCAGCAGGGTGTGGCGCTGGCTGAACCATCGCGGAATAAAGCTGACCAGTATCACGGCGGGGATGCAGAGAACCATCAACGAATTGAGCGTCATGGCGACGATGAACTGGCCATGCAGCAAAGCGTGCAGTGCGCGGGTCGAGCCGCAGCCCGGACAATAAAAACCGGTGATCGAATAAAACAGGCAGGGGGGAAGCAGACTGCTGCGGACGGGGTCAAGGGCATAGAGCAGGATGAAAACTGTTATGATGATAACAGCGGGCAGAAAAACAGTCGCTGTTGCTTTTCGGCTATTGGCGGGTTGCAAGGTTGTGTCGTTCATCGACAATCAAACTCCGTTGGCTGTCGTATCGGTTGGTTGATTGAACTGCTGAGCGGGCGGTAAATCAAGGATAAAATGGCCACGCCGGGTATTTCTATTTTTGTGTATGAATCCGTGGCTGGGTATTATCTCCGCGACTTGATCGCGTTTGAGCAGTTGCCCGGTAGCGCGTTGTGGTGACAGGCAAAATGTCCTGAACGATTATTCTCATGGCTTTACCCATTTTACGTCTGCGCCCAATGATCAGTGTGCTGCTGGTCGGTGCGATTATTGCAGCGATCTGGTTGAGCTGGGGGACGCAAACAGGTCAGCAGCTCATGCGCCAACCGCGCGCTTTTGGCGCTGATGTGCAAGCCTGGGTGGTGGAACATCCGTTGCTGGCACCATTGATTTTTCTGGCGGCGTATCAGTTATGCGCCATGCTGATTTTACCGATCTGGTGGCTGCAGATTTTGGCGGGGTTCGGGTTTGGTCTGGCGTGGGGATGCACCTATGCCGCACTGGCAGCGGCGATCACCGCGACGGTTACGACGCTGTTTTCACGCTGGCTGGCGGGAGAATGGTTCAAACGACGCATTGAAACCAACCGTCAGCGGATTCAGCGTCTGGAGGAAGCGTTGGGTCATAACGGATTGCTGGTGGTCATGGCGGTGCGGCTGCTCTATTTTCTGCCGTTCGGGATCAGCAATTATCTCTTTGGATTGACGCGAATCATCGCCGCTGAAGTGTTCTGGGGGTCACTGCTGGGCGGGTTGCCGGCGCTGGCGCTTTATGTCACAGCCGGTGCTGACCCGCTCTTGTGGAAAGACTGGCGATACTGGATCATTTTTATACCGGTTAACTTGTTGTTACTGGCTCCATTATTCATCCGATATCGTTATCCGCAGTGGTTCAAGCGTATCGGAATGCAATAAGGTGGTTCGACTCCCTTTGCTTGGGTTGGGTCAATAACTTCTGATCTCAACCATCACGCTCATCATGACTACCACCGGATTCTGCACTCATCCCGCCATGATCGAGCACGATACCGGCCCGCATCATCCCGAGCGACCTGATCGGCTGCGCGCGGTTCTGCGGGCAGTGCGGCTGGCGGGATTGATTACATCGCCTGATCCATTTCCAGATTTTCAGATGGATTTTGGCGCGGTTGTACAAGCGACCCGCCCCTTGATTGAATTGGAAGCCGCGCCCATTGACCCGCGCTGGATTGAATTGGTTCATTCGCGCGACTACATCGATCGTGTCCGACAAATAAGTCTGGCGGGTGGTTTTCTGGATCAGGGTGATACGCCGGTCATGCGGCGCAGTTTTGCAGCGGCGCTGCTCTCAGCCGGTTGTGTGCAGCAGTGCGTTGATGCGGTGATGGATGGCCGGGTCAAGCGTGCCTTTGCTGCGGTGCGCCCGCCGGGGCATCATGCCGAACCGGATCGGCCGATGGGATTTTGCCTGTTCAACAATATCGCCATTGCGGCGCGTTACCTTCAGCAGCACCATCAGATTCGACGTTTGGCGATTGTTGATTTTGATGTTCATCATGGCAATGGCACGCAGGCCTGTTTTGAAAATGATGCCGAGGTTCTGTCGATCAGTCTGCACCAGGATCCGCGCACGTGTTACCCGGGCAGTGGTATGGGATGGGAAATTGGCCTGGGGCGTGGCCGGGGGTATACGGTCAATGTGCCGATGGATCCGGGCAGCGATGACAGCGACTACCTGCGTGTCATGGACAGTCGCGTCATACCCGAGCTGGAGGAATTCAGCCCGCAGTTTCTTCTGATCAGCGCGGGCTTTGATGCGCATCGCGATGATCCGCTGGCGGATATGCAGATGAGTGAGGAAGGATTTGGGCTGATGACGCGCAGCCTGGTTGCGATGGCTGATCGCCACTGCCAGGGGCGCATCGTCAGCGCACTGGAAGGCGGGTACAACCTGCGTGCCCTGGGGCGCAGCGTGGTCAGCCACCTGATGGCGCTGAACGCCTAAGCCAGCGCTGAGGCTGTTCGTTGCAAGGCGGGGAAATTGCGCGGGGCAACGAGCAACTTGCCCGATTTGGGGCGCGGCATCGCGTCATGCGTCACGGGCGGCATATTTCGTGACTTGCAACGCGGAGGCGCGGGGTTCAGGTGACTGAGGTCGGATGAAATTCCTTTTTACGGTCCGCCATCTGTGCCTTGAGCCTGGCCAGGATGGACGAATGCATCTGGCTGACGCGCGACTCGGACAAATCCAGCGTCGTCCCGATTTCCTTCATCGTCATCTCCTCAAAATAATAGAGGATGATGATCAAACGTTCGGCCCGGCTCAGGCCTTTGGTGACCAGCTCTTTCAGATCCTTGCGCTGAATTTCGCGGACGGGATCAGTGCCTTGCTTGTCCTGGAGGACATCGATTTCGCGCACATCCTTGTTGGAATCGGTCTCAAACCATTTACGCGAGAGGCTGACGACGCCGACGACGCTGGCATCTTTGACCATTTTGTCAAATTCAGCCACGGGCAAATCCAACCGCTTGGCCAATTCATCATTGGTGGGGGCGCGTCCCAGCTCCATTTCCAGGTGCTTGGTGGCTTCGTTGAGTTTATGAGCGCGGCTGCGCACCAGACGTGGAACCCAGTCCATGCTGCGCAGCTCGTCGAGGATGGCGCCGCGAATTCGCGGGGCACAATAAGTTTCAAATTTAACGCCGCGATCCAGGTCAAAGGCGTTGATGGCGTCCATCAAACCAAAAATACCTGAAGACATGAGGTCATCCAGCTCCACCTCGCCGGGCAGTTTTACATGAACGCGCTCGGCGTTGTAACGAACCAGATGCAGATAATGCTCCATCAGCATATTGCGAAGCTGGTCGTTGGGGGATTTTTTGAAGTCGATCCAAACTTTTTTAATGTCCGCGATCTGGCGTTTTTGGGTCTTAAACGCTGATGGCGCCGATATTTTCGGCATGCTGCCTCCCAGTCCCGTGGTTAAAGTAAAAAACACATCCCGATGCAGCTACGGCCGGCTGCCATGGCTTGCCTGGGGCCAATAATAAATCGGAAACGTCCACTTGCATTTATCGGCCTTCCGTGGAGATTTCCGATAGAGAATCTTTTAATTTTTTTTCGGCCTGCACCTGATTTTCTTCGAGCATGCGCCGGGCCATGGCACCAATGATCAGCCCGATGGCAAACGTGGCGACCATCGCGATCAAGGCGCGGGTGACGGTGGTGCTGAAGGTGTTGCCCGCCTCCAGTCCAGCCACCAGCGCCAGCGCGAAGGCAATCAGCGCCAGTGCCGCTGCCAGTCGGCGTGAAAAAAGGCTTTCATCTGCTTTACTCATTTCATCTCGCTCTCTGCCAGCCACCCTGACCAGCGCTCGGTCTTAACGACGGAACCACCGGCTCATACGATTGAAAAATCCGCTGCCAGCCTGATGCGGTGTAATCATGCCGCGTTGCAGCCGTGTGGCCAGATGGCTGATACATAAACTGGCTGCGCTGCGCGGGGCACTGAGCACGAACGGACGGCGCAGACGCACCGCCGTTTGCACATGTTCGTCCAGCACGCAGTAACCACCATCAAGCACTGAGACACCCAAAAAATTCCGGGCCACCTGGGCGATACGTTCATAGACCGCCCGGGCTTCGTGGCTGGTGCGCACCTGATTGACCAGCAGACTGACGCGGCGGCTGTCGTTTTCACGACAGATCACTTTGATCACCGCGTACGCGTCGGTAATGGCGGTTGGTTCAGGTGTGGTGACGACCAGCACATGATCAGCGGCACGGGTGAACGACAGCACATTGGGGCTGATGCCCGCGCCGGTGTCGATCAGAATAATGTCAGCTGATTGTTCCAGTTCAGCCATGGCGTGGATCACGCGCTGGCGATCAAAATCGGTCAGATCAGCCATGCGGGCCAGACCCGAAGCCCCGCCAATCAGATGAAACCCACCCGGCGCCAGGCACATGACCTGTTTCAGCTCCTTACGCCGGGCCAGCACATGGGCCAGATTAAACGGCGCATCCAGACCGCACAGCACATCGGCATTGGCCAGTCCCAGATCTGCATCCAGCAGTACAACTTTTTTTCGGGCAGCGGAAAGTCGGATCGCCAGGTTGACGGCGATATTACTTTTGCCCACACCGCCTTTACCGCTGGTAATGGCGATGACGCTGGCGCGCGCGCGGCTTGCGGTCAGCGTGCGCAATGAACTTGCCTGATCGATCACCGTCATGAGCCACCCCCCAGAATCAGTTGTGCCAGGCGGCAACCGCGGCCAACTTCAATATCATCCGGAACGTCCTGTCCGGTGGTGATATACGAAAGACCCTTGTTGATCCGGCGAATCACGTTGACAACAGCGCCCAGGTTCGCAGCTTCGTCGATCTTGGTGAAGATGACCTTGTCGATTCCCACTTCGCTGAAATTGCGCACCGCCAGATCGACGCAGGTTTCGCTGACGGTGCTGGAAAGCACGAGATGCACCTCATCAGCCTGGGCGGCGGCGATAAAGTGGCGCAGCTCGTTGATCTTCATGGCGTCGTTGGGACTGCGACCGGCCGTGTCGATTAAAATGTAGTCGTGGCTGTCCATGCCGGCCACGGCATCGCGCAGATCGCGCGGGGAATTAACCACGCGCAGCGGTACCGAAAGAATATCGGCATAACGATGCAACTGGTCGATGGCGCCAATGCGATAGGTGTCAATCGTAATGAGGCCAACCTGCCGTTGTTCGCGCAATTTGAGATTGGCAGCCAGCTTGGCCAGAGTCGTGGTTTTACCAACCCCGGTCGGCCCGATCAGCGCCACCACATGAGGCCCGGTTTCCTTCGTGCGAACAATGGGGCCGGAAACCGGCAGCAGGCGGTCGAACTGTTGGGTTATTTTTTCGCGGACAACGTGACTGCTGGTCAGCAGCTCGGGTCGCAACTCATTTTGGACGCAGCGCAGAATTTCCGTGGCAATGTCGTCGGCGACCTGGTTATCAACCAGATGCTGATAGTGGCTGATCAGGTCTTCGTGCAACGCAGGGAGTTTCTGGCGGCGACTGGTATCGACGATTTCCTTGGTCAATGATTTCAGGGTGGTGATTTCATTCACCAACTCGCGGATCATGATGTTGGTCGCAGCCGGTGTGCCCAACAGCTCCCTGCCGGCGGCTTGCGGCGTGATGCCGGCAGCGGCGGCACCCATTCGTTCCGTTATTCCGATTGAGGAGGTCGATAGTATTCCGGCGGCCGCACCAACAGCGGCGCGACCGGCGTATTGCTGGCGCTGATAATGCGCGATACCGCTGCTGGCTGATCGAGTTCCAGCCCCCGCGCCCGCTACCGAACGTGCGGCGTGGCGTGGCTCGGTGGCGCTGGAACTGCGACTGCGCCGCGAACCGATATTCACCCCCGATCCGGCGGTGATCTCCACCAGATTCTGGCGGCGCAAGCCCAGCCATCGGCGACGATAAAACGAGCGCGTATGCAGGATGACGGCATCCATACCCAATGCCGTTTTCACCTGGTGCAGCGCATCTGCCATCGTTGGCGCTTGAAATGTCTTTAGATTCATCTTGTCCCAAGCCTGCATGTTGTCTGATCGATCAGGAACAGCCTATCACGGTGATCAGCCTGATCATTCACAATCGATCATTCATCATCCATCCTTCCCTTTACCCATTAAGCCCGATCATGGCCACAGCCTCGGCTGCGACCTCACTGACAATTTCGTTGTACGCCAGCACCGCAACGTGCGGCAGCGAGGCCTCGATCATCTTGCGCAGCGCCGAGCGGATCTGCGGCGAACAGAGCACCACAGGGCTGCGCCCAGCCTGCTGCAACTCCTGCGCCTTGGTGGCAATCTGCTGCACGATCTGCTGGGCGGTCTGGGGCGGCAGGGTGTTGGTGGCTCCATGCTCGCTGCGCTCCAGATGTCCATTGATCAGATCTTCCAGCGCCGGATCCAGCGTCAGGCACCAGATACGGTCGCCATCGTCAACATATTGTTTGCAGATCGTTCGCGCCAGGGCGTTGCGCACATATTCGGTCAGCACGTCCAGATCCTTGGTGCGCGACGCAAAATCGCCCAGGGTTTCCAGGATGGTTTCCAGATCGCGCACCGGTACGCGCTCACGCAACAGATTGCGGCAGACCTGCTGCAACTCGCCCACCTTGACCACGGTTGGCACGATTTCTTCCACCAGCGCCGGCGAATGGGTCTTGAGATTATCCAGAAGATTCTTGACTTCCTGGCGCGACAGCAGTTCGTGCGCATAGCGCTTGATGACTTCAGTCAGATGGGTGGTGAGCACGCTGGTGGCTTCGACCACGGTATAGTTCATCAGCTCAGCCTGTTCGCGCTGCGATTCGGTGATCCAGTAGGCGGGCAGGCCGAAGGCCGGCTCGGTGGTCAGCGTGCCACCGGGAATTTCGCCGGTGGTCGCGCCGCTGTCCATCGCCAGATATTGCTCGGGATAGGCCACGCCGCGCGCAATCATCTGCCCCTTGATTTTGACCTGATAGTCATTGGCGCCGAGCTGAATGCTGTCACGAATACGAATCGGCGGAACGATAATACCCAGATCCATCGCGACCTGACGGCGGATCAGCGAGATGCGATCCAGCAGGTCACCCCCCTTGGCGGCATCGACCAGGCGCACCAGTCCGTAACCGACCTCCAGCTCCAAGGCATCGAGATCGAGCAGCTTTTCAACCTTTTCCGGTTCGGTACTGGCAGCGCTGGCGGCGGCGCTGGCCGCATCCTTGCTCTGTTGTTTCTTCTGGCCGCGGGTAATGTTCCAGGCCAGCGCACCACAACTGGCTCCCAGGATCAGCAGCGGCATTTTGGGCAAACCGGTAAAGCTCATCAACATTAAAAACCCGCCAGCGATAACCAGGGCGCGGGGTTTGCCCAAGAGCTGGGAGAGAATTTCATCGCCCAGGTCATTCTTGCTGGCGGTGCGGGTCACGATCAGACCAGCCGCCAGCGACGTGACGAACGCCGGAATTGAGCTGACCAACCCGTCGCCAATGGTCAGGCGGGTGTAGGTGCTGAGGCAGTCCATAATGCCCCATTGTTTTTCCACCATGCCGACATAGATACCGCCGAGGATGTTGACGAAGGTGATGACGATACCGGCAATGGCGTCGCCGCGGACGAATTTGCTGGCACCGTCCATGGCACCGTAAAAATCGGCTTCACGGGCAATGTCTTCGCGACGGCGACGGGCCTCGGCTTCATTGATGATGCCGGCGTTCAGATCGGCATCGATGGCCATCTGCTTGCCCGGCATGGCATCGAGGGTAAAACGCGCAGCCACTTCAGAAATGCGCCCCGAACCCTTGGTAATCACGATGAACTGAATCACAAAGATGATCAGGAAGATGATGATTCCGACGGCCAGTTGCCCACCGGCGACAAAATTGCTGAATTCAAAAACAACATGCCCGGCCGCCATTTGTGCCTGTTCAGCGGTGGTGGCATCGCCGGCGGTCAGAATCAATCGGGTGGTCGCGACATTCAGAACCAGACGAAACAGGGTGACGGCCAGCAGCAGGGAAGGGAAAACCGCGAATTCCAAGGGGGATTTAATGTAGATCGTCGTGACCAGAACGATGACCGCCAGCGTTAAATTCAGCACCAGCAGCAGATCCATCAACGAGGTCGGCAGGGGAACGAGCAACACCGCCAACAGCGCAATGAACGAGATGGGGAAGATCATCCCACGATTCTCGTGCAGGCGTGTCAGAAAGAGGTTGGAGGAGATGGCGCTCATGGTTGTGTCGTATCGGTATCAGCCTGCCCTCAGTGTTTCATTGCGTTCTTTTCCTTCATTCAGTGGTTCGGCTAACTGGCGACTTTCTGATGCTTGCCGGTCAGCTCATATACATAGGCCAGAATTTCAGCAATCGCAGTGTAAAATTGTTCGGGGATTTCCTGGCCCACATCGACCAGCTTGTAAAGCCCGCGAGCCAGCGGCGGTCGTTCGAGAATCGGAATACCGTGAATCGCGGCGATTTCACGAATGCGCATCGCCAGAAAGTCAGCCCCTTTGGCAACCACCCTTGGCGCGCGCATCCGATCCGCATCATATTTGAGCGCCACCGCGAAGTGGGTCGGGTTGGTCACGACGACATCAGCCGTTGGAACATCCTGCTTGGCGCGACGCAGGGCGATCTGGCGGGCAATGTCGCGGCGGCGGGCTTTGATCTGCGGATCACCCTCCATGCGCTTCATGTCATCCTTGACCTCCTGCTTGGTCATTTTCAGCTCGCGCTCATGCTTGCGCCGCTGCCAGACGTAGTCGATGATCGCCAGAATTACCAGCACAATACCCAACCGAATCGCCAGCCAGTAGACCACGTCGGCGCCGATACCGAAGATCTGCAAAAAGTCATACTGCTGAATGGTGACGATCGTATCCATGCGATCCAGCACAGCGCGATAGGCAACCCACGCCACCAGTACGAGCTTGGCGGCGCTGAGTGCTGTTTTGGTCAGGGCTTCCTTCTTGCCGAAGATACGCCCCAGACCTTTGACCGGATTCAGCGCGTTGAGATTGGGCTGCAGGCGCTGGGCGCTGGCGAAAAACCCGACCTGGATGAGGTTGATGACAACAGCCAGCAGCACCACGCCGGCCAACAGTGGCAGCATGGCGCGACCAACCAGCAGCGTGATGTTCAGAAGCAGCGACTGGATGCCGGTGCTGGTCAGGTGGGACAGCGATTGCGGCCCCAGCAGCGACTGCATGATCTCGCCCATGACCCGAACCAGGTCCTTGCCAAAAAAGTCCAGCAGAACCATGAACCCGAGCAGCAGCACGGCGGCGTTTAGATCCTGGCTGCGCGGGATGTTTCCCTGCTCGCGGGCCTTGGTGCGCCGCTGCGGTGTGGGGGCTTCGGTTTTATCTCCGAGATCTTCTGCCATGGTCACGCCTTGCCGATTTCACTCCAGCCTGTCAATGCCTCAACCCGCCACGAATCCGTAAAAAGAACTCAGACAATCCGCCAGGTTTCGTTCGATCACCCGGCTGGAGAGTCCCAGTCCAACGATAATCACCGCAATGCCGACCCCCGAGCGCAGCGCCAGACCAGCGGTCATGATGTTGAGCTGCGGCATGGTCTTACCCACCAATCCCAGCGCCAGATCCACCACCAACATGGTCAGCAGCATCGGTGCTGCCAGTTGAATCGCCAGATTGGTGCTGCTTAGGAGCAGACCGGTCAGCAGATCGAGCACCTGCGCGTTGATTCCCACCGACAAAACCGGCAGATGAGCGAAGCTGTCGCGTATGCCCAGCAGGATCGCGTGATGACCGTTGAGCAGCAGGAAAATCACCAGCGTCAGCATGAAATAAAGCTCACCGATCACTGAACTGCGCGCTCCGAACTGTGGATCAAACATTTCCGACATCGTAAAGCCCATCTGCTGGCCCATGATCTCACCGGCCCACTGGGCAGCGATGAAGGTCAAACTCAACACCATGCCCATCGCCACGCCGAACAGAATCTCGCCGCCGATACCAACCGCCAGTTGCCAGACACTCTGGGGCAAATCAGTCGGTAGCGCCACCGTCGGGGCTAATCCCGCCGCCAGAATGACGGCAAAAAGCAACTTGACCCGGCGCGGCACGCGGCTGCTTCCGAACAGCGGCGCAAAGATCATCAATCCGGTCACGCGAAAGACGACCAGAACGAAAAGCTGCACATATTGGATCAGTCCGTCCGATAACATTCAGGTGTTCCGACAATTTCCGGTACAAACTCCGTCACCGACGATCTCAATCACGCTGCATCTGCAATTCCGCAGTTGCTGGCCATTGGTTGCGCCACCCGCGCCTGGTTGCCGTGCGGGCGGTGGGCAGAATCAGGCCAGCAATCAAGGGACAGTCATGGGCAACTCGCCCGAAGCGAACATGGCCGCAGCATAGGTCAGCAGTTGATGGCCGATCCACGGTCCGAGGATGATGGCTGCCCCGACCATCGCCACAATTTTGGGTACAAAGGTTAACGTCTGTTCCTGAATTTGCGTGATGGTTTGCAACAGGGAGATGAGAACGCCCACCACCAGACCGATCAGCAGCATCGGTCCGGCAATGATCAGTGTCAGCATCAGCGTCTGACGTACGAGCGTCGTGGCTTGTTCCAGATCCATCGTGTCCTCACTCTTCCTTGAGTGCTGTCCGGTGCGCCCGATGGGAACGAAAGGCGCACCAAAGTGAAATTGTCAGCCCTGTTGGTCAGAGCCGGTTCCGCCGGCAGGTCCATCCTTGGACCACCATTGGCAGAACACTGCATCACGTTACATGCTGAAGCTACCCATCAAGCTTCCAGTAATCAAGTGCCAGCCGTCAACTAAAACAAAAAGCAACAGTTTGAACGGCAGGGAAATCATCATCGGCGGCAACATCATCATGCTCATGCTGATCAGAATCGAGCTGATAACCATGTCGATAATCAAAAATGGCAGATAGACTTTGAACCCCAGAAGAAATGCGGTTTTCAATTCGCTGAGAACAAAAGCGGGGATGAGGGTCATGGTTCCCACTTCATCATACGTCTGCGGGTCTTTGGCATCCGTGCCGCGATTCATGTAATCGATGAACAGCAGCACATCAGCTTCGTTGCCGCTGGCTTGAATCTGGTTGATCATGAACTGGCGCAACGGCGTCTGAGCGCGTTGCAGGGCCGTGGGTTGATCGAGTGTTCCGTTCATGTAGGGCTGCAGCGCGTCATTATTCACCCGTTGCCAGGTTGGCCCCATGATCAAAAAGGTCATAAAAAGCGCCAAACCAACCAGAATCTGGTTGGGCGGAAGCTGCTGGGTTCCCAGCGCCTGGCGCAGCAGCGACAAGACGATGATGATGCGCGTAAAGCTGGTCATCATGATCAGGATGGCCGGCGCCAGCGACAAAACGGTCAGCAGGATGATGATCTGCATGGCCGCGGAGAAGTTTTCGCGGCTGGAAAGATCAGGAAGTTGTTGCAGCGGGCTGGTGAGTGGGTTGGCCAGCGGGTTGGCGGGATGGTCGGATGGGTTGGCCGTCTGGTTGATGGAAGGAACACCCGGCAGGGCGGGCAGAGCAGCAGGCGCGTTGGTGCGGGCCGGCGCGGATTGTCCGTGAGCCGTGGCTGCGATCAGCAACAGCATCACGAAAACACCAACCCGAATTGGACCAGCCTGAGACTCCATTCTCCTGCGCCCTTTGTCCGAACGATTCTGATTTTCATCAGGCTGTTTTCCAACCAGCCTGCCTGCATCCGCTTTTAATAATCCAATTACGACGGTTTTTTGAAATTTTTGGTCATCCCGCGCACCGTATCCAGCAGTTCGTTCAACTCCTGCCGGCTGGTGCCCGGTGCGCTGTCGGGATCAATATCACGATCATGTTCATCAGGAAATGAATCCACCGGCGACTGGCTGGCCGAGGGCACTTGCTGATTGAATTTATCTTCCTCACGACGAAACAGACTGCCGAAGGTGCGGCTGATCGATTCCCCTTTTTCCTGCTGCACCTGGCCGAGCACTTCCGCCACTTCATCAGCGTCGGTAATTTCACACAGGGGGTTCATCACCGTACCGCTGTTGCCCACCAGCACCAGCCGCCGGCCGATGCGCACCAGCATTAGTTGCTGACGCGGCGCGATTAACGAACGTGAGACGACCTGTACGGCCCGGCCGTGGCCGGAACCCGAGTGGCCGGTAAAGCGCCGGCCCAGCCAGCGGAGCAGAAAGATCAGCCCCAGCACCACGGCCAGCGCCATCGCGATGCGCCATAACTCGATTCCACCGGATGAATCGACGGATGTTGCCGGCTGAGTGGCGGAATGTGACCGCCGCAACAGGGGAATCGGCGCTGGTGTTGATGCGGTTGCAGCCGACGAAGAAGGCTGTGCCGATGGTGTCGACGAAGAAGCAGAAGCCGTTGAACCAGCCGGCGGAGCGGTGCTGGCTGACGCCGAATCGGTTGCAATGCTCGCCGGATGATTGTTGCCACCGACCTGAGCGGCACTGGGCGCAGCCACCAGCGCGGAAAATAGCAAAAATACAGTTAAAACAAGAGTGGGTCGCAACCGCCATGGGCGAGATGAGACGATTCCCTTCGTCTGGTTATGCCAGGCATCCTTGCCACGCATGGCTCATAGCATAGCGAGGAACACCCGCAGGGCAACAGAAAAATATTCTGACTTAGAAAGGACCCCAGACATCGTATCCCCTCCGGGCTGACCGCAGGCGATCAGTGGGATAATCAGTCGGTGGCTTGGATTGGAGGATGACCAGCCGTAGAATCGCCAGGTATCATGGCAGAGAAACTTATCATTATCGGTTCAGGTCCGGCGGGTTGGACATGCGCGATTTATGCCGCACGCGCGCAGCTCCAGCCGGTTGTTTATGAAGGTGCGATTTCTGAAGAAAACCGTCTGGCGGGTACGTTGCCGTTGGGGCAGTTGAATCTGACGACGGAGGTGGAGAATTTTCCCGGGTTTCCCACGGGGATTAACGGCCCGGAGCTGATGATGGCGATGCGCCAGCAGGCGGAGCACAGCGGGGCGCGGATCGTTACGGAAGATATCGTCGATATTGATCTGTCGCAGCGGCCGTTCAAGTTGACGGATTCAGCAGGTCAAAAGCTGGAGGCGCATGCGGTGGTGGTGGCAACCGGTGCCAGTGCCAAGTATCTGGGGTTGGAATCAGACAACCGGTTTAAGAATCATGGTGTCAGTGCTTGCGCAGTTTGCGACGGGGCGTTGCCGCGGTTTCGCAATAAATCGTTGATCGTGATCGGCGGGGGTGATACGGCGTGCGAGGAAGGGCATTATCTGACGAAGTTTGCCAGTACGGTGCATCTGGTCTACCGGCGCACGCGCGACAAAATGCCCGCCAGCAAGGTGATGCAGGAACGGTTGTTGTCCAATCCCAAGGTCAAACCGCTCTGGAGCAGCGTGGTTGAACAAGTGCTGGGGGATGACCAGCAGGGTATGACCGGTGTACGGGTGAAAAACCTCATCAGCGGAGAGACGCAGGAGATTGAAGCAGCCGGTATGTTTGTCGCCATTGGGCATTCTCCCAACACGCACTTTCTCAAGGGGCAGTTGCCGACCAATGCCCAGGGATATCTGGAATTGACGGATCGATTTACGTCGCAGACCCATGTTGAAGGTGTGTTTGCTGCTGGCGATGTGGCCGACCCGACGTATCGCCAGGCGATTACGGCAGCGGGGATGGGATGCAAGGCAGCCTTGGATGCCGAGCGCTGGTTGGCGGGGCAGGGTGTTCATTGACAGGGTGCGGCGACAAGAGTCGTTGATTCAATGATGAATTATTGACCCGGACAGTTCAGCGATGCCTGAGCTGTTGGTGGATGCTGCGCGACAAAAGGTGAAAAATATAACCATAAAAAAACTGCTGCAAACGTACGCTTGTAACTGATCGGAGGACCAGATTCAGGCGCAGTTTGCAGCAGTCAGGAGGAGGTTATGACTTATTTAGCAGCCGTTTTAATGAAGACGAATCGGGCGCCTTCACGGCCTTGAACATACAGACGCACGCCGTCGGTCAGCTTGACATCCTTGAGGGCGTCATAGGCGCCCGCCGCGTCGGATACTTGTTGCCGATCAACGCGGCTGATCACATCGCCAGCCTGCAGGCCCGCTTCAGCGGCGGGTGAGTCCGGTTGAATTTCCGTGATGACAGCGCCTTGGGCACTGTCCTGAAGGTCATAGCGCTGAATCGTTGATGGATTGACATCAGCCAGGGCGATTCCAAGTTGATTGGCAGCAGCTTGATGAGCGCCGGGGCTGGAGGGTTGATAGCCGCGGCGGGCCAGGGCCATCACGTTTTCAGGTTGTTCACCGAGCTTGACAGAGACGACCTGCTCCTGGCCGTTGCGGAAGATGGTCATGCTCACTTCCTGGCCCGGAGGTGTCAGGGCGATGGCGCTGCGCAACGAGCGGATATTGGCAATCGGTTTACCATCGAGCTGGGTGATGATGTCGCCGGCTTCAAGGGTCTGGCCGGCCGGGGCGTTGGGCAGAATCTGCTCAACCAAGACACCGGTTTTGCCCGTGTAGCCGAAACTTTCCGCCAGTTCCGGCGCTGAGGCAATGTCACGAATACTCACGCCCAGCCAGCCGCGCGTAACCTTGCCTTTGGCGCGCAATTGATTGTAAACCTGACGCGCCTGGTTGGACGGAATGGCAAAGCCGATTCCCTGGAAACCGCCGCTGCGCGAGGCGATGGCGGTGTTGATTCCCACGACCTGTCCGTGAATGTTGACCAGCGGACCGCCGGAATTGCCCGGATTGATCGGGGCATCGACCTGAATGAAATTTTCGTAACCATCAGCACCGAGAATGCCCACGTGGTCGCGGTTGATGGCGCTGACGATACCGTGAGTCATGGAACCGACAAATCCGAAAGGGGAACCGAAGGCAAGAATCCAATCACCTTTCTGCAGCTCGTCGCTATTGCCCCAGGGCGCAGCGATAACGCGATCCACGTCGATCTTGACGACGGCCAGATCACTCTTGGCGTCGGCGCCGACGACGGTTCCGTTATCGATTTTCCTGCCGTCATTCAGGGTGACAACCAGTTTGCTGGCATCGCCGGCGACATGATTGTTGGTCAGGATATACGCTGATCCGTTTTCGACATCCATGATGACGCCTGAACCCGTGCCTTCCTGGCGGTAGGCGTCGCCACGGCGATTGCCGAATCGTTCGGGCAGATCGGGTTTGCCATCGCCGTCTTCATCGGGGAAGAAACGGCGCATCATGTCGTCATCGAAGGGCATCATCTGCGGGCCAGGAACCTGTTTTTCCACGCGAATGTTGACGACGGAGGCTTCGATGCTCTGGTTGACCTGTCGAAAGACCGAAGCGAGGTCTTCGACTTGCGCCAGTTGCTCGCGGGTGGTTTCGACCTGCTGCTGGGCATGGGCGAACTGCACGGTTTGCAACAACCACGTACCGCCGAGGAATCCACCGACGATCAGCGCGCCAGTCAGCAAGGCGGTTCCACCCACGCGAATCGAATTTTTACCCAGTTTCATAATGAAGTTACTCCTGAAGGATCAATCAGTTTTTTCAGTCATTTCAATTACTGCACATCTTTATTCATGAGCGAGACGGATTATTGTTGCAGTCCGGCCAGTATTTTGGCTTGGTCGAGAGGCATTTCGTAACCGTGCTGAGGCAGGGGATATTGACCGGAATCAATGTCCTGGACGTATTTCTGGAGCACCTTTTGCCACGCGCTGGTCAGATCGCCGATGGGGGGCGCGAATCGGGGCTGATGCGGCGTCAGTCCGGCAATATCGTGCAAAACGACGACGTGGCCATCGCAGGCAGGGCCGGCACCGCAGCCAATCACAGGCAGATTGGTGCGTGCCACGACGGCGGCAGAAACTTCATTGGGCACGGCTTCGAGCAACAGGGCGGAAGCGCCGGCATCGGTCATGCGCTGCGCGGCTTGAATAATATGCTGCGCTTCGCCAACGCTGCGACCCTGGAAACGATAACCGCCGAGGACGTTGACACTCTGGGGACGCAAACCCAAATGGGCCATGACAGCGACGCCGGCGTCGGCCAGCCGTTTGACCAACGGGGCATGATCGGGCGTTACTTCCAGTTTCACGCAATCGCAGCCGGTTTGTTTGACCATCTTGAAGACATTTTCACAGCCCAGCCCCGGATCACCCTGGTAGGAACCAAAGGGCATATCGCCGACGAGCAGCGCCAGCGGTGCCCCACGGCGCACAGCGGCGGTCAGTTCAATCAGAAAATCGAGGGAGATGGGCAAGGTGGTGTCATGGCCGAGAATGACATTAGCGGCGGAATCGCCGACCAGCAGCGAGGGAACGGCAGCAGCGTGCATCAGTCGCGCGGTGGTATAGTCATAGCAGGTCAGCATGGGTATCTTGCGTCCCAGGCTGCGGGCGCTGCGAAGGTCATTGAGGGTGAATCGTGACTTGAGCGGTTGCGTCATGGCGATGATTATACGGATGTTTCTGCCAACGACGAACAACGAAACTGCGCGGGTGATCGGTTTTGAGCGCAATCGGGATGGTTGTATAGACGGATGATTGGAATGGGCGAGAGGTCAAGGAAAGGTAATTTATGATTCGTTTTGTTGGATGGGCCGGATTGCTGGGGGTGGTTGTGGTGGTGCTGGCGGGGCTATCGGCGCGGGGACAGACGACGCGCGAGGGTGAATTGGATCAGCCGCTCGTCAGAACCAATGATACGGCGCACGCCGGGAGTATCAGTGAAGGCACTAGCGATGGTGACAACGGCGGGAGCGGCAATGGCGCAGGGGCCGACGTGAGTAATGACGTTGATCAGGCCAACAGCGCCGGAGCTGGTGATGGTGTGGCGATGACGCTGGTGAGCAAGTTGATCCAGGGTGGCTGGACGGTTGCGGTGCAGTTGGTGGTGTCGGTGGTGGGGCTGGCCAGTGCGATCGAGCGATTGATCAACCTGCGACGCTCGCGGATCGTCCCGCGGGGGTTGTATGAACAGGTCGATGCGCTCTGGTCGCAGGGGAGGATGGACCAGATCAAACAGTTGTGCCAGCGTCGATCCAGCACGCTGGGGCGCATGATCCTGGCGGTGGTGGAGCATCAAAAGAGTTCGCTGGCGGATGTGTCGATGGTGGCCGGCGATCTGGGGGCGCGCGAGCTGAAGCTGCACCTGCAAAAGGCGTATCCCATCGCGGTGGTCGCAACGATCGAGCCATTATTGGGATTGTTTGGAACGGTGTGGGGGATGATCCTGGCGTTCGACAAGGTGGCGATCATCGGTTCGATGGGCAATGCGTCGGCGCTGAGCAGTGAAATTGCCATCGCCCTGGTGACGACAGCGGTGGGTCTGGCGATTGCCATACCGATGCTGGCGCTGCATCACTATTTTAAGAGTCGCACGAATATTTTTGGCATTACGCTGGAAGAACAGGTCAGCGCGTTGATTGCCCGACATCTTCTGCCGGTGTCGTGATCAGGAGATGCCATGCGAATCAAACTGGATGATGATGAACCGGTGGAAGTGCAGATGGCGCCGTTGATCGACTGCGTTTTTCTGCTGTTGATTTTCTTTCTGGTGGCATCGACGTTGAAGGATTCAACCCGGCAGTTGAGGCTGGATCTGCCCTCGGCGACGGCAGCCAGCGCATCGACCGGGCAAAGCCATCTGCTGGTGATCAGCATTGACCGGCAGGGGCGGATCTATCTGGCGGATCAACCGGTTACGAGCCAGGAGTTATGGAAACAGATCGAATTAAAACGGGAACGAACGCCTGATTTGCAGGTGCGCATCGACGCCGACCGTCTGACGCCGTATCACGCCGTGATCAGCGTGCTGAGCGAATTGCAGTTGCGTGGGGTCGAGAATGTGAATTTGCAGACGCGCAACTCCGGCGGGTGAGTGATTTTGGGGGTTTGCGAGCCTATGACAGCGCCGATACACTGGGGCACGACGTTCAAAAAAGGAGCGATTGAAAGACCATGATCGAAAAGATATTCAAAGCGTACGATGTCCGGGCCACTTATCCTTCGCCGTTGAATGAGGAGGATGCGTGGAAAGTGGGGCACGCGACGGGTTTATTCCTGAAGCGCTCGCGGCAGAATCTGCCGCCCGAGAAGCGCGTGGGACGTGAGGATGCGGTGGTGGTGGGGCGGGATATGCGCCCACATTCGCCGGGTCTGGCGGGCGCGCTGTGTGAAGGCCTGCGCTCGACGGGGATGAATGTCATTGACGTGGGGATGATCGACACGTCGTTCATCTATTTTGCGATCAATCAACTGGATGCGGTGGGGGGAATCCAGACGACGGCTTCACACAATCCGATCAATTATAACGGGTTCAAGATTTCCGGCCCCAAGGCCAAACCGATCGGGGCGGCTTCGGGCTTGGATGACATCAAGCGTATCGCCATGTCGCTGGCGCGGGTGGGACCGACGGGCGTGCAGGGCACTTATGAACAGGTTGACCTTTGGGATGAATATAAAAAGAAAGTGCGAAGTTTTCTGGATCTCAAGCGTCCGCTGACGGTGGCGATCGACGCCAGCAACGGCATGGCGGGCAAGATGGTTCCGCGTGTTTTTGGCGATGTGGCCAACCTGAAAATCGTGCCGGTTTTGTTTGAGATTACCGGTAGTTTTGTTCACGAACCCAATCCGCTGGTGGAAAAAAATTTGGATATGCTGAAGGAAAAGATGCGTCAGCAACCGGTTGATTTTGGTTGTTGTTTTGACGGGGACGCCGACCGGGCGATTTTTCTGGATGAACAGGAACGGATGATCGGTTCGGATATGACCACGGCGCTATTGGCGGAGAATTTTCTGTCAATGCCGGCCAACAAAGGGGCGGCGGTGGTGTATGACCTGCGATCCAGCCATGTGGTCAAGGATGTGGTCAGCGCCCTGGGGGGCCAGCCGGTCCGCGACCGGGTCGGTCATGCGTTTATCAAAAAGACGATGGCGGAGAAGAACGCGGTGTTCGGCGGTGAATTGTCCGGGCATATTTATTTCCGCGACTACTACTACGCGGATTCAGCCGCGATTGCCTTTGCCCGGGTGTTGTCAATCCTGTCCGCCCAGGACAAGCCGCTGTCACAGTTGATCAGCCGGTATCACAAGTATCGTCAGAGCGGTGAAGTGAATTTTGAAGTGGAAGACAAGGATGGCAAGATCCGTGAGCTGGCGGATCGTTATAAATCCGCCCAGATCGATTATCTTGACGGGATCACCGTGGAGCTGGGCGACTGGTGGTTCAATGTGCGCAAGAGCAACACTGAACCGCTGTTGCGCCTGAATGTCGAAGCCAAGGATCAGGCGCTGCTGGATGAAAAGTTTGCTGAGTTGAAAAAAGTGCTCGGCAAACCGGCGGAAGGACACTGAGCGCATGTGACAGGATGCAACCGGCGCAACAAATGCAACGGGCACATCCGTTGTCGCTGGTTCAGTTTTGGATCAACCCGATCAGTTGTTCATCGTCCGGGTTCGACCGGTCGAGCTTGCGGTAATGGATGATTGACTCATCCTTGACGTAGAGATCGGGGTTGTTCAGATTCTGCCGGAGAATATCAGCAAAAGCGGCTGAATCGGCGAGATTTTTCAACTGCGGCGCATCAGGGCGCAGGCTGCGGACAACAATGTGGTCAGCGGCAATTTGCAGGCGCACAACCGCGTAGCTGGGTTTGTCATTATCATCCAGCCCGGGCATTTCGTTGATGGGATAGAGGGTTAAAAATGGCTGATCGTCAACCATGGTCAACCAGGCTTTGTAAAACGTACTCGTGCCGCGTTTAAGTTTGTCGGACTGGGCGTTGGGTGAAAATTCGTGGATTGCCATGCCGTAGACGTGCGCGTCGAAAGCCGCCACCGCAGCAAGACGCCTGCTCCCATCGGCTTGATCGTTCACCCAGTAACCGACGAGGCGCTGGTCGATGACGCTGGTGGCAGGCTCGCCCAGCGGTACATCAAAACAAGAGGTCAGCAATAAAGCCAGCGAGCAGACCAGTATGGTCGCACTGATTTGTTTCAATCGTGAGCGCATGTGCGTACCTCGGTATGTGATGATCCGGGTTGGATTCAAGGTTATGGCGTTGCGCGTTATGATGCCCGTCCAATCTCAATGAGTTTTGAGTATGTTACCATATCAGCGGCTGGTTTAGAGCTGATTTTTCGGTCGTGAAACAGTGCAGGCGTTGTTGGCACGCGGGTAGCCGAGGCTTGTCATGCGGATCAGCGTCAGACGATTATTTTCATCCTCCACGTTTCATCGCCACGATCCGGGCAGCCTGGTGGATGGCGATCTGGAGCTGGTGCGACCGGCTGAACGCCATATCGAGTCAGTGCTGGAAGCCTGTCGGCGGGAACTGGAGGTGGAATGTCAGTCGGAGGTGAGGAATATCACCCGCGAGTCTCTGCTGCAGCGGATTCATCGCTATCCCGACGGTTTGCAGGAGGGAGATCCGTTCGGTCGGCGGGTGCCGACGTATCACTTCTGGATGCAGTCAAGTCAGCCGATCGGACGGATGGAAATAGCCGGTGAAGTCAGCCTGCGCATCGGTTGGACGCAGGATATTCACGAGTATTACGGGCATGTGGGATATCATGTCTATCAGCCGTTTCGCGGGCGGCATTATGCGCAGCGGTCGGTGCAACTGCTCGTGCCGCTGGCCAGGGCGCATGGTCTCAAGGAGATGTGGATCACCACCAATCCCGATAATCAGGCTTCGCGACGTACCTGCCAGTTGCTGGGGGCGAAGCTGGTTGATGTGGTGAAGGTTCCGCTTGAGCATGAGCTGTATCAGCGCGGCGATCATGAAAAATGTCGTTATCGGCTGAAACTTTGAGATTGGGTTTGATCAGATTTGCGCCGATGCGATTGAATCAGCTTCAGATGGGATCAGGTACTGGCTTGTTCCAGGACTTGTTCAGCAACGTAGATCGGAACCATGGTCGCGATACCCAGGGCGATGGCATCGCTGGGGCGGGAGTCGATTTCCAGAAGCTGGTCGTTCTGGCGGATGACAATGTGGGCGAAAAAAATGGCATCGACGAGGGTATGAATGTCGATGCGTTCCACCTGGCCGCCCATTTTTTCGATGACGCTGGCCAGCAGCTCATGGGTGAGCGGCCGGGGCAGGGTGATCCCCTTGAGGCGCCGGTCAATCGCGTAGGCTTCGGTGGAATGAATGACGATGGGTAAGGTGCGCAGACCGTCCACTTCCTTGAGAACAATGATCTGTCGATCCTGCATCTCAGAGATGATGATGCGCTGCAATTCCATCTGGATCGGCATAGTGCGACTCCTGCTCTGGGCGAACGAGTCCATCTTAATGCAGTTGGCGGACTGGCGACAGGGACAATCGCGACAGAATCTCTGGACGGCAGGGCAATCGCAAGTAGCCCGCGAGGGTTGATGTATTAACGAGCCGCGACCGTCAGGTTGCGGTGATCGGCTCAAAAACCGCTCCCTGACGGTCGCGGCTCGTAAGAGATTGCCTGTCGGACGCCTACTTGCGTTTGCCCTGCAGAATCAGGCGGGAATGCGCAAAACCTGCTTTACTTCCCTGATGGAGTTGTTATTTTGTAGCGCGTACCGGGGAGATCATTGCACGGTTGACGTGCGTCAGTCGTGCAAGAAAGAAACCATTACGAAGGCCCCGACCGGCAAGGGTGCGCCGGATCGAAAACAGGAATGGGCCGAGTCGCACATGGAGGTGCTTATGTCTGCTCGCCGCATTTTAATTCTTTCCGCAGCCGTTCTGGGTTCAACCTTATTCATACCACCGGTCAGCCTCTGGGGTCAGGAAACGGCCGCACCGGAAGTGGCCAATGCGCCATTTCAGTATCTGGGCGAGATCAGCGCCGCCAATACGTTTGTCCGTTCAGGTCCGCGCGAGGGTGATTACGCGACGATGCGTCTGGAAAAAGGGGCGCAGATTACGGTGGTGGGGATCAAGTTTGACTGGTTGAAGATTCTGCCGCCGGAAGGGTCGTTCAGTTATGTGTCCAAGGCGTTCGTGCAGCAATATGGCGATGGCAAGCGCGGGCGGGTGACCAAGAACGATCTGTCGGTGCGTGCCGGTTCGTCGCTCAATGCGCTCAAGAGTCAGGTGCAGACCAAACTGATGGATGGCGATGAGGTGGAGATCATCGGTGAACAGGATGAATATTTTCAGATCAAACCACCGGCTGGGGCGTATCTGTATGTGAAAAAAGATTTCGTGGCTCCGATTCGGGCGCTGACCGATGGGCAGCATGCAAATGCCGGTGCGTCGGAATCGGTCAACGGCGCAGCCTCAGCGGGCATCAGCACGACGCCGGTTGAGCCGGGTGATGAGCACAATGCTGCTGCGGCTGAATCGGTCGATCAGGCGACAACACAGGCCAACCCAGCCAATCCGGATCAGCAGCTATCGACAACATCCGCGGGTCAGGAGTTTAATGCCCTGGAAGCGCGTTACACGCAGATGCAGACCCTGCCATTTGATCAACAGCCGATCGAGGAGCTGACCAGCGGTTATGAGAAGCTGGCGGGCGGGACGGAGTTGCCCGAGTCCATGCGGCGCATTGCAGAAGGTCGGCTGGCAGCACTTAAAATTCGCAAGCAGGCCAAGGATGAGCTGCTGGCGGTGCGCAAGGAACAGGAGGAAACAGAGTCGCGCCAGACAGCATTGAAAGCTGAACAGCAGGAATTGCAGGAGCAAATCCAGAATAACGCGGTTCAGGTCTTTACCGCCGTGGGGACACTGCGGGCCTCGAGCCTGCAGCGTGGGGCAGGCCGCCTTTATCGGCTGACCGATCCTGAGTCGGGCCGGACGCTGGTGTATGTTCGTTCGGACAGCACTGAGCTGGCGGGATATATCGGCCAGTTTGTGGGCGTTCTGGGAACAAACACCACCGAGCCGACGTTTAATCTGAACGTGATTACGCCGACGACCATTACGCCGGTGGATGTGAACGAAGTGGGCAAGAAAGTCGTTGCCTCGATCATGCCGCCCAGCGTAATTGCTGCCCAGGCACCAGCCAGCGCTGGCAGCGAAAAATAGACCGGTGGTGAGACTGAAAGCCACGGTCGGAGCGAAGGCAAGTCGCAAGACTCGACGGGCTGGGTTATAGCTGGTAATCTCAACAGAATGATGAGCAACAGAGCAGGCATGGTGCGCGGTTTGCTTGTGATCGGGCTTGGTGCACTGGTCGCGGGGTGTTCGATTTCCAAGCTGGAGACGGGGTATGTACCCAATCGTCTGGGCACGAGCAGCGTAGCGCGCAAAGGGTATTACGCCAGACCATTTTCGGAAAAGGCGATAAACGCCAAGCAGAGCAATGACGGGCCTGATCGTCGGCCGACGTGGGATGATATGTGATGCCTGGTTGCCTTGGGCTGGTCGGGTGAGCAAAGTTGGACGTTTTGATCTGACAAAGCCGTAAGTTCTTTATGGCAATTACCTTATCAATATAGTTGATTTTTATTTCGTCTCCAGCGTGCCTTGATGGGCGGCTGGGAAGGTTGTGTTAATTTTGCATTGGTGCTACTAATGCAATGGCGCTGTGAAGCAGAGTGCCTCGGTGAACCCGTTGACGGTTCAGCACGGCGATCAGCGTAATTTACAGGAGTTATTTATGGCGTTTGTGGTTGGCAAGGCAGCACCGGCGTTTGAGCTGGATGCGGTACATCAGGGTCAGTTTACCCGTCTGAGTCTGAATGATTTCAAGGGCAAATGGCTGATCGTTTTCTTTTATCCGCTGGATTTCACCTTCGTGTGCCCGACGGAAATCATTGCGTTTTCCGATGCCTATGAGCAATTTCGCAAGCTGGGTGCGGATGTGGTCGGGGTAAGCATCGACAGCAAATACTGCCATCTGGCCTGGACGCAGACAGCGCGTAAAAACGGCGGAATTGAAGGGATGACATTTCCACTGTTGGCGGATTTGAACCGTCAAATGGCCAGCGATTATGGTGTGCTCAATTCTGATGGTGTGGCGCTGCGCGGATTGTTTATCATCGATCCGGATGGTGTCATTCAGCATGCGACGGTGAACAATTCGGGTGTGGGCCGAAGTGTCGAGGAAACATTGCGGACGCTGCAGGCGTTTCAGTTTGTGCGCGAACATGGCGAAGTCTGTCCGGCGAACTGGCATCCCGGGTCATCGACGATCAAGCCGGACGTCTCCAAGAGCAAGGATTACTTTGCCCACGCAGCTGAGGCGGCGCTGCAAGGTTGAAACAAAATCATCCGGCAATCGTCAATCGACCCGTTGCTGTGGTGAATAATCATGAACCCGTGCTGGTGATCGTTGATTGCCAGCGCGGGTTTTTTCGTCGAATGCGATTGAAGGCAGTTGGCTGTCCGTGAGTATCCTGCGGGGTCAGGCCACACCATTTTCAGCCGGTGGTTCGCCTTTGGGGCGGGTTTTCCAGCGACGATGCGCCCAGAGATATTGACCGGGATCCTCGCGGATGAAATTTTCAATCGCCGTGGTATAACGCTGCGTGATGTAGCGCAGCGGATCGTCAACCTCATCCCACTGATGCGGGTGGATGATGTCGTTGATCCCGATGCGAAAATCAAATTGATTGTTCAATCGTTGACCATATCCCACAACGACCGGAGCGCGATAACGCATGGCCAATAGGGCGATGGATTTGTAGGTGCTGGCTTTGCGACCGAAAAAATCGACGAACAACCCCTTGGTTCCGGCGTTCTGATCAGCGATGAAGGCCACGGCGCCGCCGGTTTCGAGAATATCAGTGATCTCGCTGGTGGCCCCTTTTTTATCAAGAATACGCTGGCCCTTTTGCTGGCGCACCCCCAATAGCCACTGGTTGATGTAAGGATTGTCCAGCGGCCGGGCGACAGCGGCGGTTTCAAAACCGAGCGTGGCCAGCGTGTAACCCAGCACTTCCCAGTTGCCGTAGTGGCCGGTGATCAGAATGACCGGGCTTTGGCGGCGCAGAAGAATATCCAGCGCTTCGCCGAGTTGATGCAGATGAATGTAGCGACGCCATGAATCCCGGCGTATCAGGCGCGTGCTGAAGAGGACTTCCACGCCGAGCATGACCAGATGCTGCATGCTCTGGCGGGTCAGTTGCAGGCATTGCTCCTGGGAATATTCCGGGAAACTGCGGCGCAGATGCTCCATCGCCCGCAGGCGGTGGCGGCGATCAAACCTGAACAGGATATCGCCGATCAATGCTGCGGTGCGCAGATTGGCATTGACGGGAAAGCAGTGCAGGGCCATGGAAACCAGGCGCAATGCCAGGTAAGTCAGTCGATCGTTCAGATCATTGCGCTGTTTGGCCATGCCGTTGCCGTGGAGATCCCATCAATGCTTTCAACCCATGTGTTTGATCATGTGCGTGGCAAATTCGCTGGTTTTCACCTTTTGAGCGCCGGTCATCTGACGTTCAAAATCATACGTGACCGTTTTGGCGGCGATGGCTTTTTCCAGCGAGCTGGTGATCAGATCCGCAGCTTCCTGCCAGCCCATGTATTCGAGCATCATGACGCCGGAAAGGATGACGCTGCCCGGGTTGACCACATCCTTGTTGGCGTACTTGGGCGCCGTGCCGTGGGTGGCTTCAAAAACGGCGTGACCGGTGATGTAGTTGATATTGCCCCCGGGCGCAATGCCAATACCGCCCACCTGGGCCGCCAGGGCATCAGAGAGATAGTCGCCGTTGAGGTTGAGCGTGGCGATCACATCAAAATCCTCCGGGCGGGTCAGAACCTGCTGCAGGGTGATGTCGGCAATCGCATCCTTGATGACAAGGCCAGCCCCGGGTTTGCCATCGGGGATGCGGCACCACGGGCCACCGTCGATTTCGACAGCGCCGAACTGTTCGCGAGCGAGCTGATAACCCCAGTCGCGGAATGCGCCTTCGGTGAACTTCATGATGTTACCCTTATGCACCAGGGTAACGCTCTTTTTCTTGTGCTTGATGGCGTATTCAATGGCGGAGGCGATCAGGCGCATCGATCCAGCCTTGCTGACGGGTTTAATGCCAATGCCAACGTCGATGCTGTTGCTGCCCTGACCGGTCGGGCAAACCTGACAGGTAAATTCCTTGGTTTTTTCAGCCGTGCCGAAACGGATTTTGGAAAATTCCTTGGGAAATTCGCGGGCGAGGAATTCCAGCGTCCTGGCTGCCTGGGGGGTACCAGCCGCCCATTCAATACCGGCGTAAATGTCTTCGGTATTTTCGCGGAAGATGACCATGTCAACCTTTTCCGGATGCTTGACGGGGCTGGGCACGCCGGTGAAATAGCGCACCGGACGCAGGCAGACGTACAGGTCGAGCATCTGACGCAACGCCACGTTCAATGAGCGGATACCGCCACCGACGGGCGTTGTCAGCGGGCCTTTAATGCCGACCAGATAGTGCCGGAATGCCTCCACGGTGTCATCCGGCAGCCAGGTATTGAGCTTGTCAAAACTCTTTTGGCCAGCCAGCACCTCAAACCAGGCGATCGAACGTTTGCCGTGATAGGCTTTTTGTACCGCAGCATCGAAAACGCGCTGACTGGCACGCCAGATGTCAGGCCCCGTTCCGTCGCCTTCGATGAACGGAATGACCGGACGATCAGGGACCTGCAGCTTGCCATGGGCAATGGTAATGGCTGAACCGTCAGTCGGCGGGGTGACATCTTTGAACTGGGGCATCGAAAAAACTCCTGAGAATTAGTAACTTTTTTTGGAAACAACGAAAGCTATCGGGGGGGGCTTGTGCTGTCAATACAGCTCTTTGTGCCGGCAGACCGGTGATTTGCTGCTGTTAGCCGGTCGGCCCGTCGGATTTGAATCCATCAGGCGGGGTGTCGCTGAGGTATTTTTGCTGGATAGCTTGGGTTAGGTCCACATCGTTGATATTGGCCAGCGTGCATAACCAGGCGAAGACATCGGCAAATTCCTCTTCGATATTGGTTGGGTCATCTCCGCGTGCCAGGGCGCGGGACAATTCGCCGATTTCCTCGATGAACCACATCCAGGTTTTGGCGGTGCCACGCTGCCGGTCAACTTTTTCGTAGCGCTCGTGGATCAATTGCTGGAATTGGGCGATGGTTAGCTCGTGCATCAAGGAAGCTTAAGCGCCGGTGAGCCGGGCAACAATAGCCATGTTGCGGCGGCGGGTGGAGACAGGAGGGTTAGTCCACTTGGTTGAGGTTGACGCCCAGGGCTGCCAGAAGGGCGCGGGCTTTGGCGAGGGTTTCATCGTATTCGCTGGCGGGCTGGGAGTCAGCCACGATGCCGCCGCCGACGGAAATATGGGCAACACCTTGTTTGAGGATCATGGTGCGGATGGCGATGTTGAAGGCGCAGGCGCCGCGATGATCCAGATAACCGATTGCGCCGCAGTAAGGCCCGCGGCGATGTGGTTCCAGCTCATCGATAATCTGCATGGCCCGGATTTTGGGTGCGCCGGTGATACTGCCGCCGGGGAAAATGGCGCGTAGTAGATCGACGAAGGTGATGTCGCTGCGGAGCTGGCCGTGGATGGTGGCAGCGCCGTGGTAAACGGTGGGATGCGTTTCGATGGTGCGCGGCTGGGTGACGTGGATGCTGCCGATCTGGCAAATGCGGCCCAGGTCGTTGCGCAGCAGATCGACGATCATGGCTAGTTCAGCTTGATCCTTGGGGCTGTGCGTCAACTCGGTTTCCATTTCCGCAGCACGCGGGCGCGTGCCTTTGATCGGCCGGGTTGTCACGCGGCGATCAGGCGTGAGATGGAAAAACAGCTCAGGAGAGTTGCAGATCAGGGCAAAATCGCCGAAGTCGAGAAGTCCACCATACCACGCGGGTGTATGCGTAAGCAGATGCTGGTAGATCGACAGGGCTGGAAGCGTTGTGGGCAGACTAAGCCGCTGGGCGAGATTAACCTGAAAAATATCACCAGCCGCGATGTAGTCGATTGCGCGCTGGACAGCGGATAAATAGGCTGATCGCGAGAAATTAGACTGAAGCCCCGCTGGAGCGATAGCCGGTGCTGGGATAATTGGTTCAGTCGACCCAGCAGGCAGCGTGGGGTTGTGATCAGGTGCGAAAGCAAAGGCAAACAGCGGCAGATCGAGGTCGTCGGGTGTTGTGGTGGTCAGCACTTCAAACCAGCGTCCCAGATCATAACTGAGATAGCCGATCCATCGTCCGGGACAGGGGAAATAACCAGCCATCCAGTGCAGGGCTGACAGAGGATCGGCCCAGGTTTTTTGGCCCAAACCCGTAAGGCGGGTAGTCGAACCATGACAAATCAGTTGATGGGTCGGCGCGCGCGCGGGAGTTGTCCAATCGCGGGCTGCGGTTGGATGAGAGCTGTCCAGGCGGATGTAGGGGACGGGAGGCACTGACGGCGATTGTAGAGATGCCTGCTTGATCAGCCAGTGATGAACGTTTGGATCAAGCGCAGTTTCAGGGGGTCTTGAGGCTGTTGTACATGCCGCTGGCGAAAAAGAAATATACAACAAAGACAATGAGGCCCAGCAGCGTCAGTCCGAAGGCGATGTAGCTGCAGATAAGTCCAGCCGTAGCCATAGGCCCACCGCTGGCAATACCGCGCTTGATCTGGCTCCGGGCGATGTGCCCGAAAATGACGCCGAAAATAGCCGGCAGTACGCCCAGACAATAAAAAGTGAGGAAAAACAAGGAGCAAATACCCAGCACCATGCTGGTGATTGCCAGACCTTTAGGCAAGTTGGCATTGCTGAGGTGGGCAGGAAGATAGGGGCTTTGATAATTGATGGTCTGGACGGGCTGGGCAGGGATTACGTGTTGATTGGGGCGAGCTGATGGCTGCCATGGCGGGGTGGAGGGATGGTAAGGGACAGAAGGCGGCGCTGCCTCGAACGGAAGCGAGTCCGAAGTTGGTTGCGGATCAGCTTGTAATAGCAGCGCTTGAATGGCAGGCACTTGTGAAGCGCGCTGCCACTGGCTCATGCCTTCGGTCCACACCAACGAGTTGGTGTGCAATCCGTGTTGAGGCAGCTCGTTGAGCGGATACGGGCCATTCTGGTTGACGCCATCGAAGATCCAGTAGTTCATGAACAGACGTAATTGTTCTGGAACGAGTACGCAAAAGCAAATTATGACAAAGGTTGAACAGCAGGGGAATTTGCCGATTCTGCAAAAGGTTGGGTATTGACTGACGGGCGTGCTGGGTTGGGCCGGTTTGGATTGAGGTGCTTCATGTCAAGATTGAAGTGGCATGGTCGCACAATCAGACCGATGGCTTTAAGATGAAGCGATGGTCGATTGCAGACGGATGGTGTGATCCATTGTGGTAACTGGATCAGCCGCTGGTGAGCGATTGCGACTTTAAGCAGGATTGGGTTGAATGAGTGTTTTCGAGTCTGAGGGTCAGCCGATGATGCGCGCGGTTGTCATGCGGGGCCATGGTGGCCCGCAGGCGCTGCATTATGAGCAATTACCAGTACCGGCGGTGTCGGCCGGTCAGGTGCTGGTGCGCGTGCATGGTGCGGGTGTGAATCCGGTGGATTGGAAGATTCGCGATGGTTTTGGGTATCCGTGGCTGGATCGCCCGGATCCCGGCATTCTGGGGTTTGATTTGTCGGGGATTGTGCAAGCGGTCGGGCCTGAGGTTCGACGTTTTACGGTGGGGCAGAGTGTTTATGGATGTACGAGCCTTCGTCGCAATGGAGCGTATGCTGAGTACGTGGTGGTACCGGAAAGCGAGCTGGCGCATAAACCGGCGTCCATCGATTTTGTTGATGCAGCGGCAGTGCCGACGGTTGGGCTGACAGCCTGGCGCGGACTGTTCGATCTGGCGCACCTGGCGGCGGGTCAGCGGGTGCTGGTGCATGGCGCTGCCGGCGGGGTGGGGTCGATGGCGGTGCAACTGGCCAAATGGGCCGGGGCGCATGTGACCGGCGTGGCTTCGGGGCGTAACGAGCAGTATTGCCGCGGGCTGGGTGCGGATGATTACATTGATTATACAGCCGTCGCGTTCGAGGAGGCGGGCTATCGGGATTTTGACGTGGTGATCGACACCATCGGGGGGGACTATAAGATTCGTTCGCTGGCAGTTTTGAAAAAAGGTGGGATACTGGTAGCCATGATCGATCCGCTCAAGCACGAAATAGCGGAAAAACATGGCGTGCGGACGGGAATGGTCAAAGTGCATCCGGATGGATCGAGGCTGGAGAAGATTACCCAACTGATTGAGCAGGGCGCTTTGAAGGTGCATGTGCAGGCGGTGTTACCGTTGAGCCAGTTCGCCCAGGCGCATGAGCTGAGTCAGTCAGGCCGGACCCGCGGAAAGATTGTGCTGGTTCCCGACGCCCTGTGGCAGCCTCCGATCATGTCTGAACAAGCGGTGCGCGCGTAAAATGTCATCAAAGTGGCTGATGTCGTTGTCAGCCGGATAATGCTAGTTGAAGGGATTATCACCGTGGCAGAAAAAATCAAATTGGCGATTGTCGGTTGTGGTTCAATGGCGTACGCGCATGCGGACTGGTTGCGCGAAGTTCCCGAAGCTGAAGTTGTCGGCCTGTGCGACATTAACAAGGCGAATCTGGATCATTACTGGAAGAACAAATTCGGCGGACGTGAAGAGATTCGTCGCTACGACTCGATGGACAAGATGATGAAAAGTCCGCCGCCGGGGTTGGACGGGGTGATTATCATCACGCCGCATGCGCTGCACTTTCCGCAGGCGATGGCGGCTTTGGATCATGGGTATCATGTGCTGGTGGAAAAACCGATGGTGACCCGCTCAGCCGACGCCCGTAAGCTGGCCGAGAAGGTGCGTAAGACGGGGCTGCTTTTGCAGGTCAGTTTTCAAGCGAGTTATTCATGTGAATTCGCCTATATCCGCAATGTCCTGCAGAACCAGGGGTTGGGCGAACTGCAGACGGTGACGGCGTGGTCGCATCAGCAGTGGCGCCCCACCGGTCCGCGATCAACCTGGACCTGGCGGCAGGATCCCAAACTTTCTGGCGGCGGGCAGATGTATGACACGGGCGCGCACCTGTTCAACGCGATCAGTTGGGCGGTGGATCGGCCGATTGAAGAAGTTTTCTGCTGGGTTGATCGCAAAGGCATACCCGTGGATATCAACGCGGTGATGACGTTGCGCTGGGAAGGTGGATTGATGGGAACGGCGATGATTTCAGGTAATACGCCCGGTTGGGATGAGGGGATTATCATTGCCGGCGAGAAGGGTCGGCTGCATACGGGAATTCACGGCGGGCGGCTGGAACATTATCACGAAGGCGGGAAGATCAAATATCCGCTGGTGACTGCCCCGAATTACACCCCGGATAAGAATTTCGTTTACTGCCTGCTGGGACGTGAGGAACCGTTGTGCCCGGTGCGCTATGGGATTCTTCATTCGTGGTTGATGGATGCGTTGTACAAAAGTGCCAAGTTGGGCGAACCGGTCAAGGTGAGCAAACCACCGCTGCCGACACAGACTTGGACGAATCAGACCGGTAAGTATGTATCAAAACGTACCGGCGGCGCAGCCAGCCTGGGCAGCATGGTGGCCAGCGAAAATGTGGTGAATCCCTGCTGATTTTCCGTGAGCATGGTTGCGCTAAACGTTAATTGATGATGCAGCGGTAATGGAGGTTTGAGTCTCACATGCGACCGACGCTACAGGACATCGCCAGTGCCACCAATACCAGTGTCAGTACAGTCAGCCGTGTACTGTCGGGGGGAACCGTCGCCCAGCGCATCAGCCTGGCGACGCGCCAGAAGATTCTGCAGGTGGCGAAAAAAATGGGCTATCAGCCGAACCTGATTGCCCGTTCGCTGCGGACGCGACGGACAGACACGGTTGGATTGCTGGTCAGCGATATTGCCAATCCATGGTTCGGGCAAATGGCCAGCCGGATCGAACAGGCGCTGCATCGGCATGGTTACAGTTTGATCCTGTGTAACAGCGGCGAGGATGAAAAGGTTGAATCGCAATATCTGCAACTGCTGGCGCAGCGCGGGATTGATGGATTGATCGTGGTTCCGCTGGCCCGGACGCGCGAGGCGCTGATGGAGCATCTGCCGGAGAATCTGCCGTTGGTGTTGTTGGATCGACCAATTCCCGGTATCGCGCACAGTATTGCCAGCGACCAGCGTCAACTGGCCGGCCAGCTTTGTGATACGTTGTGGCAGGTGGGTGTGCGCCAGGTGGCGCTGGTTTGCGGGCCGCACCACATTGTCACGCATCAGACCCGTGCTTCGCTCGTGGCCGAACGGTTCAAGGTGATCTTCCGTTATGAGGGTCCGGCCCAAATCGAGACCGGTCGTCAGGCGATGGTTCAATTGAATTGTCGGCCTCAGGCGATTATCTGCACCAACAACTTTCTTGGCCAGGGGGTTATTGACGCCATTGATCGCTTTGACAAGCCGCCGATCATCGGTTGCTTTGATGAGATTCCGCTGATGCACCTGATGACGGTTCCGGTGGTCTGCAGCAATCAGGATATTCCGTTGATGGCGGAAGTGTGCGTGGACCAGTTGCTGATGCAATTGCGCGGCAAGCAGGCGACCAGCGGTGTGCATACCACGGTTCCGATCCGGGTCATCACCAATCGGGCATTCAGGGAGCAGTTTGCGTCAACCGTGGAAAAATAAAGGCTTCGCAGGCCAGCATTTTCGGGATGCAACATGGCGCCGTGTGGGCCAATCAAGCGAAACCCAGGCCGTTGATCAGACCGGTTGGGACAGGGCGGCGCGGGCGGCGCAGACAAGCTGCCGGGCCGCGTGCGGTGTATCAGCCAGGGCGGTGAGGTGGCCCATTTTGCGCCCCGGGCGCGGGCGGGCTTTACCATAGAGATGAAGTTTCACATCGGCAAATGCCAGGGCTGCTGGCCAGTTGGGCGGGGCGCTGGTCCACAGGTCACCGAGCAGATTTGCCATGGCAGCCGGGCGCAGAAGTTGCGTTGACCCCAGCGGCAGGTGGCAGATCGCCCGCAGTTGCTGCTCAAACTGGCTGGTGGGTGAGGCGTCGAGGGTAAAATGTCCGCTGTTATGAGGGCGCGGAGCCAGTTCGTTGACCAGCAATCGTTGGTCGCGGGTAACAAAAAATTCGACGCACAATACGCCAACCACCTGCAATGTCTCCAGGATGCCACGGGCGATTTCAATCGCCTGATCATGCAGACTCAGGCCGATGGTGGCTGGGGCAGTGGAGACATCAAGAATGTGATTATGGTGATGGTTTTCCACCACGCCCCAGTGGGTGAATGATCCATCAGCACCGCGGGCTGCGACAACGGATACTTCGCCTTCAAAGTCGATCAGTTCCTCCAGAACCGCTTCGAGCGTATTGAGTTTGGCCCAGGCGTCAGCCAGATCAGTGGTCGGATTCAGCACGATCTGCCCCTTGCCGTCATAACCATAACCCGCTGTTTTCAGCACCCCACGACGATCAAAGCCCTCATAGGCGCGGCGCAACGTCTCCAGCGAATCGATTCGATGAAAACGGGCGACGGGAAAGCCATGCGTGAAAAGAAACGTTTTTTCGCGCAGGCGGTGCTGGGTGGTGTTCAGGGTGTTGCCGTTGGGCCGGACCGGAGCAAATTCCATGGCGGCATTGGCGGTGGCGGAAGGGACATTTTCAAATTCAAAAGTGACCACATCAACCTTGCGGGCAAAATCGCGCACGCGGTCCAGGTCGTCGTAGGCAGCGGTGAATTCCTCATCCGCCACCTGGCCGGTGGGGGTGTCAGTCTCTGGTGAATAGGTGATGACACGATAGCCCATGCGCCGGGCGGCAATGGCCAGCATGCGTCCGAGCTGGCCGGAGCCGAGCACACCGATGGTTGAACCGGGAAGAATGGGGTGGAGCGTGGGCACGTCTTAAAAGTCCAAGGTTGAATGCGGTTGCGGTTGGGATTGTTGCTGGGTTGCTGTCATGTCTGTTTACGTTTGATCGACATCGAAAATTTTCAGCATGACCAGATCCTGCACGTCGATCAGGCCGATGGGGCGATCCTGATCGTCAACGACAGGCAATTCGTCAATGCGATATTGCCGGAGAATGGCCATAGCCTGGCTGGCCAGGGCGCTGGCGGGAATGCGTTTGGGGTTGTGGGTCATGACCTGCATCAGGGGACGGCGCAAGGCGGCCTGATCGTCAGCGATAATCAGCCGGCGCAAATCGCCATCGGAAAAAATGCCACTGAGTTTGCCCTGGGCGTCAACCATAATCAGCGCTCCGCTGCGCCGCTTGATTTTGCTGACCTGCTGCAGCGCCTGGCCGACGGTCAGTTCCTGGCTGACGACGGGCAGGTTTTCCCCCAGGCGGAACGTCATTGCTTCGGAGACCTTGATGAGCTTGCGTCCCAGTTGCCCGCCGGGGTGAAACAGGGCGAAATCCTCCGCGGTGAATTGACGAAGACTCATGACCGTTAATGCCAGGGCGTCGCCCAGGGCCAGCATGGCAGTGGTGGAGGCACTGGGCGCCAGCCCCAGCGGGCAGGCTTCGCCGGTTTTACCCGTGACCAGACTGATGTCAGCATGACGGGCCAGGGTGCAATTACGGGTGGCACTGATGCTGATGATGGAGCGTCCGAGCTTTTGAAAAATTGAGAGCAGACGAAGAATTTCATCACTTTCGCCGCTGCTGGAAAAAAGCATTATCAGATCACCTTGACGCACCGCACCCAGATCGCCGTGGACAGCATCGGCGGGCGAGAGAAAATGGCTGGGTGTTCCGGTGGAGCTGAAGGTGGCGGAGACTTTGCGGGCGATATGCCCGGCCTTGCCAACGCCGCTGGTGATCAGCGAAGCCGGGCAGGCCATGATTTTACGGGCGGCCAACTCGAATTGCTCATCCAAGGCATCACTGAGCACCTCCAGCGCGCGGGTTTCGGCGCTGATGACCTGACGGGCGATGTCCAGTGGGGTTTGGCTCATGCAAGAAGCGTGATTATCGGGTCGATGGCAGCAGAACGCAATTGTACGGTGAGGCGTGACCCTGGCCGGGCGTGATGCTGGCGCTGAGCAGGCAGATAACCGTGGTTTAATCAGCAGGAAATATCAGGTTCTTTGAAAGGGTTTGCGATGTTTGGCAGTCTTCCCAGCCTTGGTCAGTTTGATATTGTGGTGGTGGGTTCGGGTTCTTCAGGTTCACCGGCAGCGGTCAGTGCGGCACGTCAGGGAATGCGGGTGCTGCTGCTGGATCGATTGCCGTTTCTTGGTGGGATCAGCACGGTGGTCCTTGACACATTTTATGGATATTACACGCCGGGAACGCGGTCCAAGCGCGTGGTCGGCGGGATTGCCGACGAAGTGCAGCGACGACTGGATGACTATGGGATGCAGTTGGAGCGTCCCAGTACTTTTGGTGCGGGAACCGGCGTGACGTATCACCCGGAATATCTCAAGGTGGTCTGGGAGCAGATGGCAGCCGAGGCGGGCGTGAGCGTGCTGCTGAATGCGTTTGTGCAGGCGGTGGAAGGGGCTGCGGGACGGCGGATCAATTCGCTGGTGGTTGCCACGAAAGCGGGATTGCAGCGGGTTGAGGCTGGCGTGTTTGTCGATTGTTCCGGCGATGCGGATTTGTGCGCGTTTGGCGGGTTTGACTATGAACTGGCTGGCCAACTTGAACCCGCCCAGATGCTGACGACGAGCTTCAAATTGGTCAATGTTGATCTGACGCGGCGCAAGACCATAACCAAGCAGCAACTGCATGAGCTGATCGCCGAGGCGGCGGCCAGTGGTCAGTATGACCTGCCGATGAAAGAGGGGAGCGATCACATCACACCGGTTGAACATATGACCGCCACGGTGATGACGCGGTTGCCTTCATTTCGCCAGCAAGCCAGGCGGCCGGGCAGGCAGCGGCGCTGTGTGCGCAGCAGGGCAGGCGGCCACAGGAGTTGTCCGTTGACGAATTGCGAAAGCAACTGCGAAAAAACGGAGCGATTTTGGAAACGCCAGCTTGAAAACAGGTGTCATCGGTTACGGGTGCGGTGACAGGGCCAATAAGCTTATGGCGCCGACGTTTTTTCTTCTTCCGGCTGGCTGGCGCGCTGACGGAGGGCTTCCATTTTTTCGCTGACTTCCTGGGCGATGCGGGTATTGGGGAAATCGGTGGTGATCTGCTCGCCGAGACTGACGGCTTCAGCCCAGCGATGATCCTGCACCGCGGTGGCGAATTGCAGGCGCAGGAGTTGCAGTTTTTCCTTGAACACGCTGCGGGCCGAATCCTGCAAGTGCTGGGCTTCGGCCGGAGTGAGGTACAGATCGAGCTGCTTGAGAATCTCGATGCTGCCATCAATATCCTTGCGCGCCACGGCATCATGCCAGGAAGCGATCAGGCGCTGTTTGTGCTGCTGACGACGGTTGTCGATTTCGCCGGGCAGGGCCTTGACCTGATCGTTGTCGGGGAATTGTTCAAGAAGTTGTCGGGCCTGTTCGTGCGCTTCAGCCCAGCGCTCGGCGCGAGCGCAGCGGTCGATACTGGTCATGGCGTCGAGAATCGTTTTTTGCACCTGTCCGCTGTGGCTGCGACCCAGTTCCTGACGCAGGGTCGCGGCTTCGTCGGGGCAGTTGAGAACGCTCTCGACCTTGCCGACCAGCGCCGACGCGGCGGCCCAGTTGCCCTTGGCTGCCAGATGCTGCATGACACGCCGAATGGCACTGATATCGTTGTCGTGAAAGGCAATGGATTTGGCGCGGTCACTGATTAACTGCTGCTCGCTGATCAGGTTGAGCATGATGCCCATCTGTTCCAGCCGATCATCCAGCGTTTCGTTGATATGCTGGAGGATGCGTCCTTGTTCGCGGCGGGCAGCCTGGAAGGCGCTGGTCAGTGGCCAGAGTGTCGCGACGATGAAGACCGATATGCCGCCGCAGGCCAGCATGATCCAGTTCTGCTCTTGAATGACCAGCCAGACGCCGGCGCCAAGCATGGCCAGCGCCAGTATCAAGGTAAGAATGTAGACCCAGGTGAACGACCGAGACGGGGATTTCGTGGCAGACTGTTCCATGGTGTACCTCGGAAGCAAGAGATGCCAAACAAACCGAATTCAACGACCACAACCAGAGTATATTGAACAGCCAGAAAGTCTGTCAATTTCAGAGTTTATAAATGACGGGCAAAGCGACAAATGCGCACAATAATGTCGTTTCCGACATTCGCTGTTGGCGGGATTACGGGGTGGAAAAGCGCTTTTCAACGGACGGAAATGACTTTTTCCTGCGCGTTTTTTCGGACTTCTTCGGCGGCGAGTCTGGCTTGGAGCGCCATGCGGCGGTGCGTTTCGCTAATACGCCGGGCGCGATCCTGGCTGATCAGGTTCAGCATGACCCAAAGACCAACACCGATGATGACCAATGTCCAGCTCACCAATGTGAGTTATCGGCAGAAAGCGTGGCCAAGGTAATAAATCGCTGAATCGAATAAGGGAACGGGCACGTGGTCCTGAATGCCGGCAGGGCGGGATGAAAAATCAGCCGTTGGGGGTTGATACCACAATGCGTCGCCAGGCTTTGAGGCGAAGCAACGTGATAACACCGACACCCAGACTGATGACGAGTGTTCCGGCGGTGTCGGCCAGATTAAAAGGCAGCGCGTACGGCCAGGCGAAGAGGCATTGCAGAATAATGGGCGGGGCGATAATGCCGCTGATGAATAACCACGGCCGATAGCGGTGGCGAACCAGCGTGCTCAGCACGGCGATGAGTATGGCGGTGGGGATGAAAATAATCAGATAAAGCAGCCAGGCATGAATGAGGATCGGGATACTGCCGAGGCGCAATGCCCAAGCCGGACGCGGAAAGCTGCGCCAGATCAGGGCGGCGGCTGGGGTCAGGCGAATCTGGTTGGCCAGGTCGGAGCGATCGACCCAGGCGCGAATGACACCATGCTGATAACTGACAACGATGCGGTGCATGTCGGTGTCGGAAAAAACATCGGGGATGAGAAATTGCGGTTGGTCGCCGTTGTTGCCGGTAATTCCGTTGCGGATGCGTATGACCAGATCGGTTTCGTTTTGCGCAAGCGTAAGGTTGCGCGACAGGCTGGTGCGCGAGAGGCTGACGATGCGGGCGTCATTGCCTTGAAAAGGGTCATCCGTGGCGGCGGTGGTGATGAGGGTGAAGGCGTCGCTGTCGCGCAGCCTCCGCGACAATTCCAACGGGGCGGTGCTGGTCATCAACCAGCGACCGTAGGTGAAAACGGGCTGGCCGGTATCATCAAGTGTTACCGCGTCAAACCATTTCAATTCGGGCTGGTGGCCGGTTTCATCGGGATAATCATGTTCGCCGGCAATGGTGTACGAAGCCAACAGATCATCCCCGGCGATGGTTGAAATCGGCTGACCGGAAAAAAGCGCTTCGATCTGCTGCTGATCGAGGGCGCGTGAAACGATGCGAAGTTCAGCCACCCTGCCCATCCACTGACGATTGCCCTGGGGTTCATTGCCAACCAGCAGTTGGGCGGTGGGGTTCCAATTATTGAACGAAAGCGATCCAGCGAAATAAATGGCGAGCGCAATTGGCCAGGCCAGCCAAAAAATCAGGGCAGCGCCGAATTTAGCTGCGGCCGGACGTTCCATCTCATCGCTCAGCCAGAGCGGGAGGCGGCGTGTGATTCTCTCGCCCCAGCCCCAGATGAGCAGACCGCCGATCAAGGCGCCGGTGGCGTTGGAAATAATGTCCACCAGCGACGGATCGCGCCGCGGCAGGAAGCACTGCGCATTTTCCACGATCGTCGAAAGGAGCAGCCCGGAGAGCACGGCGGCAATAACCGACCAGAGGCGGCGACCGAACTGTCCGTGCATGACCCGGGCGGCGATGCCAAGGCCCAGCGGCAGGAACAGAACCACGTTGGTGACAAAGTCGTAAATCCTGTCCCCCCAGAGGTGGCGGGACAAATCCCAGGAAAAGTCGTTGACGCGGTAACTATAGAAATCAAACGGGAAAAGTGTTGCCAGCAGCACGACGACAACCCCGATCATCGCCAGGGCCAGCGGAACTTGTTCAGCCAGTTTCTGCACATAAGTTGGTGCAGTGACGCCGGGGATGTAAATGTTGGGGCGTGGTCGCATGTTTTCTGGCGTAATCGGTGGGTGTTGTCGTTGGGTCGTGGTGAGACAAGCTGGTTAAGCCGGTTGCTCCTTGATGATGGTTGCGGCGGCCTTTAATCGACGATGCGTTTCCAATGGACGGCCATAGAAACGTTGGCGCTTTATCGGCTACCAGCGGCGATCTGGCAAGAGAAACAATTTATTCGGACTCTCAGCGGCCGGTTTCGCCGCCCGCTTCATCAGGTGGTTCGTTGACGCCGGCAATGCGGATGACTTCGACGGGACACTCCGCGGCGGCTTGGATAATCGCGTCATAATGATCCAGATAATAACGCTGTGCCGACGGCCGAATCACGCACGTTTCGGCTTGAACATCAAATACTTGCGGGCAAGTGTCTTCACACAAATTGCAGACGATGCACCCGGGAGCGATCCAGACGCGGGAAATTGTGGAAGTGGAGGTCATGATTTTGCGCGCGAATCACATCGGGCTGGTGCAAGTAACGAATTTTCCCGATATGCTTCTGGGTGGCTTGAAGTTTTTTCCTTTAGCCGCAACGGGGGGTTTTATTGGAGACGCAATGGAATTTTTCCATAAATTGTATGATTTGCTCCGCCATCTGGGCGACGATGCCAAGTGGCAGGCGATGATTGATTATATCGGGACGGGCAATCTTTACATCGTATTGTTCGCCATAGTTTTTTGCGAAACCGGTCTGGTGATCACACCTTTTCTGCCGGGAGATTCGTTGCTGTTTGCCGCTGGGGCGCTGGCGGCGCGCGGGGTGGGACTGAGCCTGCCGATGGTTTTTGTGCTGATGCTGGTGGCGGCGATCCTGGGTGATGCGTGCAACTACTGGATTGGTCACAAACTCGGCCCGGCTGTTTTTAATCGGGAAGACTCGAAATTGCTGAACAAGAAACACCTGCAGCGGGCGCAGGAGTTTTATGAAAAATATGGTGGCAAAACCATTATCCTGGCACGTTTTGTGCCCATTGTGCGCACGTTTGCCCCGTTTGTGGCGGGGATCGGCCGGATGAATTTCTTTTATTTCTGGGTCTATAACATTGTCGGGGCGGTTGCCTGGGTGACGCTGTGTGTGGGGGCGGGCTGGTTGTTTGGCGGGATGGAATTTGTTCAGAAGAATTTTGAAGTTGTTATCGTGGCGATTGTCGTCATTTCGATCCTGCCGATGGTGGTGGAATATATCCGCAGCCGGCGCAGCAGCAGTAATCGTAGTGACAGTAGCGCAGAAGCGGCGACAACAGGTGCTGTTGCCGGCGAACATGTTGAGCGGATTTAATTTGCTGTCAGTCTGCGACTTGTTGCCGGATCCGTCGCGCAGCAGGCTGGGGGAATGATGGGAATCGATGTTGATTTGCCGGTTGGGTTTCACCTCGTTAACATCTGACCGATGCGATGGTTGCTGCATGGACAATTGACGGCAGCGGTGGGAGAGAATCTGCGCCGCCGCGAAGATCAGACGGTTACGCTGCAGGAGATCGGCTTGGCGGATGATGCGCCGGTGGATCAGGTTTTGCGCGAAGCGCAGCGTAAACAACTGGATGTGATTACGGTTGATCCGGCCCTGTCGGAACAACCCTATCAGCAGGACTGGCGTTTTGGCCGGTCGATTGTGCAACTGGCGGTGGATGGGGCGGAGGTGGAGCAGGATGATGCGCTGGATCGGTTGTTTACGCGCTACAAGCGTCTGACGCCGTGCCGGTTGTATGTCGTCACCAACACGCGCGTTAAAATCAGGCAGTTGCCATCGGGGCGTTAGCGCCTGACGTTGGCAGCGGTCGCCAGCTTCAATTATAAACCGCTATTTAATTGTTGTTTTACAGGAGTCAACGTGTCACTGGTCGTTACTGGTTCCATTGGTATTGATACCGTCGAAACGCCGTACGGGCGACGGGAAAACATTTTGGGTGGTTCAGCCATCTATTTTTCGTACGCAGCGTCGTTTTTTACGCCGGTACGGCTGGTGGGCGCGGTGGGGGCTGATGCGCCTGAGCAGCTCAAGAGCGTCTTTGCAGGTCGCGACGTGGATGCCAGCGGCCTGGAAGTACGCGCCGGCAGCAAGACGTTCCGCTGGCATGGGTCGTATCTCAAGGACATGAACGAAGCGGAGACAAAGCAGGTGGATCTGAATGTGCTGGCGGAGGCGGCGCCGCGCGTTCCCGAAAAATTCCATGATTCCAGCTTTGTCTTTCTGGCCAATACGCATCCGGCGTTGCAACGACAAATGGCGGGTAATTTCAAGAATGCGCGGTTGCTGGTGGCGGATACCATGAATCTCTGGATCAACAACGAGCGGCAGGCGCTGGTTGAATTGTTGAAAATTATTCATGGATTGGTTCTCAATGACGGTGAGGCGCGCCTTTTGACCGGCAAAAAGAATCTGGTGGAAGCAGCGCGTGATGTGCTGACGATGGGGCCGAAGTTTGTGGTGATTAAAAAAGGGGAGCATGGTTGCCTGATGAGTTCGGCGGCGGGCACATTTGTGCTGCCCGCCTATCCAGCGGACAAAGTGATCGATCCCACCGGCGCCGGTGACAGTTTTGCCGGCGGGATGATGGGGTATCTGGCTTGTCAGGGTGGGAGCGTTGATCCGGAGAATCTCCGGCGGGCGCTGGCGTTTGGTACGGTGACGGCCAGTTACGCCATTGCGGACTTTTCCCTGGGCGGTCTGCAGGCCACGACGCGCCAGCAGATCGATCAACGTCGCGAGGAGCTGAAAAAGGCGATGTCGTTTTAGCCCGTTCGTTTACTTTTGGGGAGGAATCGCCAGAATAAGGGGCTTCATTCAATCTGGAAAGGATTTACATTATGGCAGAAGCAAATCAAGGTAATGGTAATACGCCGCAGGGACAAGCGATTCAGGCTGGCGATGGTGTGCAGGTGCTGCTGGATGAGCGCGAGATGCGCACGATCTATTCCAACGCCTATCGCATTCATACGACGGCGGAGGAAGTGATTCTGGATGTTGGTTTTAACATGCCCAACCCCAGCCAGCAGCCCAGTGGCCAGCAGCAGTTGCTGTTCAAGGTGACGGATCGGGTTGTGATGACCTACACCAGCGCCAAACGGCTGATGCACTCGCTGCAGCAGCTCATCAAGCGCTACGAGCAGCAGTTCGGCGAAATTCCCAATCAGCCGGGCCAGCGTCGCTAAGCGATGAATTGCTCAATTTATCTGCGCAGGGCGCCATCGTTTTAACTGGATATGCGCCGGCGGTGGCACCTGTCGGCGGCTTGCTGGTCATCCCCAGGCGGCGTGGATGGCTGGGGCAGGGTTGTTTTGCGCCTGCGCGGGGGTGTACTGCTCGCTTTGCAGATCAATCGCAGGGCGGATATCCATGGGAGACCAGCTTTCCACGCGCGTTCTAGCATGGGCGGGGGAAAAATTGGCCAGAATAGCAGCATCATAATGCTGCTGCCGGGCCTGCTGGTCGGTCAGGATGGGGATGCCCCGGTAAAAACGTAACGGGCCAGCCAGATTGCGGTCCGCAATCGCAACAACGGTCAATCCGAGCTTTTGGGCGGCACGCCAGTAGGCGTAGATATTCTTGCCATAATCGATGAACACCACGCGCTGTAGATTATGCTGGGCTGCGGCGCTGGCCAGGCGAAGCTCAATTTCATCGAAATGGCTGAAGGCTTGGAATGTCCAGTCGTCGATGGGACGGCGTTTCCAGAGTTTGAGTCCGCGCCAAATACCCTGAATCATGCCCAGGACAAAGTGCAGGCGGTGGCCTTTGCTGCGGGCGATCAGGCGATAACGGGTTGTCCAGTCGACCGCCATGGTCAGTGCCCATTGGGGCGGAAGCATCTGCAGGGCCAGCGTCAGGTTATTGCGCACATCGAGACGTGTGACCCTTCCTGGCCGGCGGGCGCCGGGTGTTTTCAGGTGGCGCACATGCAGATCGGAAAAATGTTCAACCTTCCAACGGGCATCGAGAAGGCGCAGCGATAAAACGTATTCTTCAGCCTGCATGAGAAAATCTTCCGGCAGGCCACCAGCAGCTTCGACGGCGCAGCGGCGAAACCCCGTGCCGCAACCGATGAAAACGTTTGGGTAGGCGCTGCTTTCCTGCGAACCATCGGGCAATGTGACGGTGAAGACGGCAGCACCGAGTTTGGGGTCGGCCTCGAAATGTTCAATCATGCGCTGGATGCTTCCGGGCAGGGGGTACGAGTCATCATCCAGAAAGACGACATAGCGACCTTGAGCGCGGGACAGGGCGATGTTTTTTGTGGTCGGGCCGAGGTTGCGATCAAGGCGAATGAGCTGAGCCTGCGGGAACTTGGCAGCGATTGCATCGGCCGTGCCGTCGGGGCTGGCGTTATCCACCACGATAATTTCGTAGTCGCTGTCAGCCAGGCCGCACTGGGCAATGCGCGCGAGCATGTCCAGCAGAACCGTCTTGCGGTTGTAGGTGGAGATCAGAAAACTGACACGTGGGGTGGATGTGATAGCCAGAGGCATCGTTCGACTCCTCCAGAGTCAATTGCCAGTGCTGCTGGTGACGTCCTGTCACCGGGGATTGCCTGATTGATCAGCACCAGTCGCGCCGATAGGCCCGGATATCTTATCGGCAGGGTCCGATAAAAGCATGAAGAAAATCATGGAAATTCGGGAAAATGGTCTGTCTGGATGAGTTTGCTTGGGTGTCGTCTGTTAACGAATTGGCTGATGGATGGTGCGGTCGTGCTACAATGTCGTTGGCATGAGGAGTCCTCCCGATCGACTGGAGCAGTTCGCGCGCCGATTGCATCGGCGCTGGCGGTTTTTGCGCATGTTGGAATGTGCGGGTGTCGGCGCGGTGGCTGGATCGATGGTCGTGCTGATGATGGGTGGGGTGCGGCTGTGGCGGGGTGAGCCGCTGGGCTGGTCGGGCGGGTTGATCCTGCTGGGAGGAGCGGTCATGGGGTGGGTGTGGGGGTTGCTGCGTTCTCCCAGCCTGCTGCAGGCGCTGATGCGGGCGGATCGGCAGTTGCAGCTTCATGATCTACTCAGTTCGGCGTGGGAGATGCGCAATGAAAAAAATGAGTGGGCCAAGGCGCTGGTGCAGTCGGCTAATGAACAATCGCGCCATGTTGCGCCTAGGCGGGTGGTTTTGCGCTGGTTGGGGGCGCGGGCGTGGGGCGGGATCATGTCGGCGTTGTTGTTGGCTGGCTCGCTGCTGGTCTTTGCCGGTCGATTACCGGTGACGGTGGCTGGTAGCGGCTTTGTTACGCCGGATCGGTTGAATCAGTTGATGGCGGCGCGACGCGCAGTTGCGCCTGGGCAAGCGGCGGCTGCGGAGTTGAATCAGCCGTTTTGGCTTGATCGACAGGTGGATTCAGCGGGCAAGCGGGATAGACCGGATCAACCGACACAAAATCAGCAGACGACGCGATTGGATCGCGCGCAAGAATCCGATGCAGCGACGACTGATGCTGCATGGCGTGCGGGTGTCAGTGATGCAAGCGATGCAGCCAGTGACGCGATAAGTCAGACTACTTTGACGCAGGGGCGCAGACCGGAACTGAAGGAGATGGGCCGGTTCGATCAGCCATCAGCCAAGGCAACAGACGCTCACCCGTTGGATCAGGCGTCGGGCAGCGGTGACGGGGTGGCTGACCAGCACGCGACGGATGATCGCGGTGTTGAGCCTCGTGCGGATCAGGTGAATGGTTCTGTGGCCAGTCCGGCTTTGGGCAACGACAATCAACGTGTTGCCCATCAGGGCAGCGGCGGGCAAGGGCCAACGGGGCAGAACCAGCAGGCGGAGGCGATGAAAGCTTTGCCGGCTGCGCCGGCGAAATATCGTGCGCTGATTCGCGCGTATTTTTCGCCGGCTGCTACGACGGAACAATGAGACCGGTGCATGGCCGCACGAAGGTCAGTCGTGCGCCACTCGTGCGGTTTTAATACATCCGACGATTCGCGCTGCCCAGTGGAAATTGATTGACAGGGGCGACTTAACTGGGCGGCAGTGCCTGGGCCGGAGGGGCATCGAGGCTGCGGACGCGCTTGGCTGAATCGTTGCTGGTCTCCTCATGGGTGGTCAACTGCATTCCGCGCGCCATGGCGATAACGCCCGTGCGGGCCATTTCCAGAATACCGTAGGGGCGCATCAATTCGAGGAAGGCTTCGATTTTGTCTTCCGTGCCAGCCAGTTGCACGACCACACTTTCCGGCGCGATATCGACAATTTTGGCGCGGAACAGATCAACCACTTCGATCACTTCGCTGCGTTTGGAAGGGCCAGCCTTGACCGAAACCAGGATCATATCGCGCTCGATGAAATCGCTGCCGGCAAAGCTATGGATCTGAGAAACGGGCACGAGTTTGGCCAGTTGTTTGCGCACCTGGTCGAGGGTGTTTTCATCCCCGTTGACCACGATGGTCATGCGTGACAAATTGGGGTCCTGTGTACGCCCGACCACCAGGGAATCGATATTGAAACCACGGGCGGCAAACATACCGGCAACGCTGGCCAGCACGCCGGGTTCATTAATCACCAGTGCAGCAATCACTTGTCGCATAACCAATAGCTCCTCAAATTAGCAAAGCGGATTGTAGCGTAAAATCGTCTGAATGCGAATGGTTCTGCCTGACTGGCGTCAAAACAGGGTACGCGGTGTCTGTTGGGTCAGGCGCCGCACAGGCCGGCGCGATGTATGAGACACACAACGGTACGATCATTATCAGTGCGAGCGCAGGACACGCAGGCGCGTGGCATTGCGTCGCGGCAACTCCGCCAGCAGATCATACTCCTGCCAGTCGGTGATTTTGACGCTCAGCATCTGTCCGGGGTGCAGTTCATCATCGCGTTTGGCGCTGACGAGCGTAACCGAATCGATATCCGGCGCCTGACCTGCGGTGCGGGCGACAAAACCATCGGCAATGTCCCGGCCGGCTGGCCGATCGACCAGAACATCAACTTGTTTTCCGACCATCGCCCTGTTTTTGGCGAAGGCGACCTCCTGCTGGGTGAGCATCAACTCTTTGACCCATTGCTGCTTGAGCGGATCCGGTACTTGATCGGCCATGCGGCCCATGGGTGTGCCCGGTTCAGGCGAATAGGCAAAGACACCCATCATGTCAAAACCGAAGTCGCGCACGAACTGCACCAGCTCATCGTGCTGCTGCTGGGTTTCACCGGGAGAGCCAGCGATGAGGGTCGTGCGGATGGTCATGCCGGGAATGCGTGTGCGCAATTTTTCCAGCAATGTTTCGGTCTGGGCACGGGTGACGCGCCGTTTCATCCGGTTCAGAACCTGGTCATTGATATGCTGAAGGGGCATGTCGATGTATTTGACCACGCGCGGGCTTTGCGCAATGGCGTCGATCATCTCATCGGTGAAACACGATGGATAGGCGTACATCAAGCGCAGCCAGGCCACATCGCGGGCGATGCGTTTGTCCAGTTCGCGCAATAAACCTGCCAGGCCACCCGCGTAACCGATGTCCGTGCCGTAGCTGGTGGTGTCCTGACCGATCAGGTTCAGTTCAATCGCGCCGTCAGCCGCCAGTTCGGCGGCTTCAGCCAGAATCTGTTCCAGCGGTTTGGAGCGCATCGGCCCGCGAATCGATGGAATCGTGCAGAACGCGCAACCCTGGTTGCAACCTTCGCTCAGACGCAGATAAGCATAGTGGCGCGGCGTCAGCCGCAGGCGGGCGCGGTCATCTTCAAAGACGGCCGGGCGATTGGTTTTGCTCTGGTTCGTTGTTGGAGTCGCGGCCGCTGCCGACGTCGTACCGGCGACCAGATCGCGCGAAAGATCGTGGTATTTACCCAGATAGTGCCCATGCGCCTGGCGCGGATTGGCCTGACCACGCACCGCTTCGACAATATGCTCACGGTCAAACACGCCGATGAGGCGGTCGATTTCCGGCACTTCGTTGAGCAGGCGCGTCTTGTGTCGCTGAACCAGGCAGCCCGCCACGATCACGCGCTTGACCTGGCCGGTCTTTTTTAGCGCTACCGCGTCGCGGATTTCCCGCAGCGATTCCTCCTTGGAGGCTTCGAGAAAACCGCAGGTATTGATGACAATGGCATCGGCGCTGGCGGCATCTGCCGTAATCGCCAGCCCGTCTTGGGCGAGCAATCCGAGCATACGCTCGCTGTCCACCAGATTCTTGGAACAACCCAGCGAGACAAAAGCAACCGATTGAATGGCAGGAGCAGATGACATTGATTTACCGTAAACAAACGGACAACCCGAACAATGTTAAAATTGTCTATTTTAGGGGCATCCCAGCGGACAAAGACGATACAGGATATACAGGTGAGCGCGATGAATCTATCCTGCGATGGGTTGCCAACGAATTAACGCAGGATGGTTTTGGTGCGCAATCCCATAAAATAACGAGAGTTAGCAGAAAAATTACGGCTTTTTTGCTGGTAATTATCCGTCCGGTTGTTTTAGGATGAGGCCAGGCTGAGTAGCGGCGAGCTGCGACGAATAGGATCAGTCTGGCTATCGAGATGGGTTTTTTCACAGTGGAGTAATCATGATGGTTCGTTTGATCATGGCGATGGCGCTGAGTTTTGGTTTTGTTACGGGGTTGCAGGATCAATTATTGGCGGCGGATGTTGCGGCAGGAGGGGCTGATTCCGGTGTGGCTGAATCGGTTGATTCTTCCACCTCTGTCGCCAGGGAGACAGCGCCAACCGATCAGAAGACTGTCTATCCGACAGCGGCGGAACTGGCGGAGAAGATCGTCGCCCGGCGTCAGCGTGATGCAGCGTTGCCGGTGGTGGCCCATATTGATCTGAATGAACCGCTGCTGGAAAAGCCATCGGAATTTGCGTTTTTAGGTGAGGAAGATTTCACGTTGCAGGCGCTGCTGAGCCGGATCGATCAGGCCGTTGGCGATGATACGATCAACGCGATATTGATCACCTGCGGCGCTACGCAGATCAATCTGGCCCAGGCGCAGGAAATCCGCAGCGCGTTGCAGCAGGCGAAAAATGCGGGCAAAAAGGTCTTTGTTTACGCGGATTCGTACGATAGTACGCTTTACGCAATGGCCAGCAGCGCCAGCGATATCTGTATGCTCGAAGGGGGCGAGCTGTTGATGCCCGGTGTTGGTATTGAGGCGCTATTTGCCCGAGGGCTGCTCGATAAGATCGGGGTGCAGGCTGATTATGTGCAGATCGGCGAATACAAGGGGGCTGATGAGCAGTTGACCCGTACCAGCCCCAGCCCGGAGTTGACGCAGGAACTGAACCGGCTGGCCGATGGGCTGTTCGATCAACTGGTTGACGGGATCAGCCGTTATCGCAATCTTCCCCGCCAGCAGGTTGTTGATCTGATCGATCAAGCCCTGATTCCATCCAGCCAGGCGCTGGAGGCAGGATTGGTGGATCATCTGGTTGATCCTGATGGTCTGCGTCAGTTGATGGCCGGTAGTTACAACCAGAAACGACTCAACATCATCAAGGATTACGGGGCGGCTGAAAAAACGGAGCTGGATTTCAGCAATATTTTCGTGCTGCTGTCGCAGTTGATGAAGACCACTGAACCCGTGCCTGGCCCGCAGGTTGCGATTGTTTACGCCCAGGGCGTTATTGTGGATGGTCAAAGCGATTCGGGTTTGTTTGATGATCCATCCATTGGTTCGGAGGATATCCGTCAGGCGATGCGTCAAATCGCCAAGGATCCGCAGATCAGGGCGGTGGTCATTCGCATTGATTCTCCTGGTGGTTCAGCCACCGCCAGCGAAGCAATGTGGCAGGCGGTACGGCGGCTGGCCAGGAGCAAACCGGTGGTGGTGAGCGTGGGGTCGATGGCAGCCAGCGGCGGGTATTATCTGGCCAGCAGTGCCGAGCACATTATTGCCGATCCGACGGCGATCGTCGGTTCGATTGAGGTTGTCGGCGGCAAGTTTGTTGTGAAAGACTTGTATGGCAAACTGGGTTTGAATACCCAGCCTTTTACGCGCGGCGCCAACGCTGATTTGTTCAGCAGCAATGCACCGTTCAGCGACAAGCAGCGGCAGATGGTGACCCAGTGGATGAGCCAGACCTATGACCAGTTCACCCGGCGCATTTTGACGACACGCAGCCAGAAGATCGGTGATATCGACCGGGTGGCGCGCGGGCGGATTTTTCTGGCTGAACAGGCGCTGACGCTGGGGTTGGTGGATGAAATTGGCGGTCTGCAGGATGCGGTGCGTTACGCGGCTGATCAGGCGGACCTGAACAAGGGTGAATATACGGTCAGCACGGTTCCAGCACCGGCGAGCCTGTCGGATTTGATCAACCGCAAAGACCGCGGCGCGGAGCTGATGCGCCCGCGGATGGGGTTGCCCGATGCTCTTGAGCTGCTTGGTATTGCGCCGCAACTGCGCCGACCAATCGTCCGCCAATTGCGCGCGTTGCAACTGTTGCAGCAGCGCCCGGTGATTCTTTTCAGCCCGTATCTGGTGCAGGTGCGGTAGATGAAACAATCGGCCGAACGACCGATGGGCAGATCCCGCCTGAGTGCTGTTGGCGCACTTTTGGGTTGTAATCCCTTGGAGAATACGAACTTCGGCATGATTAGCCGGCCGAATTATGCCGATGCTAGATTTGATGCTTTGCGCAACGAGTTTCTGGCGTTCGTCCCATAACGGATTAACATGAGCCATATGGAGTCTTCGGTCGATGTCACGTCAGCCCCCGTTCCCAGGCGTGGGTTGTTCGTGGCTGCGTTGCTACTCCTGCGACCGCATCAGTGGTCTAAAAATGTGCTGCTGGTGATTCCGTTTTTACTTTCGCATCAGCCACAATATCTTGATCGCTGGCCTGTGTTGTTGCTGGCGGTGGTTGCCTTCTGTCTGGCTGCGTCGGGAGGGTATATCGCCAACGATCTGCATGATCTGGCGTCGGATCGCGCCCATCCGCGCAAAAGGGGCCGGCCCATTGCTGCGGGGTTGATTTCGGTCCCGCTGGCAATTGTCATGCTCGTTGTCCTGCTGGTGGTGGCGATTTCCATCAGCCTCATTTTTTTACCCCTGCTGTTCAGCGATTTTCTGGCGGCTTATATCATTCTGACGCTGACCTATACGCTGGTTCTTAAGGCTCGGTTGCTCATTGACGTTTTCATGCTGGCCATTCTCTACTGCCTGCGCCTGCTGGCCGGTGGGGCGGCGATTGGGCTGACGATCACACCGTGGTTGCTGGCGTTTACGGTGTTTTTGTTCCTGAGTCTTGCTTTTGTAAAACGATACACCGAATTGGCCCTTGCATCAGATAATGAGGTTCAGCATCTTCGCTCGCGAAATTACCGTATTGAAGATATGCCGATGATTGCCACGTTTGGTGCGGTCAGCGGTTATCTGTCGGTGTTGCTCTTTGCCGTTTATCTGAATACCGATCTGGCCCGCGCCCAATATGCCCAGCCGCGTCTGTTGTGGCTGGTTGGGTTTATCCTGCTTTATTGGATTACGCGGATTTGGTTTGTCGCGGTACGGCGGGAGCTGAGTGATGATCCGGTAACTTTTGCCCTGCGTGATCGCGTCAGTTGGGTGGCGGGAGTGGCTGCCGTCGTCGTAACAATTCTTGCTGCCACCGTGGATCAATAACGAGAAACGATGCCCGATTCACCAACTCAACGATTCATGGATCCAATCGACGCTGCTGCGGATCAAGTCGGCATGCCTGTGCTGAACCAGCGTAGTGCCTGGCGAGGCTGGCTGGCTGTATTTATCGGCGCTTTGTGTCTTTATGGGTTGACCGCGGCGCGGACGATTCAGTGGCAGGATTCGGGCGCGCTGGTGGTGCGGGTGTTGAATGATGAATTGGTGAATCCGCTGGGTCTGGCGTTGTCGCATCCGCTGGCCTACTGGCTGGAAAAGCTGGCGATGGTCTCTCTGCCCTTGACACCAGCCCATGCTGCGGCGCTGGTCAGCGCGCTGTTTGGCGCACTGGCGGTGGCGGGCATCTACTGGATTGGCCTTCATCTCACGGGCAATCGGACTGCAGCGCTGCTTGCAGCGACGGGTCTGGCGGTGGCCAATACGTTCTGGCGGTTTTCCACCACGCCGGAGTCGTACACGCTGGTTGCTGCCGTTTTGCTTTTTGAAGTGGGCACGATCGTGCAGTGGGATCGTTCGCGGCGGCCGGGCTGGTTGATCGCGGCTTTTCTTGTCAATGGCATTGGTTTTGCCATTCATAATCTGGCGCTATTGACCTTGCCGGTGGTTGGTCTTGTCGGCCTGTCGGCGGCCATCAAACATCAGTGGCGCTGGAAAGATTTGCTGGCCGCCATTGCCTTATGGTTGATCGCCTCAGCCCCGTTCACCGGGTTGGTCATCCTGACGATGGTTCAAACCGGCGAAATTGGCCCGACGATCCAGTCTGCCCTGTTTGGCCATAGTTTTGGCCCGGCTGTTGCGGGTATTGGTAATACGTTGCGCTACACCACCATCAGCCTGTTTTTTACGGCGTATAGCTTCCCTAATCTTCTGTTACCTGCCGCTGCCATCGGTATTTTCCGTGCTCGGCGATTGGGTGTCAGCCGGTTGATGCGCATCGTTCTTTTGGCTGACCTGTTCATCCATCTGACGTTTGTGCTGCGCTATGGTATTGCCGACCAGTACACCTTCCTGTTGCCGAGTTTTTCACTTCTGGCCATCTTTTCCGCCATTGGGTTTGCCTGGATTATCTGTCACTGGCGCGGGCAGGCGGGAAAGATCACGATCATCGTGGCAGCGGCGCTGATTGCGCTGACGCCGGCGTTATACGCAGTGGGGCCGAAACCGTTGCGGTCTGCCCGCGTTTTGGGCAGTGGTGAGCGTTTCAAACCCTATCGTGATGATTATGCGTATCTGTTTATTCCGTGGGGTGTTGGGCAAACTTCAACCCAGCAGACCGCCGACCAAGCCGTGCAACTGGCCGGTGCTGATGGAATCATTATCGCGGAAGATTCGATGGGGCGGTTCGGTGTGCAATATGTGGTTTGGCGCCAGCAGCGCGACGGGGTTTCCATCGTCAGCAGGTTGGAGCAGGCTCTGAAAGTAGCCCAACAACGCGGCGATCAAGAATTAACGCAGCAATCGGGCGTTACGGTCGTATTGATCCCAGCTGATACACGCCAGCCGCCATCACCTGAATATCACTGGACCAAGGTCGGCCAGCTTTATGTGACCCATCTTCCGTCGGGTCGTTCCAATTAGCACAATTGCGCATAATTGTTTTATTGACAATATTTTACATCACCTGTTTGTACCACTGCACCGTAGCGGCTAGGCCGGTATCAAAATCAACCACCGGCTCGTAACCGATCAATTGCCTGGCTTTTTCCAAGGCAGCCAGCGAATGGGCGACATCCCCCGCCCGTGGCGGTAAGTGTTCGGCTGTTAAATCCTCCCGGCCCAGCATGGCAGCCATCTTGGTGGCCAGCTCGTTGACAGTCACCCGTCGCCCGCAGGCGATGTTCATCACTTCGCCGCCGATTTTATTGGGGCTGAACGCCGCCAGCAGATTGGCGTGGACGGCGTTATCCACGAAGGTAAAATCGCGTGACTGCTCACCATCGCCGAATATCCGCGGGCGTTGACCACCCAGCAAGTTTTTTGCAAAAGCCGCGATCACGGCAGCATACGCGCTGTTGGCATTTTGGCGTGGCCCGAAGATGTTGAAATATCGCAGGCAGGCGGTATCGATTTCGTAACAATTAGCATACGCCCGCAGCATCGCCTCGCACGCCACCTTGGTAGCCGCGTAGGGGCTGCGGGGCAAAACGGGCATGGTTTCCACCTTGGGCAGTGTGGGCGTATCGCCATAAGCTGAGCTGCTGGCCGCGAAGACCACCCGCTGCACTTTGGCAGCCCGGGCTGCTTCCAGCACGTTGACCGTGCCGGTGATGTTGATCTGGTGATAGGTTTCTGGCATCTCCACGCTGCGCGGCACCGATCCCCAAGCCGCCTGGTGAAACACATAGCGCACATCGCGCATGAGCTTATCAACCAGAGGCCGATCCAGAATGCTCCCCTTGACGAATGTCAATTTATTGCCAGCACGTGGGGCAAAACTATCCAGATTAGCCTGCTCGCCTCCCGATAAATCATCCAGTACAATGACCTTGGCTCCCAGATCGATGAGTGCTTCGGACAGGTGGGAACCGATAAACCCAGCCCCGCCGGTAACGAGCGTCAAAATATTGTTATAATGGTTACGATAGGGTGCGTTTTTGTTCGATAGGGTCATGGTGTTGATTTTTTCGCGTTAAAGCAGATACATGTCAAGTAAGACGCAGTGCTCTTTTTAATCTATTCTAATGCTGCTGGTTCGGGGGGTTTACGCCCAATAATTTCAACAGATCCTGGATTCTAGCTATATAGGCCTGTGGCGAATGATTGCGTCGGATGACTTCTTTGGTGCCAATTTTCATCTGCTCGAGCTTGCCGGGGTTATCCAACGTTTGCTCCAGTGCCGCACGAAGTGAGAGCATGCTGTCGGATTCAAAAACAAAACCGTTTAATCCTGATTCAATGTAGCATTGCGTACCGTTTGTTGTGCTGCAGATTGCTGGTAAGCCATGCGCCATGGCCTCGAGAATTGACACCGCTGCTGGCTCGTCCCGGGATGGCAGTACAAACAGATCAGAAGCGGCATAGACGGCGCTCATGGCAGCAAAGGGGACATTGGGTCGGATCGTTACGTGTTCGTCCAGTTGCAGATCAGCTATCGTCTGTTTGACCGTGTTGAGTATTGCACGTTTGTTGTCGTCGGAAGCTTCGCCGACCAGAGTGAGATGTGCCTGTCCTGCTTTGAGCCATGGTTCCAAGGCTTTGATAAGCAGGATATGGTTTTTCCGAGCAACAAACTTACCTACCGATAAAACTTTAACAACTTTCGGGGTTTGCAAATTGGCGCAACAATTGGCGGATGGGGCGACGAACGGTACATATCGGATACGATGAACCGATGGGTGTAATGCTCCATTGTCTGAGCGTATGGGTGTTATCCATACAGCACGGAAGATATCGAGAAGGACTTGGTACAGCAGCTCTTTGATGGTCGATGCGGGCTGATTCTGCTGAGTATAAAAGACAACTTTAGCGCCACTCAGGCGCGACAGCAGGGTACATACAAGTCCCATAAACTGAGTCGGTCCCCGCACAACAACGACATCGGGGCGAAGCTTCTGCAAAAATCGCCAAGTCCAGCGTAAATGCGGAATCGCTCGCTTACGCATGGCCTCCATCCAGTCGGTTCGTTTTGATTCCCGGGCAACGAGTAACCGTCCCAGCGAGTTAAGTGGAGCAACAACCGGTATCAGTTCAGAGTGATCTTCGGTTGGACCGATATATTGGACAAGATAGTTTACTTGAAAACCCGCACGCTGAAGGGCGCGAACGCTCTCGACTTGATTGGTATGGTATCGTGGAGCAACAAAAAGTATCCTGATGGGGGCATCTGTGAACGGTGGGTTCATTCCAGTAATATAATAGATCGTATCGCAACCTGATATTGTTATCAGTTGCGAAAAAGGCAAATCGAGCGAGTTCTAAATCATTATCCTTTAATGACATTTCTACGAAATATCATTGCCAGACATCTTCCCCAGGGAAGTCTGCGGATGACCATGGCGTCCAGTGTCTTCTGGACGACCTTGAGTGCAATTGCGTCACGTGGGTTATTCCTGGTCAGATCGATCGTTATGGCCAGACTGCTGGGCCGCGAGATCTATGGGCAATGGGGAATTGTTGGGAGTATTGTTTCGATGCTGGCGCAGTACAGCGCCATGGGCGCAGCCAAGACTGCGTCCAAACATGTAGCGGAGTTAAAAACTTCAGATCCGATCCGCTGTGGTAACGTCCTTTCGTTCATCTTCTTGTTCACCTCCGGCGGACTTTTTGTGATGTCGATTGCTGGGGTCGTATTGGCCAAGTGGCTGGCTGTTGGCATTTATTCAGAACCGGCACTCACAATTCCGCTGATGTTCAGTGTTTTATACCTTATCACCCTTGTGATGAACTCCCTGCTACAAGGCGTATTGGCGGGGTTTAATGATTTTAAGCACATGGCAGGTGTGGCGGTTATTCAAGGCGCCATCGAGCTTGCCGTGACTATTCCGCTGATCATGTCATTGGATTTGTTGGGGGCAGTTTTGGGTGCTGCAGCGTCGTTTGGGGTTTCGGCCCTATTGTTTTTAAGGCGCATGAACAAATTAATGAAGCAGCATAACTTGTCCATGAGCCTGCACGGCGCGTGGTCAGAAAGAAAACTGTTCTGGAGCTATACCGTCCCCTTGACCTTGTCGGGAGGCGTTACTGTTCCAGCGACATGGTTTGCCTATACACTGACGACGAATCTGATTGGCTTTGCGGCCCTGGGCGCGTATGTCGCAGCCGACCGGTTTCGGGTATTGCTGTTGTTTATTCCCACGACCATGAAACAGGTCAGTCTGCCGATGCTGAGCGAAGCGTTGGGTAATGGTAACGCCCGACGGTTTCGTCGGGTGCTCTGGGCCAGTTTGGGTATCAACATCGGCATTGCTGCAGTTGGAGCTTTGCCGGTTGTCATTTTCAGTCCGTGGTTGCTATCTTGGTTTGGCCCGACGTTCCGTGAGGAGTGGCCACTTCTTGTAATTCTGGCGTTTGCTGCGGTGGTACAAGCTGGAGTGAGTATTCTTTCGCAGGTTACCCAATCCAGCGGGAGAACATGGAAGAATTTTATCTTCAATTCCACTTATGCGATTATTCTGGTGGTAGTAGCGTTGTTAACAATTCCGCGCATCGGCGCAACAGGTCTGGCTTGGTCAATCCTGGCTGCCTGTATTGCGTCGTTCATCGCCCATGGTGTACTTGCGGTGGTTTTGATGCGTAAAAAGAAGCTGTTCCGTCATGAGTGACTCCTGCACATCTCAATCCCGTCTGCTTTTCGCCGTGTCCAGCCTTGATGTTGGCGGGGCGGAACGTTATTTGCTTCGGCTGGTTCGTTTTTTGGTTGATCGTGGCTGGCGTGATCGGATCGATGTTGTCTGCAAAAGTGGTCGGCGGGGTGTATTGGCCGAGGACTACGAAGCGTCCGGGGCGCGGGTTATTCCCATCAAACAAGGCTACTTTGATCCAGCAGGTTGGTGGAAGCTGCGACGATTCATGTCTCGTGGGCGTTATCAGGCCTATTGCGATTTTACTGATGATTTTGCGGGGATTCCGTTAACACTGGCAGCATTGACAGGTATCCCGAGGCGAATTTCGTTTTATCGTCATTCCAAAAATCCGTTCCCCAATGATCCGCTGCGGCTTTTGTACTGGAAAATTGTGCATCGGTTGACTCTGGCCAGCGCAACTTCACTATTGAGTAATTCGGCGGCAGCGTTTGACTTTTTTTGCCGGGGTTGGCGGGCCAATCAGAACGGACGTTATGAAGTGATTCGGAACGGAATCGAAAGCAAAGACTTTCAGGTTCAGATTGATCGCGATGTTCAGCGGCAGAAGCTCGGTATTAGCAAAGAAAAATTGATTATTGGACATCTGGCGAGGTACGATCAATCTAAAAATCATCCGACAATTCTTAAGGTTGCGAAATTGATTTCACAGAAGCGCAAAAATATCGTATTTTTGCTGTGTGGTCGTGATGTTACGAAGAAATTATTACAATCTGTAACGAACATGGGTTTGCAGGATGTCGTATATTTGAGTGAGGCGCGTAGTGATGTGCCTCAGGTTCTCAAGTGCTTGGATGCGTTTTATTTCCCATCACTTTGGGAAGGTCAGCCTAATGCGTTGTTAGAAGCGATCCTGGCGGGTGTGCCGTTTATTGCCAGTAATATCGCGCCTCATCGTGAGGCGGTTCCGCCGTGGGCGTATGACCGGCTGGTACCGACTTGTGATGCAGAATTGGCCGCCAATCGGCTGATCACGGTGCTGGATCATCCTGAGCAGGAGCAGCAACTAGCCGAGCAAATGACGGTCTGGGCAAAAGAGGCATACGATCCGGATCGTTGTTTTGGTGCTGTATTACCTCATCTGGGAATTGTCGATAAGTAATTGTAAGGATCAGCCGGTGGAGACAACATTTTGACTTACTCAACCGTCGATACGCTCTATCCTCAATCGCGCCCGCTGCACAAGCGAAACCGTACGGTTGCCGCGCTGGGGGAGACTCAGCTTATTGATCTAAGTTCATCCGTGTTGTACGTCGGCTGGCTTTGCGCTGTTGCCACTTTTTTTGTCTATCGTTATCTGACGATGTACGGGGATATTCTGGATAGTACCAGCCTGTGGTTGATATTGCTTGTCGCTGGGATCCACATGGTCCGGGCTGTTTTCATCCGCCAGGACCCGATGAGTCCCGATGTTTTTTTCGTACTGTTCTTTACGGCGTTCCATTTTTTTGGACATGTGGTCATGGAGATGGGGTTCACTTATCGTGATACGTTTCTGGTCCCATATGTTGACGAGCTGAATCCCGCCTTGCTTTACTCAGCGGCTTTTCTGGTGCTGTTCCTGATCGGCTATGAAGTGAGGAACCTTGTTCATCGTCAAGTCGTCATCCGGCCGATGGTGCCTGTCTCGCCGCTGCTGACGAATCTCGCCCAGATGATCTTTTATCTGTCCCTGGTGATGATGTTGATTGGTGTGGCTCGTTCTGGCGGGCGGGTCTTGTCGGTGCAGTACGAAAATTCGATGTATACCGAAGGAGCGACGCTTTTCCGCGAATGGGCGGTCGGAAAGGGGATGGCAACATTAGCGATTTTCATTTATGTCGCTGCCAGTATTCATGCCGGAGCCAGGCTGTTTCAGAATCGTGCCTTTCTGGTCTTGGTGGTTATTTATCTTGGGGTTGTTTTTATGTCAGGCAAGCGCGGCGGTTTTTTGGCTGCTGCGTTGCCGCCACTGTTTTTATACCACCATTTTGTCCGTCGCATCAGGCTGCTTTGGCTGGGACTGGGGCTTCTGGGTTTTATCATGGTGATTCCAGCGCTCAGGTACATGCGGGCGGATGCCGGCTCGTATAGTTTGTCTCGATTGGCAGAAGGGATCAGCCAGACCGAATCGCCAATCCTGCAGACGGCAGCTGAGGCGGGAGGCTCCTATCGCGTTGTCAATGCTACCATGCACTATGTTAAAACAGATGGCTTGCAATACGGCAAATCTTATTTTGCAGCGATTGCCAAGATCGTGCCATTTTTGGGAGGTTGGGCGGCTAACAATTTTGGATGGATATCGCCTGCGCAGTGGATCACGTTGCGCCATCAAGGCGGTGGTGGCGGGATGGGTGGTTCAATAGCCATGGAAGCCTACCTCAATTTTGGGTTATGGGGGCTGTTTATTGCGGTCATTGTTGGTTACCTCTATCGCTCGTTGTACGAGCGGGCATTATGCGCACCAACGATCCTGAAAACATTTCTGTTCTGCGCAGCAACCTTGGGTCTAATCAGTTTTTCCCGTGGCGGTTTAGGATCACTCACTCGCCCCCTGGTATGGGGAACGCTGATGATAATTATGCTTGATCGCGCAGCTCGACGATGGGGGCGTGTTACCACTGGTGACGAGGGTGCATCATGACCGTCGTTGTAGCCTTGGAACACCGTTTTGTACGAGTAGGCGATGTAATCTACTCCAATACAATGGACTATGAGCGCTTCTGGAAGCGCTATCTGCGTGTGTTTGATGCGGTTAAGATTTTTGCACGCGTCCGGGATAGTTGCGAAGTCCCCAAGGGTTACAGTCCTGCCAGCGGACCGGATGTCAGCTTTTTTGAGGTGCCTTATTATCATGGCCCGTGGCAATACCTTCGAGTGCGTAATGGCCTAAAGCGAGTTGCTGCAAAAGCGGTGACGGCGGGTGATGCTTTTATCCTGCGCGTTCCGGGTACGATCGGCACAACTTTGTGGCGCGAACTGAGACGCCGGGGTAAACCGTATGGTGTGGAAGTTGTTGCTGATCCATGGGATGTCTATGCTCCCGGAGCGGTCAAAGCACCGATGCGTCCCCTTATACGAAGAATCACTACGGCTGATCTGAAAAAACAGTGTCACAGCGCAACCGCTGCCCACTACGTAACGAAATACGCACTGCAAAAACGCTATCCATGTGATGGCCGATCGTTCTATTCCTCAGATGTGACGCTGACGAAGGAAAATATCGTCGATGTCGGCGCACTTCAGAGTCGAGTCGAACGATATAAAAATTCATCCGGGCCGCCCATCAAATGGAAGCTGATTCATATCGGTACGATGGACACGACTTATAAGCAGCAGGATCTATTGATTCGCGCGTTTGCGATTCTGCGCAGGCAGGGACTGGATGCCGAACTGACACTGGTGGGAGACGGCCAGTTTGCAGATCAATATAAAGCGATTGCCACCAATGAAGGGGTGAGTGAGCAGGTGAAGTTTCTGGGGAAGCTCCCGGGTGGTCAGCCGATTTTCGATGTTCTGGACAGTGCCGATCTGTTTGTGTTGCCGTCAAAGACAGAAGGTTTGCCGCGTGTTATTATTGAAGCAATGGCAAGAGGGGTTGCCTGCCTGGCAACTGATGTTGGCGGAACGAATGAACTTGTGCCACCTGAAGCACTTCTATCAGATTCGATAACCCCTGAGCAGCTTGCTGCACGGATTGCTCAGGTGTTGTCAGATCAATCGTGGTTGGTAAGTCAGGTTGAACGTGGCGTGCAGGTGGTGCAAGAGTATGAGTCAAGCTGCCTGCAAGCTGAGCGGGAAAAATTTTATCGCGTGTTGCGCGATGAAGCGGAGAAAAAATAACTGGTGCGTATTCTCGTTATTGGTAACAGCTCGAAACTGCTGGTTGGCTTTCGCGGCGATTTGTTGCGAGCGATGCAGGCGCACGGGCATGAAGTTTCGGCGTGTACGGCGGAGGTTGAGAGCAGCGCGGTACGGCAACTTCGTGACTGGGGTGTCCGGTTTTTCCCCACTGAGTTTGGCAGGCGGGCTCTCGATATTGGTTCAGATCTGGTCTATCTCCAGAGTTTGCGACGCATCATTAAGCAGGTGCAACCGGACTTGGTGCTCAGTTATAATGTCAAGCCGGTCATCTACGGTAGTTTGGCAGCGTGGCTGGAAAAAGTACCTCGCATTGTATCGATGATTACCGGGGCTGGTATGGCAGCGGTCAGTCTGCCGGGGCTGCGACCTCGAATTCTGGCTAAGGTTGTTCAAACATTGTACCGCATTGCTTTATATACCAACGAGAAAGTTATTTTTCAGAACAACGCTGATCGAGAATTATTTGTTACCAAACGTATCGTTGCTGCGGGGAAAACGGCTCGTGTTTTTGGTTCGGGTGTGAATCTTGAGCGCTTTCCAGTGGCTGAGCCAGTGATCAGTCCGGTTCGATTCCTTCTCATTGCGCGATTACTGCCGGATAAAGGTGTTCGCGAGTATGCGGCAGCCTCAAAGCAGCTCAAAGATGCAGGGCTGTTGTTTGAGTCGCATCTGATTGGCCCGCTGGAACGCGAGGGGGCGACGATTTCCGAAGACGAAGTGCGCGAATGGGAGAGGCAAGGTGTCTTGAAATGGGGGGGGGAACAGTCTGATGTGCGTCCCCAGATTGCCAGAGCGAGTGTTTGCGTCCTGCCGTCCTATCGCGAGGGTATTCCGCGCAGCACCTTGGAGGCGATGTCGATGGGGCGACCGGTGATTACCACCGACAGCGTTGGTTGCCGGGAAACGGTGCGCGATGGGGTCAATGGGTTTATGGTACCAGTGCGCGATGCAGCCAAGCTGGCTGAAGCAATGCGCAAATTTATTGATAATCCTGATTTGATCTCCACCATGGGCGCAGCCAGTCGGGCATTTGTGGAGCAGGTGTTTGATGTCAATAAGGTCAATGCTGTAATTCTTGAGACCTTGAAACTCAACCGACAGACTAAAACGGTCAATTAGATCATTTGCACAAAATAATCGTTGAGCCAAGAAGCCCGGGTGGTGATGAAGTGAGAATAGTGCATGTTGCAGCAGTCAATTTCGGGCGTCTGCAATCGGGGCCGACCTACTCCGTGCCTGCTTTGGTTCAGCATCAAAATAATGTGGAAGGGGTTGAAACATGCCTTTTGGATATTCGCTGCCCCGGCGCTATTCCAGATTGGTTGACCGCTCCGGTTATTAAGTACCGGGGTTTGGATCGTCACACAATTAAGTCGATGCCGGAACGGTTCCAGAGGCCGGATATTGCTGTATTTCATGGCGTATATTTTTTGGCCTATGCCCGCCTGGCTCGGTATTTTCGTCATTATGGAATTCCATATGTTATTACGCCGCGTGGCAGCCTGACTGATTTTGCCCAGTCATTATCAAGGATTAAAAAACATGTGGCCAACCGTCTGTTCGTTAACAGGTTTGTGGAAAACAGTGCAGCCATTCATTGCCTGACCAGGGGTGAAGCATCCCATATAACGCAGTGGTCTGTGCGGCAGTTTGTGGTGGGCAATGGGGTGTCGGAAATTGATGATAGTCGCTGTGCAGCGCCGGGGACGCATCCGAGTGTGACGTTCATCTATATCGGCCGGTTGGATGTCCATAACAAGGGCTTGGATGTTTTGCTGGAGGGTGTGGCGAGGGTTGCCGAGGACTTGCGGTCAAGCCGCGTCAAAATTGATATTTATGGTACTGATCACAAGCGAGGTGGGCGTGCATTCATCTGCGGGCAGGTGAAGCGATTGGGTATTGCTGATATTGTTTGTCTGCATGAGGCAGTTTTTGGGCAGGACAAGGTGCGTGTTCTGCAATTGGCAGATATGTTTGTGCTGCTGTCCCGATCTGAAGGCCATCCCTTGGGCGTTCTGGAAGCGCTGGCTTATGGGTTGCCGGTGATGCTGTCGCCGGGAACGAATATGGCTGAAGAGGTTGAAGAAGCCGGCGCTGGCTGGAATGTAACATTGACGCCGGCGGAAATTGCAAAAACGTTTGGGAAAATTCTGTCTGTCAAAGATCAGTGGCTTGCGATGGGGTGCGAGGCAAGGCAGCTTGTTCAAGAGCGGTATACCTGGCCAAGGATAGCCGCGACAACGTTGAAGGAATATCGCCGGATATTGTCTCACGATCGTGATGTGGATTTGCTCTGATGCGCATACTGTATATCCATCAATATTTTTGCACCCATCAGGGCAAAGTGGGGACGCGCAGTCTGGAGCAGGCGCGGGCCATGCAACAAGCTGGCCACGAAGTGACGATGCTGACGAGCAGTGCTCAGTTGCAACCGCACGAAATTCCGGCTGGTTGCGGTATCATTCGGCGCGGGATAATTGACGGGATAGCCTGTATCGTTGTTGATGTTCCTTATCATCAGACAATGGGATATGCCCGGCGCATACGCAGTTTTTTTGAGTTTATTTTCTGGGTGTCGCGGTTGATTTTATCTGAACCCCGTGCCGAACTTATCTATGCAACCAGCACGCCGCTGACAATTGCGATTCCAGCATTGATCGGGCGCTGGGTGCGGCGGATTCCGTATATCTTTGAAGTGCGCGATCTTTGGCCGGATGTTCCATTTGAGATGGGAATCTTGCGCTCGAAGTTATTGTATCGGTTGCTGAAGATTCTGGAACGTACTGCTTACCGGCACGCGGTGGCAACAGTTGGGGTTAATGATGGAGTTGTACGGCAGATGCGGCAGGAGGGTCGTTGGGGGCAGACCGTGCTGTGTGCGCCAAATGCATGCGATACGAATTTTTTCAGCCCTGACCGCAATGGTAGTTGGTTTCGCAGGCAGTATGAGATTGGGGATGCTGTTCTGGTGGTCTATACCGGCATGCTTGGTCTGGCTAATGGTTTGGACGTGCTGATGGATGCTGCTGGATTGCTGAGCAATGTGCCGAATCTGAAGATAGCCATCATTGGCGATGGAAAGGAAAAACCAGCGCTTAAAGCGCGAGCACAGCGAGAGAATTTAAGCCACGTACTTATTATTGATGGCGTGCCTAAGCAGCAACTGGCTGATGTGCTGGCAACAGCGGATATCGGCGTAGTCAGTTTTGCTCCTGTTCCAATCCTTGAGCTCAATAGTGCCAATAAGTACGCCGATTATCTGGCTGCAGGCTTACCGGTTGTTCTGAATTACCAAGGTTGGCAGGCAGGTATTTTGCAAAAATATGACGCCGGACTTTCTGCGCCTATGGGGGATACTGCCGCTTTTGCCGCAGCAATTCGTCGATTGGCAGCCGATGCCGATGAGCGGAAACGTATGGGTCGCAATGCCCGTAAGGTGGCCGAGGGGCCGTTAAGTCGTGAACGTGTTGTACAGCCGATACTTAATGTGCTGGCGGCCATGCAGCAGTAGTGCCATGGTTATCCGGGAGCTGGGGTTGTGATGCAGTCATCGCGGTATTACGCCGATACCGTAATAATCAGAACAAACGATGAGCAGCCAGCCGGAAAATCTTCAAGCGCGGATTGTGGAGGGGGTGAAACGGGTGTTGGGGGAACGGGCCGGGATGGTGCTGCTGCATGGGCCGGAGTTTGCGGGTCATGAGTGGGCGTATGTGAAGGAATGTATCGACACGGCGTGGGTGTCGTCGGCAGGGGCGTATGTGGGGCGATTTGAACAAAGTCTGGCGGACTATACCGGGGCGAAATATGCAGTGGCCACCGTAAACGGAACGGCTGCCCTGTTTGTGGCGTTGCAACTGGTGGGGGTGCAGCCGGGGGATGAGGTGCTGATTCCGGCGCTGACGTTTATCGCCACCGCCAACGCGGTGACGTATTGCCACGCCAGGCCGCATTTATGCGATGTGGAGGAAACAACACTGGGGCTGGATGCAGGTAAGCTGGGGGCATATTTACGCGAAATTGCGAAAATAGAAGGTGGGCAGTGTATCAATAAGCGTACCGGGGCGCGGATTCGCGCGATAGTGCCGATGCACACGTTTGGACACGCGGTTGATCTGGAGGGTTTGCTGGCGGTGGCGCAGGAGTGGGGGCTGGTGGTGGTGGAGGATGCAGCCGAGTCGCTGGGGTCTTTTTATCACGGCCAGCATACGGGAACATTCGGGCGGCTGGGAATTTTGAGCTTTAACGGTAATAAAATCGTCACGACCGGCGGCGGCGGGGCGATTTTGACCAACGATGCAGATTTGGCCCGTCATGCCAAGCACATCACCACGACGGCGAAAGTACCGCACGCTTGGGAATTTTATCATGATGAGACGGGGTATAACTACCGCATGCCCAATATCAATGCAGCCTTGGGCGTGGCGCAACTGGAGCAGTTGCCGGGGTTTGTAGAGCGCAAGCGCAGATTGGCCAGGCGGTATCTGGATGAATTTGCCGGTGTTGGTGGGGTAAGGGTCATGACCGAGCCAGCAGGATGCGCCAGCAACTATTGGCTGAATACGCTCGTGCTGGATAAATCGGATAAAGGGCTGAGAGATCAGATTTTGGGAGCACTCAATGAGGCAAAAATACAATCCCGCCCGATCTGGCAGCCGATGCACAAATTGCCGATGTATGATAAGTGCCCACGCATGGATCTGAGTACGACCGATAACCTGTCGGGCCGGATTATCAATGTGCCCAGTAGTGCGGGGTTGATGGCGAGATAAACGATATAGCGTAAATTTCTACGATGAACGATTGTTCAACGATTGCGACAGGCTCTCAGGAAGGCACTGGAGTATCGAAAGATACTGCTGGGGTGGTGATGCTTTCCGCAGCGGGTCGGCGGGTTGGGCTGTTGCGGTGTTTGCAGCAGTCACTGGAAAATCTTGGCCACGCCGATCTGCAAGTGCTGGCGACCGATATCACCCGACAAAGCGCGTCGATGCACGTGGCGGTTCGATATGCCATCGTTCCTGCGTACAGCGATCCTGATTGCCTCAAGCATTTGCTGAAGCTGTGTGAACAAAACCGGGTGCGGCTGATCATCCCAACCATTGATCCTGATCTGCCGTTTTATGCAAAGCACCATCAGGCGTTCAGGGATGTGGGAACGCAAATCATGGTCTCGTCACCCGATACGATTGATATCTGTAACAATAAAAATAAGACCCATGCATGGCTGGTGAAGCATGGTTTCCCAGTACCCAAGCAGATCAGTGCATCTGCACTTACGGAAAATAGTAGCCAGTGGGTTTATCCTCTGTTTGCCAAGCCTGCTGGTGGGAGTTCGTCGGTTGGGATTCAAACAGTTCATTCATTGGCGGAACTGAAATTGCTCGCTGGGGATCAGGATTATATTGTGCAGGAGATTGCGCGCGGTTTGGAGTATACGGTTGATGTCTATGTGGACAAGGTGGGCCGATGTCGCTGTGCCGTTCCGAGGCTGCGGCTGGAGACGCGCGGTGGGGAAGTGGTCAAGGGAATGACGGTGCGCAATCCGTTGATTGAAGAAACAGCCTGCCGCATCGCTGAAACATTACCCGGTGCCTGGGGTGTGATGAATATCCAGATGTTTTATGATCAGGCCAGCCAACATCTGGCCGTGATCGAGATTAATGCCCGGTTTGGCGGTGGATATCCACTGACCCATGCTGCCGGCGCGCCGATGACGCGTTGGGTGTTGGAGGAATTAACCGGACGTGAGCTGACGGCGCGCAACGATCAATGGATCGATGGTCTGGTGATGTTGCGTTATGATGATGCTGTTTATGTCAGCCGTGAAGAGGCGGATGTGGATCTGGTAAAACTGGCCAAGGCCAAACAAGGGACAAAATGACGCAAGCTTCAGCAGGTCAGCCAGTTTCTCCTGAGATGCAAACCGAGGTGATTATACCCCAGGGTTTCATTCGGCGACTGATCGATATTGTGGCATCGGGGATGATATTGTTGGTCATCAGTATTCCGTTGCTGACCGTGATGTTGATTTTACGCTTGACCGGCGAAGGGGAGATATGGTTTTTGCATGAGCGGATCGGGCAAGGTGGGCGGCGGTTCAAGGTTTATAAGTTTGCCACCATGCGCAAGGACAGCGAATGGACGGGCAATAAGGATATTACCCTGCGCAATGATCCGCGTGTGCTGCCGTTTGGGAAGTTTTTACGCAAGACCAAAATCAATGAGTTGCCCCAGCTCATCAATATCTTCATGGGGGATATGAGCTTTGTGGGCTGGCGGCCGCTGATACCCAAGAGTTTTGAATATTATCCCCAGCATATCCAGCAGCAGATCACCCGACTCAAGCCAGGTCTGACAGGGATAGGGTCGGTTGTATTTTGTGATGAGGAAGCCATTACCGCCCGCACAGTAAAACCGCCTCAGTTGGTTTATCGGGAAGATATTGCGCCGTATAAGGGTGAGTTGGAATTGTGGTATCAACAGCGTCGTAGCTTCTGGTTGGATATGAGGCTGATTTTGTTGACGATGGTAGCGATAGTCAAACCGCAAACACGTCTGTACGAAAAATGGCTGAAAGAGCTGCCGCCCCGGCCGGCGTCGCTGGGATAAAACCAAACTGTATGGGCTTACCGGTTGTCATCCTCTTTGACATTGACGGCACGCTGCTGATTACCGGCGGGGCGTCAAGCCGGTGCATTGAGCGGGCAGCCCGGAAAGTGCTGGGCGAACAATTGCGCTGGTCGCCGGTGACGGAAGGGACAACCGATCCGCAGATTATGCTGGAACTGGCCAGCCATAACGATATTGCAGGTGCCGAGGCCCATTTGGACCGTTATCGCCAGGTTTATCTGCAGGAGCTGGAGCAGGAGTTGCAGAACGTTCGGGACCAGGTGGTGGTGTTGCCGGGCGTGCGCGCGCTGCTGACAAAATTGGCGCACCGGCAGGATGTAATCGTTGGTTTATTGACGGGAAATTATCAGCAGGCGGCGCAAATGAAGCTGGCGGTGGCAGGGCTGGATCAAGCCATGTTCAAAGTGGCAGCTTATGCTGAAGATGGCGCTCAACGTTCCGCTCTGGTGGCAACGGCCTTGGCGCAGGCGCAACAACTGACGGGCCAGACAATCGAAGCAGCCCAGACAATTTTGATCGGCGATACGCCACGCGATATTGCCTGTGCCCGGGCCAATGGGTGCTTGGTGTTGTCGGTGGCGACAGGACGTTATTCCCTGACCCAGTTGCAGGAATTGAAACCCGATGTTGCGGTGGTAAATCTTGACGATCAGCAGCCACTGGAGCAGTTGATTGCAGTCGCGGCAGCACTGCCGTAGTTGTAACTTGACCAATGTGTGCTGTAACGGATGGATGATCGACCTGTTGCGGCCGCAGCCAGCAGAATAGTTGCTTATTATGACCAAACCTGTTGCTCATCACGATCGTTCGGCTGCGCTGCTACCCATCATCGGGCGCAGCCAGGGGTTGTTTGCCAATGATCTGGCCCAGTATGGTCAGAGCATGGATCAGATCGTGCGTGACAGTCGATTTCTGGTGATCGGCGGGGCCGGTTCGATCGGTGGTGCGGTGGTGCGCGAGTTGTTTGTGCGCCAGCCGCGCGTGCTGCACGTTGTTGATATTTCCGAGAATAATCTGGCGGAGCTGGTGCGTGATGTGCGCAGCAGCATGGGTTATATCGGGGGGGATTTTCGCACCTTTGCCTTGGATTGCGGCGCGACGGAATTTGACGCTATGGTGGCGGCCAGCGGGCCTTATGACTATGTGCTGAACTTTTCGGCCTTAAAGCATGTGCGCAGCGAAAAAGATCCCTTTACGCTCATGCGGATGATCCGGGTGAATGTGCTGAACACGGATCGAACCGTGCAGATGGCAGCAGCCATGCAGGCGCGCAAGTATTTCTGTGTTTCCACCGACAAGGCTGCCAATCCGGTCAACATGATGGGCGCTTCCAAGCGCATCATGGAAATGTTTTTAATGCGGCGGGCGCAGGAAATTCCCGTCTCCACCGCCCGTTTTGCCAATGTCGCATTTTCCGATGGTTCCCTGCCTCATGCCTGGACCCAGCGTCTGATCAAACATCAACCGCTGGCAGCGCCGGATGATGTGCGCCGCTATTTTGTGACCGATAGCGAAGGGGCGATCTTGTGCCTGATGAGCACCTTTTTCGGCGAAAGCCGCGATATTTTTTTCCCGCGCCTGAGTGAAAAGCTGCATCTGGAGAAATTTTCCAACCTGTGTCGTCGCTATCTGCAGGCGCGGGGATATGAACCCGTCGAATGCGCCAGCGAAGATGAAGCGCGGGCCAGAGTAAATGAATTGGCGCCCAAACGACAGTGGCCTGTTTATTTCTTCAAGGAAAGCGACACCGCTGGCGAGAAGGATTTCGAGGAGTTTTACACCGATCAGGAGCGGGTTGACTGGCAGCGTTTTGCCGACATCGGTATTGTGAAAAGCGAAGTGGGGTGGGATCCCGCCACGCTGGAACATTTTGAAAAGACAATCACCAGCCTGCTGAAAAAAGGTGATTGGACCAAGCAGGAGCTGGTTGAGTTGTTTAACCGTACCCTTAGCCGTTTCAGCCACAAAGAGACCTTCAAATACCTCGATGATCGAATGTGAACGGCCAATCAGTAACCACGGCCGGCCAGATCAACCAGTATCAGTTTGATAACATTCCAGCAATTTATATCGCATACCAACCCAGCAATAGCCATTGTTACGCAATAGTTGCGATAGATTTGCGAGCCAATTTTCAAATTTCGTAGTTAAAATCGCGAAGATTTGCCTATTTCGTTCCGATTGTGATAATGGTACATCTGCAAATCTATTTGCAACAATTGTAGCATTTCGTTTGTTTTGAATTGCTGGGCATAAACCATCGGAAAATCCAGTTGGCCGAGTGCGGCAGAAGGTCAAGGTTGTGGCAACAAAGCCTGTGCAATCGATTTACGAGCTGGCGGATTCGCTTGGTGTGTCCGCCAGTACGGTCAGTCGCGTTCTGAATCAGCGTCGGGGTATTGGCAAAGCTACGCGTCAGCGGGTGCTGGCTTCGGCGCGGGCGGCGGGGTTTCGACCACGCATGACCGCCCGTCAGCGCACGGTGGCGGTGGTGATCGACCACCATCAATTTTCCAGTTACGGCAGTTTTGTGCCCAACGTGTTGACCAGCATGGTCGATGCGTTGTCCAAGCATGATCTGGCGGTCGAGTTGGTGACCGCGCATAACTATGAACGATTGACCAATCGCCTGATGGATGGTGTTCTGGCCATGGCGTGGAATGACGACACCATCAAGATACTCAAGCGCGTCAAAGATGCGCCAGTGGTGACACTCAATCGCATGGATGTGCCGGGATTTTCTGCGGTGGTGAGCGATCATTTTCAGCATGGTCAGATGGCGGTCGAGTATCTGGCTGGTCACGGCCATAAGCGCATCGCCATGATCGGCAGGGAGGGTGAAAACTGGGGCGCCATTCAGCGTATTGAAGGCTTTACCAGCAAACTGCACGAGCTGGGCCTTGCCGTTGACAGTTCGTCGGTCTGTTTCACCAAGCATCAGCCGATGTATGGCGTTCTTCATCGCCTGATCCGGCAATCCAAGCCAACCGCTATTTTGTGGCGGACGAAGGCCTTGGGCTTGAAGCCACCTATATCCTGCAAAATATGTTGAAGCTCCGCGTCCCGGAAGATGTGTCACTGCTGGGGATGGAGTCAGCCCAAGTCAGCCAGTATCTCTCGCCGCCGATGACCACACTGGCCCAGCCGCTGGCGGAACTGGCGGAAAAATCCCTGGAACTGCTGTTGCAGCAAATGGATAATGCCCAGGAGCCGCAATACGTCGTTCTGGAAAGTCGTCTGATCGAGCGTGAGTCGGTCGCGAGAATTTCCAGTGACTGACGGCAGGAGCACGGCTGGAGTTGAGTCGCGATCCGAAAGATACGCAGATAGAATCGGGGCTGTTACGTGGTATTGGTCTAACACCGCTTGAGACATTGATAATTTCCATCGGAGCAGGCTTATGCGTTTTCGCCTGATACTGAGTCTTATTTTGCTGGTTGGGCTGGTGTCGGTGAGCAGGGGGCAGCCGACGGAAGCATCCCAGCAGGGGATGACCGATTCAGCGTTGCAAGAGCACGATGGCTATAAAGGGATTTGGTTGCGTACCGCTCAAGCGGAGGTATTTGTCGCCCTCAAGCCCAAGTTCCTCCTGCTATCGCTGCAACGACCAGGGCAGTCATCACTGCTGGGCGATGCCACGCTTCCTGAACAGGGCATTCGCCTGATGGTGATGAAACCATCGCAAACCGATGATTCACCCGTGCCGGGGAGGCAGCCAGCCAAATTGCTGAATCGGGGGATATCGTCCGCGCGAGTTCAACTCGATCCCGGAGCCGACCTGCAATATCTGGTTGAGCTGCGCCTGTCGGATGAGGCGCCAGTGCTGGAAATAACCTACGAATTGAAAAATGTCGGGCAGCACGAGCAATACGTGGCTGCCTGGAGTCTGGCCAGTTTTGCCCGTGACGGTCAGATGGTTATTCCGTTTGGTCGCCAACCCAAAGCGAATAGGCGGTTGGTTCTGCCATGGTGGTCGCCTTGGCCGCAATCAACCATTGCCATGGGGCGCGATACGCTGCTGATTGATGCCGGTGCTCCTGTGGTGAGCGGGTTTTACAAGATGGGGGTCATCACCGACGCGGGCTGGTCAGCCTTTGTGCGCGGCAGCCAGGCGCTGGTGCGCATGAGCGCTTATGAAAACCACCGGAGCTATCCAGAAGATGGTGCCAACGTAACGGTCTATCAGGCGGATGCAGACGAGCCTGAACGTCGGGGATGGTGCGAATTGGAACTGGTTTGGCCGCTGGAAAAACTCCTGCCCCAGCAAACATCGCGCCAGCAGGAGACGATCCGCCTGATCTCCCTGACCAAAGCTCCCGTTGAGGAAAAGAATGCCGATGCAGGCAATGTCGATACGGAAAATAGTGATACCGGAAATGTCGATGTGCCAAAGGCCGATGTACTGCGCAGCCTGATCGAGACTCAATTACCGTTTCTTGTCGATCAGCCGCAATGATCATCAGCCGATTTGTTTGGCCGGCCAATCGTGCCGTCATCTCTTTGACGAATCAAACCGCACAATCAGCTCAGCAATTAGACGGGCATTGGCCGGCGGGAACGTGTAGTTATCAAGTTCATCGGGTTTGACCCAACGCAGCTCGCTGGCGCTCAAAGCGGTCGGTGCACCACTTTGGATCGTGCAGATGAATGGTGCAAGGCGAACACTGATCTGCTGATAACGGTATTCAATCGTCTCCAGTGCCTGATCGATACGCGCGGTGATGCCCAGTTCTTCGTGCAGCTCGCGAATCAGGCATTGCTGAATCGATTCGTCCGGTTCCACTTTCCCACCGGGAAATTCCCATGACCCACCCAGATGCACATCATCACGGCGGCGACAGATCAGAATCTTCCCCTGATCAATGATGATGCCGATGGCAACATGAATCCAATTTGCTGAGGGTGAATCGGACATTGATGATGATGAGTGTACAAAAAAGAATCTATTACTTGAATTGGCAGTCCAAGTACCATACAAAAAGCTAACAATTATTGGTAAGAATGAGAAAATCGCACAACTTTTATTTTTAAGTAACGATGTAACTATCTATAAATAAAATACTTATAAAATATTATTTATTCCCGAAGCCTTGAAGACTCGTCATTGACACTGCCAGGGGACATCGGTATAGTCTTAAGCGTCATCTTTGATCGAGATGGCGTTATTCAACATGAGTTCAGCGGCTTTATAGCCGTGGCGCACTTCCGGAGGTGGATCGGAGCCACCCCTCCGGAAGTTTTTTTGCGCCTTAATTGAATTCTTTCTCGAATCGCGGCGATTAGCCTGCTGCGGCGCAATGTTTACAATGCAGCCATGTCACAGACGCGCGATCAGTATGCAGCCGAGGTGGTGGCCTCTATTCCATTGTGTCAGGAACATTGGAAACTGGTTCTACATCTACAGCATTTTCCCACCACTGCTCCAGGACAATTTGTACAGGTCGCCTGCCGTGATCTGGAGCTGAATTATTCCCAGGAACAGGATCTGGATTGGGCCGACGATCAGCCGGTGCAAATTGACCATGCTGAATTGAGTCAGCGGCTGGCTTTTTTGCGCCGTCCTTTTTCGCTGGCCGGTCGGCGTGATTCGGCTGGCGGTGTCGAAATCGATCTGATTCATCGCGTGGTGGGCATGGGTACGGACTGGCTTAGCCGGTTGAAACCCGGTCAAAAAGTGCAGTTGATCGGCCCGCTGGGCAATCGGCATACACTGCCCGGACAAAAAAGCTCCGATGAAGCGGTTGCGATTCTGGTCGGCGGGGGCGTGGGTATTCCGCCAATGATCTATCTGGCGTCGCAACTGGCTGGGCGCAAAGCTGTGGCGTTCTGCGGAGCGGTCACGCGCAATCTATTACCATTGACGATTACCAATGCAGCCGTTGCACCGACAGCGACGAGCATTGAACCACTCTACAATATTGAAGAATTTGCAACTTTCGGCATTCCCGCAGTGATCAGCACCGATGACGGCAGCTATGGTTATCAGGGTTTTGTCACCCAGGCGCTGGAGCGTTATCTGGATCGTTATTTTATGGATGAACCGGCGCGCGGTCGCGCGATTATCTACACCTGTGGCCCGGAAGTCATGATGAAACGGGTCGCCCAGATCGCCGAAGCACGCCGGATCGAATGCCAGGTCGCCGTCGAACGGGCCATGGCCTGCGGCATGGGAACGTGTCAGTCGTGCGTCATCCGCGTGAAAAAGGCTGATCCCGCTGCCGCCCCCATGCCCGGCAGCGACTGGTGTTATCGTCTGGCGTGTACTGATGGGCCGGTCTTTTTATCAACCGATCTGCTCTGGTGAGCAGCGCAGCGATCAAATAACGAACCGCTAGAAACAGCAAACCAGCCTCCATCGGGTTGGACGCATGATGATAACTCAATGCCCTGTCATGTATCGCGGGAAAAGTTCGGTCTGATTGTTGAATCGGCCCTGGCGGATCTTCCCCAGCCTTTTGCCGGCTTTTTGGAAGAAGTGCCGGTCGAGATTCGTCATCGACCAAGTGCGCAGCAGCTTCGTGCCGCCGGCCTGTCCGAAAATGATCTGCTTTTCGGTTTATATGTCGGCCATCCGCGCACCTGGCGCAGCGTGGAGATGAGCGACGTCATGCCCGATGTGATCTATATCTTTCAACACGACCATGAGCTGGCCTGTCGTAACGAGCAGGAACTGCAGCGGCAGGTACGAATTACCGTCCTGCATGAAATCGGCCACCATTTTGGGATGAATGAGGAGGATTTGAAGAAGCTTGGTTATGGATAATTCCTCTCCATCATCCCGGGTTCAAAGGGCGAAATAAGATCGATGATCAATACCTGCACAGACAGGCGAAGCACGGGCGGATGGTTGGTGATTCTGATGGTTGATCGACCCTGACTCATCGTGCCGGTGGGTTGGTGTGATGGGGCACTTGAGCTTAGGCGCTCTGGTGGCGTAGAGTCTCCCTACGTACGATACGGGCACGACGGTGTCCGGAGTCGTTGGCAGATTTACATCCTGTAATTTATGATTGAAAACAACGATAATAACAACGCATCGCAGCTCATCGTTAACAATCGCATTTTATATCTGGGACATCCACAGGCGCATGTCCCGGGTTATCAGATTCCTGAAAAGGTGGCTCCCCCTTTATCGCGGCCAGCGCTGATTCTGGGTTTTGCAGCAGCCCTGGTGCTGGCGGTGATTGGATATTTTCTTGAACATTTTGCCCATGGCGCTGCCGAGGCGAGCGTGGCCCTGCCGTGGGTGGCGCCGTTTGTACTGCTACTGGCAGCCATTGCCACCATGCCGTTTATTGCCAGCCACTGGTGGGAGCACAACTATGCCAAGGTGGCCATTGGTCTGGGCCTGCTGGTTGGCGGTTACTACCTGCTCAGGGTGGAACACGGGCCGGCCAATGTGGCGAGGTCGTTGGCGGAATATATCAGCTTCATCTACCTGCTCGGCTCGCTTTTTGTCGTATCCGGCGGCATTCTGATCCGTGTCCGCGCGCAATCGACACCGCTGGCCAATGTTATCCTGCTGCTGCTGGGCGCGGTGATTGCCAATCTGTTTGGGACCACCGGTGCTTCGATGCTCCTGATTCGCCCGTATCTGCGCCTCAACAAAGGGCATGTGCGCCCGTATCACGTTGTTTTTTTTATCTTCATCATCGCCAATGCCGGCGGATCCCTGACCCCCATCGGCGATCCACCGCTATTTTTGGGGTATCTCAAAGGTGTCCCTTTTTTCTGGGTGTTGGAACATTGCTGGTCGATCTGGGCGCTGGTGGTGGGGGTGCTGCTGGCGGTGTTTTACATTTTTGATCAGCGTGATCGGCAGCGCAATGGCCGGTCTGCTTATCAGGCGGAAGACCTTGGTCCGGCGCTGGGCATCTACGGCGGATTGAATCTCGCCTTCATCGGGTTGATTCTGGCCGGAATCCTGCTGCACAGCTCGATCAACGCCCAGCTCAACAGCTACTTCGGATTTGAAGCGCCGGTGCGCGAGATTTTCATGGTGGTGGCAGCCTTTGCCTCGCTGGCGATTACACCCCGGCGGATTCATGGCGAAAATCGCTTTAACTACGCCCCGATTCGTGAAGTGGCGTATTTGTTTATCGGTATCTTTCTGACGATGCTGCCAGCGCTGAATTATCTGTATCACACCAGCGCCAGCGGTGGTTCACTCCTGAAAACGCCGGGGCAGTATTATTTTGCGGTCGGGTCGCTTTCCAGCGTGCTGGATAATGCCCCGACTTATCTCACATTCCTGAAAACCGAGCTGGGTGCCCTTGACGGCCAGATGGTTGACCGGGCGGTGGCCATCGCCAAGCGGCCTGGCAGCAGCATTACCGCATCTGATCGGGAGGGTCTGGATGAACACCAGCAGCAGATGCTGACCATGGCGGTGGCGTCGTTGGTTAAATATCACGGTGATCGGGTGGACGCCGGTTCGCTGACTCAGGAAGAAGTGCGTGTCGGTTTTCTCACCGGTTATCCGCCACTGAATCAGTTCCTGATCGCTATTTCGATGGGCGCGGTGCTTTTTGGGGCGATGACCTACATCGGCAACGGGCCGAATTTCATGGTAAAAAGTATTGCTGAAAACGCCGGTGTGCCGACGCCCAGTTTCTTCGGCTACGTATTCCGTTACGCCATACCGATTCTGCTGCCGGTGCTGGTGCTGGCTTGGGCAATTTTCCTGCGATGAACCGATGAGCGCCGGCGCTGATGATTGACCAGCCAGGAAGTAGTCGGCGTGAATTGCCGCGGAGACTTACCCCAGCAGATACCAAGCGGACAGCACAATACCGGCTTGGATCATAACAGCCAGCAATAGGGTAGTCCAAATTCGCTTAGGGGTGCCGGGTGTGGAGATTAATGCGGATGCTGATTCAGGCGTCGCAGCAAGATGGCGGCAGCGATGCTGAATGGTGGCAATGATCAGGTTGGCTTCAAATCGATGAATACCGAGTTGATCCGCCTGTTGGAGCAACTTCTGCCGCAGTGAATAGCGTAAAACCGGCCCGTCAACGTAACCTTTGACAATCTGGGCAAATAGCTGGGCAGCATCGGTTATTGCCGGAGTCGGTGCAGCAGAAATTTCGACTGCTTCCACCGTTTGGGCATCCGCCAAGCGGTCATGCTGCTGATTCAGCGCTGCCAGTGCGCGGTGCATTATCTCCGGGCGCGTGCGCAGCGCCGCCCGCAGACGCCGGACTTGGGTCAAATAACTGGCGGGGATGGAATGGGCTGAGCTGGTCATAAAAACGCAGTGCAACGCAGCCGGCACGATTCAATGCGAACGCTGCGCCACACTCTATTTTACCACGCCCAGCCAATACTCCTGACGAAAAACGACATTTTTCGACAGCTTACCCGTGCCTGATCCGGCGAGATGGGAAAGCTTTATTGCTTGTAAATGCCATCCATCAGAGGATTTACCCGCTGATTGGGTGCAACCGCCGATATTTGCCGGTTTGACAAGCTTCGGCTTTAATCTGCCGATTAACCTTTTATTAACGTATGCCCCAAACGAAAAAACGAATTAAGAAAATACTTCTGGCTGTGGCGCTGGTGTTGCTGTTGGTGGCTGTGCTGGCCAGCGGGGGGTTATGGCAGTTGAGCGGTACGCCGGAGTGGTACCCGCCGGTGTTGAATGAGGCTGAAATGGCCCGGGCGGCTGCCCGTGCTGAACAAACCTGGATCACCGCGCAGAACCAAATCGCCCAAGCCCATGCCCATCAGATCACCGAGCTTGATCGCAACGATCCAGCCGCCACCCAAAAAGCGCTGGCGGACACCAAACCAATTCTCATCTCATTTTCCGCAACCGAACTCAATGCCCTGTATCAGAGCTGGTCGCAGGTGAACAACTGGCCAACCAAACTGGGGCGTTATCTGGAAGACCCACGGATTACCCTGCATGACGGGCGTTTGATTCTGGTAGGCCAAATCAAGGATCTGGGCCTGTTACCCGACACCAAAGTCAGCGTTCATTTCCAACCACAGATGGCGCGCGACGGCCATCTGGATTTGCATTTCGTCAAGGTCATGGGGGGAAAATTATCACTGCCGGAGGGGCTGTGGGATTCGCAAAAACAGAAACTGCTGGCGGAGATTCGTCAGCATCTGCCTGTCTGGCAACGTCGTGCCAAGATCAGCCCCGATGGTATCGCCAACGACGACCTAATTCATGCAGCCATGGGTAAACTGCTCTTGCAGGTGCTCAACCATCAGCCTGGTGATCCAGTCGTGTTTGTCCCCGTGAATGTGGGCGGGGTGTTTAATCGCTGGATTCCGGTGAAAGTCGTCGATATTCAGATCAAAAAAGAGGCGGATGAGTCCGAGGAACGCCTGCTGTTGACCGTTACGCCTTTGACCGCAGATCAGCGGGCAGACTTGCTGCAGCGCGTGGTTAAGCCCTATCCTGGAAAGTAGCCCTTTGCATCGTGCGCGCCATTCGCGCGGGCACCCGGTCGATCAGCACGGCCGCTACTGAATCAGAATGGTCACGTGTCAAAATCGTTGAAATTTCCATCATCGACCAGCCAATACCGCTAGGATAGAGCATCATGAGCGCCACCGTCTCTTTGCGTGATGTTCCGCCCCTTGCCGCCACGTTGTGCGTGGGGGCAGTCAGTTATCTGAACACCAAACCATTGATCTGGGGTCTGGACGAACTGCCGGGGGTAAAACTGAAGCTGGATATACCGGCGCGTCTGCTCGCGGGTTTGCAGCAAAAGCAATTTGATATCGCCATGTTGCCCATCATTGATTACCAGCGCATGGAGGGGTTAACCCTTGTTCCCAGCGCCGGTATTGGTTCCGATGGCCAGACGCTGACGGTGCGCATTTTTAGTCGTGTACCCATCGATAAAATAGAAATTCTGGCATGCGACAATCATTCGCATACGTCGGTTGGTCTGGCGCGCGTCATTCTGGCGGAGCATTACCACCTCAAGCCGCAGTTTGTCGATCTGCAATCGCCGGAATCGACCGATCGGGCTGGCCAGGCTCATGCCCGGTTGCTGATCGGGGATAAGGTGGTCAGGCAGAAGGGTGATGATTTTCCGTATCAACTGGATCTGGGTCAGGCCTGGAGGGAACACACAGGGTTGCCGTTTGTTTTTGCCGCCTGGATGGCTCGGCCAGGAGTGCAGTTGGGCGATTTGCCGGTTATTCTCGAACAGGCCAAGCGCCAAGGTCTGGTCAATATCGATATCATCGTTCAGCGTCACGCGGCTGAGTTAGGCTGGCCGCCGGAGCTGGCGCGCACGTACCTGACGCGGAATCTGCAATTTGACATCGGTCCGCGCCAGTTGGAAGCGATTCGCCTGTTTTATCAACTGGCTGCGCGCAATGGGGTCATCTCTTCGCCGCCGCGTGAGCTGGTCATTGCTGGCGTGTAATCGACGATCAAAAAAATGCAGTCTTCAGTTTTGTTTCGGGTTCCGCGTCGTATCGCTGGTGACAATACGGGTGGACGCCGGCAGTGGGGTGGCAGCCACGAGATTGATCTGCTGATAATCAACCGCTTCAATCAAGGCGCGTGGAGCGGTGTAGGTCGCGATGCGCAATTGCTGGCTCCAGAGTTTGGCCTGTTGATTTTCAATACGCTGGTGCAGTTGATTGGTCTGGTAGCTCAAGTCCAGCTTCTGCTGGCGCAACTGCATGACCAGCGTGGCCAGAACCAGCGACGAAATCAAACATACCAGAAGTTTGACCATGATCGATTCTTTTCAGTGAACAAAAGTCCGAAACCCGAAACTCGTTGTGGTTGCCTGCGCGTCGCGCCGGTTCCGGACTTAATCAGCCCGGCTCAGCGCCCTGCCGGGCAGCTTGAGCGTCATACCGACGCGGACCACATCGCTGCCTTTGAGCAAATCCTGATTCAGGGTTTTGATCGTGGCGACCTGGCCGGCATCGCCGAGTTGTTCAGTGGCGATTTTCCAGAGGCTGTCGCCTGATTGCACCTGATAATTGTAACTGTTCAGGGCAGCCGCGTTTTGGACAGACTGTTGTGGCGCAGCCGCGGCGACCGCCTGAGTGGGCGACGGGCTGACGGCAGCGGTAATCTTCTGGCTGGGGATGAGATAAGCCCGGCCAACGATCAGAAGATTGGGGTTTTCTTTCAGCGACGGGTTGGCTTGAACGATCAAATCGCGGTTGGCTTTGGTGTTGGCACCGTAGAATCGACCAGCCAGTTTGGAAAGCGTATCACCCGCCACAACAACATATTCCTGTGTGCTGACCGTACGATCATTCGCATGGATAGCCGCAGCACCGGTGATGGTGTTGGTGCGGTTATCCGCCGGAATCAATGCTTCACCATGATTACGGGCGGTTTGCTGCAGCGGATCCATGGCGATTTGCCCGGGAAGGCGCTGGTCGCCATTTTGTGGCAGTTGCGAAATATAGGGCTGGGCGGGCTGTTGCCCAGGATTGTCCTGGCTGATGGCCGCTGCCGGTGCTGCTGCATCTGGCGTTGCCACGGCGATGGCCGGTTGATCCGATCCTCCAACACGCACATTGACCTGCGGCGCAGGTTGCGGCTGATGCAGATCCTGCTGAATGAGAACCGTCTGCTGGGGGGTTACGTTCTCGGGCGTAAGTGGCGAGACCGCCGAATTGCTCACGCTGGGAACCGCCACCGCCTGACGCACATTGGGCCCTGCTTCGGTCAGTGCCGCCTGTGGTGGCTGGCTGGTCATGGTCACATGGTCGCTGAGCAAAATGCCAATGACAATGATAAAGGCCAAACCCACCAGCAAACCGATTTTCGTCTCGCGCGTCATTTTCACTCCATCAGGGCGATTGGTACTGTCTGGTTGTGGTACTGACCTGGCCGTCGCCCGCTACGATCCTGTCGCCTGTGCCACTCTCAATTTTGCTGATCGAGATCGCGGGTTGCGCAAAACTTCGTCTTCGGTGGGAACAAGAGGCCTTTTGGTGATGATTTTCATCAGCCCGGTCTGCTCCGCCGACCGCAACGCCTGTTTTACGATCCGATCTTCCGTCGATTGGAAGCTGATGATCGCCAGCCGCCCACCCGTCTTGAGATAACCTGCCGCCTGTTCCAACAGGCTGGTCAGATTGTCGATCTCGCTGTTCGTTTTCATGCGAAGGGCGAGAAAAGTCCGGGTGGCGGGGTCGATCTTCTCGCGTCCACGAGGCCCCAAGCCTCGATTACGCGACGGGATCGCTCGGCGGACAAGCTCCGCCAAAGCCGCTGTTGATTTGATCGGCGATTGACGGCGTGCTTCGATAATCTTTCTGGCAATACGTCGCGAATAATGCTCCTGAGCCAGTTCATATAGGACGTCAGCCAGTTCCGCCTCAGCCAATGTATTGACCCAATCGGCCGCACTTTTACGGATGCGCGGGTCAATGCGCATGTCCAGCGGCATGTCCTGGGCAAAGGATAACCCGTACTGAGAGTCAAATAACTGATTGGTCGAAAGCCCCAGATCAGCCAAAATTCCATCAACCCGGATCGGCAAGCCGGTACCGGCGCTTCGGCTGGTGGATGGCGTATTGGCGATTTCTGCCAGCACTTCGCTCAATTGCGCAAAATTGGCATGAAATAATCGATGCGGACAGGCGGTGGCTGCCAGCCGTGATCCGGCGTACGCCAGATTATTCGGATCAGCATCCAGACCGATCAATAGCCCGTTGGACCCTATTCGTTGGGCAATCGCGCTGGCATGGCCGCCTCGTCCCAGCGTGCAATCGACGATGGTCATACCCGGCTGGACGTTCAAATGATCCAGCGTCTCGTGCAGCAGCACAGGGTCGTGGCCGGATTCAGGTAAATCAGTAGGCATTGATAATGGCGGGGCCAAAAGAGTTATTTTCGCAATTCAAGAAGCACGCACACGCACTGATTTTGCCCGCACTGGCCAAGGCAGTACAGACCACGCGACAAAATGATGCCGAAGTTGATACCGGTGGCAATTGAGAACATGATACTGATGAGCTGGCCAAGTCCACCCAATTCAACTTTGCCCAGCGCCCGGCCAACCGGATTATGCTTGTGATTGAACGGGCGGAATAAAAATCAGTCACTTCGATCGACGAAAAAATATTGACTTGAAAAGAGGATGACTACGGGTAACAATGCGGCGCGTAGCGGCTGATTCATACCGATTATCAGCCGGGAAATGAAGTTGAACCCAGGCTGGCGGATGCTTTTGGCAACTGTCGGTTGCGGGAATTGATCGTTGGCCAATGGATTGGCCGATAGACCGAACTGGCCGGGATTGGTGTGATGTTCAAGACCCCCGGCTGAGGCGTGCGACTCGATCCGGCGCACATTTCGGGCCTGTAAAGGCTCAGGGAAGGGCCAGGGAATGGACAGTTTTCTCATCCGCGGCGGTAATCGTCTCAAAGGTGCCATTGAAATTTCCGGAAGCAAAAACAGTGCGCTGCCGATTCTGGCGGCTGCGCTGATGGCTGAAGGTAAGACCACGCTGCACAGCGTTCCGCGCCTGAGCGATATTGATTCCATGTGCAAACTCCTGATCGAGCTGGGGGTGAAGGTTCATCGCCATGACACCGGCGGTAAAAGCGAAGTGGCTGAACATTGCGCGCTGAACGGCCCGCTGGATATTGAAGTCCAGGATGAAACCAAAAATGAAGCCCGCTACGAGATTGTCCGCACCATGCGGGCCAGCATCTGCGTGCTGGGGCCGCTGCTGGCCAAGCGCGGCAAGTGCGTTGTTTCCATTCCTGGCGGCTGCGCCATTGGCGATCGGCCCGTCGATCTGCATGTTCGCGGGTTGCAGAAATTGGGTGCCCAGTTTCGTACTGAAAAAGGCAATATTGTTGGCGAGGTGCATGGCCGACTCAAGGGGACGCGCATGTATCTCGGCGGTGCCCAGGGGCCGACCGTTCTGGGTACGATTAACGTCATGTGCGCTGCGGCGCTGGCTGAGGGGGAGACCGTGTTGGTGGGGGCTGCCTGCGAACCGGAAGTCGTTGATTGCGCCACCATGCTGATCAAAATGGGTGCCAAAATCCAGGGCCACGGCACGCCGGAGATGCGCATTGAAGGGGTGGAAAAACTGCACGCCTGCGAGCATCGCATCATCCCTGATCGTATCGAATGTGGCACGTTTATGATCGCAGCCGCCATTACCAATGGCGAGCTGGAGCTGAAGCACTGTAATCTGGATCATCTCATCGCGGTGACGGATCGTCTTGAGGAGGTGGGTGTCAATGTCACCCGCGAAAACGGAACGATTTTTGTCAGTTCGTCCCGCCGCCTCAATGCCATTGAGATGACCACCCAGCCGTATCCGGGTTTTCCGACCGATTTGCAGGCGCAGCTCATGGCGCTGTTGTGCCTGAGCGATGGAATGAGTGTGATTACTGAACGCATCTTCCCGGATCGCTTTTTGCATGTCGGCGAATTGAACCGCATGGGCGGCCGGATTCGCAAAGAAGGGGCGACTGCGGTGATTCAGGGCGTCAAGGACCTGCAAAGCGCCACCGTCATGGCCAGCGATTTGCGCGCCTCTGCCGCATTGGTGCTGGCTGGGCTGGTGGGTCAGGGCCAGACCCGCATTGACCGCGTTTATCACATTGACCGCGGCTATGAAAAGATCGAACAGAAACTGATGGCGGTTGGTGCTGATATTCAGCGTGTCAGCAATTAAATAAATCGTTTCTGACGCTGAATCGCGGATCGTGACGCGGAGGCTGTCGGTGGCGTGCGTGCCTTATTTCTGATTATCCACCCACTGGCCGGCGACCATGACCCGCGCCGGCTCTTGATCATTCTCCAGCAGCTCGCGCAGCGGATCATCCGTCTGCACCTTGAATATGACCAGATCGGCGAATTTGCCCGCTGTCAGACTGCCTGTCTGCCCCGACCACTGCAATGCCTGCGCCGATCGCAGCGTAATCATCTGCCACAACCGCTGCACTGAAAATTGCGGGTCAAGTGCATGCACCAGCCGCAGATCATCCAGCAGATTCAGATTCGGCGAACTGGCACAACTGTCTGTGCCCACCACCACGTTGATTTTGTTCTCCAGCATCTGACGCCAGCGATGGGGCGGATGACCGAAATAACGATGCGTCCGCGGACAATAGACAACACTCGCCTGTCCGTGCGCCAGGATCACCAGATCATCGTCACTGCAATAATTAACGTGCGCCAGCACGGTGGGATAGTCCAGCAACCCCAGCGTCCGGGCTGCGGCGATTGGCGGCCGCTTGACCAGCTCAACCCCATCCTGCCACCACCCCATCCTCTGCCAGAGCCGGCGAAACGGCCCGCTTTGGTGTTGTAAAAATTCAGCCTCCTCACTGGTTTCAGCCAGATGCGTCGCCAGCGGCAGCTTGCGCGCTTTGGCCAGTTGCAACGCCTGACGATACCCACGAGCATCGACCGTATACGGTGCGTGTGGCGAAACTCCGATGCGTAGATGCGCCCCAGCCAGATCGGTCTGAACCGCGCCATCCAACAGCTCATCAAACCGATTCCGCCGCTGTGCCAGTCCGACCGCTTCGCCGTAACTGACAACGTTCAGTTGTGATTTGGCCAGTCGCGGCCGCGTAATATGATATTGCTGGCTGATGTCGCCAACAGTGGTGACGCCATAACGCAGGCATTGCCGCACGCCTTCATCAACACCCAGTTGCGCGATTTTAAGAGGATCGTGACTGATCGACAGCATGCGCTGTTGCAAAGACAAAATCCAACTGCAGAAGGAATCTGGCCGGTCGCCAGGGCTGAGGCAACTCAATTCCAGATGGGTATGCGCATTGACCAGACCGGGAACGATCACCGCTGCACCGAGATCATCAGCCACGGCTTGCGGATACTTTTCACGCAGTTCGTTGCCGTTGCCAACATCAACAATAATGCCATTATCGATCAGAATCGCGCCGTCACGGATCACGTCAGCATCCATGGGGGCAATAAACTCAGCCAGTAGCAGTTGTTTCATGTCAGCCCCTTTATGGTCAACGGTCGTTGAACGCATGGCAATGCCGGAGGTTCAAAACACAGGATTGTACTTCCCCCGCCCGTCGTACCGCGCTGGTTGGGGGCGCATCAGAATTTTTTGTGCAGGTAAATCACTTCGCCACTGGTTCGCGCGAGTTCACCGGTCACGCATTGAACGATGATCTGCGCAACTTCATCCGGTGCCAGCGTGTTTTCCGGCGGGTATTGCCCGATGGTGGCGATCTGGCGAAACATCGCGGTTTCCACCGCTCCTGGGGCAATGACATGAACGCGAATGCCGCGATCGGCTCCTTCGCGTGCCAGTGACCAGCCTAGCAGATTAACCCCGGCCTTGGCTGCCCCATACGCGGCAAACCCCGGGAATGGATCGCGGCTGGACAAGCTGGACATCAGCACGAGAACGCCGGATTTTTGTTCAGTGAAAATCGGCCAGGCTGCCTTGGACAAATAAAAGCCAGCCGACAAATTGGTTGCGATCACCGCATCCCACTGCGCAACACTCATCTGCTCAACACTGAGTACCGGCGCCAGCCCCGCACAGTGTACCAGCGCATCCAATCGGCCCATGGCGCTGTGTGCGTCTTCAACAACATGCTGCGCCTGTGTCGGATCAGAAATATCCGCCGGCAGAAGCAGACTTTCCTGGCTCACGAGTTCAGCGGTTTCCTCCAACGATTGGCGCCGTCGACCGACCAGCACCAGCCGGTGCCCCTGATCAGCCAGGGCGATGGCGCTGGCACGGCCAATGCCGCTGCCGGCGCCAGTAATCAGGGTTACCGGCGTTTGATCGGTCATCTCATTCTCTCCGCTGGGATCATTGATTGGCTAGATCAGGCTGATCGTTGCTGTCATCCGGTGACTCTGCCCCGGTTGCAGTACGACTGCTGCAGCCCCGGCATTGGCGGTTTCAACGCAAACCATTCTCTGCCATTCATCATCGCCAAAATCAGGCATTGCCTTGCTTTTGTTGATCCACGGATTCCAGACCACGGTGGCCTGGCTGTTTTCTTTTTTCACGCGGATCGTGCGGCCGGCCGTGGCATGATGAATCAGGGTTGGGGCAGTTGTCGGCAGATAAACGCGATCAGTTTCAGCGGTAATGGCAATGGGCACATTGGCTTGAATTTTCGGGGTGCGTCCATTGGTCTTATCCAGATAGGTGACACCTTCCAGACCGGTGATCTGAATCTGACGCGAATCATCGACCAGAAAATAACTGTGCAGCGCCTCCTCGAACTGAAAGGCTGTATTTTGACGATTTTCCACTTCCAGGCACATCGTCAAACGGCTGGACAAATGAATGCGATGGCGCAGAATAAAATCCACCGGCCACATGGCGCGGGTTTGTTCGTCCGCCTCGAGCGCCAATACGATTTCCACACCACCGTTTTTCTGTTCGATTGATTGCAGTTCAAAGGTCTTCAGGCGGGCAAAACCGTGCATCACGGCCGCCGGATCGTCAGCCTTGGGGCCAAACCACGGAAAACAGATCGGCACGCCGCCGCGAATCGGTTTATCCGTCTGCCAGTGACTCTGTTGACTGACAAACAGCACATCGGGCTGACCGGCGGGCTTGAATCGTGTGACATGCGCTCCATGCAGATGGATTTCTGCCTCGACCTGGTTGTTGGCGACACGGATGGACGGCAGACCACCACGCCCCTCAACGACTTGCACGCCGGGAATACGGAATCGTTGCTGAAGTTGTTCGATGCTGTTCATCCGTGTCATGCTATGCACCTTACGGCGAACCTGAAAATCGCACCATTTTGGCGTGTGTCTTGTTCCAACTACAACGCTTTCCACTGAGTGCGCTGGCGGATGCTGTCCGGATTGAACCAGTCCATCGCCAGCGAAATCAAATCGCTGATGCGCGCCTGATTGGTGGAACGGATCAGCAGCTCGTTGGCGTCACCCGATTGCAGATGATTGATCGAATCCAGTTCCGCCAGATCAACCTTGCCATCGCGCGGCAGTTCGATCAGTGTCTTGGGATGCCGGCTCTCCGCCGTGGCATCATGCAGCAGACCAAACGCCTTATCGCCGAAGATTTCGCGTGAAGCAGCGCTGACCGAATAATCCTGGATCAACGTTCCACCACCAAAACTGCGATACATCCGCGAGATCGGCCCGGTTTCAATGATTTTCCGACCCTGGGCAACCTCGGTCAGACTCTGGCCATCCTGCGCTGCCTGGTACGCGGCTTTGGCGGCTTCCAACGCTTTGTCATACGCAGCGATGTTTTGCAGATCGCGCGCTGCAGCGCCGGCAACTTCCTGACGCTGTTCGTCGGTCTCCGGGGCATGCGCTGGCTGGGCATCGGTCAACCGGAAAAAGATCACATCCTGTCCCACCGAGAGCAGGGCGGTGGAAGGCTGGAAAATTTTCAACGAATCGAACGAGTTTTTATCCGGGTTTTCCTGAAACGCCTGCGCCTGACTCAGCACATAATTGGCAAAAGGAGTCGGTGCGCTGTTGTTGACGCCGGGCACGACGGCTGAACCCAGTTCCGCCAGCCCCATCAAATCACCCTCAGACAACCAGCGATTGGAAATTTCCTGTACTGTCAGCGTGATGTCGTATTCCCGTTCGATCTGCTGGGCGACCTGCAGCAGGTAGTCATAGCTCGAATATTCTGCGCTCAGCCCCGTCGAACCGCTGAGGGTGCGCCCATCTTTTTTGGCTTCGTACTGTTCAAATCCCTTTTGCAACAGCGAAGCCACCCGATCCTGCACCTGTCGTACGCGCTGATCGACCAGCGGCTTGAGCAAATCTGCCTTGATCTGACCATAGACTTCATCGAACGGGCGCAGGTGCGCGGTTGTCGCTGCCGGTTGACTGGTTGGCGCTGTGGTCGGGCCAAGTGTCAGATCCGCCTTGTCAGTAAAACTGGATTCCTGCGTGGCTGGTTCGGTGGTTTCGTATTGTTTGGGATGCCGCTCATACCAGTCATAGGCCTGGCTGCGCCAGTCAAACTCGGTCTGTGATTTTTCAGCCTGCTGGCGAAACTGCGTGCGCGGAATCACCAGATACTGCAACTTGACACGATCAGGCAGTCGGTAACTCAAACCGAATGGATTGGTCTGGACATCGATTTGCTGGGGATCAACCGACCCGAATTTCGTGATCTGCGCCTGAACCTCCTCGTCTGTCGGTGCTGGAATATCGGCTGTGAACGATGACGCTGTAAATTCGATCAACTTAAGCTGAACCGACTGCGACTGCTCAGCCACCTCCTGATTGACACGCGGCTGGGATACCTTGATCACACTGGAAACCCGATCAAACGCCTGGCCGACCAGCAGCAGGCTCTGGATCGACTGGCGGCGCGCCTGCGCTTCATCCCAACTGCTGGCGGGGGGCAGCATGGTGTTCAACCGCCCCACATACAGGTCAACTTCCTCCGGGCTGACATGAATGTCCATCGCCCGCGCTTCGTGCTGCATCAGTAAAAACAGGGCCGGGTCCTGATTGATGGCCGAAACCGTCTTGGCGGAAAACATCACCATCGGCCACAGCTCATTGCCACCAAACAGGTACATCGCCTGTGGTGCAATGCGCGTCGCGATGAACTCCCACTGCATATGCGCCTGCGCCATTTCCGAGCGCAGCACCTTTTGGTTGCCCGCCATCCCGACCGGCGTGTCGTAGCTCTGGAGCATCTGCGGCGCCGTCGGCAAAATAAACACAACCATCAGGAGCACACCAAAGACGGCGAGCAGTTTTTTCTGGTTATTCTTTATCCAATTATGCATGGGTGTTGATTGGGTCAGAGGGTTTTATAAAACGGTTGATGGTCACGCCGCCTGCCGGGGCACTGCGCCGCGGAATCGTTGGGTCGCATCGATAACCACCGGACGCTTGATTCGGTTGTTGCATCTTACGGGTCAGCCTTTTTTAATCGTTCAAAATTTTCCCGGGCTTTACTGGTCGGATATTCCGCCTGTCCCTGTTCGTACAGCTTGCGCGCCTGGTCAGTCTGCCCGATTTTTTCCAGAATCAGACCCGCCTGTACCAGGGCGTTGCCCGCCTGGGTGTCGTCGGGGAAATGAGCCACCACGCGCAGGTACGCCAGCGCGGCATCCTGCAGTTTGGCTGGATCATCACCCGCCAGATTTCGATCCGCCTCCGCCAGCAGATATAGCGCCTCCGCCTGCTGCTGCGGCTGTTCCAGAACGCCAGCGATTGATTCAATCTCCTGCCTGACCTTGGCGTAATCGTTCTGATTCAGCGCGATGCGCGCCTGATTGAATTTCAGCGTGATCAGCAGATTGGGGTTATCCTCGTTTCCCGATCCGCCGGTGATTTTGCTCAGACGATCGGCTGCATCGATTGCCTTGGGGGTATCGTTTTTCTTCTGATAGATGTCGAGTACGAATTTCAGCAACTCGCCGCGCTGCTGGTTGTCCAGTTTGCCTTGCAGCGTTTTTTCAATTTCGTCAGCAGCCGTGTCCAGATAAGTGCTGGTCGCCGGTGGCAGCGCCGGTTGGCGCCCAGCCGCCGCTGCGGGATTGCTGATCAACAGGGCGATCCACGCGCCGGTGGCAGCGGAAAAATCCCCACTCTTATCCGCAGTTTCCAACAGTCGAAAACTGGTCCACTCTTTCAACCAGGGTTTGTTTGTGCTGCGGAGGGTCTTTTCGTAATCGCTGGTCGCTGCGTCCCACTGACCTGCGGCATACGCCTCCTCGGCCTGATTGAAAATCGGTTCGTTATCAACCTGAATGCGCATCACCGCCGGCAATTCGCGCGAGGCTTCTGCACCGGTGGGGGTGATGTAGCGCATCGTGTTGCCATCAATACTCAGAACCCGCACATTCTGCAGTGCCCCGACATTGGTATAAAGCGTGTCCGCCCATGCTCCCAGCGGCGTGAACATCAGCAGTGTCGCGATGATTGGCCGATTGATCTTCATGACGGTTTTACCACATAACAGGCGTTGCAATGCAGGAGAGGGGACTTGAACCCCTACACCTTTCGGTACGGGAACCTAAATCCCGCGCGTCTGCCAATTCCGCCACTCCTGCTGGCGTTTTAAGCATTAGAGAGTCATCAGCCATTCATGTCAAACCACCACGCCAGACGCGCTTTGGCCAGTCAGACAAGCCTTTCTATTCATACTCCCAAATCAGCGCTGCTGACAGACGCAACGCGCAGTTTCACAAAAAAGGATAAAAAATTTTAACCTGCCAGAGTATTCGGCTGCCGATCGTGGCGGCGATGCCGGTGGAGTTGGCTGGGCGCGGTCAATCCAGATCATTCAGATCATTGATCAACATGCGCAAACGTCCGTGATCGCGCTTGTTAAACGCAAAAACCAGTCGGTGCAGATGATCCAGCGCTGGTTCGTCAGCCTCAATTTTCAAAGGGCCGCTGATGCGCCAGTTGCCACCCAGATTGATGCTGGCGTAACGCTCGGATAACAGTCCCACCTGGGTTGCGCTGGGCCGGCGGTGCAGGCGAATGATCAAATTTTCGCGGTGATAACGAACCGAATGAAAATTGTTGTAAAAGTGGCGCGTTTCGCGCACGGCTTCTTCGACGCTATCCGTAATTTTATACAGGTTCTGATCTTCCTTTTCGATCAACCGGCGATCCAGAAGCTGGGTTTTGACATACTCCTGCCATTGTTTCCAGTATGTCCCGCCGGGAGAATCGATCATGACCACTGGCATGGGCGGGCACTTGCCCGTCTGGATCAATGTCAGCACTTCAAAGCCTTCATCCATGGTTCCAAACCCGCCGGGGAACAGGGTAATTGCATGGCTGGAACGCACGAACATCAATTTGCGCGTGAAGAAATATTTGAAATTAATCAGCTTGGGATCATTGGCGATATACGGATTGGTCTTCTGTTCAAATGGCAGGCGAATCGCCAGACCGAACGACGGTTTGGCCTTGGCACCAGCGTGACCCGCCGCCATGATCCCGCCACCGGCGCCGGTGATAACCATCCACCCCAACTGGGCCATCTGGCGGGCGTACTCAGCCGCCTGGCGATAATCAACATGGCTCTCCAGCGTCCGGGCGGAACCAAAAATGCTGACCTTGCGCACCTCACGATACGGCGCAAAAATTTTCAGGGCGTAACGCAATTCCTTCAATGACTTGGACAACAGCTTCAAATCGCCCCGATTGGTATGGTCGCGCAACAGTTTCAACGACGAACCGACCATATCCGCAATCAAATCGCCGTTGGGCATCTGGCTGAGCGAATCAATCAGTTGATTGACCAGCGGCTGCAGATCGGACAACTCCGAAAGCCCCGCCCGCTGGGCTTTATCCATGGTTTCCTGCGCCTGCTCGAAGTTTTCCGCAATCTGCCGGGCGCGGGGAGAGTTTGTATTTCGGGGACGTGGTTTGGAAGACATAATTCCACGATTTCTTAGCAGGCCTTGCGTCTAAAGGCAACGCTTGGTGCGCCAAGGCTGCTGGAAAAAATGGAAGTGTTACCTTCCTGGCCTGATGGAAACGGCCACTTGGTTCTCTGCTGCTGCTGCTGCTGAGGGGTTGCTTCTTACTGCGCTCCCAACAACGCCTCCCAGGAGACCGATGACGGTGCATCAACAGGGCGGCTATTTTGATGGTCACGGGCTGCAGAGTCGTCGCGGCCGTCAGGGTTGGGTGCAGCTTTGGTTGAAGCAGCCGTGGTCTTGGCCGTTTTGGCTGGGGCAGAGTTGCCAATAAGGTTGATCGTGTCAGCCTCCGCCTGAGCGGGGATTTTGCTGATCATACTTTTCCAGGCAAGCGTACCGCCGCCAATGAGCAGTACCGCCATCGCTGCGTGCATCCAGCGTTTTTGATTGACCAGATGGCCCGTTGTGACTTGTCCGGTCGGGAGCGGTGATTGCGCCGTAACCGGCGCTGCCGCGACAACCGGGGCTGACGCTTTGGCGGCGATTTCCACGGGTTTGTCGGCAGCAGTTGTTTGCGGTGATGGTATGGCGCTGATCTTGGCAGAATCAACCTGCGTTTTGGTCAGCCAAGGCGCCACTTGGGGCTGGGGAGTAGGCCAATTGCGCCGTTTGGCCGTCATGGGGATGAAATTCGCCGCAGCACCGGGGGTCAAAAATGGCATCGGTCGCGGCATGATCCGTCGCGGCCCGGCTGATGGAGCAGCCGGATGGACGCTATCAGTTTTCAGATCAGCCAGAGGGGGAATACGCAGTGTTTTCAAACGGCTCATACTGCGCACATCGACAACACGACACGCGCACTTGGCCTTTTAGCGACCGCTTTGTGGCGCTGGCGATACCACAAAGCGGCAGGTATGCGGTCTGTAGCGTTTATAGTGACTGCCGATTGATTTCAACGGCTGGGCGCTGGTTGCGCCGCCGTTGGCTTTTCATCGTCAGCCGAAGTCAGCTTCGTGACGTTGGCTACCGTGTGGGCTGATGAGACCACCCGTGCTGCTGCGGGCGACGTGAGTGGTTTGTCATCCGATGCGGAGTTGAGTTTCGTTGTGTTGGACGGAGCGACGCGAACGGGCGGCCGCTTGGTCGCTGGCGCAACAGGTGCAGCGCCCACTTTCCGGTTCGGCAGATCCAGCGCATTATCCATGATCTGCTTCTCCTCGATCTGGTGCATTTTGTAATTGCCGGTCGAAGGGCTGGCAGCCTCGTTGCGACCAACGTAGATCAGCACGCTGTTGTCAGGCAGGATCTGGCTCAGACGATCGCGCATGTACTGCCAGGCGCCACGATTGCGCGGTTCCTCCTGCACCCAGCAGATTTCCCGCGCGCCGCTGTATTTATCGAGGATTTTCTGCACTTTTTCAGCCGGATAGGGATAAAGCTGTTCCAGGCGCACGATCGCGACATCCGTCACATTGGCTTTGCGCCGCGCTTCATCCAACGCAAAATAAACCTTGCCCGTGCAGAGCATCAAGCGCCGAACCTGCTTGGCGGGCGGGTTGGTCGGATCATCCAGCACATGCTCGAAAACCGAGTTGGTGAAGTCCGAAACGCGCGAGGTTGATGCCTTGTCGCGCAGCAGACTCTTGGGCATGAACAGGATCAGCGGCTTGCGGAAACTGCGCAACTGCTGACGGCGCAACAGATGGAAGTACTGGTGCGGATGCGTTGGCTGACAGACCTGGATATTGTCTTCGGCGCACGCGGCCAGAAAGCGCTCCATATACGCATTGGAATGTTCCGGCCCCTGACCTTCATAACCGTGCGGCAGCAGCATCACCAGTCCGCTCATCTTCTGCCATTTGCTTTCGGCCGAAACGATGAACTGATCGATAATCGGCTGGGTGCCGTTGACGAAATCGCCGAATTGCGCCTCCCAGACCACGAGATTGCGCGGGTCAGCACTGGAAAAACCATACTCAAAACCCAACACCGCCAGCTCCGACAGCATCGTGTTGACCACGATGATCTCCGCCTGGTTGCTGGCCAGGTTGGCCAGTGGATAAAACTTGGCGCCGGTCTCGTAGTCGTGCAGGCACGAATGACGGTGGCTGAACGTTCCCCGCTGCGCGTCCTGACCGACAAAGCGCACCGCCGTGCCTTGCAGAACCAGCGAACCCAGCGCGAACATCTCGCCGCAGCCCCAGTCGATGGGCGCTTCGTCCATTGCCATCTGCCGTCGATGTTCCAGCAGGCGCTTGAGTTTGGGATGAACGGTAAAACCGGCGGGAAGACGGGTTCCGCCCTGACCGACCTGACGGATGATCTCGGCGCTGACGCGGGTGTCCGGTTCCCAGTCAGCACCCTGGGAGCGTGTCATCTGCGACCACAGGCCGCCCAGCGTGCCCACATATTCGCGCGGCGTGGATTCCCGCGCTTCCTTCTGGGCGGCATCCAGCCGTTGGCGCAGGGCGTGATTCATGTCTTCCACATCGCGCTGACTGACCACCCCCGCCTGGCACAACTGCTGGCTGTAAATTTCGCGCAGACGCGGATGATTGTCGATCTGCCGATACATCAACGGCTGGGTGAAACTCGGTTCGTCCACCTCGTTATGTCCGTAACGGCGATAACACCACACGTCGATGATCACGTCCATGTGGAATTCCTGACGGAACGCCACCGCCAGTTTCGCCACATAAGCGCAGGCTTCGGGGTCGTCCGCGTTGACATGGAAGATCGGCGCCTGAATCGTTTTGGCAATGTCCGATGGATACGGCGTGAAACGACCCTGTTTGGGCATGGTCGTAAAACCGATCTGGTTGTTGATGATGACGTGGATCGTTCCACCGGTTCGCCAGAATGGCATTTCCGACAGACCCAGCGTTTCCTGCACGATACCCTGGCCGCAGAACGCCGCTTCACCATGAACCAGCAGCGGCACGACGCGCTCGCGCGCCAGATCGCCGCGATAATGCTGCTTGGCCCGGACGATTCCTTCAACCACCGGGTTGACCAGTTCCAGGTGCGACGGATTGAAACTCAGGGCAACGTGAACCTTGCGATCGTTCTTCCCCACCCGGTCATGGCTGTAACCCAGGTGATATTTAACGTCGCCGTCCCCTTCGCCGTGGGGAACCAGCACCCGGCCCTCAAATTCGGCCAGCATCGTCTCATACGGTTTGTTCATCACATGCGTCAGCACGTTCAACCGGCCGCGATGCGCCATGCCAATGACAAATTCCTCCACGCCCAGGGCGGCGCCATCATCCACCAGCGTGTTCATCAACGGAATCAGCGATTCGCTGCCTTCCAGGCTGAACCGTTTGGCGCCGATGTACTTGGTCTGCAGAAACTCCTCAAAACCCTGCGCTGCGATCACCTGCGACAGGATGCTTCTGCGGTCTTCCGTTGAAAATGCAGGCCTGCTGTAGATCGGTTCAACGCGCCGTTGAATCCATTCACGCTGAGCCTTGTCAGCGATGTACATGTATTCAAACCCGATTGAGCCGCAGTAGGTGGCGCGCAGTTTGTCGATCAGGTCGCGCAACGTTCCATCCGTCTGACCATAAAAACCCGAAGAACCGATCTGCTTGTCCAGATCGTCCAGTCCCAGACCAAATTCCGACAGATCAAGCAGCGGATGATGCTTGCGGTTGTGCCCCAACGGATCGAGCTGGGCAACAAAGTGCCCCAGTTCGCGATACGAGTGAACCAGATCGGCAATATCGGTGTTGGCTGATCGCCCGGGCGCCTCTGCCGTCGCGCCACCGGCGCTGATCGGAGCCGTCGTGCCCGAACCGATCTCAAAACCAGCAAAAAATGCCCGCCAATGTGGTTCAACTGAGCGAGGGTCGGCATTGTACTGCTGTTGCAGTCGCTCAATGTAGTCAGCGTTGGCCCGATTGATGAAGTCGAATTGATCCATTGCGGAAGGTTACCAGCTCTAAACACTGCTTCCTGTGATGCGATACTCGTTGAAACTAGGGTAGCAGTTTAACCCGTCTATGCCAACTATCGGACTGGCACGGTACTATTATCGAATATCGGATGTTTCGGCACTCTATTCTAGGATCAAGAAGCCGATTAAGACAGCCGACCAGCCCTTGCAAACCCGCCGATGAGTCGTAAAAGTGGTCGGCCAATGCAGTTTCATGCTTGCCGGGGTCGCCTGATCCGACAATCCGGGCAAAATGGGTGTAACTTTACACAAGATGGCGCGTATAAAAAATGAATGGTCCGCCCGATAAACTTGATCCAACGATTGCCCTGTTTGAACAGGCGGTTCAGGATCACTCGCGCCGGCTTTTAACCATCGCCCGCGCCATTGTCGGCTATCGGGCCAGCCCGGAAGACGTGGTTCAGCAGGCGCTTTTGAATCTGTATCGCCACCGTCATCGTTATGACTGGCGTGAACCCGGCGGGTTGATGCGTCGGACCGTGGTGAATGAGGCGCTGCGGATTTTGCGCACGCCGCGCATGGTCATGATGGCTGAGGATCATCCGGGCAATGGAGACGAACCGGCGGATCCGATCGTGCGCGATGAGACCGTGCAGGCGGTTCGCAGCGCGATTGACAAGTTGCCCGAGCATTTCCGAGCAGCATTGGTGTTGTGCGAGTATGAAAATATGTCCTACAACGAAATTGCCCAGGCGCTCAATTGCAGCGTACCGCAGGTCAAGACCTGGCTGTTTCGGGCGCGCACCCGCTTGGCTGAAATGTTGCGCGGATATGTTGACGGCAAGCGCAAGCGGAAGGATTAAGTGGGTTTTGATGCGGTAAACGCGGGGTATGCCCGCTCGGGTTAAGGAGTTTGAACATGATTCCTTCAGAACAAAATCTCGAAGAACTTCAGGCGTATCTGGATGACCAGTTGACGCCGGATCAGCGCGCCGCGCTGGATCAGCGCCTGGCGAATGATCCGGTGCTGGTTGAGGTGCTCGATGCGCTGCACGCTGATCGTGCCGATCGCGCTGCACTGTGGCGCAGCCTCGAACCGAATGAATCGCAAATTCAGCATCTGATTGACAGTATTGATCAGCGCATCCGGCGCGAAAGTGTCTGGCAAAAACGGGCCTCTGCCCTGCGCTGGGTCTCAGCTGCGGCGGCCAGTGTGCTGCTGGGGCTTGGAATCGGCTGGTTTGCTCATCAAGCCAGTGCGCCCGGACCGACGCACGACAGCCATTGGCTGGCCAAAACGCCGACCAGTGTCCAGGAAGTCGGCACGGGTCCCGGCGGTGGCTCGGTTGTTCGTTCCACCGGCGATGCCCGCAGCCTGCCCCATATCCAAAACACCGGACCGGCCAATATGGTCAGCCCGGCGGAGACCGGTGGCGAGATTCGCGTCGCGTTGACTGATGAATCGGGCAATGTGCTGGCGGTTCAGCCGTTTGATTCCATCGAACGTGCCCGGGCCTTCACCAACGACCTCCAGCAGTGGCAACAACGTCAGCGCCAGGCGCAGGACGGCGCCCTGCGCTTGGTGGGGGATCGATTCTGATTCTGCGGGAACCGGCGACAACAGTGCCAAACGGTGATTGGTGATGTGTGATCTGCGATTCGTGACTTATGACTGACGGACCCATGCGCCATCTGCTTCATTCCATTCTGGCTGGTTTGTTCATCAGTGCCACCGCGCTGGGGCAGCAAGGTTCTCCTTCGCTGCTGGAGCAACTGGATCAGCAGGTTCGCACGCTGCACGAGCTGGCCAACCAGAGTATCGTGCAGGTGCAACTGCCGCTCCCCATGACCTTGGCGCAGTTGCTGGCCGATGAACATCCCGCCGGGAGATGGAAAGATCTTGACCCTGCGGTGCAGGCGCAGCTTCAGTCGCAGCAGCGCCGCGCTGCAGCCGGTAGTTTTGCGCCCATGGGCGTGATGATCATCACCTCAGCGCCCAACCCCACTGGTGCAGCACCGAATCGATCCAGTCGTGACGATACCGATGCCGATGCGGGCGCGCCGACACCAGCCTCAACCGATGCTGCCGCCACCCAGCCAGCCGGTGAAGCATCTTTCCATTCGCCGCATCATGATCAGGAAAAAGGCGCCGACGTTTCTGCAACATCCAGCGATGCGCCTGACCGCCGCGTGCTCGTCATTGCCCGCCAGCCGGGGCACAATGCGTCAGGAATGGGCGGAGAAACCCGACCTGCCGTGCCTCCACTCAATGACTTCGCCCTGGTACTTGATGAAGCCGGTCATCTGCTGGTGCCGATTTATCTCGAATCCCAGCAACTGCCCAAACCGGTTGTCGTCAGCCTGGGCACCAGCGCGACAACCAGTGCCAGGTTTATCGCCTCTGATCGTCAGACGGGTTTGACCGTGCTCAAAACCGATCAACCCATCGGCGCGCCCAGCCACTTTTCTTCCGTCAGCGCGTTGCCGGAGGGATCATTGGTGTTGATCATCTCTTCGTCGAAAAACCCGGCTCATTTAAGCATCTGGAACGGGGGCGAAGGTGAATCAGGCGTGGTCGTCCAGATGGATGGGGCGATTGCGGGTTTGGCACGCCACGGACAATTCTTTCGTGCCCAGCTCATCCAGCCAATCGCACGACAACTGATCGACAAAGGGCGGGTTGATCGACCTGTTTTGGGTTTGATCGTCACTGAAATCCGTCGTGATGATCGCTTACGCGAACAATTGACCGAATTGAATAATCAACCGGCCATGCTGATCCGCAGCGTGCTGACGGATTCACCGGCAGCTTCGGCGGGAATGCAGGAAGGGGATGTTCTCCTGCAACTTGACGATCAGCCGGTGGAGAACCTACCTGTTCTGGCCGCGCTGGTTGCCCAGTGTCATCAGCAGGCCCGGCTCACCATCCTGCGCGACAATCATCTTCAACAGGTTGTCGTCGATTTATCAAGAGCTTCAAAAGACCACTGAACCGGCGGTTCAGCCACGGATCGACTATTCATCAGATCGATTTGCCTGATTCTGATTTTTGCCGCTGGCGCTTTGGGTTGGACGGCTGGTTTTACTGATTGCGTCTGGGCTTTGGCTGGTGCTGGGGCTGGTCAGGGCGCTGAGAGCGGACTCCAACTGTGCAATTTTTTGTTCCATGTCGCGCATGCGCTGGCGGATCGTCGGCAGTTGCAGTTGCAGCGTGAGGACCTTGCGATATTGGCTGGCGGGTATTGCGGGCATGCCCATGAGTGTCTGGCCATCGGCAACATCATCCATCACGCCCGCCCGGCCGGCGATGGTCACCGCATTGCCGATCTTGAGATGCCCGGCAACGCCGACCTGGCCGGCAATGGTGGCGTGGTGGCCGATGGTTGTGGAGCCGGCAATGCCCGTCTGGGCCACCAGCAGCGAATGCGCCCCGATCTGCACGCCGTGACCGACCATCACCAGGGCGTCGATTTTGGTTCCTGCCCCGATTCGCGTTGTTCCGATGGCGCCGCGGGCAATGACGCTGTTGGATCCGATCTCAACATCATCCTCGATCACCACATTGCCCATCTGCGGGATCTTGTGATGGGCGCCCTGATGAAAGGCAAAACCGTAACCGTCGGTTCCGATGACAGCGCCCGCCTGCAGGATCACGCGATTTCCCAACTGGCTGTCATCGTAAATGCTGACATTGGGATAGATGATGCAGCCATCGCCGATCACAACGCGCGGGCCGATGTAAACACCGGGATAAATAATACAGCCAGCCCCCACGCGGGCGGTGGGGTCGATGCTGGCTTGCGAATGATCGTGCATCAATGATTCGGGATGCCGCCGATGCCCGCGCAGGACGATCATCGCCTGACAAAAACCGTAATACGGGTTGCGGTGGCGCAGCAGCGCCACATGGTCGCTGCGCACCTCAGGCCCGACAATCACCGCCGTGGCACCGGTGCTTTCCAGATGCCGGGTGTAACGGGCGTTGGACAGAAAACTGACATCGCCCGTTTGTGCCTGCTCCAGCGTGTTGACGTTGCTGATCTCCAGCCCGCCGTCGCCGACCACTTCCGCCCCGATCCGCTTTGCCAGTTCATCCAGTCTCATGAACACTCCGCTTCATCGCCGGTTTTGCATGATGTCATCGCTGTTCCGCCATGCCGGGCACGACCACGCTTATCCGTTGGCGAACTCTTTCGGTTGATCAATGATACGCAGACACACCGGCTGGGCGGTGATGGTGCTGAGCTGACCAATGCGCTGCAGGGCGTGGCGCATGGCGCCTTCACTGGCGCGATGGGTGGTAATCACAACCGGTACGGAATCCGGTGTGTGCGCTTCGTGCTGGCGAATGGCGCTGAGGCTGATTCCCGCTTCGCCCAGGATCGTGGTGACCTGCGCCAAAACCCCGGGCTGATCCATAGCCTGCAGGCGCAGGTAATACCGGCTGCACAATTTATCGAATGCCAGCATTTGCGCCGGCGGTGTCTGATCCCAGAGGATATTGAGTTGCTGGAACGCCAGTTGTGTTGTTCCCAGCCCCAACCCCACCAGATCGCTGACCACGGCGCTGGCGGTGGGCATGCGCCCGGCACCGCGCCCGTACCAGAGGGCGTGCCCCAGCGCATGGCCATAAACGCTGATGGCGTTGAAACTGCCATTGACCTGCGCCAGCAACTCCTTGTGATGAATCAGGGCCGGATGAACCCGCAGCGCCAGATGATCACCCACACGCTCGCCGATTGCCAGCAGCTTGATCACATACCCCAGCTCGCTGGCGAAGTTGATATCCTGGGCATCGAGTTTGTCGATCCCCTCGCAATGCACATCTTTTTCATCAATCTGGGCATTGAAGGCGATGGAACCGAGGATCACCAGTTTCTGGGCGGAATCTTTTCCCTCCACATCCATTGCGGGATTGGCTTCGGCAAAACCCAGTTTCTGGGCTTCGGCCAGCGCCTGGGCATAGCTCCAGCCGTTTTGCGTCATCTGGCTGAGAATGAAATTACACGTGCCGTTGACAATTCCCAGCAGGGCGTCGATTCGGTTGGCGACCAATCCCTGTTTGAGTGCCTCGATAATGGGTATGCCCCCGCCGGCGCTGGCTTCAAAGGCGATGACGGTATTATTTTTGCGCGCCAGTGCCAGCAGTTCCCGCCCGCGTACCGCCAGCAGGGCCTTGTTGGCGGTGACGACCGCTTTGCCGGCTTCCAGCGCACGTCGGACCAGCGCCGCTGCTGCACCGGTTCCGCCGATCAGTTCAATGACGACATCGGTCGCCGGATCGTCGATCGCCGCGTTGGCGTCGGTGGTCATCGGCAGCTTGTCAGCCTGGGGCGGATAGTCTTCGCGGCTGCGCACCGCGACATGACGCAGTACAAAGTCGATACCCGTACGCTGGCGCAGAAGTGAGCGTTGCTGCGCGAGAATATTGACCACGCCACCGCCGACTGTTCCGCAGCCCAACAGTGCAATCCCAATTGTTTTACTTGCCATAAATCGTTTTCCTGCCTGGTTCGTTTCGTATGCAATGTATGAGACGATGACGATGCGGGCAAGACGAAGTTTTGACCCGCTTCGGTGGCAGACCTTATATTAAGGGCAAATCGCTGGGATCGTGGTATTGATGCAATCAAATACCTTCTATATCTGGTGCGCCTCTCTTTCGACGTGGCGCAACGCCTTTAACCACTGGACAGCCTTGTTTATGCAACGACCAACAACCTTCATCGATCGTGCAATCATTCCGATGGCGATTCCTGCCCTGGGGTTATTGCTGGCGATCAGCGGATGCCAGAGTGCCTCGTCCACTTCGCCATCAGCCGAGCAGGATAAGGGCATGAAGCAATATCTCCGCGGTTATGACGCTTACCAGTCGGGTTATCGTGATGCCGCTGTCCGGGCACTGCTGGCTGCGCTGCATGAAAACGCCGATCTCATCACCGCCCGATCATTGCTGGCGGATATTTATCGCAATGAAGGTCAGTATGAAGCAGCGATTGCGCAGTACGAAAAACTGGCGGGGCTGGATCCATACGATTATCTCAATTTCTATTATCTGGGTGTTTCCAATCAGTTTTTGGGGCGTCTGCAGGCCGCCGTCACCAGCTACCTGCAGTCGGCCAAGCTTAAACCGGATGATACCAAGACCAATATGAATCTTGGTCTGGCGTACATGGTTCTGGGACAGTCGGACAACGCCTTGAGTCATGCGAAAAAAGCGACCGACCTGTCGCCTGATTCAGCGACAGCTTGGGGTAACTACGCCCTGGTGCTGGATTCGTCGAAGCAACACGCCGAAGCGGAAGTGGCCTACCGTCGATCGCTCGATCTTGACCCGACCATTGCCGCTGTCCAGATCAATTACGCCGCCAATTTGATCGAGCAGCAGCGTCCGCGCGAGGCCGTTATGCTGCTGGAACAACTGCCAGGCCGTCAAAAGTCAGTGCTGGCCCTGCGCCTGCTGGGTGATGCGTATAAAGCCAGCGATCAGCCCGACAAAGCGCTCCAGCAATACAGCGCAGCGCTGGCGGTCAACCCCCTGTATTATCCAGCCATGAATCAGAGCGCCCAAGTGCAGATCGAGACCTACGACAAGGGCATGCGCATCAATGAGCAAGCCCGTAAAGAGGCGCTGAATATGTGGCAAAAGAGCCTGCAGGTTTATCCCGATCAGCCGCAGATTCGCCAGCAAATGCAGCGCTGGCAGAATGTTGACCTGTTTTCACACTGACCATCGCCAGTGACCAAAAGTACAGGGGAGATACCTTCCCCAAGCGGGGTTGATATCCGCCGGGCCGGCACGAGGCATACCTACAGAAACCGCAACTGCATGTTGCAGATGTAGATAAACGTCAGCAGTACCACGGTCAGACCGATGTAGGCCGTGGCAATCAGCCAGCTTGCGCGCCGCGAGATGCGGTAATAGGGCAGATAGCGATCGCGCCCACGCAGGGTGCTCATGACGCGCGGCAAGGCGACAAACAGGATCAGAACCGGCAGGAATGACTGGAATCGCGTCGCGATAATTTCCAGCACCAGAAGAACCAGACCGATCAACCAGATCCACGGACTGATGGCGGCGGTGATGCGTCCGCCGTCCAGCGGCGGCAGGGGGAGCATGTTGAACAGGTTGATGAAAAAACCCAGAAAGGCCAAAGGCAGCAGCAAGCTCCAGCCGGTGATCAGGTACAAACCGTAACAGGCGGCAGCACCCACCGTTCCCAGCACCGGCCCGCCAATTCCGACAATTGCCTCCTCCCTGGCATTGCGTGGCGGTTGACGCAGGTTAATCAACGCGCCGATGAACGGAATAAACAAGGGTGGACTACCACTCAGGCGATAATGACGCATGGCTAGGACGTGGCCCATTTCATGCACCAGAATCATCAGCAAAAATCCCGTTCCCATGATCAGCGACAGGGCCAGATGATTGGATCCATCGATATTTCGATGGAAAAAATAAGCATAAAACGGGATGTTCAAGATCAGCGAACCACCGGTTTTGAACAGCCATAAACGCCATGAGTCCGATGGGGCGGATGGTTGACGGGCATGAGGGGAGGTTCCCGCTTGTCTGTCCGCCCATGACCGGGTTGAATCGGCCGGCTGGGCATTCAGCCAGCCGATGCGCTCCGTGACCTGACGATATTGCGGCGATTGCGGCGGCAGTAATTCCAGCACCCGGTTCCACGCCACCAGCGCCTTGGGCGGATCGGTCGTTTCCAGTTCCATCGCTGCTGCGCCCAGAGCGCGCAATTCGCGCAGGTGAACAAACATCCCGCAGTTTGGGCAGCTCAGGCTGTCCGGTGCCAGAGGAGTTTGACACTGTGGGCAAGTTGAGGGGGCGTTATGCAAGGGACTCATCAATAGTGCTTCATTCAATAAGAGTCAAAAAGTTCCACCGTCGATCAAATCGGCGTAGCTGGTTAGCGTAGAGGCAAAACCGCTGGGACACCAGCCGAAATCGTTTATAAAAGCGTTGGAGTCAGCCGTATTGTTTTCACCAGCCATGATGACCTGATCGCGGTTGAAACCCAGCAGCCGGTGGGGCAGCACGCTGGCCAGTATGCGCGCCAGCCAGATCGGCAGGGCTGCCGTTGCCCGCTGTTTTCCGACCAATATCCGCCCGGCCGTGTGATACATCTGCGGCCAGGTCAAAATATCTTTCCCCGCCAGATCATAGGCGCGACCAATCGTTGCAGAAATGTGCAGGCTGTCCGCAAATGCTCGCGCCACCTCATCAACAAAAATCGGTTGTATGGTTCCGCTGCCAGCCAGGCCCAGCCAGCCACGACCGAAATAGGGCATGAACAACCAGGGCGCTTTGCGTTTTTTTGCCCACGCATTCATCATCCGCGTGAATTGTCCGTGCGGGCCATGAATCAATGATGGCCGGAAAATAGTCCAGTCGAGTTGGCTGGCTTGAACCAACTGTTCAGCCTGCCATTTGCTGCGGTGATAGTGGCTGGACGCATCGCGGCGCGCACCCAGGGCTGACATATGAATGAACCGCCGGACACCGCTGCGTCTGGCCGCCATCAGCACGCTGCCGGTCGCATCAACGTGCAGATGTTCAAACGTGATACCGCGCCGCGGCACTTCGCTGATGATGCCAACCAGATGAATCACCGCTGCACAGCCGCGCATCGCCGGTTCGAGCGACTCGGGTGTAAACAGATCACCCTCGCAGCATTGCACGCCGGCAAATGTCCCCAGCGACTGTCGATGCACAAGGGCACGAACACCATAACCGCGCTCGGTCAGCATTTTTGCAACGGCCTGTCCCACAAATCCGCTGCCGCCGGTCAGAAAAATGGTATTTTGATCCGCCACGAACCCATTGTAGCTTTATGCAATGCCTGTGGTAACGCGCGACAATCCGTGCCCGGCTGACTTGCAACCCGCCGGCGAACCGGCGCACCCAAAATTACCATGGACAAAATCGACCGCTTTGGCCGATAGAGTTATCGGACCTATGCGCTTTTTATTCCGGTTCATCCCGATTTTACTACTCTGTTCGTCTGTCTGGGCGGTTCCTGATGCTGTTAACCGCAGCCTCTGCCAGCTTGATTTTGAAGAGCGCCGCCTGGGCAACAACGAACCCCTGCCCATGCACTGGAACAAGGTTCGTGACCGCCTGCTGCCGCATTATGTCAATGGCTATCTGACAACCGATCAGGCTCGTTCCGGTCGCTATTCGTTTCGTTTTGATCTCAATGGCGGCGGATTGGTCTATCGTTACGAATCCGACCAGCTCACCGTGCAGCTTGGGGCGCATTACCGGGTGGAAACCTATGTCAAGACGACAGCGTTGAAATACGCCCGTGCCCGCCTGAGTGCCTTTTTCACCGATCAGGATCATCGACCCATTGCTGCTTCGCTGACGCACAGTCCGTTGTATGCCGCCAGCGATGAAAATCAGCCGTGGAAACAATTGGATGTGGAATTATCAACCACCAACGAAAATGCGGCCTATCTGGTCATCGAGCTGGCGTTGCTTCAGCCCGAGCAATATACCCCCACGACGCTGGGGGATCGCGCCCTGTTTTCGCAGGATATTCGCGGCAGCGCCTGGTTTGATGATGTCAAGGTATCGCAGGTTCCCAAGGTGGGGCTGAAGACCAATCAGCCGGGAAACATCTTTCCCGCCTCCCAAGCCCTGCGGATTATTGCCCGAATCAATGATCGTTTCACCGATGACCTGTCCGGTCGCCTCATTGTTCAGGATGCGCAGAATCAGGTTGTCTACCAGCGCAGCGGCGTGCTGGATCTGAGCGCCGCCACGCCCAGCGGCCCGGGGGAATATGAACTGGCGCTGACGTTGCCGACGCTCGCGCCCGGGTGGTATCGCGCCACCATGCAGATCAGCAGCCGCGGCGAGTCGGTCGGCGATCATGTGATTGATTTCATCCGTCTGGCGGATGATCGTGTAGCGGGCCATCCCGATGAACGATTTGGCGTTATTGCCACAGACCTTCCCTTTGCCGGCTGGGATGATCTGCCCCAGGTGCTTTCCATTTTGTCGGTTGGCCGCGTCAAGGTGGGGTTGTGGAACCAGCAGGGCGATGTCATGCAGATCGATTCCAAGATATTGGATCGTCTGCTGGAAGGGTTGCGGGAGCGGTCGATTTTGCCCACAGCTTGCCTGGTGGAATTGCCGCCGGAGATCACCCATCAATTGACCGACCCAACCTGGAAGGGTCTGCTCAAAGCGCAAACGTCGCAGTGGCAGGATCAGCTTTCCCAGCTCATTGCCCGCTACGCCTACAATCTGGCGGCCTGGCAACTGGGGGCTGATGGTTCGGATCTGTTTGTGGCCAATCCGGCGATGCATCAGGTCTACAACATGTTCTATCAGCAGTTTTCGAGCCTGATTGACAAACCGGATCTGGCCATGCCCTGGCCGGCGTGGTATGAGCTGGAAGGTGGCATGCCCGCGACGGTGGCGCTGAGCCTGCCCCCCAGTGTGCTGCCCTCACAGATTCCGCTTTACATGGCGGATATGACCCAGCGTCATACCGCCCAGCCAGTGGTGGGTTCGCCGATCAAGGGTTCCCCCGAGCTGTCGGTGTCGCTGCAATTACTGGATGAACAGCGTTACGGACGTGAGTTGCAAATCCGCGACCTGGCGCAACGGGTGATTTATGCATTGTCCGCCGATGCCCATCGCATCGACATTCCGCTCCCCTTTACGATCGAAACCCAGGGCGGGCAGGTGATCCGCCAGCCGCGCGAAATGTTCCTGATTGTCCGCACGTTGACGCGCATGCTCAGCGGGGCGACGTTCAAAGGCCGCGTGCCGGTGGCCGATGGCGTGGAGGCATTTTTATTTGATCGCGCCGGAGTCGGCATTTTGGCGCTGTGGAGTCAGGACAATCAGCGTCAGACCCGGCCTTTGCGGATCAGTCCTCTGACGGGGGCGCTGCGCCTGGACTTGTGGGGCAATGTCACCCCGATCAGCTTCACCGCCCGGGAGCAGTCCGACCCGGATACGGTTGATCTTCCCATTGACGCCATGCCGACGTTCATCGTGGGTGTCGATGCGAATCTGGCGCAGATGCGCGCCTCGGTTTCCTGGGATCAGCCGCTGCTCGAATCAAGTTTCAAACCGCATCTCCGCAAGATTCGCTTTGCCAATCCGTATCGTCAGGCAATCAGTGGCCAGCTTAAACTCAAAGCGCCGCCCGGCTGGACGCTCAGTCCGCCAACGTTCCAGTTTTCGTTGAATCCCGGCGAAGTCTTTCAGCGTGATCTGACCATTGAGTTGCCCTACAACAGTCTGGGGGGTGAAAAAATCGTCAAGGCGGAGTTCCAGGTGCAGGCCGATCGCAGCATCGGTTTTCAGGTGGATGTGCCGTTGAAACTGGGCTTGAGTGATGTCGGAATGCAGACGCTGGCGCTGCGCGACGGGGATGACATTATCGTCCAGCAGATCATCAGCAATTACGGCGAGAAACCGATCGATTACGCCGCGTTTACCATGTACCCCGGGCAAGCTCGGCAGGAGCGGCTGGTGACCAATCTCGCGCCGGGCACCACCACGATCAAGCGCTACCGCTTTGATCAGGCGCAGTTCACCGCCGGGGCGACGGTCCGTTCAGGGATCAAGGAAATCTATGGCACGCGCATTCTCAATGATGAAGTGCCGATTCAGTAAAATGCGTAATCGCCACTCCAGCAACTCTGCCAACCGCGACAGGCTTACAACCCATATTCGCGCCAGCGCTGGCTGACCCGCTGGCGGGTGGTCTGATCCATTTCCAGCTCTTTTGGCCAGACGCGCACTTTGCCTTCTTCCTTCCATTTCGCCGTTGCGTCAAACCCGACTTTGCTGCCGGCGCCGGTTTCCGGCGCAGCATGATCGAGAATATCAACCGGGCCATAGGCCACTTCCATGTCACGGGCTGGGTCGCAGTTGCTGAACAGGTGGAACAGCACCTGCTGCTCGTCCTGAACATCGACATGCTCGTCAACCACGATGATGAACTTGGTCAGCGCCATCTGTCCCGCCCCCCAGATCGCGTGCATGACCCGTCGCGCCTGCCACGGATATTCCTTTTTGATTCGGATGTAGGCGCAATTGTGAAACACGCCGCTGATCGGCAGGTTGTAATCGATGATGTCCGGAATGAGCATTTTCAACAGCGGCAGGAAAATGCGCTCGGTCGCCTTGCCCAGATAATAATCCTCCATCGGGGGTTTACCGACGATGGTGGTGGGGTAGATCGGATCGCGCCGGTGGGTGATGGCGGTTACATGAAACGCGGGATACCAATGCGCCAGCGAATAAAAACCGGTATGGTCGCCGAACGGGCCTTCCATCAGTTTTTCATTCGGATCGACGTATCCTTCGATGACAATTTCCGCGTTGGCCGGTACTTCCATGTCAATGGTCCGGCACTTGACCAGCTCGATGCCGCTGCCGTTCAAAAATCCCGCCAATAAGAGTTCCTCCACGCCCGGGGGCAGGGGCGCGGTGGCAGCGTACGGTAAAACCGGTTCGCCCCCCAGCACAATCGCCAGCGGCATTTTTTCGCCGCGCTGCTGATACATGCGAAAATGTCGCGCCCCGTCATGGTGCATATGCCAGTGCATCGCCGCCAGATGGGATGAAAATTTTTGCACGCGATACATGCCGACATTGCGCTCGCCGGAGGTAGGGTTTTTGGTGTAAATGCCCGCCAGCGTGATGTACCTGCCCGTTCCACGCTGCTTGACGCTGAGCAGATGTTCAGGATGGAGCATCTGACCGCTGTCCAGATCACCATCAAGAGGCCAGCACTGGATGATCGGCAGCATATCCAGACTGGCGCTGGCTCCTTCGTGAACCACCTGCTGACAGATTCCGCTGCGCACGGTTTTGGGCGGATACGACCCCATTTTGATCAGGTCGGGGATGCGCTTCATCTTTTCGATCAATGATGAGGGGATGTCCGGTTTGAGCAGCGCCCCAACCCGTGCAGCCAGACTCTCCAGCGTATCGGTCCCCAGCGCGCGGTTGATCCGCCAGTACGAACCAAACAGATTGATCGCCAGCGGCATCTGCGCCCCAGACACATTTTCAAAAAGCAGCGCCCGTCCGCCCAGTTTGGCAGCGGGCGATTGATCCTTTTCATTCGACGAATGCGGTGCGGGCGACTTCATCACCCGATCGGCCACTTCGGCCACTTCCAGCACCGGATCGACCTGCGTCTTGATCCGCGCCAACTCCCCCTGGCCAGCCAGATCGTCAATGTAGTCTCGTAGGGTTGTAAAAGGCATGCGCAGGATTGTAGGGGGGCCGGCGGGCGTGACAAGGTGTTGTCATGACGAACCAGCACGCGGCCGGGCATCAAGGGGCAGGTGGCGGGTGTCGGGCGGTCTGGTGTGGCGCAGTAGTTTTATCCCACAGCTGCCAGATTGAACGAATCGCCCAACTGGTTTTGCAGGGCAGTACGTAAATTGGGATGCTGACGCAGATGCGGATCAGCCTGCAGCAGGGCGGTCGCCTCATCGCGGGCGATGCGCAGAAGCTGCATTTCATTGGTAATGTCAGCCAGTTTGAACTCAGGCAGGCCATGCTGGCGCGTACCAAAAAACTCCCCCGGCCCGCGCAGCGCCAGGTCTGTTTCAGCGATCACAAAACCGTCGGTGGTGTTGACCATGGTCTGCAGGCGCGAAACGGTTGTTTCCTGAATCGCATCAGCCAGCAGAATACAGTACGACTTGTAACGGCCTCGACCGACGCGACCGCGCAACTGATGCAACTGCGACAGACCAAATCGATCTGCACTGTCGATCATCATGACCGTGGCGTTGGGCACATCGATGCCCACCTCGATCACCGTCGTGGCAATCAGCACATCGATGCGCCCGTCGCGAAAACCTGCCATCACCTCCTGTTTTTCACCCGTCGAGAGCTGGCCGTGCAGCAAGCCCAGTTTCAGATCAGCCAGCGCCCCTTCGCTCAGGCGTTTGTACTCCTTCAGGGCGGATTTGCTGTCGTCCAGCCCATCGTCTTCGATGCGCGGCAGAACGATATACGCCTGACGACCCGATTGAACCTGCTGACGAATAAACTCATACGCCTGGGCAGCCTGGCCCTGCCGTAACCAGCGCGTTTCGATGGGCTGACGACCCGGAGGAAGCTCATCCAGCACCGTGACTTCAAAATCAGCAAAATAACTCAAAGCCAGCGTGCGCGGAATCGGCGTGGCGGTCATCACCAGATAGTGCGGCGAAAGCCCCTTGTCTTTCAGCACTGCGCGCTGACGCACGCCCAGCCGATGCTGCTCATCAACCACCACCAGCCCCAGGTTGGCAAACTCAACATCCTTCTGGATCAGCGCCTGCGTACCGACAGCCAGATGAATCTGACCACTGGCCAGATCGCCCAACATTCTCGTCCGGTCGCGCCGTTTGGTCCGGCCAGTATAAAGCCCGAGGCGCACCTGTGAACCCGCCAGCAGATTGCTCAAGGTCAGGTAATGTTGCTCAGCCAGCACTTCGGTCGGGGCCAGGAGCGCCGCCTGCATGTGATTGGCTACCGCTGCCAGCATGCCGTAAACCGCCACCGCCGTTTTGCCACTGCCGACATCCCCCTGCAGCAGGCGATTCATCGGTACGCCGCTGGTCAGATCGCGCACCAGTTGATACGTTGCGTTGCGCTGGGCGGTGGTGAGCTGAAAACCCAAACGCGCCAGAATGCGTTCATCCAGCACTTTATCCACGCGCAGCACGGGGGCACTGAGCCGGCCTTGACGCAGGCGTTTGCTCAAACCCAGCCCAAGCTGCATCAACATCAACTCATCAAAAATGATCCTGCGTCTGGCTGCCATGGCGTCGCGCCGCGAGGCAGGGCGATGAATCAGTTCATAGGCGCTGGCTCGTGGCAGCAGGTGATATTTCTGTAAAAGGGGGGCATCGAACCATTCATCCAGCCGGGCGGTGGCGCTTTGAAGATGCTGCGCGATGATCTGACCGATCACGTCGCTGCCCAGCCGGGCGGTGGCTGGGTAGATCGGGCGCAGTTTCGACTGGTTGATGGCGGGGGTATCCGTGCTGACAAACTCCCATTTGGGGTTCATCATCACGGGAAAATTACGATTGTGGCGCACCTTCCCCTTCACACGGATCATCTGACCCGGGTGCAGTTTGCTGCGCAGAAAGCTGCTGTTGAACCAGAGAATCGCCAGTTTGCCGGTGGCATCTTCGATGGTGGCTTCAAAACGCGGGCGACGGTGCCCGGCGACATAATTGACCGCCACAATTTCCCCGCGGGCGGACTGGATGGTATCGCTGCCTTGCAGATCACTGATGGTCGCTTCGGATGATTCCAGTTGATAGTCGCGCGGGAAATATTCCAGCAGATCGCCCAGCGTATGCACCCCCAGACTGGCGAACGCTTTGGCGCGCACCGGCCCTACGCCGCTGAGAGATCCGACCGGCTGGGAAAGCAGGCCGATATGTAAAAGAGGATCCGAAGCACTGGCGCTGGCACTGGGTAAGGATGAATCCGTCGATGAGTTGCTGGCCATAATTTCGCCGTCATAAGTCTGCTGTCGATTGTAACGTGCTGACGCGCAGGTTTGTGGGCAGGGTGGTTTTATTCATCAGCCCAGCCGTGCCGACCGATCAGTTTGACAAAGCGTACTCCGCAAATGTCAGCGGAATAAAGCTCGTTGCCCTGGCGGATCACCCCGATGAGCGTCTGTTGATTTTCCGGCCCGACGGGCAGGACGGCGCTGCCCCCGTCCGTCAGTTGTTCCAGCAGGAGCTGATGCGGAAGCGCAGGGGCGCCGGCGGTAATCAAAATGCGATCAAACGGCGCTGCTTCAGGCCAGCCCAGCGTGCCATCGCCAAAACGATAATGCACGTTGCGAATCTTCAGTTCCTGCAGTCGTTCCCAGGCGTCATCCAGCAGGGGCTTGATGCGCTCCAGGGTGTAAACCTCACCCGCCAGACGCGCGAGAATCGCAGTCTGATAGCCGCTGCCCGTGCCGATTTCCAGAACGCGGTGATGCGGCTCGACACCCAGGCGCTGGGTCATCAGCGCAACCATGTACGGCTGGCTGATCGTCTGCCCATGACCGATCGGAGCAGCATGATCACCAAAAGCGTTTTTACGAAACGTATCCAGAAAAAACAGCTCGCGCGGGACACTGTAAAAAGCCTCGATGACGCGCTGGTCAGTGATGCCCCGCCCGATGATCTGCTGCTGGATCATCTGGTGCAGCTCAGACTCAGTTCCAACGTCATTCATACCCCTGATTGTACTACGCCAGTGTGCGGTTGCCGAATGGACAATGCCCCAGGAGGTCGATTCCGTCCGTGCCAGTTGCTGCGCCACATTTTCGTAGCGGGTCATTCATACAATTTTGCCGGTACGTGCGGTGCAAAACGACATCCTTGTAGGAACGTACCAGATTCATCGGTGTCATGCCTTGACAGTCAGGATGGGTAAGCATCTGTAAATCAATCAGTTACATCTCATCTGGTTGCAGTGTCTCGGCGTGGCATGGCCGATGCTAAGTTGGCCAATCGACAGCCATCACACCGTTTGATGGGTCAGTGCGATTGTTAAAAGTCGGCAAACCCTCGGTGAAGTGGATGGTTCGGTTCGCCAAGTTGTTGATGTGCTGCAGGAGCGTGACTCTCATGAATTTTGATCTGCGTCGATTGTCGGTTGTGGGTGTGATGGTCCTGCTGCTGTGTCCAGCGCTGGTCATGGCGCAAACACCGGATAGTCAGCTTCCCATCGATTCGGGCGCGACCGCGTGGATGTTGACCTCGACCGCACTGGTGCTGCTGATGGTTCCCGGACTGGCCATGTTTTACGGCGGCTTGGTGCGCACCAAAAACGTACTGGGAACGATGATGCACAGTTTTGCATCGATGGCGATTATGGGTGTCATCTGGGTATCGGTTGGTTATTCCCTGTCATTTGGCCCGGATATTCTCGGTGGTTTTTGCGGTTGGAACCCGCAGATGCTTTTTCTGCATCAGGACCACAGCGCCATCGCGATCAACAACGCAACGTCGTCGATTCCCGAACTTGTCTTTGCCATGTTTCAGGGCAAGTTCGCCATTATCGCCCCGGCCTTGATTGCCGGTGCCTTCGCTGAGCGGGTTCGTTTTCGCGGATATTGCATTTTCATTGCCCTGTGGGGCTTGGTTGTCTACTGTCCGCTGGCCCATTGGGTCTGGTCGGGCACGGGTTTTCTTTTGACGATGGGGGCGCAGGACTATGCCGGCGGTACGGTCGTGCATATCAGCGCTGGTGTCAGCGCCCTGGTGTGCGCGATTTATCTGGGCGCGCGCAAGGGGTATCCGCAGACAGCGATGCGCCCCAACAATCTGGTGATGACACTCATTGGCGCTGGTCTGCTCTGGGTGGGTTGGTTCGGGTTTAATGCCGGCAGCAGTTTGAGCAGCAATTTCGATACGGTTCGCGCGCTGACCGTGACACAGGCCGCCGCAGCGACGGGGGCATTGACGTGGGTCATCATCGAAGCCATTCATCATCGCAAGGCAACCAGTCTCGGGCTGTGCTCGGGAATTCTGGCCGGTTTGGTGGCAATCACGCCGGCGGCGGGCGTGGTGAACGTGGCTGGCGCGATGATTCTCAGCGTGCTGGCGTCGCTGGTCTGCTATGTCGCGGTCTTGATCAAAATACGTCTGGGTTACGACGACAGCCTGGATGTATTCGGCATCCACGGCGTGGCGGGTATTTTTGGTGCCATGGGTCTGAGCGTACTTCTGCGTCCTCAAAGTGCTGCCGAGCTGACGTTGCGATTTGGCCCGGATTGGAGCATCACCCATCAACTGCTCGTGCAAGGCAGCGCGGTGGGTATTGCCATCATTTACGCTGCAGTGGTAAGCCTCATCCTGGTGTTGCTGGTCGAAAAGACAGTCGGATTTCGGCTGGATATCACCCGCGAAACCGCCGGTCTGGATCATGCCCTGCACGGGGAACATGGTTATGGGCTGCTCAATCTGCAGTAGTCCGCTTTAACAGCCAATACGCTTACGGTGAACTTATGAAACTCATCACTGCCATCATTCAGCCTGATAAACTTGACGCGGTGCGCGAGACGCTGATCAAAGCGGAAATCACGCGGATTACGGTAACCCGCTGCACCGGTCATGGCCGACACCAGCAGGCGGATCAGGGGGCGGATTTGTATCGCGGGCAGTCGGTCGTGCCCAATCTTCTACCGAAGATTCGGCTGGATATCGCGTGCAATGACGAGTTCGTGGAAATCGCCATCAGCGCCATTCTCCAATCTGCCCGGCATGAGAGCGGGCGCATCGGCGATGGTAAAATTTTTCTGACGGAAATGCAGGAATGTATTCGCATTGGCACGGGGGAGCGCGGGCGCGAGGCGATTTGAACTTAATTCATAATCATTTTGTGCGCGTTCGGCCGGTGCCAAAGGCGCACAGGAACATCTCGCCCCTGGCCGGCGTGGCCGGTCGCGGCTGCGCCGGGAATATCCAACTCACCTCAGCAGGAACAAAATTATTTCATACCCCAGCGATGGTTTGACAGCGCCAGCACGCTGCCTACACTCAGCATTTGGTCAGGGCAAGCCAGTTGATTTACAGTATTTTCAGAAAGAGTCAGGCAATGAGCATTAACATCGAATTGATTCACGGGCGGCAGATTCTTGATTCGCGTGGTAATCCAACCGTCGAAGTCGATGTCATCCTCGAGGATGGCACGCTGGGCCGGGCGGCGGTTCCCTCCGGTGCCAGCACCGGCGAACATGAAGCCTGTGAACTGCGCGATGAAGATAAAAAAGTCTATGTTGGCAAGGGTGTGCTCAAGGCGGTGGAGAACATCAACACCAAAATCGCCCCGGAGCTGATTGGTCAGGACCCGCGCAACCAGGAATATATTGACCAGATCATGATTGACCTGGACGGTACAGCCAACAAAGCCAAACTCGGCGCCAATGCCCTGTTGGGGGTGTCGATGGCGGTGGCCAAGGCGGCAGCGGAAGCATCGGGCCTGCCACTGTATCGCTACCTGGGCGGTAGTGCCGCCCGTACGCTGCCGGTACCGATGATGAATATTCTCAACGGTGGCAAACATGCGGACAACAACGTCGATTTTCAGGAATTCATGATTCAGCCTTGGGGTTTCGCCAATTTTGCGGATGGTATCCGCGCGTGTGTCGAGGTGTATCACAGCCTCAAGAAAGTGCTGCACAAAAACAAAATGAGTACGGCGGTGGGCGATGAAGGGGGTTTTGCCCCCAATCTGAAAGATAACGAAGATGCCCTGAAAGTGATCGGCGAAGCGGTCACCACAGCCGGTTATGAATTTGGCAAGCAGATTTATGTCGCGCTTGATCCAGCCTCATCGGAAATGTGGGACAAGCAGAAAAAAGGGTACAAGTTCTTCAAGAGCGATCCGGATCGGATTCTCAGTTCCGAACAAATGGCCGACTACTGGACGAAATGGACGGAAAAATATCCGATCCGTTCGATTGAAGATGGGCTGGCGGAAAATGACTGGGATGGCTGGAAGAAACTGACCGAACGCATCGGCAAAAAAGTGCAGCTCGTTGGCGATGATTTGTTTGTCACCAATGTCAAATTCCTGGAAAAGGGGATCAGCACCGGTACGGCCAACGCCATTCTGGTGAAGGTCAATCAGATCGGTACGCTCAGTGAGACATTTGCCGCCGTTAACCTGGCCATGCGCAATGGTTATGCTGCCGTTCTTAGCCACCGTTCGGGCGAAACGGAAGACGCCACCATCGCCGATATTGCCGTTGCCACCAACTGCGGGCAGATCAAGACCGGTGCCCCGGCCCGATCCGACCGCGTGGCGAAATACAACCAGCTCATCCGCATTGCCGAGGAGCTGGGCGAAGAACAGGTTTACGGCAGCCGGTTTTGGCGCAAGTAATTTCCCTGACTTGGGTTATAACGATAGACGGGAGATCGAACGACGGGCCAAAGCCGGTCAGACGATCTCCCGCTTTTGTTAGCCCCGGATCTTTCCTCCGATTTTTAAGCTAGCTGTGGCTGTAGGGCCGATAACTAATTTAAGGCCCGGACGCAGTCTTTGCGCTCGTTGCCAACAGCAGTTATGGATAACGCCAATCAACCGAACAATCTGAATCCACTCGATGCGCACGATCGGCATGATGCTCAGAACCATCATGTCAAGCTGCCGGCGGAAGATGCACTGAACAAGCAGGCTGACGGCGATGAACAAAATGCCCAGCCGGATTCAACTGACGCATCCATGCAGGCTGATTCGGCGTCAATGGATCAGCCGCAGGTGGATGACGTGCAAAATCGCCACGCCGATATCAGCGATAATCCTGATGCCAGTGACAATGCCAATGTGGCTGGGGATGAAGCTTTGGCAGGCGGGAAAGTTTCGGCTGATGAAGAAGTTTCGCCAGCCAGCCTCAGCGCCGCTGTACCGACGGCTGTCGGGGAGGATGAAGAATTTTTCGGTCCCTGGCGCATCGATGCCAATGACACCGGTGCTGCGATTAATATCGATGCGCACGCCGTCGAACCTCAGCCGCCAGCGGTCGCGTTTGCCCCCGGGTTTTTAGCGGTGGATGAAAATGGTCAGACGGTCAGTGATGATGCGGTTGAACAGATCGAAGCGGAGCTGCACCGCAAGCTGCCGTCGTTGGGATCTGAACCGCTGGAAGCCGAAAACCTGCTGACTGCCCGGGAAATCGAGGATCAACAGGCGCGCCAACCGACCGGTGGGGCGATCTGGACAATTCCGCTGATGTGTCTGGGTATCGCGATTATCGCCTGTTGTCTGATTATTCCGTTGACGGATGAAAATCATCAGATCATGTGGGAGCGTGAGAAATTGCGCCGCGATCTGGATCAGTTGCAAAAACAGGTGGATGTCAATGATCGCTTTCTGGCTGCGGTGACGGATGATTCGATTCTGGCTCAGCGGCTGGTGCAACGTCAGCTCAATGTGGTCCGGGCGGGTACGACGGTGCTGAAACTCAACGGCGCATCAGGCATCGAGCTTTCCTCCCCTTTTCAACTGGTCAACGTGCCTGAACCAGCAGCCATGCCCGCGTATGTTCCGGTCGGTGGGCGCTTTGCAGAACTCTGTCGCCAGCCGCGCACGCAGCTTTATATGATCGGCGGTTCGCTGCTGCTGATCGCCGCCAGTCTGGTGCTTGGTCGTGATGATCCCTCCCGCCGGCGCGACCTTGCCCCCTGAGCGCGGTTCACTATCATACGCAGGCATGGGCATCGACTTATCCGACATTCAAATCCAACGAAAAAAATTCGATAATCCCGTGCATGATGTAATGGAAAACGCCGCCCGCTGGGAGGTGAAAGTACACGATCATGGCATGGTGGGGCTGGTCGATGTCATGCCACGTTTGATTCCCGCCGGCAAGACTGCCGATGTCGCGATTGTGCAGGCGGCGCGGGTCAGTTACGGCGAAGGCACGAAGCACGTCAACGAAGATCGCGGGTTGATTCGGTATCTGGCCCGGCATCGCCATACGACGCCGTTCGAGATGGTGGAGTTCAAGTTCCATCACGTCATGCCTATTTTCATTGCCCGCCAGTGGATTCGTCATCGCACAGCCAATGTCAACGAGTATTCCGCCCGTTATTCGGTGGTGCCGGATCGTTTTTATCATCCGTCGATCGATAATGTCCGCCGCCAGAGCACGGTCAATCGCCAGGGGGGTGATGAACCGATCGAACACGCGACCGCCCAGGAATTTCTGAACTATCTCGACAAGTGCGAAAGCCTCTACAGCGATTATGAAAAGCTGATGGAAAAGGGTGTCAGCCGCGAGCTGGCGCGCATCGGGTTGCCGATCAACGTCTATACCGAGTGGTACTGGAAAATCGATCTGCACAATCTGTTTCATTTCCTGTCGCTGCGCATGGATTCGCATGCCCAGCAGGAAATCCAGGATTACGCCCGGGCCATGTTCGCCTTGATTCAGCCCATTGTTCCCATCGCGGCTGAGGCATTTCTGGATTACAACTTCCAGGCAATGCACCTGACACGCCTGGAAATCCAAGCCATTCGTACCGGTCAGGCGCTGGATACCACCAACAAGCGGGAAACGGCGGAATGGGAGCAGAAAAAAGCCCAGTTGGGACTGTAACGTTCTGACCCGTAACCAATGGGAATGGGTTTGTAATGGATATTGGCGCCGTCATCTTGGATGGGGGCGGGCTTGAAAAAATCAGATCGAGATTGGCAGAAGCTCGGCACTGGGGATTGGTTCGCCATGCAACCGGATTTTCTTCCAGTTTCCCCGATGAAATCGACCCATCAGGTAGAAGCCGAGGCAGATCCCAAACACCAGCGTCAGACTCCAAGGCCCCTTCACACCCAAACCCGGGGCGAAATAGACGAACAGGCTGCCACCACCGACCACGATCGTCCAGATCAGTATTCCCTGAACAATCGCCGGTACCAGCGTATCGCCAGCACCGCGCAAGGCGCCCATGTAGATAAGGAACATGGCGTCAAAAAGCTGATATAAAGCGATGAACAGCAGCAACTGCCCACCGATCTGCTTGATCTGTTCATCATGCGTGAACAGCCCGATCAGTTGGTAACGAAAGACGTAAAGGATAATCCCTGCGATCGTCATGTAGATGGCGCACGCCACAAACCCCAGGTGCGCCCGTCGCTCGGCCAGATCGGAACGACCCATACCAATGTACCGGCCGACCAGGGCTGTAACGGCAGCGCCGACTCCAGCAGCGGGCATGAAGCACAGCGACATGAATGTGAAGGCAAAACTGTTGGCGCTCAATGCAGCGGTTCCCAATTTCCCCAGGATGACGTTCATGAAAATTGCCCACGCCAGAACATCATTGATGAACTGGCAGCCTGAAGGAACGCCAATCTTCAAAAGCATGCGCATCCGGTTGAGCCGCAGACGGAAATCGTACGTATTGAATCGGGAGGCAAAGATTGGTCGAAAAACGTAAGCGCCCATGACGATCAATTCGATTGTCACGGCGGCGTTGGTTCCCCAGGCAGCACCCGCCACGCCCAGGGCAGGAAACCCCCAGTTGCCGTAAATGAGCAGCCAGTTAAAGAATAAATTCGCCACAGCGCCGCCAATCGCTCCCACCAGCACAATGCCCGGACGATGCAGACCCAGCAGAAAACTGCTCATGGCGGTCTGGGCAAGTTTGACAGCACCTCCCAGGCAGACAATGCGAAAATAATCCCCCTCGAGACTGGCCATATGTGCTTCATGCCCCATGGCTTGGAATATTTGCTGCGCAAATGGAAATGTCATCAGCGGCAGCAATCCCAAAACGATACCAAACCACAATCCCTGCCACATGAACTGGCCGGCAGCACTCAAGTTGCCCCGCCCCAGCACCTGGCTGGCCAGCGCGTTGACCAGAATCAGCACGCCAAAACCGAAACTCAGTACCGCAAAAAAAACAATGCCCGCCGTGCCAGACGCCGCCGCTTCCAGATCGCCCACCCGTGCCAGCATCAGCCGATCGGCAAACTGCATCAGCGTGTAGGAGGTCATCTGCGCCACCGTTGGCGCAGCAAGTGTCACCAGCTCAAGCATGGGCCTGCGCTGAAGCGGAACCGTTAAACCAGTGGCAATTTTCATAAAAAGACGGATCGTCAGCGCAATCGAAGAAAAACCAACGCGGTTGGCTCAATGATATTGGCGCAATCGACTGAAGCAAAGCGATGGCGCAACAATATCGCAATGACGTGCGTTAAACGTGTCATAACATCACCAATGCTGCGCCCAGATGGTCGATGACAGTGGCAAATGCAAGCTGTCGATGCGAAGATAGGCGTCTTTGACTTAGTGGAAATGAAATGAAAAGTCGGCGAACGATTGCGACCTTGATTGCCTCGGTGGTGCTGCATGCCTTTACGCATGCCTATACAGTCGTCTTGATTCCGTTGTATCTGTTGATGGTGCAGGATCTGCATTTGCCCGGTGCCCGTTCGGCATCGCTGATCGTCACCATCTACATGGTGGTTTACGGTTTGGGATCCTACGCCGCCGGGATGTTGGCGGATCGATTTAATCGTGTCTGGCTGATGGGGATCGGGCAGATCGGCAATGCGCTGGTGATTATTGCGATGGGGCTGGTGCGCCAATATGAGTGGCTGATGGTTCTGGGTGTGCTGGCTGGTTTATTTGGGACGCTGTTTCATCCCGCCGCCAACGCGCTGATCTCGGCGCATTATCCGCGTAAAACGGGTCTGGGCATTGGTCTGCTGGGAATTGGCAGTGGACTCGGGTTTTTCTTTGGTCCGCAATATGCTGGTTGGCGCGCCACCGATGCCCGGTGGGCGTTTGCCTCGGTGGCCGACTGGCAAAAACCGTTGATTGAACTGGGCCTTCTTGGGATTATCTGCGGCATCGTGTTTATCGCAGTGGCGCGCGAGACAAGACGGCGTCGTCGCGCCAAAGTCCCAGCGCAGCGGTTGAACGATATGTCCTCCGATCCATCGTCCGTTGATTCGATGGGCAATGCCAAAGTATTGTCCATCGGTAAAAACGAGTCAGCTTCCAAGTCAGGCCAGCCGATGACGGCAACCCTGCGCTGGAAGGTTGTCGGAATCGCGTTGGTGCTGGGATGTCGCGATTTTGCCGGTTCAGCGTCATTGACCCTTTCCAGTTTGTTTCTGCAAAAGGCGATGGGTTACGATGTGCTCAAGGTCGGCTTGACGCTTGGCGCCATGATGCTGATCGGAATTATTGCCAACCCCCTGGCGGTAATCCTGTCTCCCGGCGGCAAACGCTTACCGATGCTGGTGGGCACTTTAATCCTTGGCGGGCTGACCATTGCGACCATCCCGCTCTGGTCATCGGTCTGGATCTTATGGGTGCTCTCCGCCTTCCAGATGTTCCAGTTCAGTTCGTACGCCATCAGTGATTCAGCCATTCTGGAGCGCGTACATCCTGATGTGCGCGGGCGCGTTGCCGGATTATTTTTAACTCTGGCGTATACGGCGGGGGCATTGTCGCCACTGGCGATGGGCGCGTGGGTCGATGGTCTGGGGGCGCGTGGCAGTGAAACTCAGGCGTATCTGCTGATCTATGGTGTGCTGGGTTTTCTCATGATTTTCGCATCACTTTCAATCCCGCTCATCGCTGGTTTGAGCCGCACGGCGTTGCGTCAGGCGAAATAAAAATCCCGACGCAGTAACGTCGGGATCGAAAGTCAAAATAGCTGCGCTGCGATGCGTTTCAGACCATCGCACGATCAATCATCATCGTCGTCGTAGTCGGCATCGTCATCGTCGTCGCCGTAGTCATCGTAGTCATCGTCATCGTCGTCTTCATCCTCCTCGTCATCATCATCTTCATCGTCGTCTTCGTCCTCGTCCTCGTCATCGTAATCATCGTCGTCATCTTCCTCGTCATCATCATCGAAGGGGAGGTCGTCATCATCTTCCTCCTCTTCGTCTTCCTCCTCTTCATCCTCATCATCATTCTTGCCACGGCGCTTGGCACCCTGGGGCAGCAGCTCGGGCCGGAGGCTGGAGGCAAACAGCTCCGCCACCGAAGAACCGATGACGCCTGCCATGGCGCCATCAACCGGATTAAAAGAGGCCTGGCTTCCGGGGAACAATACGGAGGACAATGCTGAACGATAAGTTTCGGTAGTCATGATCTTCACCAAACAGTGTTACAGTTATCAACCAGTTGCGCGTTATACCTTTTCATTCCACGGAGGCAAGTGCTTTGACGGTCAATCGCAAATCAATTTACTTGATTGACACCCATTGGCAAACGCCAATTCCCGCCACCGCAGCGATCAACTATTATTGTGCGGTACAGATAACGGTGAAAAATGAATTCGTCAAGTCTTAATTATGGTGGATTATTGAATCGCGGCACCGCCCTGTTTTTCCTCCGTTAAAAAAGTTGAAACTTTTGCAGGATTGTGGCATCCAAGCGATGATGAGAACAACAAAATTTTTCGAGGAGTCCATGATGAAAAGCATGTTTCGAGCAGCGGTGTTGTCCTGGGCGGTTATGGGCGTGAGTCTGGCGTGTGCCCAGCAGCCAGCGCCGGCCGATCAGGCGCAAAGCGCCCCGGTTCAACAGAATCAGGCTGATGTACCAGTGCGCAGCGTGGTTCTTTACACATCCGGCGTTGGGTATTTTGAACATTCCGGTCAGGTCAATGGCGATGCCCATACCGAATTGCGCTTCAAGACCGATCAGATCAACGACATTCTCAAGAGTCTGGTGCTGGAAGATCAGGGGGGCGGAACCATCCGTTCCATCACTTATCCCTCGCAGGATCCGATCGGAAAAACGCTGCGCAGTTTTCAGGTCGATATTTCCGACAATCCTGATCTGGCTGAACTGCTCAATCGACTGCGTGGCGCCCAGGTTGTGCTCCAAAGCGCCGAAGGGCAGCTATCCGGCACGGTGTTGGGGGTGGAAGATCGACAAATCCCAGGCGGGCCGGCGGGCGGGCCGGCGCTGAGTGTGCCCGTAGTCAAGGTGCTGACCGGCGGGACCATACGGGCGATTGATCTGCCCGGCTTGCGCTCGATTGAACTGGCTGATGCGCAATTGCGGCAGGAATTGAATCAGGCGCTGGTTGCGCTGGCTCAGTCGCGCGGGCAGGATAAAAAACCGGTGGTGATCGATTTTTCCGGACAAGGTCAGCGTCGCGTGCGCCTGGGTTATGTGGTGCAGACGCCGATCTGGAAAACCAGTTACCGGCTGGTGCTTGGTTCCGGCGATGAAAAACCGCGCCTGCAGGGATGGGCGATTGTTGAAAATCAGACGGACAACGACTGGAGCGATGTGAATTTGTCGCTGATCAGCGGTCGGCCCATTTCATTTGTCCAGGATCTGTATCAACCGCTGTACATTCAGCGGCCGGTGGTTGAACCGGAACTTTACACGAGTTTGAATCCCCAGCGTTATGGCGGCGGCATGGCCGAAGGCGCAGCTGATAATGTTGCCCTGGCAGCACCGGCTCCGGCTGCGGCGCTCAAATCATCGACAGGAGGAATGCGCAGCCGTGAACAGGATGCTTCACGCCAGTCTTTTGCCCTGGCGCGAACCGCAGAGGAAAAAATGGATATCGGCCGCAGTGTTTCTTCCATTGCTCATGCTGGTGATATGGGCGAGTTGTTCCAGTATGTCGTGCCGCATGTAACCCTGGCCCGTCAGCAAAGCGCCATGTTGCCGATCGTGACCGACGAGATCAGTGCCCAGCGGGTGTCGATTTACAATGAATCGGTGCTGGCGGATCATCCGCTTAATGGCGCGCAGCTCAAGAACACAACCGGCAAACATCTGCTGGCTGGGCCAATTACGGTTTTTGATGACGGCGCCTACGCCGGCGATGCCCAGATTGAAAACCTTCCACCGGATCAATCGCGGCTGATCAGTTATGGTATTGATCTCAAGATGCTTGTTAACGCCGGTGGTCAGGATAGTCGCTCCGAGGTCACGACCGGCAGGATTGTCAAGGGTGTTCTTGAGCTGACGTATAAAAGCGTGCAAAGCCGTCAGTATGTCGCCGATAACAAGGCCGACAAAGCGCGGTCGCTGATTATCGAACATCCGATCATGCCCGGTTGGGAGCTGGTTGATTCGCCCAAACCGCAGGAGACAACCGCCCAGGTCTATCGGTTTGCCACCGAGGTGGCAGCGGGCAAGCAGCAGACGATCAAGATCAGTCAGCAGAATATCCACCGCCAGGCCGTTGCGCTGCTGCCATTGGATCTGAATGGGCTGATGCTTTATCAGCGCAGTGGCGAAATCCCGCAGGCGGTGCGCGATGCCCTGGCCAAGGCCGGCGAATTGAAACGCACCCTGGCTGAGACCGAGCTTCAGATTGCCGCCAAACAGGAGAAGCTGGAGAGTTATCCCGCTCAGCAGACCCGGTTGCGCGAGAACATGAAAGTCATCGAGCGCACCAGCGACCTGTACGCCGGTTACATGAAACGGCTGCAGACACAGGAGCAGGAAATCCTTCAGTTGCAGGATGAGATCGAGACCCTGAAAAAACAGGCGCAGACGCAGCGTCAGTCGCTGGAAACGTACCTGCTGGGTTTGAATGTGGGATAACGGGTTGAACGCTGGATAACAGGTTGATGCAGGGCTGGTCTGGTGTTCCGGATCAGCCCTGTTTTTGTTGCCGGTGCTGTCAAGGGTTTATTCTCAGTCTGATCGGCGGATAAAATGAATTTATGGCATCTGTCCAACAACGCCTGAGCCAGCTTCGTGATGAGCTTCATCGCCACAACCGCCTTTATTACGTGGAGTCGCGACCTGTCGTCAGCGACCGCGAGTATGACCGGTTGATGGCGGAGCTGATCGAGCTGGAACGGCAGCATCCTGAACTGCTCACACCCGATTCTCCATCGCAGCGGGTGGGCGGCGATTTGATCGATGCGCTCAAACCCGTGCACCACAGCGTGCCGATGATGAGCATCGACAACACCTACTCCGAACCGGAAGTGCGTGCCTTTGATGAACGGGTTCGGCGGGTGCTGGGGGCCGATGAAGTTGTCCGGTATGTGCTGGAACCCAAAATCGATGGCGCGTCATTAAGTCTGCGTTACGAGAAAGGGGTTCTGGTTCTGGCTGCGACGCGCGGCCGCGGCAACCTGGGGGATGATGTAACCGTTAATGCCCGGACGATCGGTGCCATTCCGTTGCGGCTGGATGAAATGGAACATCCTGTTCCGCCCGTGGTGGAGGTGCGCGGCGAAGTTTACATGAACAACGAGGATTTTCAGCTCGTCAATCGTGAGATTGAAGCTGAAGGTGAACCGCCCTACGCCAATCCGCGCAACCTGACCTCCGGCACGCTGCGGCGACTTGATCCGAAAATCGTTGCCCGTCGCCGGTTGCGGTTTTTAACCCACGGTCTGGGGCAGATTTCGTCGATGCCGTCGCAATCCTACTGGGACTGGTTGTCCATCCTGCGAAGCTGGGGGTTGCCCGTGGCCAGTCCGGCGTATCGGGTTGAGAACATCGATCAGGCGATCGACAAGATTCACGAATTTTCCCAGGTGCGCAAAACGCTGCCGTACATGACCGATGGGGTGGTTATCAAGGTGGACAGTTTTGCCCAGCGTGATCAACTGGGCGCCACCAGCAAAGCGCCGCGCTGGGTTGTGGCGTTCAAGTACGAAACGGAGCAGCAGCCAACGATTTTGAACCAGGTGCGCTGGCAGGTGGGCAAGGGGGGCAACCTGACGCCGGTGGCTGATCTTGACCCGGTCTTTATCGGCGGGGTGACGGTGACGCACGCCACGTTGCACAATATCGACCAGATCAAACGGCTGGATCTTCATCTGGGTGATACCGTGATTCTGGAGCGCGCCGGCGAAGTGATTCCGTATATCGTTGAAGCACTGCCGGACAAGCGGCCAGCCCACGCCAAGCCCGTTGCTGCTCCGACGCACTGTCCCAGTTGTCATTCCAAGGTGCATCAGGAACCGGACACGCCGTATATCCGTTGTGTCAATCCCGCCTGCCCGGATCAACTGAAGGAGCGCCTGAAATGGTTTGCCGGCAGGTCGCAGATGGATATTCAGGATCTGGGGGAGAAACTCATCGATCAATTGGTGGGACTTGGGCTGGTGAAAAATTTTGCTGATCTGTACCGATTGAGCGTCGAACAGTTGCAGGGACTTGATCGGATGGGCCTCAAAAGTGCGCAGAATGTGATCGCTGAAATTGAATTGAGTCGGCAGCAGGGGTTGGATCGGTTGCTGGGCGGGCTGGGGATACGCCATGTGGGCAATCGTGTTGCGTATGTGCTGGCCAGTGCGTTTGGTTCCCTGGATCATCTGAAACAGGCGACCCAGGCGCAATTGACTGGCGTGGATGAAATTGGCCCGATCATCGCGGATAGCGTGCATGATTTTTTCCACAATGAGGCATCGCTGGCGGTGGTGGAGGCGCTGCAGAAGGCGGGCGTTGATCCGAAGTTCCAGACCAGGGCGGGGCAAGCCAGTGAATTGCCGCTGGCGGGGCAGACGATTGTTGTAACCGGCACGATGCAGCACTACACGCGCGACGCAATCGAGCGCTTGATTGTCGAGCAGGGGGGTAAGGCATCCGGTTCGGTCAGCAAGAAGACCGATCTGGTTGTGGCGGGTGAAAACGCCGGCAGCAAGCTGGCCAAGGCGCAGCAACTGGGTGTGCGGGTGATCAGTGAAAAAGAGCTGCTTGCGTTGATCGGCCAATCAGTTTAATTACCCCAATCACCGTCAGAATAAAATAATGCTCTTGCCGGGCTTCCGCGCGCACCAATAAGGTAAAACCGCGCAATAAAAAGGGGTGAGATCGAAATCTCACCCCTGTGGAAATTTATTTGCGATGATTGACGAGGCTGGCAGCGATGCTGCCCATCAATACGGGCAGCACCGGCCAGCGGCGGATCAGCGCTTTTTGGCCTTCTTCGCGGTCTTGGCTTTGCCTTTGGCGCCAGACGCCTTGCCCTTGGCCGCTTTAGCCTTGGGGGCTGAGGCGCTGGACTGGATGGCTGCATGAGCAGCCGCCAGCCGGGCGATGGGTACGCGGAAGGGGGAACAGCTCACATAGTTCAAGCCAACCTGGTGGCAGAAGTGAACCGACTTGGGATCACCGCCATGTTCGCCGCAGATGCCGCACTTGAGATCCGCCCGCGTGCCGCGCCCCAGATCGACCGCCAGGCGCACCAGTTTGCCAACGCCACCCTGATCGATGCTCTGGAACGGATCGCGCTCCAGAATTTCCTTCTCCAGATAGTCGGGCAGGAAGGTGTTTACGTCATCGCGGCTGTAACCGAAGGTCATCTGTGTCAGGTCGTTGGTGCCAAAGCTGAAGAACTCCGCCGTCTGCGCCATTTCATCCGCTGTGACGGCAGCCCGGGGCACTTCGATCATCGTGCCGTAGAGGTAGTTGACCTTGGTCTTCATCTCCTTCATGACCAGATCCGCCGTTTCCACGGTGATCTTGCGGCAGAAATCCAGCTCCGCCTTGGTGCCGGCCAGCGGAATCATGATCTCCGGCAGAACCTTGACACCCTGTTTCTTGCACAGGCAGGCGGCTTCGATGATGGCGCGCACCTGCATTTCCAGGATTTCCGGATAGGTGATCGCCAGGCGGTCGCCACGGTGGCCGAGCATGGGGTTGGCTTCATGCAACTGGCTGATGCGGGCCTGAATCTCCTCAACGGTGATTTTCAACGACTGCGCCAGCGCCTTCTGCTCCGACTCCTGCTGCGGCAGGAATTCGTGCAACGGCGGATCCAGCAGACGCACCGTCACAGGCAGGCCGTTCATGGCTTTGAAAATGCCGATAAAATCCTCGCGCTGGTAGGGCAGGAGCTGAGCCAGGGCTTTTTTGCGCGCCTCAACATCCTTCTTGTTGGCCAGAATCATCTCTCGCATGTGGTGGATGCGTTCATGGTCGAAGAACATATGCTCGGTTCGACACAGACCGATGCCTTCGGCCCCGAAATTGCGGGCGACCGTCGCATCATGCGGCGTATCGGCATTGGTGCGAACCTTGAGGGTGCGATATTTGTCCGCCCACTTCATGATGGTGGCGAAGGGGCCGGTCATTTCCGGATCGACCGTGCCGAGCTGACCTTCGATGATTTCGCCGGTGGAACCGTCGATGCTCAACCAGTCATTGGGGCCGTAGGTTTTTCCGCCGACGATGAGCCGGCGCCCTTTTTCGTCAATCTGCAAAGCGCCCGCACCGGCCACGCAGGTTTTGCCCCAGCCGCGCGCCACAACGGCGGCGTGGCTGGTCATGCCACCGGTGCTGGTCAGAATGCCCGCAGCCGAGTGCATCCCCTGTACGTCTTCCGGGCTGGTCTCCTTGCGGATCAAGAGCACTTTCTCACCCGCCTGCGTGCGCTCGTGCGCTTCGTCGGCGGTAAAGGCGCACTTGCCGACGGCTGCGCCGGGGCTGGCCGGCAAACCCGTGGCGATGACATTGCGCTGCGCTTTGGGATCAAACGCCGGGTGAAGCAACTGGTCGAGACTGGCCGGGTCGATGCGCAGAACCGCTGTTTTTTCGTCGATCAGCTTTTCCTTGACCATTTCCGCAGCGATACGCACGGCGGCAACGGTGTTGCGCTTGCCGGTGCGCGTCTGCAGCATATACAGCTTGCCGTTTTCGATCGTGAATTCAAAATCCTGCACATCGCGATAGCGTTTTTCCAGCAGGTCTTTGACCTTCAGCAGCTCCTTCCAACTCTTGGTGGACCACTTGGGCATTTCGCTCTGGCAATCCAGCGGCGTGCGGATGCCCGCCACAACGTCCTCACCCTGGGCGTTAATCAAAAATTCGCCGAAGAAACGGTTTTCGCCGGTGCTGGGGTTGCGGGTAAAGGCCACACCGGTTGCCGAATCGTCACCGGTATTGCCGAAAACCATCGTCTGCACGTTGACGGCTGTACCCAGCAAACCGCGAATATCATTGATCTGACGATAACGGATGGCGCGATCCCCCATCCAGCTCAGGAAGACGGCTTCAATCGCAGCTTCGATCTGTTTCAGCGGGTTCTGCGGAAAATCTTCGCCCAGATGGTGGCGATAGATTTTCTTGTAGCGTTGAACGACTTCCTTCAGGGCTTCGGTGTCCAGATCGGTGTCAAGTTCAACCCCGCGATTCTTTTTCACCTCGCTTAGCTCATGCTCGAAATAATGATGATCGATTCCCTTGACGGTGTCGCCGAACATGTTGATCAACCGGCGATAACTGTCATAGGCAAACCGCTCGTTGTTGGTCAGCTTGACCAGACCAGCGACAACTTCATCGTTCAAACCGATGTTCAAAACGGTGTCCATCATGCCCGGCATGGAAACCGCCGCGCCAGAACGGCAGGCGAGCAGCAATGGGTTTTTGGGATCTCCGAACTTTTTGCCGACCGCCTTTTCCACTTTCGCCAGATGGCTGCGGACTTCTTCCATCAACCCACGGGGCAGTTTCTGGCCGCCGTCGTTGTAATCCTTGCATGTCTCGGTGGTGATGGTGAATCCGGGAGGAACCGGCAGGCCCGCCATGGTCATATCAGCCAGATTGGCGCCTTTGCCGCCCAGCAGCGCCTTCATCGCGGTTGTTCCCTCGGCCTTGCCGGCACCGAAGAAATAGACACGCTTTTTCAGGCCCTTGCCGGCGCTGGCGCTTTTGCTTGTTTTCTTTACCGATTTACCCTTCGACGCTGCCATAAAAAAATCTCCTGCCGGCCCAACTGCCCGGGCTGCGCCGGCGCTGCAAAACCCGTTGTGGAATAAGACTTACGAAAGGCGAACGCGCCATTTCGTTTGCGCTGCGTCGGGAAATTCGCTGAATTGTCCGCGAAAAATGCGAACGCCGCGCGTGGAAGCGGCGAGTATAGTCAGGCGTAAGTGACTGTCAATTTCACCCTGGCCGTGTCGCGCGTGGAGGGTGCGTTGAATCATCGATGCTGGTGTCGCCGGCATTGGCGACGCGCAGCCAGCCCAACCGCACGGCGCTATAGGGTTTTGGGGCTGACGTGGCGTAAGTTATACTCACAGACTCTGGAATGCTCCGGTGAATCGCGGGGCATTGGATGTAAAATCGAATTCGACGACTTTCCCGTAAGAAACAGACTATGTTTGATGCACTTAGCGACAAATTAACCGGTGTTTTGCGTTCACTCTCCGGCCGCGGCCATATCAACGAGGAGAACGTGCGCGATGCGATGCGCGAGGTGCGCACGGCGCTGTTGGAAGCGGATGTGAATTTCCAGGTCGTCAAGGATTTCACCGACCGGGTGATGGAAAAAGCGCAGGGGCAGCAGGTGATCAACAGCCTGCAACCCGGGCAGGTCATGGTCAAGATCGTCTATGACGAGCTGGTGAACCTCATGGGGCCGGTGGATACCCGGATTTACATGGTTCAGCCCGGGCCGACGGTCATCATGATGTGCGGTTTGCAGGGTTCGGGTAAAACCACGACCTGCGGCAAACTGGCGATGTATCTCAAGTCCAAGGGGCATCATCCCATGCTGGCGGCGGCAGATCTTCAGCGCCCGGCGGCGGTGGAGCAGTTGCGCGTGCTGGGCGAACAGGTCGGCGTTCCGGTCTATACCGATACGACCAAAGTGGCTCCGCATGGGCAGGTGGCCAGGGGCGCAGCCGTGGCGGTCTGTCGGGCAGCCCTGAATCAGGCGAAACAGCTCGGCAGCGATGTGTTGATTCTCGACACGGCTGGCCGCCTGGCGATTGACCAGGAGTTGATGGACGAGCTGAAGGAGATCAATACCCAGATCAACCCCCAGCAGATTTTTCTGGTGCTCGACGCGATGACCGGCCAGGATGCGGTCAACAGCGCCAAAATTTTCAATGAACAACTGGAGCTTGATGGGCTGATCCTCACCAAGTTTGATTCGGACACGCGCGGCGGGGCGCTCTTGTCAGCCAAGATGGTGACGGGCAAACCGGTTAAATTTCTGGGCGTCGGCGAAAAACTGGATCGTCTGGAGGAGTTCCGAGCCGAGGGGATGGCCCAGCGCATTTTGGGCATGGGTGACGTGGTGGGTCTGGTCACCGAGGCGATGGAGAAGTTTGACCAGGGGCAGGCCGCCAAGCTGGCCGAGAAGATGCAGAAGGGGCGGTTGTCGCTGGATGATTTCATGATGCAGATGCGCCAGGTCAGAAAACTGGGGCCGATGAACAAGATCATGGGGATGATCCCCGGCATGGGTGATCTGGCCAAACAGGTCAACATGAAAGATGGTGATATCGAGCAGAAAATGGGGCGGATGGAGGCGATTTACAACTCCATGAACCGGCGTGAGCGCCAGGACACGGATATAATCGACGGCAACCGCCGCCGCCGTATTGCCCGCGGGGCTGGCGTTGAGCTGAGCGAGGTGGGGCAGTTCATCAAGCAGTTCCAGACCAGCCGCGACATGATGCACGCTGTTGGCGGAATGAACCGGATGCAACTGATGAAGGGTTTGATGTCCGGTGGTCTGGGGGCGCTGACCCACGCCGGCGGGTCGCTTTTGCGAACCAAACGCAGCGGGCATATGGAGAAGAAAGACCGCAACAAAAAAAAGAAACGCCGGTAGACCAGATATTGCCGGTAAGCAGGATTGATTATTGGGTGGCTGGAGGAGCGGTGGTGGACGCTGCCACTGAGGGTTGGTCGGGCGATTTTGACGACAAAACCACGCTGCTGCTGCAGGTTCGGCAGATCAGTTTGTGGCGCGGACGCCGTTGCCGCTTGATGACCCAGCCGCAGGTGGGGCAGCTCATCCAATACCGGGCGGCCGGTCGCGGCGGGGCAACGATCTCATTTTCACGATAACAGCGAATTGGGCGGGCACCGATTTTTCGGCACATCGTTTTCCATAGCGCGCCGTGACCATCGTGCGGCGTCAGGGCATGGGCGATTTCATGCAGCAGCGTGTCGCGCACCTGTGATTCATCATTAAGCAGGGTCAGCGGCCGGGAGAGTGTGATACGCCGCTGCGTCAAATTGCAACAACCGAAACGCCTGCGGGCGTGATCGAACGCAAAAGACCAGCCCAGTTCGGTTAAACCGTGTTCATTCATCAGGCTTTTGGCCAGATGCTGGGCCAGATGCAGGTTCATGGTGAGGAAGATAAATCTGAGGGTGGAAAAAGCAATCACGGTTTTCCGGCCATCGTTGGTTCGTGATGGGCAATCCGTGGTCTTTTTCCAGGGCAGTCGCAAGTAGCCCGCGAGGGTCGATGTATTAACGAGCCGCGACCGTGAGGGAGCGGTGATCGGCTCAAAACCGCTCCCTCACGGTCGCGGCTCGTAAGAGATTGCCTGTCGGACGCCTACTTGCGTTTGCCCTGGGTCTTTTTCCGGATTTCTGCGTAATGTCGCTGGTAATTAGTCGATGAATTGTGTTATAATGTGCTTTGGCAGGTATGTGGTCGGTCCACCTCTTCGACGGTTAGCGCTTGGAGCAGGGGAACTGCGGTCGCCGCCTCCTCCTGGGCCCGGAAGTGTTGTGGCTCCTTTCAGTTTTGACCCGGAAAGCGATCAATAGGGGTCATCAGCCCATCGATTACATCCAAGGAGATCACGATGGCCAAGCGTCTTTATGTCGGAAATCTGGCTTACAGCATGGACAGCTCACAGCTGCAGGAACTGTTTGCCCAGCATGGTGCGGTCAACTCAGCGGAAGTTATTTCCGAACGAGATACCGGTCGCAGCAAGGGTTTTGGTTTTGTGGAAATGGCCAATGACAGCGAAGCCGATGCTGCAATCGCCGCCCTGAACGGGGTGCAAAATGGCGGTCGCGCGCTCACCGTTAACGAAGCCCGTCCGCGCGAACAGCGCAGCTTCGGTGGTGGTGGCGGCGGCGGTGGCCGTGGCGGTTATGGTGGCGGCGGTGGCGGTGGTCGCGGTGGCCGTGGTGGCTACGGCGGCGGTGGTGGCGGCCGTGGCGGTCGCGAAAGCCGTGAGCGACAGAGCTGGTAATTGACCAGTGTCACGTCAGTGAGTTCATTGCCCCGAAGCCCGTGTTGTATAGCGCGGGCTTCGGTTGCGTATGGGGCAGGCCTGGAGTATCGCTGGGCAGTGCATTGCGACGATGAGATTGAACATGGAGACGACCCGCCTGGCACCATCTCCGACCGGCGCTTTGCATCTGGGCAATGCGCGAACCTTTCTGGTGAACTGGCTGCTGGCCCGTCAGAAGGGCTGGCGCATTATTTTGCGGATTGACGATCTCGACGGGCCGCGCATCAAACAACAGGCGGATCAGGCCGCGATGGAGGATCTGGCTTGGCTGGGAATCGACTGGGACCAAGGCCCGGTCTATCAATCCGCTCATCGGGAAATTCATCATCAAGCCATCGAACGGTTGGTCAATGGTGGCTGGGTTTATCCCTGTACGTGCAGCCGAAAAGACATTGAGCTGGCTGCCAGCGCCCCGCATGCTACCGATGGGGCGACGATCTATCCTGAGACGTGTCGACCGAAAAATGCCCAGCCAGTAATCACGGCGCAGCCATCGGCGCTGACGCCCGATTGGCGGATCAACGGCGGGGCGGCGCTGCGGTTTATAACGCAGGATCAGCCGCTGGTGGTGGACGATCATTTCGCCGCCGGACAGGTGTACATTCCGCGCCGCCAGTTGGGCGATTTTGTCGTTCGTAAAAATGATCTGCTGCCGTCGTATCAACTGGCGACGGTTGTGGACGATCAACAGATGGGCATCACGCAGGTGGTGCGCGGGGATGATTTGCTTGATTCGACGCCACGACAGATCCTGTTGTATCAGGCGCTGGGATGGGAAAAAAAGATTCCGCAGTATTATCATTTGCCGCTGGTGGTGGGTACGGACGGGCGTCGGCTGGCCAAAAGGCATGGCGATACGCGGTTGTCCAGTTATCGTCAGTCGGGCGTGAGCGCTGGTCGGGTGCTGGAGTTGCTGGCGCGCTGGTGTGGGTTGCGACTGGATCGACCACTGGGCTGTGCCGCTGACTTGCTTGAGCAGTTTGATCTGACAAAACTGCCAGCCGAGCCGATGGTGTTTACCGAATCAGATGAGGCGTGGTTGCGCCGGGGCGTGTGGTGAGATGAATAGCACGCGGCGACAAAGTTTTGTGCAGATCATCAGCGGCCAGCGTCGCGGTGCTGGTGCTGCGCTGGTGCGCGGTGCGGCGCGCATGGCCGAGCCTTTGTACGCTGGTGTCATGGCGATACGGAATCTGCTCTACGACAACGGGTGGAAGAAATCGCGTGCGTTGCCAGCGGCGACAATCAGCATCGGCAACATAACCACCGGCGGTACGGGCAAGACGCCAATGGTGCGCTGGTTGGCCGAGCGTTTGCGGTCCAGCGGTTATTCGCCGGCGATTTTGATGCGCGGCTATCGCACGGGTGACAGCACAATCAGCGACGAACAGTTGATGCTGGAAGATCAGTTGCACCGCCATCCCGGCCCGCGCGTGATTGTCCATGCCGAGGCGGATCGCGTGGAAGGGGCTGGCCATGTGGCAGCGCATCAGCCGGTCGATGTGTTCATTCTCGATGATGGGTTTCAGCACCGGCGGGCGCGACGCGATTTTGATTTGCTGCTGATCAATGCCGTTGAACCGTTTGGTTATGACCATGTGCTGCCACGCGGACTGTTACGCGAACCGCGCGGGGGGCTGCGCCGGGCCGATGCCATTGTGCTGACCCGCGCCGATCAGGTTTCCCTGGACGAGATTGCCCGAATCGAACGACAGATTCGCGCCCAGCACTGTGGCGCGCCGATTTATCGTGCCCGTCATGCCTTGGTATCGGTTCTGGATGGCAAGGATTCATTACCGCTGCAGAAACTGGTCGATCAACCGTTTTTCGTTTTTGCCGGTATTGGTTCACCGGCTGCGCTGATGCAGCAGTTGGACGATCTGGGCGGTAATTGCCGCGGCCAGCACTGGTTTGCCGATCATCACGATTACAGTTACGACGATCTGGAGAAACTGTCGCGTCTGGCGCTGGCGCAGGGCGCCAAGGTGCTGCTGACGACAGAAAAGGATTGGGCCAAATTGCGCCGGATGAAGCTGCATGCGCTGCTATTGCCGATCCAGCGGCTGGCGATGGCGATTCGTTTTGCCGAGGATGATGAAGCCCGCCTTTTCGACCAGATTTTGCGTGTTTTGCCGCGATTATCGGTGGTAAAAACGCCAGCTACACCGGTATCATCGCCGGATCAGGCTGATTCGCCTCCCGAAACCTCAGAAGGTTCGCACCCCGCGTAAGTCCGATATGCCCGGCGCGCTAATTTTGTGGTTGTGTTGCAGGCGGTAGTTGGGGAAAATAACGGTACATGGCTGAAACGGACATCTCATGGCAGGTGCTCCGCCGGATTGTTCAGCAATGGGCTGGCACGTCGGCGGAGCTGGTGGAAGTCAAGTCACTGGTGGGTGGCTCGATCAATACGACGATGAGCCTGACCATTTCCAGCGGCGAGCGTGCGGTGATCAAAATCACGCCGCATCGTGTAAATCTTCATTATCCCAACGAAGCACATCAGTTGGATTTGTTGCGCTCATTGGGCATTCCAACGCCGCGCGTCTTGGCGTTGAATCTGGCGTCACTGGAAGATCCGGCCAGCTATCTGCTGATGGAGTTTGTGTCGGGGATCAACCTGAATCAAGCCAAGGCGGTCTGTACGCCACAAGAATTTGACGGTTTGCAGCAGCAACTGGCGGAGATGGTGCTGCTCATGCACGATTGTTCGGCGGAGTTGTACGGACGAGTGACCGCCGAAGCGCAGGAGTTGGGTAGTTTTGCGAGCTGGCCACAGTTCTATCGCGAAGTTTACGATCAAATCTGGCAGGAGGCGTGGAAGCGACCGAACTTGTCGCCCAAGGTGCGGCGGCAGATCGCCAAGGTGCATGGCAAACTGGATCAGCTCCTGGTACACGATGACAAACCACGGCTGGCGCACTGGGATTTATGGGCCAACAACATTCTTTGCCGGTGCAGCCAGAGCGGACAGTGGGAGATTGTCGGTATCATTGACCCGGAATGTAAATGGGCGCATACCGAGGCGGAAATTGCCTATCTTGAGTTGTTCAAAACAGTCAACCCCGCATTCCTCAAACATTATCAGCAGAAATATCGTCTCAGCGATGACTATCGGCGTCTGCGCCGGCCCATTTACCAGATGTATGAACTGGTGAACCACCTGTGCCTGTTTGGCAATGAATACCTCACTCCGTTGGAACAGGCTGTGGAGCAGGCGGCGCTGGTCGCGTGACGACGCGCAGGCTGTATCGGCAAGCCGTATCGGGTGCGCCAATGCACCGACCACCATCGCCGATCATCACGAGTGATGGATGACTGCCAGCACGGGCGCAGCCGTGTCTGAAGCAGGTGTGTTGTTGCGTGCCTCGTGGATATCCTTGTCACAGCCAACCAGCAGCAGTAAACCAAACAGAATCAGGGCGAATTTCATCGGTTCTCCTTCGGGTGGAATCTTCCGGGCCATCGACGCGGCCTATTATCGCGGCTGAGCGGATTTTTGACAGGGGGAGGTCTTCAAGAACCGCGCAGGCGTTTTTTTCTGACGATCAGTCCGGTTCGATTGATCTGCGTTTCAAACAAACTGCCCAGCGAACCAGGTCGGTTTGCCCATTGGCGCAGATGCCGGCGCAATCGTTCAGCCTGATGGGCATCAGCACAGAAAAAATAACCGAATCCACCGCCACCAGCACCAGCCAGCCCCGCTGCCAGATAGTCGGCGCGCATTTCCATCTGCATGACATCCACCTCGGGCGTGGTGCTGCCGGGATAAAGCTCCTTTTTGATCTGCCAGTAACTGGCGATGTGCTGACCGGCACTGCGCCATTGGCTCTTGAGCAGCGCCTGGCGTAATCCTCGTGCGCCGTCGCCGAGCCGGTTCATCAAATCCAGAATGGCCGGTTCGCGCGCCAGCCACCGTCCCATGACACGGCGCAGAATGTCGCGTGCCAGCCGTTGCTGGCCGGAATAATAAACGACCAGCCGATCCTGTATCGCCTGATATTGCTGATCGGATAAATCCAACGATTCGACCTCGAGCTGCTGGGGGATACTCGCCTGGCTGCGGATGGATTTGATCCCGCCGACAATTCCACCCACCTGATCCTGCCAGCCACCACCGGTACTCAGCCGTTGCTCCAGCAGGAGCGTTTGTTCCATCAGGTGACGGAGGGTGACGCGCGTGTTGCGCACTTTGTGCAGCGCTGCCAGCAATGTTGCGGCCAGGATGCTGCTGGTTCCCAGCCCCGATCCCTTGGGAACGCGGCATTCGGTTGTGATGTGCAGCCCAGCGCCGAGCTTGCGCAGAAAGGTGGTCAACGATGATGATGGGGCGCCGTTGTCGGAGACGGACGGCAAAAGCCCTGTCATACCCAAAGCGACCTTATGCAAAGCGAAGGGGTCGTGAACATCGATGATCTGATCGTGTCTGGTCAGTTCGATCGATCGCCCTAGGTCATTGGATTCCAGGATGATTTTCGGCTGCTTCAGGGTGCGAACGATGGCGCGCACCGGAGGCTGGCCATTGAGATTAATCGCGACGTTGACCACATGGCCGCCACGTTCAAAACAATAGGGGGGCGTATCAGTCCATCCACCGGCCAGATCGAGTCGCACCGGCGCCGCAGCGATAATTTCCCATCCTGGCTGCAAACGATGCAGTACGCGCGGTTTGATGGAGATCGAGCGATACCCGATTTCGCTGGCGGCAGCAATACGGGAAAAGGCGCTGCGCATCGCCGGCTCAAGGCGTTTGTGGGCATCGGCGGGGTCGGGATAGTCGGGGCGTTTGAGCAACTGGCTGATGGACCAGAAAGCACGAGCCTGGTCGATTGAATGCTGGGCGTTTTCGGTTGATTGCTGCGCCCAGTGCTGGATGGCACCTTCAGCGGCGGTGTAGGCGCTGTGGCTGGCGTAACGACCGATGATCGAGCCGATGGGGCGGTCTTCACGCTGCTGAACCGCCTGAAGCAACTCCATGCTTTGCAACTGGGCGGCGATCGTTTCACGGTGTTCGATCAGCCTCTGCGGATCAGCCGATTCAAGAATCATCGCCATGGAATAGCGGCAGCTTCGCTTCCAGGCGGTGCGCTCGGCAGCGGACATGGGCGCACCAGCCAGACGGACGCTGCGGCGGGCGCAATCACGATCAGCCGTGATCGGGAACAACCGCGCTGTCCAGAGGGTGCGCTGATCCGGCGGAACGGCGGGCCAAATGTCGCGCGGCGAAACTCCGTGACGATTCAACCACTCACCCATGGGTTGGTTGAGATATCGGCAGGCGTCCTGATCGAAGCGCCCTTTGAAGTCATCCTCCACGCCGGCGCACACATGGGCAAAGCGCAACTGGTTGGTTTCATCGCGCACTGGCACTTGGAACAGCAGAAGGTTGTCACCCAGATCGATCGGCTGACGATCAACCAGAACCTGCGAGACCACGCAGCCGCTGCCAATGCGGCTGGGCGCGCGAAGAAAACTATGTTCGATCACGCTGCCAGCGCCCAGTTGGCCGATATGACCCGCCTCAGCCAGAAGCACGCTATGATAGACGCGCTGGTTGGGGCTGAGTTTCCATTGACTGTGGGTGAGTACGTTTTGCTGGAACAGCTCGGCAGCCGGCGAGGTCGAGCGGCCGGTCATGGCGTCACGAAACTGCAGCGTCGTGCCCAGATGAAGAAATTCGCCACCAACTTCCATGGCTGTGAAACCTGACCCATGCAGCGTGTTGAGCAGAATACGGCGCAGTGGTCGGCGGGCGGGATCAGATAAAAATGTTTTTTGGTCCAGTCCGTGGGTCAGGGCAGCGGCCATTTCCTCATAAAGATCCAGCGGGGTGCGGAATTTTTCATGCAACGGCGGGGCAGGGCGACGGCGCGATTGGGCTGACCAGCCAGCCAGAGAACTGAGTTTGCGCGTGGTGGGGGCATCAAAAAAGAGCAGGCCGGAATCGATTAAAATTTTGCCCTGATTATCAATCGCGCCGCGCTGGTGCATCTGTTCGGTGGTGGGTTTTTGCAGCGTATGGCGGATCTGGTTCTGCTTGTTGGTTACAAACACGCCGTGGGCACGACCCATCTCCGCATCGACGCGCATAGTCAACGCCGTGACGCCGGTTTTGGGCGCGCTGACGTGACGATGATCGAAAAGCAGGAACACGTCACCGGCCAGAACCAGCAGCCCCGGCCCCAGACGCTGAGGTAAACCCGCCAGGGTCAGATAAAGATGATCAAACAAGGTGGCGATCTGTCCATCGGGGCGCGGCAGAGGCAGGGAGGCGAAAATTTTGCCCACCGGCGAATACATCGGCAGGCGCTGGCTCATGCCGCCGGAATGAATCAGGAGAATGCGCAGGCGGTTGAAATCTTCGCTGGTGAGATTGTATCGGCGGATCAGTTGGCGCAGGGCGTTGAGCGTTGCCCCGCCGGAGCCGATACGCGGTCCGGGAGGATCCGCCACAACGAGGGATCGTTGGATTGCGGGGAAAAATGCACCGGCTGGCCCCACGGCGCGGTGACGCAGCGCCAGTTCCTGCTCGTAACCGCGTGCCTGGCGGTCGTTGGTCGCGGTTAGCACGACAAAATCCCAACATTCGCCCGGGGCTGATGTCTGCAAGGCGCGACGGTAGGCGGCCGCATTGGCTTGGAAGGCGACTTGTAATGTTTTGGCCTCCGTGCTCTGGGCCATGAATGCAATCCTTTGTCAGCGACCGTTGGACGTGGTGCTAGACGTCCAGATTCTTGGCTTCCAGGGCGTGTTCTTCGATGAACTGGCGCCGGCGTTCCACGTCCTCACCCATGAGCACACTGAACATACGTTCAGCCTCTCCAGCTTCTTCCAGTGTGACGCGAAGCAGGATCCGCTTGGACGGGTCCATCGTGGTTTCCCACAGTTCTTCAGCGTTCATCTCGCCCAGTCCCTTGAATCGTTTGATTTCGATACCTTGTTTACCGAGATTCAAAATTGACGGCAAAATCTGGGCAACTCCGGCAATATCCAGCGGTTTATCCCCAGATTCGCCGGCCAGGGCGTATTTGGTCAAAAGCTTTTCGCCACTGACTGATTCTTCCTGCGTCAGGAAATAATCATCGATGGACAGATCGAAACCATGAAGTTGCGCAAAGAGCTTTTCCAAGTCGCGCACTTCGTGCAACTCCTGATTTTTCTGCAACCGCAACCGGGTGGGGCCATTACCATTGCCATGATGGCCATTGCCGTTCTGGCCATGATTATGCCCAGCGCCCTTGGTTAATTCATCATCGGCGATAATGGCGTTGTCATTAAGGAACGTATCGCGCTGTTCCTTGTGATGGAAGAATTGTTCGCGGCCTTCGATCACAAGGCGATAAAGGGGCAATTTGCCGTTTTCGTCGCGTCGGGCGAGGAAATCAGCAAAATCGATCCCGCGCCGCTGAACCACACGCACCAGTTCCTCCAGTTTGCCCAGTAGATCGACCAGTTGCTTGAGCTGCGGGCCTTCGATCCGGCGCAGCTCGCGGGCATTGTCGCTGTCGCGGATAATCAAGGCTGTACCATCCAGTCCCAGGGTGGTCAGGGTTTCGCGCATGCTGCGCTCGTTGAGGACGTAATCCAGCTTCTTGCGGCGGGCGATCTGATACAGCGGTGGCTGGGCGACATAAATGCGGCCGGCCTTGATCAGCTCCTGCATATGACGAAAAAAGAAGGTGAGCAGCAGCGTGCGGATGTGGCTGCCGTCCACGTCGGCGTCGGTCATGATGACGATCTTGCCGTAGCGCCGTTTCTCCACGTTGAATTCTTCACGGATACCCGTGCCCAGGGCGCTGATGATGGTGCGAATTTCCTCATGGCCAAGCATTTTGACCATATTGGCTTTTTCGACGTTGAGGATTTTTCCGCGCAGCGCCAGAATCGCCTGGATGTTGGAATCGCGCCCCTGTTTGGCCGATCCGCCGGCCGAATCACCTTCGACCAGAAACAATTCGGTGATGTCGATATCCTTGCTGCGGCAGTCTGCCAGCTTGCCGGGCAGGGAACCGCTTTCCAGCGCGTTTTTGCGCCGGGTCAATTCGCGGGCTTTACGGGCGGCTTCGCGCGCCTGGGCCGCCATCAAACCCTTCTCGAAAATCGCCTTGGCGTCTTTGGGATTTTCCTCAAAATATGAACCCAGCCGCTCGTTGACCACGGAAATAACGAACCCTTCCACTTCGCTATTGCCCAGTTTGGTTTTGGTCTGTCCTTCAAACTGCGGTTCGGGGATTTTGACTGAGATAATAGCCATCAATCCTTCGCGTACATCATCGCCGGTGGGGCGGAGGTCCTTCATCAGGCCGTTGTTTTCCGCGTAGCGATTGATGGTGTTGGTCAAGGCCGTCTTAAAGCCGCTGAGATGCGTACCGCCTTCGTGGGTGTTGATGTTGTTGGCGAAACTTTCGATCGTTTCGCTGTAACCGTCGTTGTACTGCAGGGCAGCTTCAATGATGTAGATGACATCCTTGAGTTTGCCGTTATCCATGGCCTGATGCGTCACTTCCTTGCGCAGATGCACGATGGGATGCAGGACATTCTTCCCATCATTCAGGTAGCGGATGTATTCCTTCAGCCCTTCATCAAACTTGAATTCCTCCTTTTTACCGGTGCGTTCATCCTCCAGCGACAGGAACAACCCTTCGTTGAGATAGGCCAGTTCGCGCATGCGCTTTTGCAGGACTTCATAGCGCATTTCAATATCGGGAAAAATCTGCGAATCGGGCTTGAACGTGACCTTGGTGCCGGATTTGGCGGACGTGCCGATGGGCTTCAGATCGACTGACTTTTTACCGCGCTCAAATTCCATGCGATAGACTTTGCCATCGCGTGATACTTCAACTTCCAGCCACTCGCTCAGGGCGTTGACCACCGATGCGCCCACGCCATGCAACCCGCCGGAAACTTTGTAAGCGGACGTGTCGCCGTGGTCGAATTTGCCACCCGCGCCGAGTTTGGCGAAAACAACTTCCACGGTGGGGATTTTTTCGGTCGGGTGAATGCCCACGGGAATGCCCAGGCCATCGTCGATGACGCTGACCGAACCATCGGCGTTAATTTTGACATAAATGCTGCTGGCGCGACCGGCCATCGCCTCGTCGATGGAGTTATCGACAATTTCCCAGACCAGATGATGCAGCCCGCGCGTGGTCGTATCGCCGATATACATACCGGGACGGGCGCGCACATGCTCGGCACCTTCGAGAACTTTGATATTGCTCTCGTTATAAACATATTTAGGCTTGTCGGCCGGCGTCGGCGTATCGGACATTGAAAAGCTCCTGTGGGTTAGCGGCAGCGGAAACAAGGCTGTGCCAGGATCAGATTTCCGCCGGCCAATCAGGATTCAGCAATCCTGAAAACCAGCGGAAAATCAGGTTTCCGGCAGAGGCTACTCATTATCGCGATTTTCAGGGTAAATTCCATGCAGGCAGCGCAGTTTGGCGGATGGTTCAATTCGGGCGATCCATTTTTTTTGACGTTGTGGTTAAATAGTGGCGCGCTGGTCGTCCATCATACAAAAACAGGCAGCTTCCAGCCATGATCGCTGGTGAAGGATGGCGATGGTGATAGCGCTGAGCATGGCCACGGTGGCGATAAGGGTGATGCAGGTAGCGACCCCAACAGTTTGAGATGAAACACCGATCAACAGACGGGTGGTTATCTGAGGATGGAAAAAGTATTTATCCCAGCAGCCAAGGTTTGCAACATCGCGGTATATCCACCGGGAACGACGTTTGGCCCGCGACGGTTGCGCGATTACGAGCTGGTCTGGATGATCCAGGGTCAGGCGGAATATCGCCGAAAATGGCCGCGCGGGCCAGAGGAGCGCTATGTGGCTCCGCCGGGCAGCGTGCTGCTGTGTCAGCCGGGGGTGATCGACTCATTCATCTGGGATCCGCGGCATGTCACCCGGCATGGTTATATTCATTTTGATCTGCCGGAACTTCCTGCACACTGGCCAGCGCCGCACGATTGGCCGATTGTGCGCCAGCTTGAACCGGGTGACATTTTTCTACCGATGTTCCGGCATTTGATGGCATGGGGAAAAATTGATCAGGTGATGGGCGGATTAACGCTGTTGCACATGCTTGGCGCCTATATCACCGGCCGGCTGGCACCAGCTCAATTGCCGGTGGAAATGCTGCCCGAACCGGTGGAACGGGCGCTGCGATTTCTGCATGAATCGCTTGATGCTGATGCCACACGGTCCATTTCATTCAGCGATCTGGTCGATGCCGGCGCTGTCACGTCCAGCCACCTGTGCCGACTGTTTCAGAAGGCGATCGGTCAGACACCGGCGCAGGCCATCAAGCATGCGCGCCTGAATCGGGCGGCCGCGCTGCTGTTTCATAGCAATTATTCAATCAAGGAGATTGCGCATCATTGTGGTTTTTCCACGCCATTTCTTTTTTCGCGGCAATTCAAACAGGCCTACCGACTGTCACCCCAGGACATGCGGCGGCAAATCGCCCGGGGCCGGACACCTCCGACGCCGCATTTGCATGTTCTGACCCGGGTGGATCAATGGTGGATATGAAATGACCAATGCGGGCTATTTCCAATTTGACGCATTATTTTCAATAATCAGGCTGAATTCAACAGGATTACTTCATGAAATCAGCCTCGGATAACTCAGCTATGCGGGATATGGATGAATCGCTTCGTTATCGGGTGACGGTGGAGGAATACACCCGTTTCCGTCGTGACGGATTGGTGGTCGTTCGACAGTTGGTCTCGCCCGAACAAGTGCGGGAATTGCGTCAGCACACCGAAGACCTGATGCAAGGTCGGTTGCCTGAACAGCAAAAAAGCCACATGCAGCACCGGGATACATCGCGCGACACCGGCGTAACCTCTCAGGATCTGGAACTGCCGCCGGATGATCTGAGTCCGGAGGAAAAGGCTCAGTATTTTTTGCGTCTGCATATGCTGCATCGCAAGCTGGCATTGCACGAGCGGTTTATGCTTCATCCGCGCGTACTGGACGTGCTGGAAGTGTTGATCGGGCCGGATGTAATGGCGCTGCAGACGATGATGTTCATCAAACCGCCGGGCAAACCGGGGCAGGGGTGGCATCAGGATTCATATTACATTCCGACCCATCCCGATACGCTGTGCGGGGCGTGGATCGCGATTGATGATTGCGATGAGCAAAATGGCGCGTTGTGGTTTGCCAAGGGGAGCGGCGTTGAACCGATCTATCCACCGTGCCCGGAGGTTGGGTACGGGTTTGGCGACAAACTCGTGTCGGATATCACCTTCGTCAAGGGGGCGTCGGATTCAGATGACAGCAAGAACATGCTGACCGCTGTCGCGGCCAAATATGACCAGATTCTCGTTTCAGCCAAGGCTGGCGACGTGGTGTTTTTCAATGGCCATGTGCTCCACCGCAGCAAGGCCAACTGGTCGAAGGATCGTTTTCGCCGCAGCTTTGTCACGCATTACTGCAACGCCCGCAGCTTCACGCAATGGGGGGCTGATGACCGTCAGGAGACCACTTCAAACGATCTGGTGCGCGATCCTGTCACGGGCATGACCAATGGTGCGCATATTCTGGCGCGGGGAGACACGCATCTCCCCTTTGCCAAACCGCGGTTTGGTACGCCCTGTGCGGCCCTGCTCAGTGCTTCCGAGCGGCAGGCAGCGTCGAAATACGCCATGCGCATGATCGCCGCCAACAATAATGGCCTGCTGGGTTGTGCGATTGCCGATCCGACCGTGGAGCATGATCACGATCATGATTCAGACTCATCCAAACAATCAGCCGGTCACGGGTATTAAGTCATTGGCTGACGGAAAGGCGCCCTGCTGCTGATGGCATGGGCAGGGATGGGAAAAAACGCAGAGATTGGTTCTGTCGAAAGAATGATTAGCCGATGCTGGTTGTAGGTGTTGCATAACCGGCGGCAAGCAAAATAATGTTGTTTGCAATCGAGTGAAATCATTTGAAGGGCAAGAACTATGGATGCGTTAATGATCGGTGTTTCGGGGATGCGGGGAACCATTGGCCGGACGCTGGGGCCGGATACGGTTTTGCGGATGGCCGGGGCGTTTGCCCGATATTTGCATCAGCAGCATCAGCCGAAAAACGGGACGCATTTTCGCGTTGTTTTTGGTCGTGATTCGCGTCCATCCGGGCAGTTTGTGCGTGATGCGGCGGTGGCGGGTCTGACCGCCAGCGGGGTGGAGGTGATTGACCTGGGGATTGTGACCACGCCGGGGGTGGCGATGATGGTTCAGCACACCGGCGCTGATGCGGGCGTTATTGCCACCGCCAGCCACAACCCGATTCAATGGAATGGGCTGAAGTTTCTGAATGCCCAGGCGATTGCGCCGCCCCCGGAAGCAGCCGGGCAGATTCGGGCGTTGTTTGACGAGAATAAACCGGAATATGTCGCGGTTGAAAAACTGATCCCCGCCAGCAGTAACAGCCAGACGCATGCCCTGCATGTCAAACGTGTTTTGGATTATGTGGATGTGCTGGGTATCAGCACCAAACGTTTCAAGGTCGTGGTGGACAGTGTGAACGGGGCTGGTTGTGTGACCAGTGCAACGCTGCTGAGCAAACTCGGCTGCCAGTTGGTTCATCTGAACAACACGCCGGATGGCCATTTCCCGCATGAACCGGAACCGACCCAGGCGAATCTCACGCAACTGGCCAGTGAGGTTAAACGTCAAAAAGCGCACGTTGGTTTTGCCCAGGATCCCGATGCGGATCGGCTGGCGATTGTGGATGAAAATGGGGTGTATATCGGCGAGGAATATTCGCTGGCGCTTTGCGCCAAGTATATGATGAGCCGCAAGCCGGGAGTTGCGGTGGCGAATCTTTCATCCAGCCGGATGCTTGACGATATCGCCGCTGCCCATGGATCAAGCGTGGTGCGAACCTGCGTTGGTGAGGCGAATGTCGTCCAGGGGATGCTGGCCAGCGGCGCGGTGATTGGCGGCGAGGGCAACGGGGGGGTGATCGATACGCGCATTGTTCCCGGACGCGATTCGCTGGTGGGGATGGCGTATGTGCTGCAGTTGATGGCGGATACGGGGCTGAGCCTCAGTCAGTTGGTGGGGCAGATTCCCCGTTATACGATTGTCAAAACGAAGTTTGAATGCCGCCGTGAGGATGCGCAGAAAGTTGTCGAGGCACTGAAGGGCGAATTTGCCCATGAGCGTGTGGATACGCAGGATGGGATTCGTATTGACTGGGATCGCGCCTGGGTGCATGCCCGACCGAGCAACACTGAACCGATTATGCGCATTATTGCCGAAGCGCCCGAGCCAGTGCTGGCTGAGCGACGGATTGCCGAGGTGCAGGCGGTTGTGAAGCGCGTTTTAGGGTAGAAAAATCAGGCGAAGCAGGGTTTTTTATTGATAACTGCCATGGTGGGTGGCATTTATCGGTCAATGCGTTGACAGTGCCAGACGGCACTTCTAGTATTACCCGTCTAACATTCAACCACGTGGAGCAACGTTATGGCAAGTGCAAATACGGTGGAAATCACCGATGAGAATTTTGAGCAGGAAGTTTTGAAGTCGCCGGTTCCGGTGCTGGTGGATTTCTGGGCAGAATGGTGCATGCCCTGCCGGATGCTGGCGCCGACAATCGACAAAATCGCGACCGGTTACACGGGCAAGGTGAAAGTCGGCAAGCTCGATACCGACAGCAACCGCGATGCGTCGATCAAATATGGTATCAGCGCGATTCCGACTGTGATCCTGTTCAAAGATGGGCAGGTGGTGGAGAAGTTCGTCGGCCTGAAGAGCGAAGCCGACTTCCGCCGGTCGCTGGACGCGGTGCTGTAGTCAGCGCGGTATTCCAAGATCAATCAACGCCAAATAGCCGCTGGCAAGGCGCCGGCGGCTATTGTGCATTTAGAAGGTTGCTGCCATGGCGAATTTGCCACAGCGCGGCGGATCGCGGAAAATCGGCGGCTGGCGTTATTCGCCGGCCGGTTTGTGAGCGGCTTTTTCCTTTTCAGCAGCCTCTTTTTGTTTGGCTTTGCGCGCTTCGATAATCTGCTGAACCTCTTCATTTTGCTGATCACTCAGCAGCGTCTGGATTTCCGCCTTTTCAGCTTCTTCCAGCTTTTTCTTCTCTTGCACGTACTTGTTGTGAACTTCAGTGATCTGTGCCTTTTGCTCCTCGCTTAAAGAGATAAGCTCACGATAGGGCCAGAGGCGGAACTTGGGTGCTTTGCGCTTTTCGGCTTTGCTTTCCTTATCCTTGTCTTTGTCGTTGTGTTGCTCTTGATTGGCTGCGTCAGCCTTGTCCGACGCCTCCGCCTGATCGGTTTGATCAGCTTGGGTGGTATTGTCGGTTTGCTGGTTGTCGGATTCGGATTTTTCCGCCCAGGCTTGAACGGTGATCAACCCAACCAACGCCACCAGACAGATCAGCCAGCTTGTATATTTCATATCAGGCCCTCGTTCGCAAAAATGACAATGCGCCTGCCCGCGCGGGCAGGACGCGCCAGTCTATTTAACAGTGCGATGAATCAGTTCTGAAATTATTCCGGCGCAAGCGACAGACCGAAAAGCGCATGATTCGAGCGATTGTTCGCTGGCGTCATCTCAACCAACGCGGATGGTCGAAAGCAGATAGGCATTGGTGTGGAACTTGGCTAGAACATCCAGCAGGGTTTTCATGCTTTGGGCGGCAGGCATGTTCAGCAGGTGGCGCCGGATCTGGCGCGACTGGGCCAGCTCCTTTTCGCTCATCAGCTTTTCTTCTTTGCGCGTGCCGCTCTCGGTAATGTTGAGGGCTGGGAAAATGCGCAAATTGGCCAGAGCACGATCCAGCGTCAGCTCCATGTTGCCCGTGCCCTTGAACTCCTCAAAGATCACCTGATCCATCCGGCTGCCGGTGTCGATCAGGCAGGTGGCGATGATGGTGAGACTGCCGCCGTTTTCAATTTTACGGGCGGCACCGAAGAGCTTTTTGGGGATTTCCAAGGCGCGGTTGTCCAGTCCGCCGGACATGGTGCGCCCGCCGCCGCGCGTGCCGGTGTTGAACGCCCGGCCCAGGCGCGTCAGCGAGTCGAGCAGGACGATCACATTGGCGCCATATTCCACCTTGCGTTTGCAGCGTTCAATCGCCAGCTGCGCCAGATCCAGATGCTTATCGACGGTGTTGTCGTTGCTGCTGGCCCAGACCTTGCCCGGCACGTTGCGGCGCATGTCGGTCACTTCCTCCGGGCGTTCATCGATCAGCAGCAGGATCAGCTCAGCCTCGGGATAGTTGTGATGAATACCGCGGGCCAGATTCTGCAGCAAAATGGTCTTGCCGGTACGCGGCGGCGCGACGATCAAACCACGCTGACCAAATCCCACCGGCGCCAGCAGGTCAATCACGCGGGTGGTGTATTCGCTGGGGCTGTGCTCCAGACGCAGGGCTGGTTGCGGATCAAGCGGTGTCTGGTCGTACAGGGTGGTCTTGCTCAGCCAGTCATCAATGCTCTGGCCTTCGATCGAATCGATCCGAACCAGGCGCGTGCCTTTGATCGGCCCTTGCAGGAGCAGGCCGGTTTTGAGCTGATGATGGGCGATCAGTTCGCGCGGTACGGTGATGTTTCCCTTGACCGGTCGCAGCAACTGGTCATCTTCGCGAAGCTGACCTTCCTTGCGCGGATCGAGCTGCTGCAGTACGCCGGTGACAATCGGCGCGTTGGGATCCACCTGAATTGACAGAACGGCGCTATTGCCAGCCGACGGTTGGTGGTGTCCGTTGTGATTGTGATGATTCTGACGACGACGCTGCTGGTTCGGTTGATTCTGCTGACCCTGGGGCCGATCAGAGCGACCATTGCCGCGATGGCGGCGACGTGGACCGCGTCGTTGCTGCTTACTTGGTGTGTGCACGTTGAATTGGGGTCCTTTGTCCCCTGCAAACCATAACCACCCGCAACAGAACAAGGCGTCTGTACCTGCGGCGTGGTGTTAAACAAAAAAGAAGAAACCTCCGTGTATCATCGCGGCTGCGCTGTTTGCGCGGTCTCCTCGCGCGGCGTCAGCCAGGGCGAAAACAAACCAGATGACCAAACCGGCATCAGCCTGCAACCCGTCAACTGCGCTGGGCTGTATTAAGGCAGCCGTAAGCGGCGATTTGGCCGACACATTGTGAAAGTTTCGTTCGCTAACAAGCTGACCAGCGCATCTATTCCTGCTGCGCTGCCATGAACAAAGGATCTGAGGCATCTGGCCGAATCCATTGTTCGTTTAAGATTACGAAAGCCCGTTGTTCATCAACGGAAATACGGTTCTGATGCTGGTCAGACTCTCGTGCAGTTTGTACGTGTATAAACACGATCAAAACCGCGCTGAGCCAATCTTAAAGAAATCCAGCCCCGTGACTGCGATAGGTACCTGTCATGAATATTGTCAGGTAGCAGTCACCAACACAGATGATAATATACCCGAAGTCTTACCGGAGTAAAGTACCATGCAACTTCAGGAACAGTTGGTCGCGGATATGAAGTCAGCCATGAAATCAGGTCAGAAGGACCGGCTGGCGGTGATCCGCATGTTGCTCAGCGATGTAAAGAATATCGACCTGCTGCCGGGAAAACCAACAGCCGAATCGGTTGTCGCGGCGTATCGCAAAAAGCTGCAAAAGAGTTCGGAAGAATACGAAAAACTGGGTCGTCCGGATGAAGTAACCAAACTCAAGGCCGAAATGGCGATTGTGGATGAATATCTGCCCACCAAGGCATCAGCCGAGCAGACTACGGCACTGGTGGAGGCGTTTTTGGCCAGTCATCCGTTTGCCGCCAGTCAGGTGGGCCAGGCGATTGGCGCTTTTATGAAAGCACACGGCCAGTCGGTCGATGCCGCCATTGCCAGTCAGTTGATCCGCCAGAAGCTGTGACGCATCGATTGGCGTCGCTGAGCCATTGCCTCACAACGATCAATGATTCGCGCTGACCATCCAGCGGTCAGCGCGACGGTTTTGGGGTCTGATCGGATTGTTTCTCCGGCGGTGGCTGGGTGAAAATGTTGAGCAATTCGCTCAGTGGGTCAGCCGGCTGGTTCTCCTGCGACTGGAGGGATGACTGCGGTTTTGACGACGGGTTCGTCTGGTTGGACGAACCAGACGATTTTTTCTCGTCCGACTTTTTATCGAGCTTCTTGAAAAGTTGGTCGAGCGGATTGGCACCAAGCAACGAATTTTTGGCCGCTTCGAGCAGGTCAAACTGGGGATTATTCAGGGAACCGGAAATGGGAACCATGATGTTGTTCTGCATCTTGCCCAGTGCCTTGTCTCCCAGCATTTCGCGGATGGCTTTGGGGAGCAGTTCGGTCGGATAGGCGAGATTCATGTTGAGAATCTGGCTGTCGGAGAAACGAACCGCGCCGTCGAAAGTCATGGTGGTGAACTGTTTGGAACCCGAGGGGCGCACAGCCATGGGGACGAGGGAATTGGTCACGCCGTTTTCGATGGTGATCTGGGCGTTGTCAACGCGGGCATCGACGGCTTTGAGTCCAAGTTTATCAAGGGTGGGGCTGCCCAGGCGCAGCTCCGACAGGGAGACGAGGATTTTGGCCCGGCCCAGATCAATGGACGTTGGCGCGCCTTGGGCGTTGCCCTGGTTGGCGGAGGTGGAGTTGGCGGAGGCGGTTTTTTGTTGCTGCTGCCACTGATCAAAAGTGTCCGGAGACGGCGCAGGCTGCGCGGGTTGCGATGGACTGGTTGAGATGTCAGCCGCAGTGGTGAACTGTTTGAGCAGAAGGTTCTGGCAGTACGCGATGGTGATGGAGGCTTTGCCCTGTGCCTCCTTGGCGTCGTTGAAACCCATGAGCAGTTTGGAAAAGAATTTTTCCGCCAGCACGGGGTTGAGCGCGGCATTGACGACCAGTTTGTAATTGTCGGGTGTTGAAACGCGCGGGCCGGCGGCATCGGTCAGATCGATGACAATGTTGGCGAAGTTGGCGATACCGGTGTTGACCTGGGCGTTGGGGCGATAGGGTTGGCCGGGCTGCTGTTTGGCGAAAAGAAATTTCAAATGCCCGTCGGTCATCTCGAAGGGGGCGTCAAGTTCGCGCACATCCCAGCCCATCGCCTGGGCGGTCTTAATTCCGATGCCACCGGTCAGTTTCATGCCACGAATTGCTTCGTGCAGCGGTTGGGCAGCAGGATAAGTGCCGCTGATTTCCCAGTTGCGCTGATCCAGACCGAAGAACTTGGCATCAGCCAGTTCACGCTTCTGCCGGGCGTCGAGCAGCGGATAGATTAGCTGCCACAGGCGTTCCCAGTCCGTTTTGATCAGGGCGTTGAGATTGAGATCACGGGTTGACTCAAAATGGCTGATCGTACCGGCTAGTGACAACCCCAGTGCCTGGGTACGGGGCATGAGCAGGTCGAACTTCTGGATATTGATGGACTGCGCCGGCAGGTCGATGGTGATGGTGTTGGTCAGTTGCAGCTCATCGTTAACTGCGGTGCTGTTCGGGGCTGTCGGTTTGAGATCGCGCAGGAGCAGTTGGCCATCGAGATGGGTCTGATGCTCGCGGGTGGAGAGTTTTTGCGCGAACGTAAACATACCGCTGTAGGCGGGGGCTTCGGTTGAACCGGTGAGGAAGTTGACCAAATCCAGCACGCGCTGGAGGTCGCCCTGGCCGGTCAGGGTACCGCTGGCCAGGGGGGCGGGAGAACTCAGGTCGGCCAGCTGAAGTGGTTCGGTAATTTGAAGTTGCAGCAAACCCAGATCAGTATCAAGCTGCTGGATGCGCACGAACTGCAGGGGCTGGCGGTCGTCACCGACCAGGGTGGCCGCGAGTGTGACGGACAGTGGGGTAAGTGTTTTAGTGCTTTGCCCACGGGCGAGTGTCAGACCCGTTGTCGCCAGTTTACTGATGTTGATGGTGGTTGTGTCGTTCTGCGTTTGCACTTGCCCGGACAGTTGCAACTGACCACGGTCAACGCGCAACGGGGGCAGAGTTGGTTGATCAGCGCTGGCGGTTGCCAAGGCGTCAGGCGCTTGTCCAGCAGCGGGAACCAGCGTCTGGTAGATGGACCAGAGACGACCAAGATCAGGCAGATCAACCGCGAAAGTGGCTGAGCGCAGCATCTGTTGCGGGTTGACGGCTTTGAGATCGACGGCGGTGTCGGAAAGATTAACCTTGCCGAAAATGCTTGTGAGATCGATTTTGGACAGCTTAAGCAGCGACTGATCGGCTGCGATTGAAGCAGCCGCGTTCAGCGAAACATCCTGAAGATCAAGCGTCTGGCTGGCGGTGGTGCCCAACAGAAGGTTGCGGATATTGGCGGCCAGGGAAACATCGGTCGGGGCTTGTGGTTGGGATTGGTTCAGGTCGATGGTCAGATCGAGGAACCCGCGGCGCACCCGTGTCAGTGCATTGAGTTCATCAGGCGAATCCTGCAGGGCAACAGCCATGCTGCTGATAAAGGGGAGGCTGAGTGCCAGTTGCACCTGGCCGCGCCCGGAAAATCCGCCGCTGGCCGGCAGGGCGAAATTCAGCGTCCCACCACTGGTTTTTTTCAACGCGATGAAATTGCGCGGCTCGGTGAGATTCAGACGCGAAAGATCGACGGTCACAGCATTCTGATGCAGCCCGATCTGCCCAGCCAGATTGAAACTGAGGTTGAGGTTGTCAGTAATGGGCTGACGTTTTTGCATAACGTCAAGCTGGTGGGTCGAGAAATCGAAATTACTGAGTGTCAGGAGATCACGATCAAGACTGCCGGCGGCAGCCAGGGTGACAGAACCGCGGTTCAGGTCGATTTGACGTTGTTTGAGGATCTGAGCGATGGCACTGACCTGCTGGCTGGCGGTCACGAGATCGAGATTCATTTTGCGCAGATCAAAGCGAACGAGTTTGAACGGAAGTTGCAGTTGGGTATCGGGGAGAAGTTCAACGGCGTCGCTGACGAGGTTGAGATCGAGCCAGGGCTGATCCTGCTGACCCGCCTGCAGGGTGAGGTCGAGATTTTCAATGGATTGCAATGGGGCCTGGCCTGTCTGACCACGGCGCAACTGACCGGCAAACCCGAATTGCAGACGCTGTTTCTGAATCGGGGGCAGATCATGCAAACCGGTGATGGTCAAGTCGGTGAGGTTGACCGTTACGCGGGCGGCGCTGGTTCCGCCCGGGCTGGTCAGATCGCCGTTGGTATTGAGTCGGATATCGAAACCGCCCGCCAGTTGCACCGCGCCGAAATCAACAAACTGGCTGAGTTGCCGCTGCAGCGCATCATAAGTGCCGTGGATGACGCCGTTGATGCTGCCCAGATCAGATCCGGCAATATCGGCGGTGGCAAAACCACTGGTCAGATTGATTTTAATATCGCGCAGATCAGGCAGGGGGCCTTTGCCACCCAGGATCAATGCCGCCATATCCAGTTTCACCGGATCGAGCTGAACACGCTGCTGGGTGCGGGTGTTCAGTGCCGTGACATTCTGGATGGATAGTTGGACGGTTGGTTTAGCCTGGGTGGGTTCCAAAGTCAGACGGGCGTTGAGATCGAGCTGACCGGTGAGATTGGTCAAATCTTGATTGAGATGCAGGAGATTCGGTAATTGTTGCGCCAGAGCGCCGAGGTCAAACGTGGCGGCGGCGGCGAGATGACCGGTTGAGGCCGGGGTGTCATTGGCGGCCAGTCGGCTCAAGGCAGCCAGAGTGGTATCCGCCGAGAGACGAACCGTGCCCTGATCGAGCTGGATGGTCAGCGCCTGCTCGGATTGACTGGAATCGCCCAGGCGAATGCGCGCCTGATCCAGCGGTTGGTCGGCTGATGGCAGGGTGAGCTGCGTCGTGGGGAGATTGATGAGCAGGGCGCTGCTGGTGAAGGTGTCGCCTTGCAGTGCAGGGGTGCTGATGGCGAAATTGCGCGCTTTGATCGTGCCCGATGCCGTGGCAGCGGCGCTTTGACCTTGCAGTTGAAGTTGACCTTGAAAAATGCCAGCCAGATGCGTGATGCCACTGTCAGCCGGAAGCAATAGCGCCAGTGAGGCAGCGTCAAGGTTATCGAATTGCAGATTTTGCTGGAGCTGGGACAGATCGATATTAAGCAGATTGTCTTTGGCGATGCGGGCAGAACCGCTGATGTTCATCGTACCAGCCGGTGCATCGTTGAGGCGCGTGGTGAGCTGAAGATTGTTGGTGATGACGTCGTTGATGCCGGGGATTTTGATTTCACCGGACAAATCGAACGAAGCCGACTGGTTGGTTGCTTCGTCATGGACGACACCGCTGATATTGCGCAAAGTGATGGTGCCGCGAACATCGGGCAGGCGTCCGGGTTCAGCGGACGGTTTGGTGGTTGTTGCTGGTTCGGATTTGATGATTTGCTGGAGGTTGGTTTCGCCGCTGGCGTGGCGGATGAGATTGATGCGCACACCGTCGATCACAACATTGCCCAGATCAAAGTTGGATCGGATTGCGCTCAGGAGCGTTAGTTCAGTCTGGACTGAATCGGCTGCAAAAATCTCGTGACCAGCAGAATCTTTTACAATGAGCTGATTAACGGTGATGGGGGTGGTCCAGCCCAGCGACCAGTCGGTAGCAGTCACCGTGCCATTGAGTTCAGTACTGACCTTTTGCAAAATAAGCCGCCGTGCCCAGCTCGAGCTGGCCAATGATGGGGCCATTATTACCGCTACAACAGCCAGCCACACCAGTGAGGCAACGATGTAAAGCGTCAACCGCAGGCGTCGCCAGCGCGGTTTGCTTTTTGGCGCAGAATTATCCGGGCGGGCCGGGGGACGAGCATCAGATGAAGAAGATTGCGTTGATTGGTCAGCCATTTTCAGATTATCCGCTTGGGCAATGTCAATTACATGAAGTTAGACAAGTCTGGATGATAAAGGTCAGTTATCGATCTTACCCGTTTTAAGTCAGTGAATGAACGGCAGAAGATTTTGTTGACAAACCTTTTTCCGTGGCCAGGGTCTTTGCACTATCACGATGCCAATCGGCTGAGTCACTTTCTGCCCGCCGTTGGCGTTGGAGCGAACATGGCGCGGCCAGGTCGGGGTGGGTAAGTGATGGGACGGGGTCGTGGAAGCAACTGGCGCCAAGATCAGGGCGCGCTGCCATGTTGATTTGGCCTTGCTCGTCATCAGCCGGTAAAATAAAACAGTCGTATGAGTTGCCGACCGAAAGGGCGGTTATCACGACAAATGACTCAGTTTGTGCGCGGGACGATGTTAGTACAAATTACTAATGGGAGGCGCTGTGAATAAATCACTGGTTGGTCTGTTGTTGGGTGCGATTGCATTGCTCAACGGTGTTACGCGGGCTGATTCCTCCCCCGCGCGCGTGGTGATTGACGCGGGCGCAACAGGTACTCCCATCCACCGCGAAATCATCGGCACGAATTGGGATCTGCCCGATATTCAATCGGCAGCGCTGAAACTTCCTCCCCGGACCCTGGCGCGCGGTGTGGCGGGGGGGCTGTTCGCCGATACGTTCAATTGGCAGGATTGCACCGGGGGCAGCCACCATCCCACGATCGATTTTCTTCGGGCGCTGCGTGATGCGCAGTGCCGCGGGATGATCACCGTCAATGTTCGGGGAACCGGAACGGGCGTTGGTTATGTTGACTTTCAATATCTCGACACCTCGTTTGATCCGTTGCTTCAACTGGCTAGCCAATGGGTGCGCTACGTTAATTTCATTATTCCCAACGGCCCGCAGAATGATGAGGATCGGGCCATTCTCGCGCGAATCGACTGGAGCAAGTGGTCCAGCTCGCCCAAACTGCCCGACCCGGGCGAAGCGCCGCTTCCCCGGATCAAGTATTGGGAGATCGGCAACGAACCGGAAATCGCCATCCAGGATTTTGAGTTTACCGACGATCCGGAAGAGTTGCCCCCGCACCTGCCCGGCAAGCCCATCGCTGAATATATCCACCGATACAAGACCATTACCGCCGCCATGAAGAAGGTGGATCCAACGATCAAAGTTGGCCCGGCCATGCTCGACTCCGTCCCTGAGAACGCCATGCCGCTGCTCAACGATCACGAGGCAGTCATCGATTTCTGGGGTTATCATCCGTATGACGATCTGGGGCGGCATTATCACTCCAATGGGACGCCCGAACAGATCGAAAAGATGCAGAAGTTTTTGCGTGATGTGCGGACCAAGTTGATCAAGAGGCACGAATTGCAGCGGCAGGCTTTTATCAAGGCCGGTCGTGATCCGGATCAGGTGGAATTCTTTTTGACGGAATGGAACGTCATGAGCTGGAAGTACAACTATCCTTCCATGTATCAGGCGATGGGGTTTGCCGAGTCGATTTTCACCTTCGCCCAGTTGAGCGTCGCCGGCGCCAACTACTGGGGAAATCTGATCAACGATCAAAAGGTCACGACTGAACCGGGGCCTGCTGTCCGAGCGTGGCTGAAATTGGAGGAGTGTCTGGGAGATACGCTGCTCAACAGCCACATCGATGATGCCAACAACCTGCGCCTCTATACGACACGCGACAGCCAAACGGGACAAATTTTCATTTGGGGTCTTAACTTTAACAACGATTCGTCCAGGGATATCGACCTGTCGCTGGACGGGCTGAATGCTGCCACCGCCACGCTCTCAACTTTAAGCAGCGGGGCCGATACGCGCCTGTGGACCATCAACGCCCGTTGGGCTGATCAGCCGCTGCCCGGGTTCGACGCTGCCAATTTTACCCTTCATATTCCCAGCGCCAGCATCGTCCTGCTCAAGGTTCAACCGGGAAAGTCGCAATAAATCGACCTTTTCGGTCAATAACGGTGACATCATAATTCGCTGAACGGCACCTTGAATCAAACAGCCGGTGTTCTTGGGCGGATCTGCTTTTTTGGGGTGTATCCGACGGCCATTGCCACACTTTGCAGCATCCCAATTTCAGAGTGACATTTCTATTTGAGCTAATGGGACGCAATTCCATCGGCGGACAACCGGGCGGTGCATTTTAGCGGTGCGGCAATTTTTGCGCGATGCTTGCGGTACCGATTGCATGAAATCCGAAGCTAAATTGTATAAGTTGAGGCTGGGGTTAAGCCGAAATGATTGATAAGCCCTGTGTTGATCGGGCGTTAACTTGATGGTGCCGGCGGTCGATAATTCTTGCACGGCTGGCATTTTACAGACCCATTGAAGGAATGGTTTCATGGCATCGCATTCAGGACGAAAAAAAGCGCTGATTACCGGTATCACGGGGCAGGATGGTTCGTACCTGGCGGAGTTTCTGCTGAACAAGGGGTATGAAGTTCACGGGATTACCCGGCGCAGCTCATCGTTCAATACGACGCGCATCGAGCATCTGTATCGTGATCCGCATGATCCGGATCCGCGGTTGTTTTTGCATTACGGCGATCTGGTGGACGGACTGGGGCTGCGCGAAGTGCTGACGCGCGTCATGCCGGATGAAATCTATAATCTTGGTGCCCAGTCGCACGTGCGGGTGAGTTTTGATCAGCCAATTTATACGGTGCAGTCGGATGCGCTGGGAACAATCCATCTGCTGGAGGCGATCCGCGATACGGGCAAGCCGGTGCGGTTTTACCAAGCCAGCAGTTCGGAAATGTATGGCAAGGTGGTGGAGACGCCCCAATCGGAAAAGACGCCGTTTTATCCGCGCTCGCCCTACGCCTGTGCCAAGGTCTACAGCTTCTGGCAGACGGTGAATTATCGCGAGTCGTACAACATGTTTGCCTGCAATGGGATTTTGTTCAACCACGAAAGCCCGCGGCGCGGCGAGACGTTTGTAACGCGCAAGATCACCCGGGCTGCCACGCGCATCAAGCAAGGCCTGCAGGACAAACTGTACATGGGTAATCTGGATGCCAAGCGCGACTGGGGTTTTGCTGGTGATTATGTCGAGGCGATGTGGTTGATGATGCAGCAGGAACAGGCTGAGGACTATGTGGTGGCAACAGGTCAGACGCATAGTGTGCGCGAGTTTTTAGCCGAGGTGTTCGGTTATCTGGAGCTGGACTGGCAGAAGTATGTTGAAGTTGATCCGCGCTATTTCCGACCGGCGGAAGTGGATCTGCTGCTGGGCGATCCGACCAAGGCCGCGCAAAAATTGGGGTGGAAGCCGCGGGTAACCTTCAAGGCGCTGGCCAAGATGATGACCGATGCGGATATGAAACTGGCCAAACGCGAGCAGTTGCTGAAGGAATCGGGCTTGTCCGATGACCAGCATCCGGCTTGAACCGTTGATTTTGGCGCGGATATGACCGGGGCAAATGCTGGATCAGTGCGCTGAGCGCCAGATCAGGGTGGGCAATTACGCCGAGGGGCTGACTTATTCCATTGAATCCGGCCAAGTACTGCAAGCACCGGTGCGCGCACCTACCATCGCGGGCACACGACAATGGGGCTAGGGCAAAACTATTTTGCTGAAAAATTCCGCCCAACGTGCGCATTTGGCAATCAAAACGTGCAAGGTGGGGGGGGGAGAATATAGAGATGTTGTCAACGAAATACTGCCAGCGGGCGATTACCGCAGGCCAAGAATACCGAAACCCAATGCAACGGCGGCGGCGGCAAAAATGCCAACTTGGGCCAGACTCGACAAAATCCAGGTGGGTAAGCAGGTCATGGGATACCTCTCGGTAAAGGAGCAGATGCGGATCAGGCATCTTCGATCTGACCGGCGACTCCATCGCCAAATTTGCCCTGAGTTCCTTGAGCAGTCGTAGAACTAAAAGATCGGCTCACGACCCATGCTGGCTACTTATTTCATGGCTAATAAAGTCAATCAAGGCAAATTGTGGGGGAAAACCGGCCTTAATAAGACGGGAAAGGGGTTGGGGTTATGACAGGATTTTGTTATCGGACAAACGGTTAACAGACGAAAATTATTATCGGACGCAAGTTTCGAGCAATATAAAAACATTCCGCTGTGGGGTTTTGTTGCCTCCGGTGGTTTTCGGAAACTGGAGCGGTTAAAAAATAGTTTTGAACCTTTTGCGGTGGAATCCGTAATTTTAGTGACTTATACTTACTGGCACAGCCAGAAGATGTAGAGGCTGAACGAACGATTAAGGAGCTTTCTATGCCCGTTGTACTGACCGAAACTGCTGCCAAGGAAATCAGAGACATTATTCGCGAACAAAGCTTGGATGACGGCAAAGCGAAACTGCGCGTCGGCGTCAAAGGCGGCGGGTGTTCCGGTTTCAGCTATTTGCTCGATCTTTCAGAAGAAGCCAAGGGGGAAATGGATGAGGAAATGGAGAGCAACGGGATCAAGATTCTGGTGGATATGAAATCCTATCTATACCTCGATGGTGTGGAAATTGATTTCCGGGATGAAGTGATGGGCCGGGGGTTTGTTTTCAAAAATCCCAACGCCACCAGCACCTGCGGGTGCGGAAGCAGTTTTACTGCGTAAAAGCGGTAAAATTTCCAAAATCATGGTCTGTTGGATGGCCGGCGCTGGCTTGTTTGGCGAGCGACAAGGGGCGGTTGCGCATCGCCAATGAGATCGCGTTCGGCGGTTTCTCCCCAGTGAAAAACTAGATGGCGCCATGACGCGGACGCGAATTTTTCCGAGTCAAGTTGAGACTGTCTCTCAGCCGGCCTATGATAGCTGGCTTACGCAATTTTCATTGATTTTTTGCGGATTTTGAACAATGACTACAACCGACCAGGAACTCGAACAACTGGCTAACCGCGAGTACAAGTGGGGTTTTGTCTCGAATATCGAGGCAGACTCGGCTCCGCCAGGTCTTTGCGAAGATACCGTACGGTTTATTTCAGCCAAAAAGGGAGAGCCGGAATGGCTGCTGGAATGGCGACTCAAGGCGTATCGTCACTGGTTGACAATGACCGAGCCGCATCATTGGGGCAAGCACAAATATCCGCCGATTGATTACCAGGATCAGGTTTATTATTCCGCCCCCAAGGCGAAGTACAAATCGCTGGATGAGGTGGATCCTGAATTGCTGGCGGTGTATGAAAAGCTGGGCGTTCCGATTCACGAACGAAAAAAACTTCTGGGTGTGGAAGACGAGGAAGAATCGTCGCCAGCTCATCAGGACAACGGTAACGGGCATGACGCATCGGCGCCGGGTGGACAGACCCAGGTCGCGGTTGATGCAGTATTTGACTCGGTCTCGGTCAAGACGACATTCCAGAAGGAGCTGGCGGAGCGCGGGATTATTTTCTGCAGTTTTTCATCAGCCGTTAAGAATCATCCGGAACTGGTGCGCAAGTATCTGGGTTCGGTTGTTCCGTACAGCGACAACTTTTTCGCCACGCTCAACAGCGCGGTTTTCAGCGATGGCAGCTTTGCCTACATTCCGCCGGGCGTGCGTTGTCCGATGGAGTTGAGCACGTATTTCCGCATGAACGCTGCCAAGAGCGGGCAGTTTGAGCGCACGCTGCTGATTGCTGATGCCGGTGCCCAGGTGAGCTATCTTGAAGGGTGCACGGCACCGATGCGCGATGAACATCAACTGCATGCCGCGGTGGTGGAGCTGGTGGCGATGGAAAACGCCACGATCAAGTACAGCACGGTGCAGAACTGGTATCCGGGTGATCCAGGGACGGGCAAGGGCGGAATTTATAACTTCGTTACCAAACGCGGTATCTGCCGCGGCGCCAACAGCAAGATTACCTGGACGCAGGTTGAAACGGGTTCTGCCATCACCTGGAAATATCCCTCGTGCATTCTGCAGGGGGATAACAGTGTGGGCGAATTTTATTCTGTGGCGCTGACGCACCACTATCAGCAGGCGGATACCGGCACGAAGATGATCCACATCGGTAAAAACACCCGATCGACGATCGTCTCCAAGGGCATCAGTGCTGGCCACGGCCAAAACACCTATCGCGGATTGGTGAAGGTGCTCAAGGGCGCGGACAACGCCCGTAACTATACGCAGTGCGATTCGATGCTGCTGGGCAATCAGTGTGGTGCGCATACCGAGCCGTATATTGATGTCAAGAACCCCACCGCGACAGTGGAGCACGAAGCCAGCACCAGTAAGATCGGCGACGACCAGTTGTTCTACTGCAAGACGCGCGGGATTGCTCTGGAAGACGCGGTCAACATGATCGTCAACGGTTTTTGCAAGGAAGTGTTCCGTGAGCTGCCGATGGAATTCGCCGCTGAGGCGCAGAAACTTCTGGGCGTGAGTCTGGAAGGATCGGTCGGGTGACCGGCGCAGCCATTTTTATTCTGCGGATTCATAAAATCGGATTCAATAATTAACAATTAACAATTAACAATCAATAAGCCATGCCAGAACCATTACTCGTCATCGAAAATCTTCATGCCAAGGTCGCCGGTAGCGACAAGGTGATCCTCAAGGGTGTGAACCTGACCGTCAACAAAGGTGAGGTGCATGCCATCATGGGGAAAAACGGTTCGGGTAAAAGCACGCTGGCGCAGGTACTGGCCGGGCGCGAGGTATATGAAGTGACCGAGGGTTCGGTGCATTATCAAGGCAGGGACCTGCTGGAGCTGAAGGCCGAAGAACGGGCACGCGAAGGTATTTTCCTTGCGTTTCAGTATCCGGTGGAGATACCCGGTGTCAGCACCAGTTATTTTCTGCGGGCGGCGGTGAACGCGGTCCGGACGCATCGCGGCGAACGGGAAATCAGCGCGCCGGATTTCCTCAAGATCGTCAAACAGAAGATGCAGCTTCTGCACATGGACAAGAGCTTCATGAACCGTGCAGTCAACGAAGGCTTCAGCGGCGGGGAAAAGAAGCGCAACGAAATTTTCCAGATGGCGGTCATGGACCCGATTCTGGCGCTGATGGATGAGACCGATTCGGGGCTGGATATTGACGCCCTGAAGACTGTCAGCCACGGGGCGGACAGCCTTCGCGGGCCGGAGCGGGCGATTGTTCTGGTGACGCACTATCAGCGCATGCTCAACTACATCACGCCTGATTTCGTGCATGTGATGATCGATGGGCGCATCGTCAAGACCGGCGACAAGGATCTGGCGCTGGAGCTGGAAGCCAAGGGTTATGACTGGATCGAAAAGGAGCTGGCTGTCGGTGCCTGATTGGCCCGGTGGGTTGAAGTTGACGGGATGATGGAGCAGGGCGCAAGCCAGGAGTATTCATGACAACACTTGTACAAGGGCGCAACACAAAGGTGGATGTAGCGACGATGCGCGAATCATTGCAACAGACGGAAAATACGTGGATCAAGCAGATTCGGCGCAAGGGGATGGATCATTTCAATAAGGTTGGTTTTCCTTCCGGGCGCGAGGAAGCCTGGCGGCATATCAATCTGACTCCGCTGCGCAATACTGCTTTTACCCTGGCGACAGGGGAGGTGACTCCGGCCAGTCGGGCGGTACTGTCCAAGTCGAGCTTCGGTAAAAAAGCGTTGGTCGAGCTGGTATTTGTCAATGGCCTGTATGCTGCAGAGTTGTCGAGCCTGACCCGACTGCCGCAGGGCGTTCAGGTGATGAATATCGCCGAGGCAGTCAAAGCCGAACATCCGGTCTTGCTGGATTATCTGGGCAAGGTTGTCAAACCGGAGTTGACTCCCTTTGCTGCCATTAACGCGGAGTTTATCAACGATGGGGCGTTTATTCACCTGCCGCGTGGAACCACCCTTGAAGGGGTGATTCACCTTCTGTTTATTTCAACCTCAGCCAATGCTGATGCCCCGACGGTTTCGCATCCGCATGTGCTGATCGTGGCGGAGGATAATGTCCACGCCGCTATTGTTGAAAGCTATACCGGCAGCCCCGATGCGATTTACTGGACCAACGCGGTGACGGAAGTGGTGGTCGGGCGTGATTGCATGATCGATCATAACAAACTGCAGCAGGAATCGCTGGGGGCGTTTCATACCGCTGCCATGCACGTCGAGCTGGAGCGTAATTCCCACTTCATCAGCCACAACACCACCCTGGGCGGGCGGCTGACGCGCAACGATCTGAGTGTGCGCATGGCCGGGGAATATGCCTATGCAATTTTGAATGGGCTGGTCGTGATTGGCGGCAATCAGGTATGCGATAATCATACGCTCCTGCACCACGATGCCCCCAACTGCCCCAGCCATGAACTGTATAAGCATGTGCTGGATGACAAGGCGTATGCGGTGTTCAAGGGGCAGATTTACGTTGCCCAGGAGGCGCAGAAAACCGACAGCAAGCAGACGAGTAAAACGCTCCTGCTCAGCGGCGAAGCGAATATGAACTCTCAGCCGGCGCTGGAAATCTACGCCGATGATGTCAAATGCACGCACGGATCAACCATCGGGCCGGTGGATCAGCAGATGTTGTTTTATCTGCGCAGTCGCGGGATTGGAATCGACGCTGCCCTGCATCTGCTGACCTATGCCTTCGCGGCGGACGTGACACGACGTATCACGGCTGAACCGGTGCGGGCGAGGGTCGAAGATGTCATGGCAGCACAACATGGCCTGCCGCAGGATCTGCGCATCACCGACCTGAGCGCATTCGATGCCGAGGTGCTGTAATCGATGCGCGCCGTGATCGATGTGATCGACACCGGCGCAACCAGGTTCGCGGGTTACGCCTTACGGACGGGGCAGCAAGCGCGCTGCCTGCAGGAACGCATGATAGTTCTGTTTGATTTCAGCCAGTGAATCGCCGCCGAATTTTTCCATGAAGGCACGGGCGATTTCAAAGGCGATGACGTTTTCCATCACGACACCAGCAGCGCTGATCGCGGAAATATCGGATCGTTCCCAGCCTGCTTCAGAGTCTTTTTTCGTGTTCAGATCGATACTGCGCAACGGTTTTCCCAGCGTGCTGATGGGTTTCATGGCCCCACGCACAATAATGGGTTGTCCGTTGGTCATGCCACCTTCCAGACCGCCGGCGTTATTGGTGGGGCGGGTAAAACCGAGGCTGGGTGTGTTGAGTCTGGATGGATCATAAGTGATTTCATCGTGCACCTGCGAGCCGGGGCGGGTGGATGTTTCAAACCCCAAACCGATTTCCACGCCCTTGAATGCCTGGATGCCCATGACGGCAGCACCGATGCGCGAATCAAGTCGGGTATCCCAGCTCATACAACTGCCAATGCCGATGGGGCAGTTAAACACATGACATTCGACGATGCCGCCAGCGGTGTCCTTGGCCAGCTTTTGTGAGTGAATGAAATCGCGCATGGCGGTGTCCGTGATTTCGTTCAAACCGTAGACATCGCTGGTATTGCGCTTTTGCAAAAGCGCCTGCCAGTTTTCGCTGGTCACTTCAGTCGGGCAACGCACTGGCCCGACAGATCGGACAAACCCGAACGTTTCAATATCGAAGCTGCGCAGCAGACACCGGGCCAGCGCGCCAGCCGCCACGCGGGCTGATGTTTCGCGGGCGCTGGCGCGTTCGAGTGTTTCGCGGCAATCGGTGGTCAACCATTTGACCGAGCCAGCCAGATCCGCATGGCCCGGACGCGGGCGGTGCAGCGGTGGGGTGCGGGTCTGATCGTCCAGACGCGAATCCAGGTTGGGAACCAGCATAGTGACCGGCGAACCGGTGGTATGTCCCAGACGCACGCCCGAAAGCAGTTCGATATGATCCGTTTCAATCTTCTGCCGACCACCCCGACCATATCCACCCTGACGACGGCGCAGTTCGCCGTTGATAAACTCCACATCCACGGGTACGCCAGACGGCATGCCCTCCACCATCGCCACCAGCCCCGGTCCGTGCGATTCGCCTGCGGTTCGATAACTTAATGTCGCCATAGTCAGATAATTCTAGCGGATTTGACCGTATTTTTCGCTTGTGCGGTGCGCGAATATTTTCGCGGCGTCAGTCGCGTTGCCGGGCTGAAATCTTATAATCATGAAAAATCAGGAGCAGTTATGTCACAAAGTAACGCCAGTGCCACCCCGGCTCATTCTTCAACCGCCACCGACCAGTCATCGGAACCGGCGGTTCAAAAACAGCAGGCAGTCAGTTTTTCCTTTTACAAACTCGATCCAGCCTTTCGTCGCCTGAGCGTAGCGGACAAACAAAAAGCCAGACAGGAGTTTGTTCAGCTTTGTCAACAGCCGCCACAAGGAATGATGTGCCTGCCCTACAGCACGGTTGGCCTCAAAAGCGATGTCGATTTTCTGTTGTGGCGAATCAGCTACAATCTGGATGATTTTCAGCAGCATCAACAGGCGATCAACCGGAGTATGCTGGGCGGATACCTGACGATCCCGACGTGCTACCTGTCAATGACCAAGCGCAGCACCTACGTCGATAAAATCGATGAACACAACCGGGCGGCGCATCGGTTCAATCTGGTTCCCGGCGAGCGGAAGTATCTGTTCGTTTATCCGTTTGTGAAAACGCGACAGTGGTATCTGCTGCCCAAGGACCAGCGCCAGAGCGTAATGAATGAGCATATTGGCGTTGGCACTAAATATAAGCGTATAAAGTTGAACACCACCTACAGCTTTGGCTTGGACAACCAGGATTTCGTCGTGGCGTTCGAGACGGAGGAACCGGCCGATTTTCTCGATCTGGTCATGGAGCTGCGCGAAACACAGTCCAGTTTGTACACCCAACGCGACACGCCCATGTACACCTGCACTAAAATGACCATCGAGCAGATTATGGATCAGTTATTCTGATTTCAATGCCGCGGCTGGGTCAGAAATTTTCGCGGCGTCGATGAGGCTTTTTAGCAGTGGGGTGGGGTTAAAGAATATGTTGCCAGCCCAGGGGCTTTAACAGGGTATTTTGTCCGTTGCGGCGAAGAAGAATCTGCCTGTCGGCAGTGATGGTGCCAATGCGCGTAATTCCCGATTGGACAACGGGCTGGCTGGCGGTGAAGAGCAGCTCGTAATCCTCGCCGTCGTTCAGCGCGTGATCCAGCGGTGCCATGTGATCGCGGTCGGACAGTTGGCAGGCGTCGGGATGAATCGGAATTTGTTCAGCCTCGATGATCGCGCCAACGCCCGATGCGCTGCAGATGTGACCAAGGTCACGACTCAAGCCATCGCTCAGATCGATCATGGCGGTAATCGCGCCTGTCTGGGCTAACTGACGAGCCAGCGCGATACGTGGTTCGAAGGTCAGGTGGCGACCAAGAATCGATCCGCCCAGCGGGCCGGTCGTATAAATGCCATCACCCGGTCTGGCACCGGCACGGGTAATGGGCGCAATATCACCACTTCGACCCAGAATGCTCACCGTGACAACCAGCGGTGCTGCCCATGAAGCGGTATCGCCGCCAACGATCACACAATCATATTTTGCCCCCGCCTGCTTCATTCCGATCAACAATTGCTGCGCCAGTTGCATCACCTGGGGATGATGTTGTGGCAGGGCGACGGTGGCTACCGCTGCCACGGGCAGGCAGGCCATGGCGGCACAGTCGCTGAGGTTGCGGTTCATCACCTTGCGACCGATCAATTCCGGCGCGTGGGTGTCAATGTGAAAATGCACGCCGTCGAGCACCTGATCCACCCCGACCAGCAGCAGATCGTCGCAGTTCCACTGCAAAACCGCCAGGTCATCACCAATGCCGGTCTGTACTTGCGCAGCACGGGCAACATCGCCAGCATCAACCGCCGATTGGGCCTTTATCCAGCGGATCAAATCGAATTCACCAGCCATGGCTATATTGTACCGATCAGCATGCTATACTGCCTCCATGTCGCGGATCGCACTTTGTTTTTTGGCTCATCCCGATGATGCAGAAATTTTATGCGCTGGCACGCTGGCAAGGCTGGCTGAGGCGGGATGGATTATTCATATCATCACGGCAACTGCCGGTGATTGCGGCACGATGACTCTGACGCCGCAGGAGATCAGCGCCATCCGTACCCAAGAAGCGAAAAAGGCTGCAGAATGTATTGGGGCGACATATCACTGCCTCGATGAAAAGGATATTTACGTTTGTTATAATCAAGCGACGCTGCAGAAGACGGTCGATTTATTCCGGCAAATCGCGCCATCGTTGGTCATCACTCATCCAGTCAAGGATTACATGATGGATCATGAAATGGTCCATCTGCTGGCTCGTGCCGCCAGTTTTGGTTACAGTGCACCCAACGCCTCGCGCTGGCCAGTGCTGGCTGGTTCGCGCGTGCCGCACTTGTATTATTGCGACCCCGTTGAAGGGCTGGATCCCAACGGCAATCTGGTCACGCCGACCACGCTCATTGATATAACCGGTTCGATGGACACAAAAGAGCAAATGCTGGCCTGCCATGCTTCGCAGCGCCAGTGGCTTCGCGCTCATCATGGTATGGATGAATACATTGACGCCATGAAGCGCCATGGCGCCATGCGCGGCAAGCAGGCTGGTTTTGCCTATGCCGAGGCGTTTGTACAACATCGTGGGCATGGTTATCCGCACGATGATCTTCTGACCGCAATTTTAGGGAGCAAAGGGAAGTAATGGCTAAATCTCTGACGATGCTGAATACGCTCAAGGGTTCGTTGCTGGAAAAATTTTATCCGGCAGGTTGGGATCTCAAGCGCATGGATCGTTGCTGCGGGCTGGGTTTGAAGAAGCTCACCAACCGATCGAAATGGTGGGATCGCAATTTCAAACCCATCGTGGTGAAGGATGTGTCGCACATGGATCAGTTGATGGGCGACGCCATTGCCGATCAGATCGAGCAGACGCGCCGCGCCGGTCAGAAGCTGGCGATCATCCTGCCGGTTGGGCCGATGGGCATGTACAAGACGGTGGTGCAGCGGCTTAAAACCAGCCGCATCGCCTGTGATCACGTGACGACATTCAACATGGACGAATGGTCCGATGCGTCGGGTAATACCATGCCTGGTGACCAACCCGGCGGGTTTGAACATGCGATGGGCGAGGCGTTGTTTAATCGTCTTGGTAAATTGACCGTTCCCGTCCAGCAGCGGAATTTTGCCACACGAAAAAATCTGCCGACTTATGCGGAAAAAATCGCTGCCATCAAACGGGATGGGGGGCGGTTGGTCACGGTTTATGGCATTGGACGCGCCTGCCATATCGCGTTCTGGGAACCACAGCTTGCCGGAGAATTTCCTGAAGCCCGATGGAAGCAGCAGACCCATCGCCTTGGCGTTGCCTTGCACCCGCTGACGATCGAACAGAATTCACTGCATAGCTTCAACAGTCGGTTTACGTTGATCCCCTGTTTCGCCAATACCATCGGGCCGGGGCTGTTTCTGCAAAGCGACTGGTGTATCGGCGGTGCCGATGGCGCCTACCCGGATCGCGGGGCAATGTGGCAGGGCATGAGCTTGTGTGTCACGCTGCAATATGGCCCCACGCCATGGATTCCCAGTTCCTGGATGCCCACAATGCCCGGCCGCCTCTTTTTCATGCGCCCGCTGGCTGGCCCGCTTGGCCCTGATGCCCACTGAACCGCGGCATTGTCCAGGTCGGTGGAGTAAATTTTCAAATTCGGTGAATTTGCTGCCATTTTCTCGATCGGGCGTATAGAATACGGCGCTGGTACGACTTGCTTCGTTGTTGCTGATGAAGCGTAGTATCAGTTTCCGGCTGGTCGGGCCACAGAATCCCCGTCCCGCCAAGAGTCTCCTACCGTTGCGGTGAACCAACGGCGTCTCCTGTGGTTGTCATTTCGGTTGTCAACAACCGGCCAGCCATAAGCCACGCCAATGCAGCGCAATGTCATGTTCAGAACCGGCGAGCCGCGTGATGAACCGACATTTTCAGTTGCACCCGCACAGAAAGACTGAACATGCCTACCGAAGCACGTTTTCTGGCCAGTTCCGGGCGTCAGATATTTACCGGCAATGAGATGCTCGTCAAAGGGGCGCTGGAAATCGAAGGTGGTATCCACCTGATGACCGGCTATCCCGGTTCGCCCGTCGCCGGTTTTTTTGACTGCCTGTCGAGTATTGGCGATCTGCTCAAGGAAAAGGGGATCCGCGCCTTTCAATCCAACAACGAAGCGCTGGGTGTGGCTGCGATCAACGGGTCGCAGATGTACTCGTGTCGCAGCATTGTGGCATTCAAGAGTGTTGGAACCCACGTGGGATCCGATGCGCTGGCGCTGGGCAATCTGGCTGGTGCGCATCCTGAAGGCGGGGCGCTGGTCATCAGCGGCGAGGATCCGTGGTGCGACAGCACCCAGGTGGCGGCCGACAGCCGTTTTTTGTTTGAACATCTGCGCATGCCGGTGGTTGAACCGGGGACATTTCAGGAATTGAAAGACTGGGTTGGCCTGAGCTTCAAACTTTCAAAGGCGGGTGGTTGTTACATCGGGTACATCGTCACCACCGCCCAGGCCGACGGCGGTGCCAGCGTGGAATGTGCGCCCAATCACTATCCCACGTTGAATGAAAATCAGAAAATCGCGCTCGACACCAAACTGATCGATCTGGATAAGGTGCTGCTGCCGCCGCGTACCTGGCAGCATGAATTGAAGATGACTGAGCGCATGGGCAGGACAATCGCGGCTGCGCGTCTGGTGGGGATCAATCGCATCGACCCGGCGCGTCAAAATGTGGGATCACCCGGTCACCCGAACAAGGCCCCCATGGGATTTGTGGTGACGGGTGTGGCAGGGCCTTATCTGGATCAGGTGCTGGATGATCTGGGACTCAGTGGTGTTTTCCCGATCCTGCGCATGGGTATGAGCTATCCGGCCGACATCCAAATGGTGGTCGAGCTGAGCCAGCAATGTCAGCAGATTATCGTGATCGAAGAACGTCGCAGCTTTCTGGAGAAAGGCATTCGTGACCGCCTGTTCCACGAGTTGCCCCATGACCAGGCCGCCGATCTATCCGCGCGTCTGTATGGTAAGCGTTTCCCCGGACAGAATGTCAGCAATGGCGATGCGGCAAGTTCCACCTCAACCGATCCTGATGCAAACACCATCGAAGGCATCCCTGATGTGCGCGGGTTGAGTGTTTCGTTGCTGGCGGAAAAATTGATTCCCTTATTTAAGCACTGCCAGTCTCTGCCCGAGCATATGCGCAACGGTCGATTGACCAGCGCGTGGGAGTTGATTCGCAGCGTCAGTCGCCGCAAGCTCAACGTCGTCAGCGGGATCGTCGATCGCACGCCGACGTTCTGTCCGGGTTGCCCGCATCGGGATTCCTCAGCCGTTCTGCTGGAATTGCGCAAGAATCTGCTCGATCCGGTCTACATGAAAAAACATCACAACCGCGGGCCGGTTGATCTACTGGCGCATGGCGATACCGGTTGTTACACGATGCTGATGTTCGCCCCCACCGAAGAATTGATGCACAACTACAGCGGCATGGGGCTGGGCGGTGGCACGGGTTCGGGGATTGATCCGTTTATCACCAATAAACAGATCGTCTTCATGGGCGACAGCACATTTTTCCATTCCGGCCAGCTCGCCATTTCCAACGCGATCAAGGCCAATCAGGACATTACCTTCATCATCCTGGAAAATAAGACCACAGCCATGACCGGCCACCAGGAACATCCGGGAACCGAAGTGGATCTGATGGGTAATCGTTCGTACATCCAGGACATTTACGCGGCGTGCAAGGGAATGGCGGGCACCAGCCCGTTGAAAGTCACCAAGCTGCGGCCGGACAAGCGGAAAAAATACTACCACACCCTGGAGAGCAACATTCTGGCTGATGGGGTGAAGGTGGTCATCGCCGACAAGGAATGCGGGATCACTTTCTATCGCAAGGTCCACAAGGCCGAGCGCGAAATCATCAAGCAACATGGTTATCTTCCGCGCAAGACACACATGAATGTCACGCTGGAAGTGTGCGAAGATTGCTTGGAATGCACCAAGGGGACAGCCTGCCCGGGTCTGATCCGGGTGCAGACCGACTACGGGCCAAAGATTGACACGGATCTGACGTGGTGCGTGAATGATGGCGCCTGTGAGCGCGTGCGGGTGAGCAACGATTACGGGACTAACGTCAAACCGTGCCCCAGCTTTGAACAGGTGACGGTTGTTCGCCGCAAGCGGCGGCGTTATCGCCTGCCGCATATGGGTCTGGATAAATTGCCTGATCCAACACCGGTGCATGACCTGAGCGCGCTGGGCAGTAGTTGGCGCGTGCATATGGCTGGCGTAGGCGGAATGGGCATTGGTCTGGTCGGGGCGATTCTGGTTCGGGCCGGACACAAGGAAGGTTACGGCGTTGCCTTCCAGGACAAAAAAGGGCTGGCCATCCGTAATGGTGGCGTTTATTCGCAGATCACTTTTGTCAACGATCAGGCGGATCAACAAACCGACCCGGAGCAAGCCCGCCAGTTGCGCGAAAAATATGCGGTAACCGGCAACATTCCCTACGGGCAGGCTGACCTGCTGTTGGGAATCGATATTCTCGAAGCCAGCCGCGCGGTTAATCCCCGCGATAATTTCCGCATTGGTTCACCAACCAAAACGGCTGCCGTTCTGAATAGTTATCGTCAACCAACGGTCTACAACCTGCTGGGCGAACATGAGTTTGATCCCGAGCAGTTGTGCCATGAAATCTACGAACACTGCAACCAGTCGCTGAGTTACAGCAAGAATATCTCCAGTCTGTGCGAGCAGCGTCTGGGGAGCAAGCAGTTCGTGAATATCCTGATGCTGGGCGTGGCGTACCAGTTGGGCCTGGTCCCGGTCAGTGCCCATGCGATTGCCTGGGCGATCCGCGACACACTGCGCCGCGACCATCGGCGCAATATGAAGGCCTTTAACATTGGCCGCAAGCTGGCGATGGAACCGCGCGCCTTACCGGCCAAACCCCAACCCGAAACATGGGATCAGCTTCTGACCAATAAATCCCGGATCCTCAAAAAAACCCGTCTGCGCGGTCAGACCTGGGCTGGTCGCTATGAGCAGCTTGTGCGCAAGGCTGTGGCGCAGATGCCTGATCTGCCCGAGGGTGCCAAATATGACCTGGCGCTGCGCATCTATGATCTGATGCAATACGCCAATCATCATTTGTCCGCCGACTACATCCAGCGGGTGCAGGCGATGTATCAGAAGGACAGCCTGGCCAATCAATATGCCGCCACGATTGCGGTGATCTGGAATCTGGCCCGTGTGCGGCTGATCAAGGATGAACCGTATGTGTCGTATCTGCTGACACGCTATGAAAAGAAACAGCGCGACATCCTCAAATATGGTGTGGATATCGAAAACGGAGATAAGCTGCTCTATCGCCACCACACCAACCCTGAATTTACCATCATGGGCCGGCGCATCCGTATTCGCATGAATACCAGCGATTGGCAGTTGAAAATCGTCAAGCATATGAAGTGGTGGCGGCGGCTGCCCGGCTGGCATCGGCGCGAAACATCCTTCCGCGACTGGTACACGGGTTTGCTGGATCGCGTGAATCTCAATGGCGATTACAAAATGGCGGTGCAGATTCTGCTGTGCCCGGAAGTGACCACGGGTTATCGTGAGGTGCGTTATCCCAAGATGGAGCGGGTGCGGCAGCAGGTTGATGCAGTCCTGGACGGGCAGGCTGGTGCTGAAGTGCCGCGGCGCAGCGAAAGCGAGCTGTACGTTGGCAAGTGATCGGGGCTGAGGGGCGGTGGAGACCGATGCTGCGGTGAGGGTTGACGGTTGCCCGCTTGAAAGTCTGCGATCGGCTTGTGATTTGGCTTTCGGTGGAGCCGACGTGCTGCTAAGCTGGGCGCATGAAGTTTGGCCGGATCAAGCGGCAGCATGGGCGCGTGGGCGGTCTGGACAAAATTCTTGACCAGATCATCAAGCAGTGCCCGCATGTCAGCCATATTGTTCCCGGACAAATCAAGGTGCGTCGTGGTAAGTCGCCTCTGGGTTTGAAGGTGCAGTATCCGACCGAAGCGGGCTTGAAATGTTTGTATATCGGTACGGGTACGGTGCAGGAAGTGTTTCTGATCTGCACTGATTCTGAAGCAGCGCGGCAATGGCTGGTGCAGCAGGAATTTATCCGGAAGAGCGAAGATTGACGATTATCGGAATGGATCGAATATCATAGTTCGCGCTGGCGCAGCCGGTTGCCGGCAACCCCGCCCGGCAGCCAGCGCAATCATCGCGGAGGCTGTGAACGAAGCAGCCATCACAAGGATGTGAGGAACCGTCATGGAAGAATGGATCTGGATCAATGGGCAAACCATGCCGCTGGCCAGTGCCAGTGTCAGCATCGAAGACAGAGGCTTTCAATTCGCTGATGGCGTGTATGAAGTCATTCGACTTTATCACGGTCAGCCATTCACCCTGCCGCAGCATCTGCAGCGGTTGCAGCGATCAGCAGCAGGCATTGAACTCGATGTACCGTTGCCCGAGTCTGAGCTGAGTGCAGCCATCGAAAAACTGGTGGATCAGTCGGGGCTGGATGATGGAATGATCTATCTTCAGCTTACGCGCGGTTATCAGCGGCGTAATCATGTATGGAATTCCGATCTGCCGGCGACACTGTTGTTTTACACCCGCGCATTGCCGGCGCTGGCCGCACCGGGCAAGGCACCGGGGGTTAAACTGCATCCGGTTGCCGATGAACGCTGGCTACGCTGCTGGGTGAAGTCGATTGCGTTATTGCCCAACGTGCTGGCTAAAAATGCAGCCGTGCGTGCCGGTGCCGATGAAGCAGTCTTTATCGGTCAGCAGGAGCAGCTCAGCGAGTGCTCCGCGTCTAATTTATTTGCGGTTGTCGATGGAGTGCTGGTGACTGCGCCGGTGGGGCCGCGGGTGTTGCCGGGTGTGACACGACTGGTTCTGCTGGAACTGGCGCAGCAGTTGGGCATTGCCGTTCGCCAGCAGGTGTTGACGCAAGATCAGGCGCTGAAGGCTGATGAGCTGTTCATCACCAGCACGACCCGCGAATTGAGTTGGGTGAGCCATTGGGGCAATCGCCAGCTTTTCACAAAGTGTGGGGCGACAACGCTTCGGCTGCATCAGGCGTTTCGTCAGCGCGTGCGGCACGAACTACGCCCCATTCCAGTCCGTCTGACGGCATGATTTGAATGGGTGAGCGCTTATTTGGCCTGCGCCACGGCGGTGCTGAGGCTGATGATGGCGTCGCGCCAGTGCTGTCCGGTTTCGTCCAACTCATAGTTCAGCACATCGCCCAGGGCGACGTAATCCTGATCTTCCAGGGCGCGACGAATTTCCCGCAGTTGCCCGGCAAAATGATTCGCCATGCTCTGCAGATTCCGGCCGCCGACTTCAACCGAATCGAGATTGATCCCGACCAGTTGTGCTGACTGGGTGATGCACTGCTGCGCCTGTTGCCATGTTTCCAGGCAGGCGTTGAGCGGCAACATGGCGGCTTTGGCCTGATTACGCTGCAGCAGTTCGGCTGCCCGATTTTTGCTGGCATCCGCCTGATCCAGCGCTTTTTGCATATCGATCAGGGCATCCATCGCCATTTCGCGCGGGTCGGCTGTTTCCAGTTGAATGGTATGGATTTCGGTATCGGCCGAACGAAGGGTGTCCATGTCCGACAGTTGCGGGCTTTTACCATCCAGCAAAATGGCGACCGCCACGCGGGCCTGTTTGTTGATGTATTCCAGCACCTGTCCCAGAGTTTTCAGGCCAAGTTGTTCAGTATTGATGATTGTGTTGTCGATCGATACGGGCATGGGTTCTCCGTCGGGCTGGTGCACAATAGCGCAATCGCGCAGCAGCTGCGCTTGTAAGCAGTATCGACAACATGGCGCTGTCAGCTTGATATTGTCCGATAACAATTTTCCATTGGCACTGACATCGGTATCGGATCGGGCAGAAGACGAAAGGATTAGGGTTTGGGTTGCGCCCTGGTTTTGGATCGCGCGCTGCCACGGGCAACACGGGGCCGACCAAAGGCATCTGTTTCTGTTTTGACCTTGGATTGGCGGTGGGTGTCAAACAGGGAGGGTTCATTGGCAGTAGCCACCAGGCAATTTTCGCCCGGTTGCGTCTGATCGCGCACCGTCAGCGCATGGGCCAGACGCTTGCGGGCGTAACTGACATACTCCGCCGATTGATCGATACCGACATAGCGCCGGCCCAGCAGGGCAGCACTGACGGCGGTTGTCCCCGAACCATTGAATGGATCAAACACAACATCGCCCGGATTGCTCGAGGCTTTGATGATGCGATCCAGCACCGCAATCGGCATCTGGCAGCCATGCCACCCTTCGCGTTCGTTGAAGGTTCCACACAGGCGGCTGACGAACCAGGTATCGCTGGCGGGATCAAAAAAATCGACGGGAAGAAGCTGGTCAGAACCAAGATCAGTCTGCTGCTCGACAAACTGGCGATAACCGGCTTCGAGATAGCTCGTCTCCTGCGGGCGCAGGAACCAGGTGTCATCCGGCAGTTTGCCTTTACTGTTGGCACGAAGATCGGAATAAGTCGTCTGACGGGCACTTTTCACGCGAACAGCGTCGGCGTTGAAGGTGAGATTGGTCATGCCGGTGGCGGGGCGTTGTTTGGTGAAATAAAGAATATGCGTATGACTTTTGGCAAACATTTTTTTGGTCTGCTGGCCGAACGTGTAGTGCCAGATGATCCAGTTACGCAGGTGAAAGCCAATCTGGCGGCGGGCGACGACCGCCAGATCCGCGACATATTCATCGCCAATCGCCAGATAAAAGCTGCCGGTGGGTTTGAGCGCGCGGTAGACCGCCTGCATCCACTGTTTTGACCAGTTCACATACTCATCGACACTCTTGCGATCATCGTAATTATTATAGAGATAACCAATATTGAACGGGGGATCAGCAAAGCACAAATCCGCCCAACCTTCCGGGGCCTGATTCAGGATTGCGATTGAATCACCATTGATAATCTGATCAGGTTTTATGGCGCCGCTGGCGTCGTAAATGTCCTGCGCTGCTTCAGCGGGGGGGGTGGCTGCGGCTGATTGTTCCTGATGCGTCATAATGATGGTATTGATGTGGTTAATCTGTGGTTGTCTGTACCGGAAGATAGCAACTCGGTGGCCTGCTCCTATAATCCATATTCAACGATAGGGTGCCCATGAACCCGTTTATTATGAGGTTAATCGATGCCAATGCCAACCGCGCCCGTGAAGGGCTGCGGGTTTTGGAGGATTATGCGCGATTTATTCTGGATCATCAGCCGATCTCAGCAGGCCTGAAGCAGTTGCGACATGATCTGACGGTAGCACTCAAGCCCATCGAACCCGATGCTGTTTTATGTCGTGATACGACTGGGGATGTGGGGCTGAGTAGTAAAACGCACACTGAATTGATCCGGCAGGACTTGGCGCAGGTGGTTATTGCAGCGGGTAAGCGCCTGGGTGAGGCACTTCGTGCCATGGAGGAGTTTGCCAAAATTGATCATCCTGATACCGCCGCTGCACTTGAGTCGATCCGTTATCAGTTTTACGACCTTGAGCAGCGGTTGATCCGCACCCTTCGGCCGGCGCATCGTCTGGCCAAGGCGCAATTGTGTGTTTTAATTACAGAATCCGCCTGTCGCAGCGACTGGTTTGACACCGCCGCCGCTGCCATTGCAGGTGGGGCGGATATGCTGCAACTGCGTGAAAAAGAGTTGCCAGCGCGCCAAGTGCTCCAACGGGCCAAGCGCTTTGTGAAATTATGTCGGGATCATGATGTGATCAGCATCATCAACGATCGGTTGGATATTGCCCTATTGAGCCAGGCAGATGGTGTACATGTCGGACAGGATGATTTGCCTGCGGCGGAAGTCCGCAAATTACTGGGGCGCGACAAAATTGTCGGTCTGAGTACCCATTGTATCGAACAGGCTCGTCAGGCCGCGACGGATGGGGCGGATTACATCGGTATCGGCCCGTTTTTTTACAGCTCAACCAAACCGCGACCGTTTATTGCCGGCCCGGATTATGCCCGCCAGGTGGCAGCGGAAATTTCCCTGCCTGCTTTTGCTATTGCCGGAATTACGCAGGAAAATCTGGATGAAGTGCTTGCCAGCGGTATTACCCGGATCGCAGTTACGGCTGCGGTCAGTGGTGCTGAAGATGCGTGCGCCGCTGCTCGCCAGTTGAAATCGCGCCTGAACGTTGCTCAAGCGTAAGGGCAATTTATAGTTGTCGAGCTGAATCAGCGCTGAAGTGTTGATGGTGTCGCCAACTTTGGCGCCGGTGGGCGAACAAGGAAACGGATGTCCGAAATTGCAGCCAGCTCATCTTCCGACCAAAGCACCGCGGCGGGCAGCGGCCTGCTTGCCGATGCCCATTCATCGGCTGGCGCAGGCGCGCCCGTTGCCACCGGATCATTTTTCAATCATGCGGGAATCATCGCCACCGTGACATTCATCAGCCGGTTACTGGGGCTGGCGCGGGAGATCATTACCACCAATTATTTCGGCGCGGGTGTTGTCTGGTCGGCTTGGAAAATGGCTTTCACCATTCCGAACCTGTTCCGCAAGTTATTGGGTGAAGGGGCATTGTCCGCAGCATTTATCCCGCTCTATGTCCAGGCGCGTAAAAAGGAACAGGCGGCGATTGCGGATCATCCGGCGGCCGGTGCGCCATCGTTGGCGATGAATAACGCGGGAAAAACAGCCGCAGAGTCCGCCACCGATTTTGCCAATGCCAGCGTCAGTTTTCAGGTTTTTATTCTGATTGGGCTGACCATTGTGGGGGAGTTGGTGCTGGCCGGTCTTTATTCGTTTGCCGGTCTGCGCCCCGATTATCTGCTGGGCATCAAACTGACCCTCATCATGCTCCCGTATGTGATGTTGGTTTGCGTCGCAGCCCTTCTGGGCGGGATTCTCAATGTTCACCATCGTTTTACCGCCGCAGCTGCCACAGCCATTGTTTCCAATGTCTGTCTGATCGTCGCCATTATTTTGATTGCACGGGCGGTTGATTTGCGCACACAGGCAGGGCAGAAAACCGGCGCGATATGGTTGTCCTGGGCCGTGTTGGTTGCCGGTGTAGCCCAGATTGCAATGCTAATGCCGTCGCTGCGGGCGATTCGGTTTCGATTCCGACCCGTACTCCATTTCTGGACCCCGGCGGTACGGCGAATGATGATGATGGCCGGTCCAGCCGCTTTGAGCGCCGGTGTGATGCAGGTGGGCGTATTGGTGGACAAAGGAATCGGTTTTGTGCTGGCCCGTGGGGCCGATCCGACACTGACACATTTTTCCTTCCTGGGGTTGTTCCAAGCGCCCTATCCAATGGCTGCCGGCGCTGCCGCCCGGCTGGATCTGGCGCAGTTCATGTATCAATTCCCCTTGAGCATCTTCGCCACGGCCCTGGCGACGGCGATTTTTCCCCGCCTTTCGCGCGATACAACGATCAGCAGCGGCAACCATCCGGCACTGACGGCGGGACATGATTTCAAACGCATCCTGCGTCAGGGCATTGAGGCGAGTTTTTTCATCGGTCTGCCCGCCAGCGTCGGGATGGTTCTCGTCGCCCAGCCAGCCATTGCCCTGCTTTTTCTGCGCGGACAATTCACCGCGTTTGATGCTGATTGGGTGGCGCGTTCAACCGCAATTTATTCAGCCGCAATCTGGGCGTTCAGCCTGCTGCAGATTCTCAACCGCGCCTACTACGCCCTGCGCGACATGGTTACGCCGTTGATCTGGGGTATTGTCAACCTGCTGATCAACGTGGCGATTGAGTTGCCGCTGATCTGGACAGGTCTGGGCGAAAGCGGAATTGCCGTCGGCACGTTCGTCAGCTTTTCCGTCCAGTCGCTGGTCATGCTCTGGATACTTAATCGACGTATTGGCGGGATGAATCTGCGTCACAGTATTGCGCCGATCGTGAAGATGATCATCGCCACCGGTGTCATGACGCTGGCGTGTCTGGGCGTCAGCCACCTGCCCTTTTATCCCCAGGGATCAGACCAATGGAGCCTGCTTGTCCGACTACTCACTCTGATGAGCGTTGGCGGGCTGAGTTATTTCGCGGTCTGCCTCCTGCTTGGTATCCAAGTCATGCGCCATTTGACCAGGCGATAAGCCGCGGACGCCTGTTACTCGTCGGCCTCGATCTCAGCCTCGTCCTGGGGCGGGCCGCTTTCGTCGAGAATATCCTGAACTTTCAGCGGTGCCTCAGCCAGTTTTTCACGGCTGGAAACGACGCAGGTGTTGTTCCCGGCGTAGTGTTGTTCAAACTGTTCGATGGCAGCCGCCTTCACCTGATCAGCCGTGGTTGCAAGGAGGCGGTGATAATAATCAGTGCGTATGTCGAGCGTGTGGCCGCTTAGATGACGCATCAGCGCAGCCGTATTGGCATAGGCGGGACGAATGGGTCGTTCGGCATGTTTGGCCGAGCTGATGATGGCGCGATCGACAACATCCTGGCTCCAGTCCGCTTTCTTGATGTAGTCCAGCGTGCGGTCAAACACCTGGAGCGTGCGCTGAACGTGTGGGTCGCGATAGCTGTAAAAAGTCCAGATGTCAGAACCACCGCTGTAGCTGCAACCGCCGCCATAGGCAGTTCCCTTGAAACGCACTTCGTCGAGAATGTAGTCAAGGCTGACCAGATGCGAAGCAAGCTCCAAAGCTGGGGCAGATGGATGGGAAATGTGCGGGGCAGGCATCACCCGAACGCAGAAGGCGACCTTCATCGGATTGGCCAGTCCGTCGCTGGCACGCCGGATCGGAGCAAAATCGACTGGTACCGGCGCGGTGGTGTGAACCTTCATCTGCCCGCTCCAGCGCTCGACCGCCTGGCATACCAGGGCGTGCGCCTTGGCTGAACCGGTAAAGCTGATGACCAAGCCGGAGCGATTGGCAATCGCGGCACGAATCTTTTTCAATTGCAGTATGATTTGGTCGGCCTGCGAGCCAAATTGGTCGGCCAACCGTGTGATCAGCCGTGTTTGTGGCAAGCCTACCATCTGGTTGTCAAGATTGAGGGCTGCACTCAAACCGTGCCCAGCGTGGTGTCGGGCCAGGCTCATGCCTTTGCCAACAATGGACGAACGGTGGGCAATCGCGTCCTGGCGCAGAACCTGATGCAGACGATCCGTGTTGTCCAGGTCAAGCTGAAAAATCAGATCGTGAAGCAATTCCAGCGCAGGCACAGCCGTATCGTCAAGGAATTTGAGGCCGAACATGGCACGGCGGAGAAAAGGCTTTTCGCGATCAAAATGAGCTGTGGTGTGCGGTGTGAAAGTAATGCCATCCGTGGCGGCAGCCATCCGTTGGGCAATCTGTTCGTAACCCTGACCGGCTGCTCCCATTTTGTAGACGCAATCGCTGTAAAGCGGCAGATAGGCAAACAACTCCGCGGGCAGATGCGACAGGTCGAAATCAATGCTCAGATAGTTGATTCCATTGGTCAGAACATCGTTGTGCAGCAATTCGATCCCGTCAGCCAATTTCTGGCGGGTTGTGGGGATTTCCTGCGGAGCGGTGGGCAGATCCTTGACGTACAGGCGCGGCAGGGTGGCCAGCGCTTCGGGTGAATTGGGCATGTCAGCCAAGCGGTCAAGTTCAGCCGTTTGCCGGGCAATGTGCTGAAGATCGGCCTCGGTCATTTTTTGGCGCGTCTCGGAGAGGGATTGACGTTCATCAGCCTCCTGCCGGGCAGCCAATTGTTGATCCGGTGCACAGATCAGCGTCAGGCGATGCGGATTGTCGATCAGATATCGTTGAATCAAACGGGTGAAAATCTGCGGATCGTCGCGGTAGCGCTGCCGCAGTTTGTCGAGCAGTTGGGCCCCGCGGACAAAAGTCAGCGGATCTTTGCCGTGCATCCAGGCTGCCTTGACCACCCCAAGTTGCTGCAACGGATAGTGCGTGGTGATTTCAAGTTGCGAATAGATCAGTTGATGAAAGGCGGCGTCGATGCGATCAGGCTCGATGCCCTGCTGAACGATTTGCCGCAGCGTGGTCAATACCAGCTCAACAAAGGTATCAGCGCGGTCAGCCTCGCTCCCCTTGATGCCAACATGGAATGTGGATTGTTTGGTTTCGTCCTCAAAGCCGCAATGAGCCAGATCCTCCCCCAGTCCCGAGTCGATAATTGCCTTGTGCAGCAGGGCTGCCTGATTGCCCAGCAGCACTGCTTCCAGCAGGCTCATCGCCATGATTTGTTCGGCATCGTTACCGTCGCCGATCAGCCAGTTCAGGGTGATCCAGGTCTTGCCGGTTGTCTGATCGGTCGGGCCGATGGGATAGGTGATGGTCTGTTGGCGCGGCTCGGTCCAGCGCGGCTGATCGGCAATGGTGACATCGATCGTCTGTTGGGTGAAGGCATCAAGTTTTGGTTTCAGCCAAGCCAGATGATCAGCCGTGGAAATATCGCCGTAAAGAAAAATATAGGCGTTGGATGGGTGGTAATAACGGGCATGAAAATCGCGGAACTGCTGGTAGGTCAATAATGGAATCGCCTTGGGGTCGCCGCCGGACTCCCGGCCGTAGGTGGTATCGGGGAAAAGTCCGCGGAAGCTGGCCTGACCAGCCATCGCCGACGGGCTGGAAAATACACCCTTCATTTCGTTATAGACAATACCCTGCAGGGTCAGTTCGCCGGTTGGTTTGGTTTTGTCAGCTGGTTCAAGATGATGAGCTTCGCGCAGGAAGGTCATCTCGGTGAGGTTGGGGTAGAAGACGGCATCCCAGTAAACTTCCGCCAGGTTGTAATAATCCTGACGCACGTTGGAACTGACCGGGTAATAAGTGCTGTCAGATGAGGTCATGGCATTGATGAATGTGGCCATGGACTGCTTGATCATTTCAAAAAAAGGATCTTTCACGGGGAACTTGCGCGAACCGGACAACACGGAATGTTCGATGATGTGGGCTACGCCACTGTCGTCCGTGGGGGGGGTGGGGAAGGTAATGGAAAACAAATTTTCCGTGTCGTCGTTATGTAAATGCAGAATGCGCGCACCGCTTTTGCTGTGCAGCAACTGATAAGCGACGGCCCGCTGATCGGGTAAAGGCGCTGCCTGCACGACGACAAATCCATCCAACTCCTGTCCCTGGCGATATTCAACTGACGGTATGGAACTCATAGCGTGATCTTATGACGGCAAAGGCCGATGAGCAAAGCACATCGTATGGCGGAGATCATGGGGAAGGCCGAATGCCCGCGTTGCGCCGGCGATGGATTCAATGGCGCAACCATCGGCTGCCGCAGATTAGAAAAGCTCTTCATCGGTTCGCAGCGCCAGCGGTGGGCGAAGTATTTCCATCGTGATGATTTGCTGCCGCAGTTGCCCGGCGGTCAACAGACGGTGAACACTGCCGGTCGCTGATTGCACGGCCGGCGTTACGGTTGGAGCTGGGGCAATGGCCGGTGGCAGCGGTGGTGTGGGTTGTCGTCGTTGCGGCTGTTGTTGCTGCTGTCGTTGAGCGGCCTTTTGACTCCGGGATGACGCAGTAGCAGCGCGGCGCTGTTGCCGGGGCGTCATTTCTGGACGGCTGGCTGATGTCGGGGCGTTAATATCAGGTGGCTGCTGAATCTTGCGATTGCGCGCGGCGGCTGGATCACTCGTCGGAACCGGTGTCGGTCGCTGATATGGCCCGGGCGGGGGTGGTTCATGACGATATTCGGCACGCATTGGCGGCTGGGGGATCGGCGGCTTGGGCGGTTGATCCGATTGCGTCGCTCCATCGCGACCGGCTGTTTGTTTCGGCTTTTTTTTAGTGGAGGAAGCAATGCTGCTGATGATCCACAGCGCAACGGCGATAACGCCCGCGATCACCTTGATCGACGAGTCGTCACCTGCAGCCAGAATGGGTATTACGCTGATCACGGGCAGAATCCTGCGCGAAATTATTTGGGCTCAGCTGGCGGCTTGGCGATGCTGTCGCGCATGGCGGTATCAGACTGGATGTTGCGCATGCGGTAATAGTCCATGATACCGAGATTGCCGCTGCGGAATGCCTCAGCCATGGCGCGGGGCACTTCAGCTTCAGCCAGCACCACCAGCGCGCGGTTCTCCGCCACCTTGGCGGTATTTTCCTGTTCTTGGGCGACGGCCATTGCGCGGCGTTTTTCCGCTTCAGCCTGATAGCGCCGTTTTTCCGCTTCAGCCTGTTCGGCAATCAGCTTGGCGCCGACGTTTTCACCGACATCGATATCGGCAATGTCGATCGACAGGATTTCAAAGGCAGTGTTGGCATCCAGGCCTTTATTCAGAACGGCCTTGGAAATGTGGTCGGGATTTTCCAGCACATCCTTATAATCAATCGCCGAACCAATCGCGGTCACAATGCCTTCGCCGACACGGGCAATGATCGTTTCTTCCGTAGCCCCACCAACCAGGCGCTTGATATTGGTGCGCACGGTTACGCGTGCCTTGACTCGCAATTGAATCCCATCCTTGGCGACAGCATCGATGGTGTGACGACCCATCGCCGCCGATGGTACGTCGATCACCTTGGGGTTTACGCTGGTCTGCACAGCATCGAGAATATCGCGACCGGCCAGATCGATGGCGCGGGCATTGTCCCAGCCCAGATCGATGTTGGCTTTGTTGGCTGCCACCATGGCGTTGATCACGCGCAACAGATCGCCGCGGGCCAGCACATGCGATTCCATCTCCGCCTGCGAAATATGCAGGCCGGCACGGCTGGCTTGAATGCGCGAATTGATGATCTGCTCCGGGCTGACCTTGCGCAGGCGCATGCCGATCAAATCAATAAACGTCACCCGTGCCCCTGATACCAGCGCCCGGACATACAGGCCGATGAAGTTGAACATGACGATGAAAATCGCCAGCAGAACCACGCCGATAACCAGAACAAAACCAGCAACCATTACGTTCATATTCGCTCCCTGGGAAAGTTCAATTCCCCTTGATTTTAACTATCGGACAACATACTCCCATTGGCAGATGGGGGGAAGTTTAATTTGCAATTCTGCTGGTCCACCAGCACGGCACGGGTGAAATCCATCAGCACCATTCTACACAATTTTAACAACGGGGCGATCATTGGTTATTGCGACCACTTTCACCCGGGTTCCCGGTTCGATGATGCCATATTCGCTGACCACCTCGATACGCTGGTTGTCAAAATCAACTTCGCCGCTGGGGCGCAGTTGCGATACGGTGACGCCTTCCTGCCCGATGTGCACGGGCGGGGGCTGCACGACACTGGTTTGGTCCTGCAGAATCATTTGCCTGCCGATGGATGTTTTGGGGTAAAAGTTGATCATCCACGTCGCCACGAATGGACTGAGCGCCACCAGGATCACCAACGCCGCCACACCGGCCCAGCGGCTAACCATGAAACAGCAGACCAGCCCGGCCAGAATGACCAGCAGCCCCATCACGCCCAGCACACCGCCGGTGGGTAAAAACAACTCGGCGAACAATAACAGCGCCCCGACAACATACAATATGATCGCCAGACTTATCAGGCTCATACCCGTCCTCCATCATTGCCATCGGCAGTTGCAGAACCTGATCCGTATGTTCCTGCTTACATCCACTGCCGGCGGATTACGTCACACGTTTGACGATGACATGATTGCCGCGCACCTGCTGAACTTCAACACTGTCGCCGCGATTAACAAACCCGCTTTGGCTGACCACATCGACACTGCGGGTGCTGCCCAGCGCCGGGTCGTAGAATTCCGCCTGTCCGCCGGGGCGCAGATCGGTCATGACCTTTCCGCGTAGGCCCGCAGTTGGCCAGACGGGGTTTTGCCCTTCGGAGCTGATGCCGACGGTCGCGGTTTCGCCGCCAGCCTGCAGCATTAGGCGGTTGAAGTAGGGGAGTGTTGGCAGATAGCGACCCAGCCACCACCCCAGCAACAACGATGCTGCCATGGACGCAACAATGGTTGTAATGCCATAACCCAGCCAGCTCCAGTCAACGCCATAACCGATCGGCGTATCGGGCAGTTTGATTGGTGGCACAAAGGTCATGGCCAGCCCCGTGAAGATCATGATAATGCCAGTGAAACCCGTCAGCCCAAATCCAGGAATGACGAACAGTTCCACGGCCAGCAGCAAAATGCCAATCAGCACCAGCATGATTTCCCACCAGGTCGCCAATCCGGTCAAGGCCGGTATGCCCAGCAGCACCGCCAGGCTGGCCAGGCAGGCTACTTCCGGCAGGCCCGAACCCGGCGAATGAATGGCGGCGTAAACGCTGATCATGAAGATCATCATCAAAATGCCGCGAGCCACATATCCGCCCAGCAGGGCAACAAGGCGGTCGCCAGGGCTGGGGGTGTATTCAGCGACAATGTTGTAGTCGCGGTCGGCTGCCAGGGCCTGCACGTTGGGATAAATTCCCTTGGCCAGTCCGATGCGCTGCGCGAGCGTGGCGCGCACCGTCAAGAGCGAATCAGGACCATCCAGCGGCGCGCGCACCTCCGGGACATCGCGCCAAGCTGCAGGTTGAGTGGTGCTGATCTCGCCCGACAGCAGTTGGTTATCGTTGGTTGCGCTGGTGTCGGTATCAATCCGGCTGCTGCCGGCAGCGTCAGTGACCAGCCGTTTGTAGGTTGGTTCATCCACGAAACGGCGCTGGCCCGTGGCGGTGTTTTCGATGTAGTAGACCGTTGCCGGAACCACGATGAACGTGCGCACCAGCAACGGATCATAACCATTGTGCTCGGCTGAATCGGCAAATTCCTCCAGCACCAGACTTTCGGCCTTGGCGCGGGTGACATCATCCATTTCCCCACCCATGGAGATCACGCCGCAATCCCCCAGCAGGCTGTTGGGTTCCATGATAATTTCATCACAGGCCATGGCGATCATGCTGCCGGCGCTGATGGCTTTTTCGTTGATGAAGCAAATGGTATGAACATCGCGCGTCTGTTTGATTATGCGCGAAATATCGACGCCTGCGGTCACCAACCCGCCGTAGGTGTTGAGTTTGAGAATGATGACCTGGGCGCCGGCCCGGCGCGCTTCGTCAAAGCGCGCCTTGAGGGTGCTGGCCATGTAATCATCCACCATGCCGTCAACCGCAATGACCGCAGTTGGCGTGGGCGCGGCGTGAATCGATGAAGAATCATCGGTGGCGGCAACAGACGCTGTGGTCGGCTGGGCTGTAACCAGTGCAGCCAGAAACAGACTCAATAACGCGACAATCAGAAGTTTCATCAGACAGAATTGTAAACCAGAACATGGATTGGAACATCCACCGGCGGACGAATTAGCGCATTTCCAACGATTGGCCGCCGACACATACCGCGCCGTTTCAATGGAAATGGCTGGTTATTTTCCCGGGCCGAAAACCGCCTGGTGCAGCAGATCAACCGGATGTACCACGTCGATCGGCTGGCCGCGCCGATCCGCCTCAGACTGGATGTGCATGGCACAGCCGACATTCCCGGCGGCGCAGATCCCGGCCTTGGTTTGACCGATGTATTTGAGTTTGCGTTCAGCCAGTTCGGTGGCCATTTCCGGTTGGGTGAGGTTGTACGTGCCGGCAGCGCCACAGCACATATCGCACTCGTACAACGGTTTTATTTTGATTCCGGGAATCATTGCCAGCAACTGGCGGGGCGCATTGGTCACCTTCTGGGCATGAGCCAGGTGGCAGGCGTCGTGATAAGTGACGGTCTGCTCGATGGGATGGTTCATCGGCGGCAGGCCCACTTCCAGCAGCACTTCAGAAATATCGCGCACGCGGCTGGCAAAATCTTTGGCGCGCTGGGCATAGGCCGGATCATCACGGAACAGGAAGTCATACTCGCGCAACATCGCGCCGCAACCGGCGATGTTGGTGGCGATCAAATCGACCTGCGGGCCGGAAAGGGGCAGGAACGTGTCGATGTTGTGACGAGCCAGTTGATGCGCTGTTGGCGTGGCGCCGTTGTGGTTGTGAATGGCGCCGCAGCAGACCTGGCGCGCATCGGTCACGACATCACAACCGGCTGCCGCCAGCAATTCGACAGCTTTGCGGTTCACCTCGTCGTACATCACACTGCCAACACAGCCGACAAAAAATCCAACACGCTTGATTGGCCGGGAATTGGGCTGGGGACTGGTTGATGCGTTTGATTGGTCAGCCGAATCATCCAACCGGCGGGCGTGAAGAAACTCAGGTAATTCCCGCGGCCACAAACGCCCGTGGGCCGGGAGCATCTGCTCCATCTTGGCCAGACGCTGGGGCAGGAGTTTGAACAGGCCCGTTTTGCGCAGCAGGGCGTAAATACCGGTTTTCTGCATGAGTCGCGCCGGCAGCACCGCCCATTTCAACCGCGACCGATGCGTGAAGATATTGAAAAAGATCCACCGCATAAGCCGCCCCTGAAGGGTGATCTCATTGGGCGAGGGGTTGTGATGACGGAAATCTTCGATCAGTTCGTGATAGATGACGCCGCTGGGGCAGGCTGTTTCGCAGGCGCGACAGTCAAGACACAGGTCCAGGTGGTTCTGAATGCCCGGCGTCATGTCGATGGCACCATCGGTCAGACCGAGCATGATTTGAATCCGCCCGCGCGGTGAGTCCGACTCCTGCAGGGTTTCGGTGTAGGTCGGGCACGCCGGCAGGCAAAGTCCGCAATGCACGCAGACCAAACCGCGGTCGTAGGCGCGCGGGTCAAGATGAATCTGTTGTTGGCCGGGTTTAAGCGGGCTGTGGATGAGGGGCAGAGGGACACTCATGATAGTTTGAAATTCCTCGCGCTCCGCCTCGTCAGCGGCAATGTTTGCGATTATAGGCGTCCAGTTGATTGAAATCAGCCAAGTCAGATCGCCTGACGCAGGCGTTCAAATAATTGTTGTTCTTTTTCGTTCAGATTTAACGGCCGGGCGGTCTGACCATCTGACCAGAGGCCGCGATACTTCAATTGTTCTGCAGCTTGCAGGGAAATATCCTTCACGATAATGATGCCGAAGACAGGCTCGGCGATAACCTCGTATTGCGCCAGCGTCTGATCGAGCAACTGGGAGATTTGCGCAGCTGGCACACTCAAACGCGCTGTCGGACGAGTGTCTGGCCACGACCACAGCGCCTGACGCTGATCGATGTCATCCTGCACGCAATAACGTGTAATGGATACTGGCGTAATCGATGGAAGTTGCGCCTGGTAATAGTCGATCTCGGTTTCATTACCAAGAAATCCGCAGAGCACTTCGCTGCGATTTTGCAGCATCCATTGTGGCCGCAGGGAGGTGGGCAGCAGTCGGTTGACCCAATCATCCGCCCTAGCCAACTTCGCAACCAGCGCAGCCGTTGGGCGTCGATAGGTGCGCGTCGTGATCGTCACGATTTTTCCCAGCGCGCCGGCTTGGCCGATCATGAGTTTGGTCAGATCATAACCGGCGACGTTTTTCACCGTGCGCCCGCCGGCCGTGATCAACTCACCGGCCTTGTTTTCAAACTGGCAACCAAGCAACTGATCGCGCCAGCCGCCATAGCCGATGCGCAATGGCCCGGTGGAGTTCAGCCCGACCAGTTCGCCGATGGTACGATCTCCCGGGCCGTCAATGGCCAGCCACTGTTCATGTCCGGCCAGTTGCGCCTGGACTTGCTTGAGTGTGGCGGTCGCGGAGATGCACGCTGATAAATCAGCAACGTGATGATCGATTGAACCGGCCGCTACCAGTGGTGAATGAGCCGGGCGGCAGGAGGCTAATGCGTCCATATCGCAGCATGTTAACATTGATTCGTGGTTGGTTGCAAAAGCGATGGTCCCAGCCGCAGACCAGGCGCGCGAATGTTTTGACACTCAGGCGGCAAACTTCAGTTTGCGCTGGCCAGACGCGGTTCGCGCACTTTCATCAGAATGAATAGCCCGACGATGAGAAACGGCGGTACGCTCAATACGCCCCATCGTGGTCCCATGGACGTGGCAAACCCCGCGTAGGCCAGTGGGCCAAAAATACTGGCGAATTTGCCGCTGATGGAAAAAAAACCGAATGCTTCGTTATGTATTTCACGCGGCGCCAGCAGTGCCATCAGTGCCCGGCTGCTGGCTTGTACACCTCCCAGAACGATCCCGATTCCCACACCCAGTGCCATGAACAGCGATGAGGCATCCCAGTGAATGCCCAGCGCGTCGAACGACTGATCCGGCGCGATGAACATGGCAGCAGCGACAACGGCGATCCAGAGGAACAGATTGATGATGATGACGGGTTTATGACCCACCGCATCAGCCAGGTAGCCAAAAGCCAGCGCCCCGAAAAAGGCGACAAACTGCACCACCAGAAAGATGACGATCAGGGATTCCTGACCGATCTTCAACCAGTCGGTTGCGTACGCCGGCGACATGGCAATCACCGTCTCCACCCCATCGTTGTAGAGTAGAAAAGCAAGCAGAAACAGGAACAACGTGCGGTAGCGTTTCAGATCGGCAAAAGTGCGACCGACGCGGCGAAATCCCGCCAGCAACAAGGAGCCGCCTTCGGTTTCGCCGGCGCTGGCGGGTAGTTCATCGAGCAGCCAGTACGCGGGCAGGGAAAAGATCAGCCACCACGCCCCTGAGAGCGCCAACCCCAGTGGAATCCAGGAGGCGTTGGTTTTGAGCATGGCCAAAAATCCGATCAGGGCCAGCGCTCCGCCGACATACCCGACGGCAAAACCCCAGCCACTGAGACTTCCCTGCTTCTGAGGCCGGGTCAGGCGCGGTAAAAAGGCGCTATAAAAGGTAAATGACGTACCGAAACAGACATTACTGGCGACGTAAAGCAGCCCACCGGCCAGCCAGTGACCTTCGGACAAAAACGCCATGCCCATCGTCAATAGCGCGCCGATAACCCCAAAAGCGGTGAACATGCGCTTGGTCCAGCCGCGAATATCTGCCATTGCCCCCAGCACCGGGGCAGCCACCGCCATCAGCGCCATGGATACGGAGGTTAAAAGCGCCATGACCGCGCTGCCGGGGATGACGGTCTGACCGATCATCAGGCCGTGGTTGTCGGTGCTGCCGGGTAGGAGCGGCAGGAGTTTGTTAATCAGGTAGGGTTGGAATGCCGGCCCTAATACGATTAATCCGTAGCCGCTGTTGGCCCAGTCATACATGACCCAGGCGATTTTTTGCCACCGACTGGCTTCGTGGTGTACTGCCGCGGTCTGCGGGTCGGTTGAATTGGCCAGCTCTGTTTCCATAGAGGGCTAATCATGCCTTGGTCAACCAATCTGTACAATCAGTTGGCGAAAAAATTGCGGATTGTTTTTAAGCTTGGCTGTCGCGGGGTAAAAGGTTGACTTTTAGCCCGTTCGGATCGACAACCATCGGTATGACCGCAGATGAACTGGCCAGGAAGGTGGATCATTCCCTTTTGCACCCTCAGGCCTCTGAGGCGGATATAACACGTCTGGCCGATCAAGCCAGGGAGTGCCACTGCGCGGCGGTCTGTGTTGCCCCGGTATGGGTGCGCCACGTCAGCCGGTATCTGGCTGATTCAGATGTGCGCATTTGCGCTGTGGTGGGTTTTCCCCACGGCACGAGCAAACCGACCATGAAGGCGATCGAAGCGATCAATGCCATTAAAGATGGTGCTGATGAAGTGGATGTTGTCGCATTTTTGCCGTACATGGTTGAACGTGATCTGGTCGGAGCCAAACACGAATTAAGCGAGATTACCCGGTCCGCCCGGGCAACCCGGCGCGATGTGGTGATCAAGGTTATCGTCGAAACGGCGCTGCTGATGGGTGCTGATCCCGAACAAAGCGAACAGAGGCTGGCCATCGCCTGCCAGGCAGTGCGTGAAAGTGGGTGTGATTTCATCAAAACCAGCACCGGTTTTCATCCCGCCGGTGGCGCCAGTGTTGAGGCGATCCGCCTGTTGCGTAAATATGCCGGCGAATTGATGGTCAAGGCGTCGGGTGGCATACGCGACTGGCCGACGGCCGTAGCGATGCTGGACGCCGGCGCCGACCGCCTGGGTCTGAGTGCCACGGTGGAAATCCTCCAGCAGGCTCCATGAATTATTATTTTTACTGCGGTAAGCCTTGTTTTGTCCAGAAGTGACCGTTAGCCGCTGGCCACAGGGACACGATTGATTCAGGCGGTGACGCCAGGGCGCAATTTTGCGTTTTTAGCGGAGATTCAGTAGGCTTTTAATTTCATGCACTGCCCGTTTTGCAATGCCGACAAGGAAATGCTGAAGGTCATCGACTCGCGCACCTGCGAGGGTGATCGGGCGATTCGTCGCCGGCGCGAATGTTTGAAGTGCCATAAGCGTTTTACGACCTATGAACGCATTGAGGAAAATATTCGCCTGACCGTGATCAAGCGCGATGGGCGACGGGTTCCATGGGATCGTGCCAAGCTAATGTCCGGATTGCTGCGAGCCTGTTTCAAGCGGCCTGTGCCCGAGTCGGAGCTGGGCCGGATTGTTGATGAAGTTGAAGAAGAAATCTATCGCAGCCACGATCGGGAAGTGCCCAGTGCCGCGATTGGTGAGCTGATCAGTGATAAATTGCGCCGAGTGGATCAGGTCGCGTATGTGCGTTTTGCCAGTGTTTATCGACGTTTCAAGACGCTGGAAGAACTGGTGGACGAAGCCAAGGCGGTTATTGACGCCAAGCGCTTTGAAGTGCCCGGTCAGGGTAAACTTTTTATCGAACCACCGGCGGACGCCAATGGTACAACCGCTGCCACTGCCACGCGCGGCAAAGCGGGCAAAAAAGGCAGCGGTGGCGCGGGACGTAAAAAAGCCGCACCAAAATAATATCGTGGCCATAAAATTGCTGCATGACTGAATGAAAAAACAGACCACCCGGCGATTGCCAACCGCTAATTTCATGAATCACCCGATTTTGCGCCGCCGTTGAATTGTGCTAACTTTGTCTAGGATAAGTATTTATAGCTTCATGAGCTGTGGTTGCGTATCAGGCTCGGAACCGACGTTATTCTGAAGCTCGTGATGGCAAACGTCCGATAAACTACCGGAGACTGTGCATGTTTGTTCCCTGGCATTCCTTATCTTCTTCGGCTCGCTGGATTGGTGTCGGACTGATCGGCCTGGGGCTGGTCGTCGGGTGTGACCAACCGAAAAAAAAGCGCAATGATACGGATAAGCCCGCCATCAAATCGGTTTATCCCACCTTGCCTCCCGTGGCGGATCTGCCTGAGTTTATGAAGGGCACGATTTACGAGCTGGCGCAGACGATGGATATCGAGCCGCTGGTTGTGTCGGGCTATGGTCTGGTGGCCGATTTATATGACACCGGCGATTCGACAGTGCCGATGGTTGTCCGCGAATACATTCTGCGTGACATGCTCAAACGCGGCATTCCGCAGGCCCAGCGGATTCTTGATGATAAACGAGTGGCGATCGTGCAGGTTGATGCGACGATGCCACCGGGTATCCGCAGCGGCCAGCAGTTCGACGCCCAGGTGTCTGCCATTGCTGGCAGCCTGGTCACCAGTTTAACGCATGGCCAGTTGTATCAGTGTGAATTGAGCGAAGGTGGAGCCAATCAGCTCAGCCCTGGCAACCCGGTGGCGGTTAAAGCCCGCGCCCAAGGCGCGATCTTTGTGAATCCAGCCTACGCCTTGCTGGGCAAACCTGATCCTTCCTCCCAGGCGGCGGCCAGTCTGCGCTATGGTGTGATTCTCAACGGCGCCCAGGCGCTGGTGGATCGGCCCATGCGCCTGCGCCTGCGCAGTCCGCAGTTCAGCATGGCGCGCTATGTCGAGAACCGCATCGATTCCAAATTTCAAAGTCCTGATACGGCCGCAGCGGAAAACGAAGCGGTCGTCAGCTTTATTGTTCCGCCGCGCTATGCCGGCGACTGGGATCATTTCCGCAATCTGGTGACGCATTTATATGTTGATGCCCGGCCGCAACTGATTCCCGTGCTGGGTCAGCGGCTGGTTGAGGCTGCCGGAAAACCCAATGCCCCCTTGCTGGACATCAGTTATTGTCTTGAAGGGCTGGGTGAGGCAGCGGCACCGTTCATTGACACGTTGCTGGGCAGTGATGATCCAGCCGTTGTTTTTGCCAGCGCCCGGGCCGGTGCGTTTGTTCAGCATCAAGGGGCCATCTACACGTTGATGGAGATGGCGCGCAACGAGAAACATCCCTTTCAGCTCAGTGCGGTTCAGACGCTGGGCAAACTGCCGGTATCACCGATGATTGCCTCGCGGTTGCGCCAGTTGCTCGATTCGTCGCAGGAACAGGTGCGCGTCGAGGCATATAAGACTCTGGCCAATCACAAGGATCCTTCGATCATTACCCGCGTTGTCAACGAGCGGTTTATTCTGGACCTGGTTCCGGGCAAAGGTGAACCACTGATCTATGCTTCGCGCACAGGCCTGCCGCGTATTGCGCTGATCGGTCAGCCGACGGTTGTCGCGCAGCCGGTCATGTACAGCGCCATGAACAACCAGTTCATGATTTCAACGCAGGAAGACAAAACACTACTGCTGTATTACCGCGGTTCGGATGCGAAGCAGCCGATCAAGATGCGCTCCGGCGCGACGCTGGCGGAAGTGTTGGCCCGGCTGGGGGGGGATGGCGAAGAAGGTCAGGCGATGCTGAATTTCAGTTACAGTGAGGTGCTGGGCATCTTGCAGCAACTGACATCTCAGGGCAAACTAGTGGCGTTGGAGGCATCGGGGCAGGAGTTGGCAGCTTCCTTGTTTTTACAGGAGATGCCCAACGCCAGCGGTGCCACATATTCGGCGGCGGTGCTGGAAGCGCCGGACGCCTCTGCCTCGCAGGCGTTGACACCGGAGCAGCTTCCGGTGTTGCGACCCGACAGTCCGCTCAATACCACCGTCGGTGGGGTTGAGGATAACCGGGCCAGGCCGCAGTAATAAGCGGCCGTTACCGGTGGTTGCGGATCGTCGGTGGATCGGTTGATCCAGCCGGCCAGGCAGTGGGATGTTACGCAGGATCAGATTCAAGTGGCGCTGTGCGCAGCTGACCTGCCAACTTTAACAGTCATGGAGGACGACCTTTCATGCGTCTTAAAAAACTTCTGCTTCATGGTTTCAAGAGCTTTGCCGACCGGACGGAGCTGGTTTTTGATGCGCCAGTGACCGGTATTGTCGGGCCTAATGGCTGTGGCAAATCCAATGTCGTTGACGGAATGAAGTGGGTGCTGGGCGAGCAGTCCGCCAAGAGCCTCCGCGGTGAGGCGATGATGGACGTGATCTTCAACGGATCAGGCACGCGCAAACCCGCGGGCATGGCGGAAGTGACGCTCGTTTTTGAGAACCCGCAACGCGGGGATGGCAGCCGGCTGCTGGCACTGGACAGCGATGAAGTCAGCGTCGGCCGGCGATTATTCCGGGATGGAACCAGCCAGTATCAGATCAACAACCAACCAGCCCGTCTGAAGGATGTGCGCGAATTGTTTCTCGATACCGGTATCGGTGTCGATGCCTACAGCGTGATCGAGCAGGGCAGGGTGGCAGCCCTGCTGGAAGCCAACCCCGCCGAGCGGCGGGTGATCTTTGAGGAAGCGGCGGGTATTTCCAAGTACAAGCAGAAAAAGAAGGAAGCGCAGCGCAAGCTGGAAAAGGTGGATCAGAACCTGTTGCGCGTGACGGATATTGTCGATGAAGTTGAGCGTCAGTTGCGCAGCGTCAAGCTGCAGGCGGGCAAGGCGCGCAATTACCAGGAATATCAGACGCGGTTGAATGAGCTGCGGCTGATGTATGCGATGCAGGAATATCACAACTGGCATACGCAGTTGGCGGAATTGGAAGCCGCGCAGGCTGATGCGCGTTTTCGGCTGGACGATGCGGCCAACGATCTGGCGCGTGGCAACGGGCAACTGGTTGAAAAACGCGAAAACCATGAATCGCTCAGCCGCCAGCGCCAGCAGACGGAATATCAGCTTGTTCAGGCGCGGGCAGCCCTGCAGCAGGCGCAGCAGAAGTATCATTACGCCCAACAGCAGCAAGCGCAGCTCGGCCAGCAGATTCAGACGCTGGAAGCGGATGAACAGTCCGCCCAAGCCAAACTCACCGAGGCGAGCAGTGCCTTGGATCACGAAACTGCGATGGTCGGGCAATTGACCCAACAGGTGACGGCTCACCGTCAGGGCATCGAGCAGCGTCAGCAGGCGTTCCGTGATGCGCAGTTGCAGCTTAATCAGCTCAATCAGGAGATCGACCGCGGAAAAACCGCGATTCTTGATCTCATGCGTCAGCTCGCCAATATCGCCAATCGCCTGGGGGCGATCGAGATCGAACAAAAGAACATTGCCAGCCAGCAGGAGCGTCTGGCCCAGCGGCGTCAGATTGTTCTAACGGAAATCGAATCGCTGGAGATTGCCAAACAGGACATCCAGACGAAGCTGGACAGCGTCCTGCAGCAGATGGATCAGCAGCAGCAGCAGATGCAGGCGTGCCGCAGCCAAGCCGAGGCGCTGGGGCAGGAAATTGCTGACACCAACCAGAAATTAGCCCGCGCCCGCGAACATCGCAGCGGCCTGTTGTCGCGTAAAAAAGTGCTGGAAGACCTGGAATCGCGCCGCGAAGGTGTGAGTGAAGGCGTCAAGAGCGTTTTGCGCCAGCGCGAGACCGCATTTGCCTTTATCAGCGGGTTGGTGGCGGACGTGCTTCAGGTTGATGTTGAACACGCGCACATTATCGAAGCAGCACTGGATGGCCGCGATCAATGGTTGATTGCCGACCGTTTTGCGAATTTGCTGGCGGCTCACGAGGCGCTGGAGCAGTTGGAGGGGCGCGTCAATATCCTGGCGCGCGATCATGCTGAGGCGCGTTGTGCAACCGCGATTGATGCGTATGACTGGAATCAGCATCAGCATCGCCTGCGCCTGGCGGTCGATCTGGTCAAGGTCGAACCGGCGGATCGGGCGATTGCGCAGCATCTGCTGGGCAAAACAGTTGTGGTGGACGATCTGGCGACGGCTGACGATCTGCAGCGCAATGGCCCGGCGGGCTGGCGCTATGTGACGATTAACGGACAGGTGTTGGAAGCCGATGGCGTTGTGCGATCCGGGCCGTTGACCGCTTCGATGGGAATTATTTCGCGACGCTCGGAACTGAACGCCATTGCCGGCCAGATCGAAGAAGTCGATAACCGTATCGCTGTTCTTCAGCAACAGCTCAGCGAGGGTAATCAACAGGCCAAGGCGCTGGATGCCACCCAGAACGAGCTGCGGGCAGCCGGTTATCAGCTCAATACCCAAAAAGTGGAATTGACCAGCCAGGTTGCCCAGAACACGGATAAACAGTCGTCGCTGCGGCGTGAGCAGCCTGTGCTGGATCGTGAATTGCAGCAATTGCTGGATCAAAATGGACGACTTGTGACCGAGCAACATAAACTGGATCAACAGCGCAACCAGTTTGAAGCTCAGCAAAGTCAGGTTCAGGAACAGGTGCAAACCCAGATCCAGGCGCAGCAGCAGATTGCCGATGATCTGCGCACCAGCAGCGAAGAATTAACCGCTGCCCGCGTTGAACTGGGGCAGTTGCAGGAACAACAGATCGCAGCGCAACGCCAGGTGCAGCGACTTGGCGCAACCAAAGCAGAACTTGCCCAGCAAATTGAACGTATTGTCAGTGCCCGCCAGGGCTTGGCGCAACGGCTTGGCCCGATTGGTCAGGAAATCGAACAAGCCCAGACAGATCAGCAGCGGCTGGGGCGTGAGCAGACCAGTTTGTCCGAGCAATTGCAGGGTCTGACCACCCGGACAGCCGATGCCGATGAACAGGTCAAATCACTGTCCGAGCAGGTGCAGACGCTGCAGACCAGTCATACCGCCATCGAACAGGAACTGCATCAGCTTGAGATGAAACTCAGCGAGCTGCGTGTGCGCCTGGAGACACTCATCACGCGCACGCGCGATGAGCTGAATCTGGATTTGCCCGGGCGTTATCAGGAATATTCCCAGTCGCCCGAGGGTTACGTGCCCGCCGAACAGGACTGGGATGCCGTCGCGGGCGAAATCAAGGAGCTGAAGGAAAAGATCCAGCGACTGGGCAATGTCAATCTCGATGCCCTGGATCAGCAGCAGGAGCTGGAGCAGCGCTGGCAGTTTTTGACGGGGCAGATTCAGGACCTGACCACCGGCAAGCAGCAGCTTCAGGAGTTGATCAATGAGATCAACTCCGAAAGCTCCAAGCGGTTTGAAGAGACCTTCAACGCGGTACGCGAGCATTTTCAGACGATGTTTCGCAAACTCTTTGGTGGCGGCAAGGCGGATATCATCCTGGAAACCGAGATCGAAGATAAAAAAGCCCAGGCGCCGCATCTTGGCCCCGATGGGCAGACGGTTCTGCCGATCATGAAACGGGTGGATATTCTCGATGCCGGCATTGAGATCATCGCCCGACCGCCGGGTAAGCAGCCGTGCAACATCAGCCAGCTTTCAGGTGGCGAAAAAGCGATGACGTGCATCGCCCTGCTGATGAGCATCTTCAAGAGCAAACCCAGCCCGTTCTGTATTCTCGACGAGGTTGATGCGCCTCTGGACGAAGCCAACAATCAGCGTTTCGGCTTGATCGTTCAGGAGTTTCTGTCGATCAGCCAGTTCATCATCATCACCCACCACAAGCGGACGATGCAGATCTGCGATGCGCTGTATGGCGTGACCATGCAGGAGCAGGGCGTCAGCAAGCGTGTGTCGGTGAAGTTTGATGAGGTGGGCCGTGATGGTCACATCGATCAACGCGCCGTTGACGCCCAGCGTGCGCAAGAGGAGCAGGATGCGCCGGCAGCACCCGATGGACAGCAGGAGGCGGAGGCTGCGGATGCTCCAGCCAAGTTCGTCGCTGCGTAAAATCGGTCAGTTTTATTTTGGGTGGTATTTGGCCAGCGATACACAATCGTTGCCGATGGGGAAACCGTTGTCGCTGCGGCTGATGCCGCCAGCAGTAGTCAGCGGCGGGTTCACTTAAAAATCGAGCGACATGGCCAGCTTCAGCCATCCCGGCCCTGATTGTTCCTGCGGGTCTTTGGCTGCTTCGGATTGGTTGGCATCCGGCTGGGTTTTGGCGCCGGTTTTACCCTGCAGATGAGGCTTGGAGCTTGAGCGCGTCTGTTTGATCTGATTGATAATAATCCCGGTTGAGCTGCTGAGTTGATTGGAATCCTGCGCACTCTTGCGAACATCATCTTCCAGCCGCTGCGTCAGCTCTTTTTCGCCCATTTGCGGTGCCAGATGCTGCAGCAGGTTGGTCTTGCCGCAACTGATCATCCGGGCGACAACGGCGGCGTGTTTGGCAACATCATCAAGCTGCCAGGTGCGGGTATCGACATACACCTGGGGTATGCCCAGAAATTCCACGCGGTTACGAGGGATAATCGTGATTTTTTCCGGCGAGCGAATCACATAGACCGACGCTGCTGCCAGCGCCCAGCCGCCGAGAGTCAATACCAGCATGACCAGTCGAAAGAGTGTTTTCATGCCTGCTCCCATCGTTTTTTACGCGAATCACCACAATCTGATCGTATTGCGCATCGACCTGGCGCGACATCGGGTTCATCGCAATTTGGATCCACCTGATAAAAAAATCACGGTTCAGCGCACCGGTCAGTATGATCGTGGTGGCCGTGTTGTCTGTAGTATCTATACGGGTCTGATAAATCGATGATAATTCATCGGCGCAAATGAACCAAATTTTGGGGTTGTTGGTCGAAGGGGCGGGTCAGGCTATGATACGCAGCTTTGACCAAACGGCATTTATGACACAACCGCATCATTCTTACGAACAGGACCGCCGCGACAAGTTGGAAAAACTGCGCGCACTGGGGGTTGATCCCTTCGGCCAGCGCACCGTGGGTTTGCAGCAACTGGCGCCGGTCAAGGCGAGTTATCAACCGGAAATGGGCCACAACGGCGGGCCGATTGTCAAAATCGCCGGACGGATCATGCTGTTGCGGCGCATGGGCAAACTGACCTTTGCAACCCTGCGCGATGAAAGCGGTGACTTGCAGGTGGGGCTGGACAAGCGGCGGCTGGCGGAGCTTGATTGGAAGGTGCATGATCTGGCTGACCTGGGCGATCTGGTCGTGGTGGAAGGGAATCTGGGCGTGACCAACAAGGGTGAAGTCACCGTCTGGGCGACGGGTTTCACCATTGCCAGCAAGGCGTTGCTTCCGCCGCCAGCCAAGTGGGAAGGTTTGAGCGATGTGGAATTGCGCTATCGTCAGCGTTATGTCGATCTGTGGGCCAATCCGCAGGTGATGCAACTGGCGAAACTGCGCCTGGAGATTCTGTCAGAAATTCGCACCTACATGCACAACCTGGGTTATGTGGAGGTGGAAACGCCGATGATGCAGCCCGTGCATGGCGGCGCCAATGCCCGACCGTTCAAGACGCACCATAATGCGCTGGATATTCCCCTGTACATGCGCATTGCGCCGGAGTTGTACCTCAAACGCCTGCTGGTGGGCGGGTTTTCAAAAATCTATGAGTTGAATCGTAATTTTCGCAACGAGGGAATCAGTCCGCGCCATAATCCTGAGTTCACAATGCTCGAAGCCTACGAAGCATTCGGCAACTACCAGACAATGGCGGAGCTGGTCGAGGGGCTGATCTGCCACCTGGCGGAAAAGTTGTTCGGCGGACTGAAGATCGAACATCGTAATGAGGATGGAACCGTTCGTCGGACGATCAATCTGCAGCGGCCGTGGCGGCGGATCAGCATGGTTGATCTGGTGGCGGAGAAAACGGGTTGGCGGTTTACCGGCGAGCCAATTACACAACAGCAGATCAGCCAGCTTGGTACAGGCAGCAAAGACCTGCGCCTGCGCGATAAATCGCCGTTTGAGCAACTGGTGGAAATCCATGAAAAACTGGTCGAGCCGACCTTGATCGACCCGTGTTTTGTGACACATGTGCCGTCGGTCATGATTCCGCTGGCCAAGGAAAGCAGCGAATTTCCCGGTTTTGCCGAGGTCTATGAGCTGGCGATTAACGGGCAGGAAATCAGCCCGGGCTATACCGAGCTGAATGATCCCGATGTTCAGGCGAAACATTTTCATCATCAGGTGGGCGATCAGGAGGAACGTCAGCAGGTTGATGAGGATTTCCTGACAGCGCTGCGCTATGGGATGCCACCCGCCGGCGGGTTGGGGTTGGGGATTGATCGACTGATCATGATGCTGACCGGAGCCGAGAGTATTCGTGATGTGATTCTGTTCCCATTGATGCGGCCGCAAGGATGACGGCTGGTGCGCCCCATCAGGTATCGTTGCGCAATTTGCACAATTGCTAATTTGTCGTCGGCGCTGTGGCTGGTAAGGCAGGGTTCGCGGGGGACGATGGCGCAGGCAACGCCGTTGTAGAACCCGGCGTGCTGCCCAACGGTAGCGCAGCAAAGACCAGAACACCGAGCATCAGCAGGCCAAAGAGCAATTTGATGAGAATGCCCCAGAGGCGGCCCTTGGCTGCGCCCCAGCCGATGGAGGCAGATCGTTTGGTTTGTGGCTCGATTAGGTATTCCACGACAAACGCCCCGATAAATGCACCGGCGCAGGCGCCGATAATCTGGCTGACGATCGGGATGGGGATAATGCTGAGGAAGATCGCGCCGAGAAAACCGCCGATGATTGCCCCGGTTACACCACGCTTTGTTCCACCAGCGTTGCGTGCTCCAGCACCACCGGCGACAAATTCCCCCACCTCGCCAGCCAGACCCAGGGCGACGACGATCGAGAGTGACCAGTAGCCGACGTGAATCTGCCAGCCAGTCAGGTAGGCGTAACCCGCCATGGCCAGTACCAGCAACCAGTTACCCGGCAGACCTGCGATATTTAGCAGGACTCCAAACGAGCTGACAATGACCAGGATAGCGTAATAAACCCAGTACACGCCAGCAGATCATAACGTCTGACCTCTCAGCAGGGGAGATGACACAATGGGACGATGACGACAGGCCGATCATACAAGCAGGCCGATGGCAGGTCGGAGGATTGACCCGTATTAACCCCGTATTGATGGTCAATGATTCCGGCAACTTTTGCGCCGGTGGCGGGTGATCCTTGACGCAAGCGGCTTGATAATGAAGACTCTTGCGGTTCTATAATCGGCATTACTGGCCGCGGTGGAAATAGTTGGAGCTATTCAGGAATGCTGCGATGAAGGAATTGAACCATGGCGGCGAAAGAAAGGTTTGCAATGCGTATTGATGAATTGCTAGGCGGGGATAAACCAACGCTTTCGTTTGAGTTTTTCCCGCCCAAAACGGATCGCGGGACGGAATCGCTGCTTCAGACGATTCAGGAGATGAAACCGCTGCAACCCAGTTTCGTTTCGATGACCTACGGGGCGGGCGGTTCGACGCGCAGCCAGACGCTGGAACTGGTCGGACAACTACTGAACGAACAGGGTTTGCGCGCGATGGCCCATCTGACCTGCGTGGGACATCATGCGGATGAAATTGGCGCAATCCTCGACGATTTATGGGCCAAAGGCATACGCAATCTGATGGCGCTGCGTGGTGATCCACCGGTTGGGCAGTCGCAGTTCGTGGTGACTGAAGGTGGTTTTGCCCATGCGGATGAACTGGTCGCCTATGCTGCGCAGCGTCACGACTTTTGCATTGGTGTGGCAGGCTATCCCGAAGGGCATCCCCAATGCCTGAATCGCACCCGTGATCTGGAAAATCTGAAGAAAAAGGTTGATGCGGGGGCTGATTTTGTGGTCACCCAGCTTTTTTTGGACCACGCTGATTTTTACCGGTTTCGTGAGGAAGCCAGGGGAATGGGGATCAAGGTTCCCATCGTCGCCGGGATCATGCCCATCACCAATGTCAACCAGATCAAGCGGTTTGTGAATATGTGCGGGGCGAAGATTCCGCACCGGTTTCTGCGCAAGCTCGAAGCGGTGGAAAATGATTCCCAGGCCGTCTATCGGTTGGGGGTGGAGTATATGACCAATCTATGCCGCGACCTGCTGTTTAATGACTGCCAGGGCCTTCATTTTTATTCGCTGAATAAATCCCAGCCATCGATTGAAATCTATCGCAATCTGGGGTTTGAGCACATGCGCTGAAAGGTGACGAAGGTACGATAACATCATCTGCACCAACATCATTCACGCCATGACGCTGAACCATCCGATGATCGGCATGTTAAGTCGATTAAAAGCGGCTGAAGATGAGGTTGCCGGGGCTGGATCAAAGTGATACGAACCGGGACAGGGTGTTGGATGAATTGACTGGAATTTGCGGGGATGTAGGATGGGCCATATCGTGGAGTCTGCAATCAGTCCTATGCGAACGGAATCGCTGCGGCCGGCGTTGACGGGTCGCGCCAGTCGCTTTGCTGGCAAGCGCGTGCATTTCATCGGAATCGGCGGTTGTGGGATGAGTGGTCTGGCGCGGATTCTGCTGGATGTGGGGGCGGTGGTTTCCGGTTCGGAACAAAAGCCCAATACCCAGACATTTGAGCTGACCAAAAGCGGCGTGAAAATCTCGCGCACGCAAAGTGGTGAGCTGCTCAGTCGCGACGTTGATCTGATCGTGCGCACGGCGGCGGTTCCTGAGAATAATGCCGAATATCAAGCCGGTCGGGCTTTGGGGATCCGCTGTATTAAATATGCCCAATTGCTCGGCGAACTGATGGCTGAGCGCCTGGGCATCGCTGTGGCTGGCACGCATGGAAAAAGTACGACGACTGCCATGATTGCCTGGGCACTGACGCAATGCGGTGCCGATCCCTCGTGGGTCGTGGGGGGAACGGTTGGCCAGCTTGGGCACACCGGGTCACGTTCAGGCACGGGTGAGACATTTGTGGCTGAAGCCTGCGAGTATGACCGCAGCTACCACAACCTTCATCCCCGTGTGGCGGTGATTACCAATATCGAAGAGGATCATCTGGACTGCTATTCGGGCATCAATGAAATCAATGAATCATTCCATCAGTTTGCAGCGCTCGTTCCAGCCGATGGGTTGATCATCAGCAATGGCACGGATCGTAATGTTCAGCGGGCGCTGGCGGGTATCAGTGTCCCGCTGGAATTGGTCTCCCTGGGTGGCCAGACCATCTGGAGCACGCAGGATCTGGGGATCATCAATGGGTGCCATCACGGTACGGTCTCCTATCGCGGCCGGGTGGTTGGCGAATTGCGCCTGTCGGTGCCTGGTGCGCATAATCTGATGAACGCCACCATGGCGCTGGCAGCCTGCAATGCCTGCAACGTCGATCTGAATACCGCGATCGAGGCGCTGAACGCCTTCACCGGCGTTGATCGGCGCATGACCGACATGGGCCGGTGCAACGGCGCGATTCTGATTGATGATTATGGCCATCATCCCACCGAAATCCGGGCCACACTGAGCGCTTTGCGCGAAAAATACCAGCCCCGGCGCCTGATCTGCGTTTTCCAACCCCATCAGCACAGCCGTACCCGTTTCCTGCTGGATGATTTTGCCGACAGCTTCGCGCAGGCGGACCAGGTGATTGTCCCTGATATTTATTTTGTGCGGGACAGCGAGGCGGAGCGGCAGCGTGTCAGCAGCCAGGATCTGGTTCAGCGCATCACTGCCCGCGGCCAGAGTGCCCGGCATATTGCGGAATTCAGTGCGATTGTGGCGCATCTTAAAAATGAGTTGCAGCCGGGTGACGTTCTGGCGACCATGGGCGCTGGTAATGTCTGGGAGATTGCCCGTGATTTACATGCGGACAATCCCGGAGATCTTTCGCCCGATGCGCCCGTGTGACCAGACCCAACGAATAATTGTTCAGCCCGCGCAGCCGGATAGCGTCTGACCGCGCACCAGATGGACTAATTTACGATCTTTGCCCATGCGAATCGCCACCAGTAATCCTTTTGTCGGACTTGAAGCCATCGTCCAGGAAAATCATCGCCTGGCGGATCATACCTGGTATCGCATCGGTGGCCCGGCGCGCTATTTCATCCAGCCTCAGTCAGTCGAACAATTGCAGGAGGCGGTTCGCCGCTGTAACGAATTTGAAATTTCGACCTATATCCTTGGTCTTGGGGCCAATATCCTTGTGCCGGATGAAGGGATAAACGGCGCGGTTTTTGTCCTGCAGGAGGAGGCGTTTCGCAAAATTCGCATTGACAAGAATATCCTGCTGGCCGGGGCGGGGGTGGATATGCAGAAACTGCTCCTGCGCTGTGTGCGCAGCGGGCTGGCGGGCATCGAGTGTCTGGCGGGTATTCCCGGCACGATTGGCGGCGGTCTGCGGATGAACGCCGGCGGTAAATATGGCGATATCGGCTCGGTTGTCTCCAGTGTCACCGTCATGGATCAAAGCGGCGAAGTCTACGATTACACCAAGGATGAGCTGGTTTTTGATTATCGCTCGACCAACATCACAGCCAAGTTTATTCTCAGTGCGAGTCTGGAGCTGGAGGAGGAGGATCCGGAAGAATTGATGCGCCGCACCAAGGAAATCTGGATGTTCAAGCGCAATACCCAGCCGCTGAGCACCAAGTCATGCGGATGTATTTTCAAAAATCCGCGCGGTCTCAGCGCCGGAGCATTGATTGACCAAGCCGGGCTGAAAGGCATGCGCGTCGGCGGTGCCGAAGTCAGCAGCAAACACGCGAATTTCGTTATCGCCCATGGTGGAGCGAGTGCGGCTGACGTGCTGAAGCTGATTAAACTTGTCCGCGAAAAGGTTTACGATAAGAGCCAGATCGTTCTTGAAAACGAAGTTATAATCTGGCCGTAATCCAGTGATGTTGTTGCGAATCGACCCATCGGTCAGAAGCTGGCATTGACCATGAAAATCACCGTGCTTTATGGCGGCCCCAGCGCCGAACGAGAAATATCGCTGATCAGCGGCAAAGCGGTAGCGGCTGGTCTGCGCGATGCCGGGCATACGGTCTTTGAGTCGGATATTCAGCCGGATGACCTCTCGGCGCTGAATCATTCCTGTGAGGTTGTTTTTCCGGTATTGCACGGGAACTGGGGTGAATCGGGCGAGCTGCAGGAAATTCTGGAGCAGCGTGGATTGAAATTCGTCGGTTCTGGTTCGCACGCATCGCGGCTGGGGATGGATAAAGTGGCCACCAAACGGGCCTGGGAAGCGGCGGGATTACCCACGCCGCCGTATCGTGTCATTTCGACGGTCGATGAGCTTGATGCCTCGATGCCGTGCGTGATTAAAACGATTGATGGCGGCAGCAGCATTGATGTCTATGTGTTCAAGGAGCTGGTTGGCAATGACCCTGCTCCGGTTGAGGCCGCCCGACGGATTATCAGTCAATATGGTCGGGCGCTGGTGGAACAATTCATCAATGGCCCGGAATTGACGGTTGGCCTGCTGGAAGAAAAGCCGCTGGCACCGATTCGCATCGTGCCTAAACGCGGTTTTTTTGATTACCAGGCCAAATATCAGGCAACGGATACCGAGCACCGCTTTGAGACAGGTCTGCCGGCCGAGCTGGTTGCGCGCTGTCAGCAGTTGTCGCAGCGTGCCGGTGAAGTGATCGGCGCGCGCGATCTGGCGCGGGTGGATATTATGATCGATCAACAGACCGGTGCGCCGTATCTGCTGGAGATCAACACGCTGCCCGGTTTCACCTCCAAAAGTCTATTGCCCGAGGCGGCGGCCCGCGGCGGCATCTCATTTTCACAACTGGTTGATCGGCTGGCTAGGCGGGCAGCAGCGCGCGACGTGTCCAAGCCCGTCAAAACAACTGCGTGAGGCGGAACACACATCGCCAGAACGCAAAAATAGGCGGAACAAATTAAGCTGCCGCCGGTGTCGGGCGATAGACGATATAAGGGCGTCTGGCTCAGGAGAATGGTGTTATGGACGGTGCGCTTGTCGATACCGCTGCGATTGCTGCCGATGCGGTGAAGAAAATTTCCTCCATCGCCACCCTGCCAGAGGTGACAACGCGTATTATCGCCGCAGTGGAAGACCCGCGCAGCAGCGCCGCGCAGTTGCATCGCATTGTCAGCCACGACCCAGCCTTGGTGACGCGAATTCTCAAGATCGTCAATTCAGCTTTTTATGGTTTGCCCGGGCAGATTGCCTCGATTGATCGGGCGATTGTGATGTTGGGACTCAATGCCGTTAAAAACATTGCTGTGGCAGCCAGTCTGGGGGAACTGTTCCGCGGGGTGAAACTGACGGATGAGTTCACCGCCCGTGATTTGTGGTCGCATTGCATTGCTGTGGCGGTCTGTTGCCGTGAGCTGGCCCGCGAAGCAGGATTAACCATTGCCGATGAAGCGTTTCTGGCGGGGATGATTCACGATATCGGTTTACTCGTCGCCATGCACGCCTGGCCGCAAAAGCTGCGTGAGGTCTGCCAGCAGGCGGCGGCCGGGGGGGATTTTTGTCAGATCGAGCGCGACACGTACGCGGTCGATCATCAGCAACTGGGCCACGAGCTGACCGAGAGCTGGAAATTCCCACGTTCCTGTCAGTTGGTGACAGCCCATCATCACAAACCCGAAGCGCTGCCGCCGGATCAGCGCCTGCTCAGTGCTCTGGTTTATACGGCCGATACGTTGTGCGCCCAGCGCGGAATTGGTTTTAATCTGACAGCGCTGCACCAGTCGCTCAGCGGGATTGATCTCGCGCCGCTGCCAATCACACCCGCCATGATTGACCGTATCAGTCTGACGCTGAATGACAAAATTGCCGATGCCAATGCCTTGTTGACCTGATCGCGCCGATTCAAAACCGGCGGATCTCAATGTTCGGCCATGCCGACGCGCATTGCCTGGGCAGCACATTGGCGGATCAATTCTGGCGCTTGCGCAATTGCCGCTGCGATCGAACCCGCCCGCGCGCGCAGGCTCATGGCTTGTACCCCCGAAAGTTGAACGCCCTCGGCCACATCGCCCGCGATGATGAGCACCGGAACGCCATGCTGCTGACATTGCGTTGCGACAGCCCCGACCACTTTTCCGTGCAGGCTGGTTTGATCCAGCCGTCCTTCGCCGGTGATGCACAGGTGCGCGCCTTGAAGTCGCTGAGCAAAGTTCGTGGCGCGCAAAACAATATCCACGCCTCGTTGCAGGGAGGCATTAAAAAATGCCATCAAGCCCCAGCCCAGGCCACCGGCAGCGCCAGCGCCGACAGCCGCAGCCTGATCGAGGGTTCCCGTGCGCTCGGCCAGCCCGTGTAACCATTGATCGAACTGCTGGACTTGTTCAGGGTCAGCCCCTTTCTGCGGCCCGTAGATCATCGAAGCACCGTGGCTGCCGGTTAAGGGGTTGGTCACATCGCAGGCAACTGTGATGGGGATACGATCCAGCTTACTACCGCGGCCGCGCTTGATGTACATGACCCGTTGCAGATCGCTGCCTGTCAGGGGATCGGTTGGGGAAATTGTCTGGCCGTCACGCAGCAGAATCGGCAAACCACAGGCTTGGGCGACGCCCAGTCCGCCGTCGTTGGTGGCGCTTCCGCCAATACCCAGTAGAATCCGGCTGGCGCCCATGTCGGCTGCAGCCAGAAGCAGCTCGCCAGTGCCGTATGTTGTGGTGTGTAAAGGGTTTCGTTCGCCGGGCTTGAGCAGATGCAGCCCGCTGGCTGCGGACATTTCGATGACAGCAGTCTGACCGTCACCCAGCAGCCCAAACGTCGCTTCGACCTGCATATCCGGCAACGGGCCGGTGACGCAGCGGGTGTGCAGCGTCCCGCCGGTTGCCTGCACCATCGCATCGACAAACCCTTCACCGCCGTCGCTCATGGGGCATTGGTCGATTTGCGCCGACGCCTGTGCATCGTTCACACCAGCCGCCGCCGCCTGCGCCACCTGCGCTGCGCTGAGACAATCCTTGAATTTGTCCGGGGCGATGACGATGCGCATGATTCACGAAAGTAATGACCGCAGCGTTGCGATCAGCGCGGAAACTCATCACGAAGGAACTTGCCATCTTCAATAATGCGGATACCGTCAATTTCGACATAACCGCCGCTGCGCAGATCGACAACCATGTCCCAGTGCAGACCGGATTGATTGGCGTTGCCTGATTCGGGGTAACCGGCCCCGAGGGCGAAGTGTACCGTCCCGCCGATTTTCTCATCAAAGAGCGTATTGCGCGTGTACTGTTTGATGTGATAGTTCGTGCCGATCGCGCATTCACCCATGCGGCTGGAACCATCATCCATGGCCAACATGGACTGCAAAAAATCCTGCCCCTTGGTGGCTGTGGCATCAACGACCTTGCCGTTACGGAACTGCAGGCGCGCATCGAGCACTTCCCGGCCATGATGCACTGCCGGAAAACTGAAATTGATCGTTCCTTCGACGCTATCGAGCACCGGGCCGGTAAACACTTCGCCATCCGGGAAATTTTCGTGTCCGTCGCAATTGATCCAGCGCATGCCGTCCAGATTCATGCGCACATCCGTACCGTTGGCAGCGACAACGCGATATTCATGTTTACCATTGAGAAAATCGCACAGACGCTGTTGCTGCTGGCTCATGCGTTTCCATGCGGCAACCGGATCATCCTCGTTGATGAAACCAGCGTTGAAGACAAAATTCTCATATTGCGCCAGACTCATCTCCGCATCCTGCGCCGCAGCCATGGTGGGATACTGCGTGCCGACCCAGTTCAGGTGTTTATCGGCTGCCCGCTGCATGAACAGATCCATCAGCGGTTTGCGCGCCGCCTGGGTGATTCCGATACGGGTTGGGTCGCAGTGGGTCAGGGCCTTGGTGTTCTGTTCAGCCCAGATACCAATGGAAACGTCAATTTTTTCGTATTCATACAAATTGACGGGGTTGAGATAGCGCAACTGCTCATCGTTGGCGTTTTCCAGGAAAATTTCATCCAGCTCATCGGGAACCATCCGAACCGACGGATGGGCGCCGGCTTTGAGAACTTCGTGAAACAACTCGACGACCAGCGGCTCGCTGGCTGGCCCGCCACTGATGCGTACCAACTGCCCCTTTTTGACCGCACAACTGTAGTTGACCAGTACCGAAGCGAGTTTATTGAATCTGGGATCGCGCATGACAGATTATCCATTTTTTACGACGCGCATATAACAGCGTCAAACGAGCCTTGTAACAGCCGTATTGGCCAGGTTTTGCGGATCGTATCAGGACTGATGAACCGTAATTTTAGTGATTTTCGTGGGGTTCTTCGGACGGTCGTTATGATCCTTGGCCGCAGCGGCGATGGTATCGACAACTTCCAGCCCGCTGGTGACCTGCCCGAAGGCGGTGTACTGACCGTCGAGATGGGGGGCATCATCGTGCATGATGAAGAACTGGCTGCCTGCACTGTTGGGATCACTGGAACGCGCCGCCGACAGCACGCCGCGCACATGCTTGCGCTTGTTGAACTCAGCCTTGAGCTTATAACCCGGCCCGCCCATACCGCTGCCGGTCGGGTCGCCCCCCTGGATCATGAACCCGGGGATGACACGGTGGAAAATGACGCCTTCGTAAAATCCTTCGCCAGCCAGAAAAAGGAAGCTGTTGACGTGTCCCGGCGCAACTTCCGGCCAGAACTCGATTTCGATCGACCCTGCCGTTGTTTCAATGGTGGCAGAATACTTTTTGCTGGGATCAATCGTCATTTCCGGGGGTTTGGCGTATTGTTTGGTCATGTTGCTGCTCCTATAAAAGCGGTAAACCTGTGAAAACGTTGGAGTTTATCCCAAGTTGGCGGCAGGGGGAAATGATCCGGTGAAAAAGTTTTCCATTGGCTCTGTCTGATGGTTCAGGCAAAATTGACGCTAAACTGGTTTCAATGCTATCCTTGCGGCGATTACCGGATTTGATTAACTGACGATTTTTCTGGAGCAGCGTGTGATCAAGCACCTATGGATCGTACTTGTCAGTCTTTGTTTTGTTGTCGGCTGCGCCCACCGGCCAGTTGCTCAATTGCCCGAACCAGCCCTGATCCCCGCCAACAGCTTTATGAGCAGTTGGTCGGCTGATCTGGGGAATAAGCAGGGCAGAATCGAACAGATTTTTGTTCGCGACAACCTGCTCATCGCTTATACGGATCAGCACTACAGCTACGCGCTGAATCGCGCCAACGGCGATGTCAAACGCATGGATCGTATTAACAGCCCGCATGATCCGATTTTCCCGCCGCTGGTCAACAGCACGCAGATTATCTATCCGACCCATATGACGCTGGAAATCTATACCCGTGATTCCGGCGAGCATCGCTCGCTTGACCTGCAGGAAAGAATCAGCACGCCGGCAGTCAGGCAGGAGGACATGCTCTATTTTGGTATTGCCAACCCCCGTGGCGGGCGGATCATGGCGGCGGATATTTCACAGAACTACGGGTTCAAAACTTGGGAAGTCTATACCCAGGGGGATCTGCAGGCCGCTCCGGCGCTGTATTCGGATCTGCTCTATTTTGGGTCGATTGACCATCACGTCTACGCAGTTACCACCGACCGTACCGCCGCCTGGCCGATGGAAATGAGCCGCTTTGATGCCGGCGGGCGGATCACCAGCGATGTGGTGGCCGACGACTACGCGGTCTACGTTACGGTCGCCAATGGCACGCTCTATGCGCTGGATCGTTCCAATGGCCGCATGAAATGGCAGTACTTCGCTGCCAGTAATCTCCCCGGCCATGCGGTCATCGGCGCCAGCTTGGTTTACCTGTATGTCCCGGATACGGGATTGGTGGCGATCGACAAGATGAATGGCGAGCTGACCCGTCAGGGCAAATGGGTTGTGCCCCAGGGCCGACAGGTGCTGACCGAAGATGCAACCCGTGTCTATTTGCGCGGTCAGGATAATTCGATTCTGGCGGTTGATAAGCAGAGCGGAAAAATTATCTTCCAGTCAGCCCATCATGACTACACTGTATTCGCCACTGATTTGAGCACGCCGATCATTTATGCCGCTGATCGTAATGGCCGCGTCTATGCCATTACACCGGTCACTGGTGTCGGCGAAATGGGATACATCGCCCAGGCAATGCCGTCGCTATTGCTCAATACAGCCCAGCAATGAAGGCAGGCCATCAAGACTGTAACAGCAGACGATGAGGCATGATGAATCGTCTGGAATCATGCGGCCAGGCGCGATGGTTTACGCATCAGGAAAAAATCGTTGTCGTCAGTATCAGCCTGAATCAGCGTGTTACCCAGCGGGGTGGTCCAGGCTGGGTTGGGCAGGCGAGTGACGCGCGTACCGATGGGTAGATCCGAAGCAAATCGTGGTGGGGCCAGGCTTATATCGACCATCGCCTGCTCGATTTCGCCCATGCGCTCAACATAAACTGCGTCTGCTGCTGCATAACCTCCCGTGGGTACGGTCATGATGACCGTCATTGAATCACCCGTAATACTGACATTTGATCCGATCGTACTCCAGTTGCGCCCGGCATAGTTCAGATCCGTGCCGCTGGTGCGCTGGTCGATTGCGGTCGTCTGCCGCAGGGTTGCGCCATCGAAGGCAGCGTAATTGACCCGGCTCGCCAGAGAGGCTGCTGGGGTGTAGGTCGTCAGCACGCGATACGAACCGGGCGTCAGGTCGCGGAAAAGCCAGCTATGACTCGCCCCAGCCGTGCCAGAATAGCTTTGTGAATTACCATATCCGCCCAGAGCGTTCAGCCACGGTCCGCCGCTGAAGCTGCTGGTTGCATCTCCATCATCCAGAACGCGCAGCACCGGCGCTATCGTCACCGAACCGCTGATCGCCATTGCGAAAAACGAATTATCCGGGTCGCTGGTCGTGAAACTCACCAACCCCCCGTAAAAATCGGCTGACTGAGCGTCCATGCGGATGGTGAATGTTGTGGACTGGCCGGTTGTCAGCGTGGTCGAATCAAAATCGCGCGTCAACGTAAAGCCATCAGGCAGCGCGATGCTTCCCAGGTTGAGCGCCGCCTGACCGGTGTTGCGCACCGTGAATGAGCGGAAGGCTGGGTTGTCAACATACGTCGATCCGAAGTTAACAATACCATCACGGGTTACATCGTTTGTGGGACTGCTGACGGCGATTCTGGCTGCCAGAGGCAACTCCGCGAAGCGCTCGATCCGTACCGCATCAGCCAGAGTGGATCCATTTCCCGATGAACTCAGCCGGATGATCAGCTTGCCCCCGGTAATATATAAAGGCGAAGCCAGTAGTTGCCAGTTCACACCGGATGAGGCTGGCCCGCTGGGAGTCAGCAATTGATTGACCGTGGTCTGACCCAGAACATGAGTGCCATCGGTAAACGTATACGGAGCATCTCCGGGATGATCGCCGGAAGGGGTCCAGGTTGTGTAGATGCGATATTGGCCGGCTGCCAGATTATCAAAAGTCCAGGTCGCGATCGTTCCAGGATTGTTGCTGAATTTTTGATTGCCGCCCAGCCCGCCTGTCCGGGTACCCCAAAGGCCGCTGGTGGCAAAATCAGGCGAGGTGTTGTCGATCGTTTTGGCCCACGGTGAAACGCTGCCGATCAGGTTGAAATTGAAGGGCGATTCATCACTGTCGTTGTTGGTGAAACTTAAAACACCGCCAAAAGTGCCCGTGCCCGTGGCATTGAGACGAATGGTAAAGGTGGTGCTGGAATTGGCCGCCAGGGTAGCCGTGCCAAAACCACTGACCAGGCTGAAACCGGGCGGCAGGGCGATGTCGCCATTAAGCTGCAACGGCTGGCGGCCGAGATTGCGCACCGTAAATGTGCGGGTGACGGCTGTTCCCAGTGTGGTTGAACCAAGATTGATGGTGCTGCTGCCGTCGGTGACGTTGATGTTGCCGTCGAGCACTTGTATTTCAGGATTGTCCGGCGGCGCCATCGCCAGTACAGACTGGCCCAGCGCAAAAACATTGACCCGCGGATAGCTCATCCCGGTATTGGTGACATTATCGTTTTCGTCATCTCCGTCGAAGATGGTATCAGCACTGGACTGGAGCAACTGGCGAAATTCGCTCACGGTCAATCGTCGTCCGAAGGTCTGCATCGCCAGTTGTTGCGCCAGCACTGCCACGCCGGCAATGTGCGGGGCAGCCTGACTGGTGCCGTGCTGAGTGGTCAGATTGCCTGTAGGTCCGGCTCCGGTGATGGGTGCTCCGGGGGCAAAGACATCGAGCAGCACCGGGTGGCGCTGGCTGAATGGGGTGATTACATCGGCGCCGCTGCTGTAGGCAGCCGCGCCACTACCGTAGGAAAAACCACCGACATTGGCCTGATAAATCGCGCCTACACTGATGGTGTTGGCATCGGCTGCTGGATAGGAAAGTCCCGGAGCGCTGTTAAAGCGATAAAAATCATTACCTGCTGCTGCCACGGTGATGACATCCATCGCCGCCAGGGCTGATAGCTCATCACCGATGCCATAAAGCGACGGGCTGGAACTCCAGTTGCCACTGTCGCCCAGTGACATATTGATGCTGGCGATGTTGTAGGTGGCGGCATTGGCGACACACCACTGCAAGGCTCGTTCGACATAGCTGAAATTGCCGACGCCGGCGTCGGTGAAAACTTTCAGATGGATGATATCCGCCCCCGGCGCGATTCCGGGATACGTAATGTCGGAGCTGGCAACGATGCTCGAAACATTCGACCCGTGACCATTGTAATCGCTGGCGTTGCCGTCGTTGTTGGCAAAATCATACTGATAAACAATGCGGTCGGCGATACCGTCGCTGTTGGCATCCGGCCCGAAGAAGGGGTGATCCAGATCAATGCCGGTATCCAGAATCACCGCCGAAAAACCGCTGCCATCGATGCCGGTAAAGCGGGCATCGTTGCGGAATTGATCCAGACTGATCAGGCTGGTGGCCGCTGCAGTGGAAGTCGTGAAGGTACCGGAAAGGTTGCTGACACTGGGCAAATAAACCGGTTCAGATGAGGCGCTGAACGTGATCTCACTAATCGCCTGATTGATGGCGGCCCGGTGGCCCAGTACCAGCGGGGCTGTCGTCAGCAGTACGCGCGGTTCGAGTGTTTCCCACAGGGTGTAGTAACCGCGGGCGTCGCAACTGCGTGCCTGCGTCGGGGCGGCCAGCGGGCGACCGGCGAGCATCAGCAGCTCGGCTGATGGCCGCTTGTGAATCGAATTACGCGAGACGACCTCGATCATGCTACAACTCCGCCTGCACCGATGGAAAAACGGTGTATCGCAGCGCTTATTCGTTGCGCCTATGTTCTTGTTGTCGGCCGATGTCATCGAGCGGGTAAGTTCAGTCGATGGGCTGATAATCGTGAGGGCCGATAAAAATGCCTGTAAAAAAGGATGAAGGGGGACTGGAGTGCTGCGCTTGGTAAAATTAAGCGCCTGTAGGGGCGGGCTGGTGGCCGATCACTGCGGTTTGGCAGCCTGATCAGTGGTGATTCCCAGGTGCTTGGCCTGGCGGGCCGGAAGTGACGGGCCGGAAACACTTTCGGTGCTGCGATTTAATGCCGGTGCATAAAGGCGCAGCGCGTCCGGAATCTCGCGGCCAACCCGACGAAAATCTTCAGCGATTGTCCGACCGGCGGATGGCGCACGATGGCCGCAGCGCTGCGTGAGGTATTCAAACAGATGTTCAGCCAGTTTGTGCAGCGCAATGCCGTGGGTGCGTTGACCCAGGCGATCAAAAAGCCAGTCGGTGAACGCCATAAATGAAACGAACGGCGATTCGTTGCCGCCGGCGTGTGGCCGCTGCCACAGCAGCTTCACCGATTCGACAAAATTGCCGCTGTTGCCCACCAAATCCCAGTAACGGGAGAATCGGCGCATGCGCTGCAGCTCCATGAAATCCATTGTGCTGGTGCGAAGTATTTCGTAGGGCGCATACGGCGTATAGGCCATTGCCCACGGTTGATCATGGCGGCTGATGGGCGCCCCACGCAGGCGTTTGAGAATGCCGACTTGTATTTCCTGCGGTCCAAGATCGATCAACCGATCAAAGCCGGTGGCGAAACTTTCCATGGTTTCACCCGGCAAACCAGCGATCAAGTCCGCATGAATATGGACGCCGGTGGATTGGCGCAAAAACCGGAAATTTTCCTCGACTTTGGTGTTATCCTGCCGCCGGTTGATCCGGTCGGCGACTTGCTCGTTAAAGGTCTGGATGCCCACTTCAAACTGCAGCGAAGCGGGGGGAAACTGGCTGATCAGCTCGCGCAAACCGTCGGGCAGGCGATCGGGGATCATCTCAAAATGGAGAAATAAGCCGGGACGATAACGGTCCAGGAAGAACCGCAGGATTGAACGACCGACATTGAGATTCAGATTAAACGTGCGATCGACAAATTTGAGATGGCGCGCCCCACGATCCAATAGCGGCTGCATCGCAGCGAGAAAATGTTCCAACGGCACATTGCGCACCGGCACATCGAGCGACGAAAGGCAGAATTCGCATTTGAACGGGCAACCGCGCGACGCTTCAACATAGATGACACGATGGGCGATGTCCTCATCGGTGTACAAATCATACGGCAGGACAATGGGCGGCGCTGGCTTGGCGGGTTTGACGCGATCAGCCGCCAGTGGCAATAGTTTCTTACTCTCCTCAAAGACCGGCGGTTCGGCGGGGATAATTTTGTGTGTTGGTGGCGTGCCGTCCAGAAGTTGGCGGCATAGCCCGACAAACGCCAGATCCGCTTCGCCGGTAATTACATAGTCAGCCGTGGCGCAAATGTCCTGTTGGTCTGTTTCATGGCTGACTTCCGGGCCGCCGATGATGACGGTCAAATCAGGCTGGATCTTTTTCAGCAGCGCCACCAGTTGAGCCGATGGATCAGCATTCCAGACATAAACACCAATACCCACGATGCGCGGTTTGGCTGCCAGAATCGACTCCGCCACGTCGATGACGCGCTGGGATATATCAAATTCGAGGATGGCGGCACGCCCCTGAAGCTCGGCCATGTTGGCCAGCAGATAGCGCAGGGCAAAAGACGAATGCGCATAACGAGCGTTGAGGGTGGCAAGGATAATCTCAGACACAACCTGTGATTTTAATCATTTGGCGTAGCTCTGTCATTGACGCGCGGATATTGTGAATTAGCAATGAACGGATAATATTGAAATGATGAATGATCAGGTTAAATCGGTGGATGTGTTGATTGTGGGCGCGGGCATTATCGGCACAACGCTGGCCAACGAGCTGCAGCGCGCGGGCCGACAGGTTTTACTCATTGATCGAAATGACGCCGGTTTGGGGTGTTCATATGGCAACGCGGGTTGGGTCACACCCTGTTTTTCCATGCCCCTGCCCCAACCCGGCATGCTCATGAAGTCAATCGGCTGGATGATGGATCCGGAGGGGCCTCTTTACATCAAACCTGATATCAATCTGCGTTTGATCCGCTGGATGTTTCATTTTCTGCGCTGCATGACGAATAAGAAAATGCACCGCTCGGTTCGCGCTCTGACGGACATTTCAAAATACAGTCTGGCCGCTTACCGGAAACTATGGGAGACCGGCCGGTATCCAATGGATTTTCGCCCCAATGGCCTGTTGATGATCAGTGGTACGGAGTCAGGGCTGAAGGATATCAAGGCTGAGACGCAGATCATGGCTCAGTATGGGATTCAGAGTAAAGAGCTTGACGCTGCTGCAGCGGTCGCCATGGAGCCGTCGTTGAAATCGACCGTTCTGGGTGGGACATATTTTCCTGATGAAGCGAGTGTCGAACCGCTGGCGACAGTTCGGGCGTATCTGGCGGAGTTTGAAGCGGCCGGCGGGCGTTTTCAAGGTCAGACCGAAGTCTTCGATTTTGTGACGGAGAAAGATCAGATTGTACAGGTGGTTACAACCCACGGGCGCTATGCGCCCAAGCTGCTGGTGCTGGCGACCGGGCCGTGGTCAGCCAAGGTGGCTAAGACATTGAAAGTCAACATTCCGCTGCTCAGCGGAAAAGGGTACAGCCTGATCGTCAATGACTTCGACGTGGCGCCGAAATATCCGATGATGATCCTTGATCGCAAAATCGCGGTGACGCCCAGGGATGGCTCGGTTCGACTGGCCGGGACTCTCGAGCTTTGTGACGCGGACGAAACGATCACGCCGCGCCGCGTCAATGCCATTCTCAAAGGCAGTCACCATTATCTCAAACTCAAACCCGAACCGCAGGTGTTTGAAACGTGGCGCGGGTTGCGCCCCTGCACGCCCGATGGTGTGCCGATGCTCGGATTTTCCCGGAAGTGGAAAAATCTGTTCTATAGCTTTGGACATCAGATGCTGGGGCTGCAAAGTGCGCCCGGTTCCGCCCGGTTCAGCACAGACCTGATTACAGGCCAGACTCCGTACACTGACCCGTCTGCGTTTGATCCCGGCCGCTTTGAATAGCCACGCAGCAAGGCCAAATTGTCCACGATTTGACGTGAAATTTCGGCTCATCCGACGGGACGTTAAGCCCCATTAGTGCAAACGATTGCAAATGTAAAATTTTTCCGCTTTATCAGTTGATATTTCAATGCACACGCTTGCGTAAATGGAGGCGGCATTCTATGATCTTATCCAACACTAAAAACAAGGAAACTCACCGTGTTAAGACTATCCGCCTTTTCTGATGAGATCAGCCTGAATCTGGACGAGCAAATTCGTGGTTGCCAGAAGTATCAGGTGACGCACATCGAGCTGCGCCGGGTGGGCGATAAAAGTGTTCCCGATTTCGACCCAGCCACGCAGCAAGCAATCCGCGACAAGGTGCAGGCTGCGGGGATGGGGGTTATTTGCATCGGTTCCCCCATTGGGAAAGTCAAAATCAATGAAGCGTGGGAACCACATTTTGAGGAATTCAAGAAATGTGTTGCCTTGGCGGAATTATTGCATGCGCCGTTCGTGCGTGTTTTCAGCTATTTTCTGCCCGAGGGAGAGTCCGGCTGGTCGCCGTGGCGCGACGAGGTGATGCGGCGCATGCGTGCCAAGGTGGAGTATGTCAAGGATAGAAATGTCGTGCTCCTCCATGAAAATGAGAGTCATATTTACGGCGATACTGGCCAGCGCGTGCTGGATCTGCTCAAGACGATTGATCATCCCAAGCTCAGGGCTGCTTTTGATTTTGCCAACTTTGTGCAGGTGGGGGAATATCCTGAAAAGTTATGGCCGCTTCTTCAGCCGTTTGTCGAGCACATCCACATTAAGGATGCTTTGCGCAGCAACAAAAAAAATGTCCCCGCCGGGCAGGGAGACGGACATATCGCATCGATTTTGGCGGATGCATACACCCGTGGATATCGCGGTTTTTTGACCTTGGAACCGCACCTGACCATCAATGGCGATTACAAGGATCAACCTGCGGAATTGGCGTTCAAGGTTGCCGTTGATGCCTTGAGATCCATTTGCCGGGAGCAGGGCATTCCGCTGCCAGCGGCTGCAAGCAAGGCGATGTAGCCATTGCCACTGACGATACGTTGATTCAACTTACCTGGGATAGGATCGTTGTGTGTCAAAAACGCTTCGTTTCGGGATTGTGGGTTTGGGCGCGATTGCACAAATTCACCTGAAAAGCTTTGCTGCCTGCCGAAATGTGGAGTTGGTTGCGGGTTGTGATATCGACGCCAGTCGATTGGATCGGCTGCCGGCAAATGCCAAGCGTTTTACCGATTACAGTGAGATGATTCGTCGCGGTGGAATCGAGGCGGTGCTGATTGCCGTGCCGCACTATGACCATGTACCGATGTCGATCGAGGCGATGAAAGCTGGCATCCACGTGCTGTGTGAAAAGCCGATTGCGGTTTCAATCAGCGCCGCGCATCAGGTGAACGAAGTGGCAGCAGCGCATCGACAGGTTAAATTTGGGATCATGTTCCAGCGGCGGCTGAATCCCGTGTTTGCCAAAATGAGGCAATTGGTTCGTGACGGGGAGTTGGGCGCTATTTCCCGGGTGAGCTGGGTGTCAACCGACTGGTTCCGAACCACCCACTATTACAAATCCGGTGGCTGGCGGGCCACCTGGAATGGAGAGGGCGGCGGATTGCTGATCAATCAATGCCCGCATGATCTGGATCTGCTGCAGTGGATTACAGGGATGATGCCGTCGCGCATCACCGCGGTTGGTTTTATCGGCAAGACCCATCCGATTGAAGTCGAAGATGAAGTCAGCGCCATCCTCGAATATCCCAATGGGGCGATCGGGCATTTCCATGCCACCACGGGCGAAACGCCGGGCACGAATCGTCTGGAGATTGTCGGTGAGCGCGGCAGGCTGGTGATGGATGCGTATCAGCTGCATTTTTCACGCACCACCAAAAACGCCAGCCAGTTGCGCGACGCGACGGAGCTGTTTCCCGCGATCGAGACATGGGAGATTGATCTTCTGGCCGGACAGGCACTGGATGACCGTCAGGGGCTTATGCAAAATTTTATCGATCATGTTATTGAGGATGTGCCGCTGGTTGCCCCCGGGATCGAGGGCGTGCATGGGTTGGAAATTGGCAATGCCATGGCGCTGGCGGCGTTGACGCGCCAACCGATGGATTTGCCGCTGGATGCCCAGACGTATGATCGGTTTTTAATAAAAATGAGGCAAAATTCCACGAGCAACGCCATGGCCAGCGCGTAGATGGTTTTCATATCGGAATAGACCCGTCGTAAGGATCGTCAGGTTGGACAGCCCATCGAATAGCCATGAATTATGATGGCGCCTGGCCATGCGCTGATGGAGACAGCGCGCCATCGCCAGAAATTCATAAACAAGCAGGTGCGATAGGCGTCAAGCAAGATAAAGCCTACAATTGTTCCTCAATCGTATGGCAAAATCTTTTTACATCATTGACGGGCATGCGCAGATTTTCCGCGCCTATTACGCGCCGATGCGCGAGCTGACCAGCCCCGATGGCGAACCCACCAAAGCGACCTATATTTTTACGCAGATGCTGTTGAATCTGATTGATCAGCGCCAGCCAGATTATCTGGCGATGGTGATTGATACGGGCGCAGCCAACGTGTTTCGTAAAAAAATCTATCCGCAGTACAAGGAAAATCGGACGAAACCGCCGGATGATTTTGCCCCCCAGGAAGCGCGGATTATTCAACTGGTGCACGATATTGGCATCCCGATTTTCAGCCAGGAGGGATTTGAAGCTGATGACCTGATCGCCACGATGGCCCGTCGTCTTTATCACCAGGATTACGACATTGTTCTGGTCAGCAGAGACAAAGATCTTCGCCAACTGCTCAACGAACGCACGCGCATGTATGACGTACAAAGCGCCGAGTTTGTCGATGTGGCGGCCATGATGGCAAAACAGGGTTACGGCCCTGAGCAGGCGGTGGAAATTCAGACCCTGACAGGCGACAGCACGGATAATGTCCCGGGCATTCCCGGCGTGGGGGAAAAGACAGCGGCCAAGCTCATTGCGCGTTACGGCACAGCCGATGCGGTGTTGGAGCACCTCGATGAGCTGACTCCCAAGATGCGGGAAAATTTTCAGAAGTTCAGCGCTAATCTCCATCTGTCACGGCAATTGGTGCGCCTGAAAGATGACGTTGATTTTGACTTTGATGTGCAGGCGTGCCGGTTTCAGGGTTTCAATCAGGTGGCGCTGCAGAAACAACTGAAAAATCTGGGTTTTAACAAGTTGCTCGAGCGGTTATCAGGGCAGCTGTTGGCAAGGACCGCAGTCAAGCCTGCCAATGACAGACCTCCTGCGCAGCAGGGGTTGTTTGGTGAACTGAGCTTTTCCAGCGAGCCTGCGCCGCGCGAGGGAATGGAAACCAGCGACTCGTGCGATTATGCCTGCGTAACCGAGCAGACCTTTGATGCCTTTGTGCGCGATTTGAAGCAGCAAAAGCGCTTTGCCTTTGATACGGAAACGGATGCGCTCGGGGCGATGTGTTCCAATCTGGTTGGTATCAGTGTGAGTTGGAAACCGGGGACGGGATATTACCTGCCCGTGCAAGGGCCAGCCGGAGCGCCGACGCTGGATCGTCAAACGATGTTGGCGGCGCTAAAGCCAATTTTTGAAGACCCGGATATTGCCAAAGTGGCGCACAACGCCAAGTATGACATTCTGGTTCTGAGGGAAAATGGAATCCAGGTGCGCGGTCTGGAGATGGATTCCATGATCGCTGCTTTCGTGCTCAACGCCGGGCGGATGCAATATGGGATTGATGCCCTGGCGGTAAGCCTGCTGCATTTTCGTAAGATTCCGACCGAACAACTGATCGGCAAGGGGCGCAAACAGATTTCCATGAATCAGGTGGAGATGGGCCTGGTCACGCGCTACGCTGCGGAAGATGCGGATGTCGCCCTGCGTCTGTGCGACCTGCTATCCAGCCAGTTGCAACAGCAACCGCAGTTGAAAGCGTTGCATGACAAGCTGGAGCTGCCGCTGGTGGATGTGCTGGTGGAGATGGAGCACAACGGCATTGCGGTTGATCCGCGCGTACTGAAGGAGCAGTCGGTTGTGCTGGGCGAGCGCGCCGATACGCTGCGTCAGCAGATTCAGCAGGCGGCTGGTGTGGAGTTTAATCCCGATTCGCCCAGGCAACTGGCTGACGTGCTGTTCGAGCGGTTGAAGTTGCGCGTGGTCAAAAAGACCAAGACCGGCGCCAGTACCGATGTGGAAGTCCTGGAAAAATTATCGGATAGCCACCCCGTGCCCAAACTGGTGCTGGAATATCGGCAACTGGTGAAGCTGAAAAATACCTATCTGGACAACCTGGCCGATTTTATCAATCCGCGCACCAAACGCATTCATACGCATTTTAATCCCACCGGCGCTGCCACCGGCCGGTTAAGCAGCAGTGATCCCAATCTGCAGAACATCCCGATCCGCACCGACGAAGGTCGGCGGATTCGTCTGGCGTTTGTTCCCGGCGATATCGAGCACAACCTGTTGCTTACGGCGGATTATTCGCAGATTGAGTTGCGCGTATTGGCGCATTTCACGCAGGAACCGGCGTTGATTGCAGCCTTTGCGCACGGCGAGGACGTTCACCGCACGGTGGCTGCCCAGGTGTTTGGTGTTGCGCCGGATCAGGTCAGTCGTGAGCAGCGGGCGCAGGCGAAGATCATCAACTTCGGAATTATTTACGGGGTCAGCCCCTATGGTCTGGCGCGACGCATTGAAGGGTTGGATGTGGCAGCAGCCAAACAACTCATCGATACCTATCATCAGCGTTTCCCGGCCATCCAGAAATTTTTGAATCAGTGCGTTGAACAGGCGCAAAACCAGGGATATGTGCAGACGATCATGGGGCGGCGCCGACCGGTGGCGGATATTCATTCCGGTGTGCTGGCACAGCGCAGCGCCGCCGAGCGGGTGGCGATCAACAGTGTTGTACAAGGCTCGGCCGCTGATCTGATCAAACAGGCGATGCTTAATATCCATCGTAAAATACAAGGCGACAATCATCCCAGCCGGATGCTTTTACAGGTGCACGACGAGCTGATTTTTGAAACACCGGCTGATGTGGTGGAGGCTGAGGCGGAGTTTGTGCGCAGCCAGATGATTGCCGCCGGAAGCGAAATTGGCTTGACCGTGCCGCTGGGGGTTGAAACAGGATGGGGTAAAAACTGGCAGGAAGTGAAGTAAGCTGGTTTGGCACGAGGAGCTGGTGGCAGGCGCAATCAGAACTGGCGATCCAGCAGACGGTACTGGATGGCTTCGGCGATGTGTTGCTCGCCAATCGTCGTTGCGCCTTCCAGATCCGCAATGGTCCGGGCCACGCGGCGAATCTTGTCATAGGCGCGGGCGGAAAGTCCCAGTTCATCCATCGCCTGTTTCATCAGAAGCAGGCAACTGTCAGACAGTTCGGCATGTTGTTTGAGCTGGCGCGAATCCATCCGGCCATTGGTCGTGCCATCCTGAAAGCGCGCCTGCTGAATCTGCCGGGCATCAGCCACGTGGCGGCGCATCGTATCGCTGCCCGTGCCGGCACGGCGGCTGGTCAACTCCCGGTAGGGGACAGCCGGTACTTCGACATGGATATCGATCCGATCCAGCAACGGGCCGCTGATTTTAGAGAGGTATTTGTCGCGTGCCCGCGGATTGTCCGCCGCGTAACCTGAAGCGGTGGGATTCATCGCAGTAACCAGCATGAACTGGGCGGGAAAACGCACTGATCCATGCACGCGGGCGATGGTCACTTCACCACTTTCCAACGGCTGGCGCAACGTTTCCAATACATGGCGCGAAAACTCCGGTAATTCATCCAGAAATAAAACGCCGTGATGCGCCAGCGATACTTCGCCGGGGCGCGGAATCGAACCACCGCCGATGAGTGACTGGGCGGTCGCGGAATGATGCGGCGTGCGGACCGGCCGCTGATCCATCAACGCGACACCATCGGGCAATAAACCCAGGGCGGAATAGATGCGCGTTGTTTCGAGTGATTCTGTCCGCGTCAACGGGGGCAGGATGCCGGGAATACGACCGGCCAGCATCGATTTACCTGTGCCCGGCGGGCCGATCATGAGCAGGTTATGCGAACCGGCGCAGGCAATCATGATGGCACGTTTGACCGTCTCCTGGCCGCGCACATCGGCAAAATCGAGATTGGACGACAGGGCGGAAGCCGTAAACGGCTGGTCGTCCAGTTCGTAAGGTTCCAGCGGCAGGCGCTCATTCAGAAATGAGACCGCCTGTGCCAAGGAGGAAATGGCGTAAACCTCGATGCCTTCCACCACGGCAGCTTCGCGGCAGTTATCCTGCGGCAGGATCACACCGCGAAATCCGCGCTGACGCGCCAGCATCGCCAGCGACAGCGCGCCTTTGATCTTGCGCACCCGTCCATCCAGCGCCAGCTCGCCGGCGATCAAATATTGATGGTGACAATCGGTTTCAATGCTGCGCGTAGCCCGGAGCAGCCCGATGGCAATGGGCAGATCAAGCGCTGGCGCTTCTTTTTTAACGTCAGCCGGCGCCAGGTTGATCAGTAGTTGATGGGCCGGAAAGGCATAACCACTGTTGCTGATGGCGCGTTTGACGCGATCGACACTTTCCTTCACCGCTGTCTGTGCCAGGCCGACAATGGTCGTTTTTTCCAGGCCAGATTGCTGTACGTCAACCTCGACTTCGCAAAGCAGCGGGTCAATACCGGTGAGGATGAATGAGTGGATGCGTGCCAGCACACCAAGGATTCCCAATATGAAGTGGCAGCATTGTAACTCGCCGGCTCGGAAAATTGAAAGATTACAGGATTTGTTCCAATCGAATATCAGCCACTCTTGCGCGCAGGAGCAACCAATTTGGCGCGATTTCCCGAAAATGCGGTTATCGCACAACCATCAGCGCCCCGGTTGTCGCTGATGCTGAAACAGGCTGATTAATCAGTTTGTATTGGTTTGGTTGCTGAATCGTCGTAGTGGGTCAGGGCAGAGACTTCCGGTCGGCCTTGATAGTATTTGGACATCTCATTGACCGGCGGGATGTTCTGGAATGTCTTGAGAAAGCACGATTCACGGGCAGCCAGACACATCGCCACGCTGAGCAGACCATCGGCGAGATTTG
>JADLCB010000020.1 GCA_020847375.1 Phycisphaerales bacterium | reverse complement strand
CTGCAATAAGGATTGGCAGGGCAACACTTTACGCCACTGCTGATCTGCAGGCGCTCATCGATAAGCACAAAGTGCAAGGTGCGAAGTGCGCTGCGAATCAAGAAGCTGGTGGCAATTTACAATAACCGCAGGCTGATTTTGGTTGCTTTGCGTAGCGACTGACTGTAACTGGGTGATGATTCTATGCGATAAGGCAGGTGCTTGATATGGCGAGTTTGAGTACAGGTTCCAACGGTAAAAAACGGATCATGTTCTACGACAAGGCTGGAACACGTCGAACGATTTACCTGGGTGCGATCAGCCGCAAGGATGGCGATTCGATCCTGACCAAGATCGAGGCGATCAATAATGCCAGGATTGGCGGCTATGAAGTGGATCGTGATACGGCTCACTGGCTGGGCCATGTCGTCAGCGATGTTCTCTACAATCGGTTGATGGCCGTGGGTCTGGTTGGTCCGCGTAAAAAACAGGCCTGTACGACGCTGGAGGGATGGCTGGATCAGTACATAGCCAGTCTCACGAACAAAAAGCCGAACACGATCAAGAACTATAAGCAAGTGCGGCGTTACCTGCTTAGCTACTTTGATGCCTCTACAGTACTTGGGAAAATCACTCGCGCCGATGCGGATAAGTGGCATGAGTACATGATTAAGCACCGACTAGCAGATAGCACGATTGCACGTGTGGTAAAGGCAGTACGAACCATTTTCAAGAAAGCGATGCGGTGGGAATTAATCGAACATAATCCCTTTGAAGGGATTAAGGCTGGTGGGCAGTCGAACAAAGATCGCCTCGCTTTTATAACGCGCGAGGTGATCGACTGCGTGATTGAGGCCTGCCCGGATGCGCAGTGGCGGCTGCTGGTAGCCTTAAGTCGCTACGGTGGCTTGCGGTGCCCCAGTGAACATCTCTCGCTGAAGTGGAGCGATATTCTCTGGGATCAAGACCGTATCCGAGTTCCCTCCCCCAAGACGGAGCATCTGCCCGGCGGCGAGTGCCGGATTATTCCTTTGTTTCCGGAATTGCGACAGCCTCTGATGGAGGTATTTGACGAGGCCGAAGAAGGGGCGCAATACGTCATTACCCGCTACCAGCAAGCCAACTGCAACTTGCGCACGCAATTCTTAAGGATCATTCACAAAGCGGGCGTTACGCCCTGGCCGAGGCTATTTCACAACCTTCGAGCCAGCCGCGAGACCGAGCTGGCCAACGACTATCCCATCCAGACCGTATGCCAGTGGATTGGCAATTCTGCAGATGTGGCCAGGAATCACTACCTGCAAGTTACAGATGAGCACTTTGCCAGAGCGGCAGGCAAGGCCGCACCAAGCGCGACGCGAAATACGACGCGGCATACGGCGAAATTAGGCGGAAGTAAGGGTAAATTGGAAATTGGCAGTACTCTTGTAAGTGCCATTATTGCCAATACTTACCACAACATTACACTCCCTAACAATTCTCTAAGTGGAGCCACGGGGAATCGAACCCCGATTTGCTGAATGCGATTCAGCCGTCATCCCGTTAGACCATGGCCCCGCTGCAACAGCGGCGAATCGGTGGAATTGTAGTATGCCCTTTGCAACCGTCAAGCGGCGCTGGCGTGAGGTTCAGGTTTTTGGCTCTTGATGAACACCAAGCTGACCAGCAGCGCCACCACTAAATTGGCCAGTACGGAATAAAGTGCAGCATAGCCCGGAAGGGTCCAGCCAAACACGTGCAGCGGATAAACCGCACTGGTGAAACCCTGCGTGTAAACCATCCACGTGCCCAGCCCCGTGCCCACCACCCAACCGGCGATCAGACCCTGGCTGCGCAACCAGCCGATCCACAAACTCAGCATCAGCGCCGGAAACAACTGGATGATCCAGACGCCGCCCAGCAGTTGAAAGTCGATGGCGAACTTGGCCGGCACGGTAAGAATAAAAACAATCGCCCCCACCTTGATCAGCAACGAAACCAGTTTGGCAACGAATGTCTCCTCCTTGGGCGTTATGTTTTTACGCAGCGGCAGGTAGAGATTGCGGGCAAAGAGATTGGCAGCCGCAATCGACATTACCGCTGCCGGAACGAGCGCGCCAATGGCGATGGCTGCCAGGGCAATGCCGGCAAACCAACCGGGGAATGCGTGCAGGAACAATGCGATAACGGCGTAGTTCGCCCCATACGCCTTGAACCCATCCGCATATTCCGGCAGATTCTGAAGATCAGCGACATACGCCATGTAACCGAGCATCATGACAAAACCCAGCAGCACGGTGTAGACCGGCAACAGCGCCATGTTGCGCCGCACCACCCGGCCGGACTTGGCTGCGAAGATGCCCGTGGTGGCGTGCGGATATAAAAACAGCGCCATGGCTGAACCCAGCGCCAGGGTCATATAGGCGCTGACCGCGCCGGTGTTATGCAGCGATGTCGTCAGCAGTTCCTTTTCCGGTGGAACCGATGAAAAGATTTTCCCATAACCGCCAAGCTGCATGGGGATGACCACCACGGCAGCCAGGATCACGATGTAAATCAGCGAATCCTTAACCAGCGAAATGGCGGCGGGGGCGCGCAACCCGCTGGTGTAGGTGTAGGCTGCCAGAATCAAAAACGCGATGATCAAAGGAAGATCGCCGGAAAACGCGCCGGTGGGCAAACCCAGCCCCGCCAGCGCCACTTCCATGCCGATCAACTGCAGCGCCAGGTAGGGCAGCGTCGCGAAAATGGCGGTGATTGCCACCAGCAGGCCGAGCGTCCGACTTTGAAAATGTCCCTGCACAAAGTCAGCCGCGGTCACATAACCGTGCTTGTGGGCAACGGTCCACAAGCGCGGCAGCGTGGCAAAACCGATGACGAACGCCACCAGCGCATAAGGCAGCGCGAAAAAACCAATCGCCCCGGCGCCGAAAACCAGGGCGGGAACCGCAATCAAGGTGTACGCCGTATAAAGATCGCCACCAAGCAGAAACCAGGTGACAATCGTACCGAAGCGTCGCCCGCCCAAGCCCCACTCATCGAGCTGGGCCAGATCCCCCCGCCGCCAGTTGGCTGCGATAAAACCGATGACCGTCACCAGTACAAACAGGGCGATAAAAATAACAATGCCGGCCGTGCTCATGATTCAGTTCCGATCCTTGATGGTTCGATGCGCCACTGCCGTGGCTGCTCCAGCCACCATCACCCAGACGATTTGAAACCAGATAAAAAATGGCACCCCAAACAGGCGTGGTGTCAGCCGGTTGTAGATCGGTGCTGCCAGGGCGACGATGCACACCACCGCCAGCATCAGGTAAATCAGGGCATGCAAGCATTTGCGATTCAAGACATTCTCCTTCACGCTCGTAACGGGTGCGGCATTTTAACACCAACCCCCCACCTGCCAACAGCGCCCCTATATAACCTGCTGGATTGCGCTGTTTTCCCGTGACCGGCGCGCTTCAGAGGCCGTATCAACCGCCGGAACCACCCGTTTTCCCATGTCTCCATAGGTAAATTTCGGGGATTTTGGTTGTTCCGGAATAGCTATATTGTAAAAATTCTGGTCAAATTGGCTGGCCGGGCAGTTGACATTATCAAGGGTTAACCCTAAGTTACCAGACTTTCGTGGAAGATTGGCGGGCATTGCCCGCCACATTTTTTAACGACAGAAACTGACGAACAGACGCCGAAGGAAAATTATTGATTGCACGAGGCTGAATCGGTCGAAACGGCCCGTGTTACCTGCAGGAGTTTATTATGCTTCCCGTACAAAAGATCAGCAAAAGTCGCAAACGCAAGCGGCGTTCGCACCATGCCCTCACGCCGATTCATTATGTGCGCTGTCCCCAGTGCGGTAACGCCAAGCTCCCTCACTGCGCGTGCGATAATTGCGGCTATGTGAATCCCAGCCTGGCGCTGCAGATCAAGGAAGAAAGCAAATAACGGCCCGCCCGTGGCATGAACCGGTCGGTGTTTGCTGTTTCTGTCAGTCGCTCTTGGATACCAGCTTTTCTTTGGCAAGGAGAATAAATCTGTGCGTGCTGCGGTCGATGTCATGGGTGGAGACAATGCACCTCAGGCCATTCTTCAAGGCTGCTGGGACGCGGTATCGCTGCTTGACGGGGATGACAAAATCCACCTCGTCGGCGACCGCGGCGTCATTGAAAAAGCTCTGGCTGGCAGCGGTCTGACGGCTGAGCAGCAGGCCAGGTTTCAAGTCGTTCATACAACACAAGTCATTGAAATGGACGAATCGCCGGTGGAGGCGATCCGTTCCAAACAGGACAGCTCCATCGCGGTCATGTGCAAGCTCGCCAAAAAAGGCGAGGCTGATGTCGTCATCAGCGCCGGCAATACCGGTGCCTGCGTGGCTGGGGCGCAATTGCGCATGGGTACACTCCCCGGTGTCAGCCGCCCGGGCATCGCCGTCATCCTGCCGACTTTTCACGGCCCGGTCGTCATCTGCGACGTTGGCGCCAACATCAGCCCCAAACCCAAACATCTGCAGCAATATGCGATTATGGCGGGCGCTTACGGGCGTGCGGTGGCGGGAATCAAGCGGCCGCGCGTCGGGCTGTTGAGCATCGGTGAGGAGGATGCCAAGGGCACGACGATGGTGAAAGATGCGCGCAAGCTTCTGCGCGATGAACCGCAGCTGAACTTCATCGGCAACGTCGAAGGCCGCGACCTGTTCAAAGGTGTGGTCGATGTTGTCGTTTGCGATGGGTTTGTCGGTAACATCGTGCTGAAGTTCACGGAAGGTATGGCTGAGGGCTTGTTTCAGACCATCCTTTCAGAATTGCAGAACTCCGCCCCGGATATGCTGGATCAATTCAAACCCGTCATGAAAAAGATGTACCAGAAACATGACTGGCGTGAATATGGCGGCGCTCCGCTGCTGGGTGTGGGTGGATATTGTCTGATTTGCCACGGACGTAGCGACGCCCTGGCGATACGCAACGCCATTCGCGTCGGCAAGCAACTGGTGCAAAGCGATGTGAATCGTCAGATCATCTGCGAAATCGAAAAGAGCATCCAGACCGAAGAGTGATCGATTGAAACAGGGATTCCGGTTGCCATGCACCGGTTGATGTATTGTCAATCATGAGTAATTTTTCCGCCATTCTCACCGGCACAGGTTCTTACCTGCCTTCCAAGCGACTGACCAACGACGATCTGGCGAAGATGGTGGAAACCAACGACGAATGGATCGTCCAGCGCACCGGTATTCGTCAGCGTCGCATCGCCGGCCCGGATGAATCAACCGCAACCATGGCCACCCAGGCTGCCCGCAACGCCATTGAAGCCGCCGGGATCAAACCTGAACAAATTGGCCTGATCCTCGTCGCCACCTGCACAGCGGAGATGGTTTTCCCATCGACAGCCTGTTTTGTCGGGGCGGAATTGGGGATTCCCGGCGTGCCGGGGTTTGATCTGTCCGCCGCCTGCAGCGGTTTTATCTATGGTCTGTCGGTCGGTGCCAGCTTCGTGCAATCGGGACAATATGAACATGTGCTGGTAATTGGCGCTGAAACCCTCAGCCGCGTCACCGATTACACCGACCGCACCAGTTGCATTATTTTCGGCGATGGGGCCGGGGCAGTCGTGCTGTCGCGCAGCACGGAAACCAACCGCGGCGTGATCCACGCCAACCTGCACGCCGACGGTCGCGGCGGCAGCGCCATGCAGCTCATGCCCGGTGCGCGCCACCCCATCAACCAGGAGATGCTCGATCAGCGCGACCAGTACATGAAAATTCGCGGGCGTGAAGTCTACAAGTTCGCCGTGGAAAAATTTGTCGAGTTGATCAAGGACGCAGCTGACAAAACCAATCTGACCTACGATCAGATCAAAATGATTGTCCCCCACCAGGTCAATCAGCGCATTATTGACAGCGCCATGGAAAAGCTGGGCCTGGCTTCCGACAAGGCGTATGTGAATATTGACCGTTACGGTAACACCAGCGCCGCTTCCATCCCGATTGCGCTGGATGAGGCATGGCGCAACGGCAAGGTGCAACCGGGCGACAATCTGATTTTTGTCGCCTTCGGCGCTGGCTTGACCTGGGCCAATGCAGTCGTCAGGGTTTGAGCCAAACACGGCCCGGTGAGTCGCCTCTGTCAGTGTCTGTTTCGCCCTACAACGATATGTCAAAACCAACTTACATCCTCTGTCCCGGCCAAGGCGCCCAGGTCGTCGCGATGGGCAGGGATTTTTATGATGCTTCACCCCAGGCGCGCGAAATTTTCGATGCAGCCAACACCATCGTCGGATTTGATCTCAAGTCACTGTGCTTTGACGGACCGCAGGAACGGTTGAATCAGACCGATATTTCCCAGCCCGCCATCTACACGACCAGCATCGCCAGCTACCACGCCTGCGCTGCCGCCGGGCTTGTCCAGCCCGATGAGGTCACGGCGTATGCAGGTCTGAGTCTGGGCGAATATACCGCCCTGCACCTGGCTGGTGTTTTCAGCTTTGAGGATGGATTGAAACTTGTCGCCGCCCGCGGGCGATACATGCAGGAGGCCGCCACCGCCAACCCCAGCAGCATGGTTGCGATCATGGGTGCTGATGAAGCCAAGGTTGACGAGCTGTGCGCTCAGGCCGCCCAAGGCCAGGTGCTGGTTCCTGCCAATTTCAACGCTCCCGGTCAGATCGTGATTTCCGGTACAACCCAGGCTTGTCACCGCGCCTTGGCACTGGCGGAGCAGCAAGGGCTCAAGGCGGTGGCGCTGCAAGTGGCTGGCGCTTTTCACAGCCCGCTGATGCAAGCAGCCGCGGATCGCATGCGTGCGGAACTCGGCGTCGTTGCGTTCAAGACGCCAACCCGGCCTGTTTATGCTAACGTAACGGCACAGCTGCACGGCGATACCAGCAGCATCAAGGAGCTGCTGGTTCAGCAGATTGTTGCATCGGTGCGCTGGTCGCAGACCATGCAGGGCATCATCAATCAGAATCAACCCGACGTGCGTTTCATTGAGCTGGCACCAGGGCGTACCCTGGCCGGTCTGGCCAAACGGATCAACCGCCGCCTGCCGGTTGAAAGTTTCGCCACCGTCGAAGCATTGAACAGTGCCAAAAATTAGGCATGATGCGCAATCGATTCAGCCTGATGTGCGATAGACGAGGACTGAAGATTAAAATCTCTGGAATCCGGCCATCCTGCCCGTCAGGAGCAACCGAACTTGGGAACTGCAACGATGAACGATAAGCGAGTGGCTTTTGTAACCGGCGGATCACGCGGCATTGGCGCGGCCATTGTCAAACAACTGGCAGGCGATGGCCTGCACGTGGTGGCGGTGGCACGCAATCTGGATAAATTGCAAAGCCTGTGTCAGCAGATTACCGACAGCGGTCACAGCGCCGAACCGGTCGTTTGCGACATTGCTGATCCGGCGGCCCTGGCTGGCGCAATTGAGAAAACCATCGAAAAGCATGGCCATCTGGACGTACTGGTGAATAACGCCGGTATTACGCGCGATGGATTGATTCTGCGGATGGATGATGAAGATTTTGACAGCGTGATCAATACCAATTTGAAGAGCGCTTTTGTCGCGATTCGCGCTGCCGCCCGCAGCATGATCCGTCTCAAAGGTGTCGGCGGGCGCATCATCAATATCAGCTCGGTGGCGGGTGTGGCGGGTAACGCTGGTCAAACCAACTACGCCGCCAGCAAAGCCGGTTTGATCGGTCTGAGTAAAAGCGTCGCCAAGGAGCTGGCGGGCAAGAACGTAACGTGCAATGTTGTGGCTCCGGGCTTTATTACAACCGACATGACCGACGTGCTGAACGATCAGATCAAAGACCTGGCGCGCAGCCATATTCCGCTCAAGCGCTTTGGCAATCCCGAGGAAGTGGCGGCGGTTGTGGCGTTCCTGGCATCGCCCCAAGCCAGCTATGTGACCGGTCAGGTGATCTGTGTTGACGGCGGAATGGTCATGTAAAATACCTGCCCTGGGTGGACTGGCTGGTGTCAGCCACCACCCCGGCGGATGAAAATCTTTAACAATCCAAGACTGGCATGCTTTGCAAACCAGCCTGATACCGATATAGTTTTTCGTGCAACGGGCCAACTGTGGCCAAATTAAACCCTGTACGCGTAGGTGGAACAAACATGGACGATATTGAACAGAAGGTCATCGAAATAGTCTCCGAACAAATGGGCGTGGATAAGAGCGAAATCACGCGCGAGACCCACTTCATCAACGACCTCAACGCCGACTCACTGGACACCGTTGAGCTGGTCATGGCGTTTGAAGACCAGTTCGAGCTGGCGATCCCTGACGATGAGGCGGAGAAAATCCAGACCGTCGGCCAGGCGATTGACCACATTAAGCAGCACTCGAAAAAGTAACCCCGTCGCCGTTGGGCCAGCAAGTCGAGTCTTGGCAAAGCCAACAGCGTATCAACTGCCGGCAAGGGTCGGTTTTCCTGTCATGAAGCGTCGCGTCGTCATTACCGGTCTTGGTTGCGTCACCTCCCTGGGTGAAAGCGCCGATGAATTGTTCACCAATCTTCTGGCGGGCAAGAGCGGTATCAAAATGATCACCCGCTGGGATGCTGGCAAGTATCCCGTTCGCTTTGGCGGCGAGTGCACCAACTTTGATGTAACGCGCTTCGGCGTCGACAGCCGCGAAGCCAAACGCATGGATCGCTTCGGCCAGTTTGGTCTGGCGGCCAGCGTCACTGCGGTCAGGGATTCCGGTCTGGATTTCCAGAAGGAAGACCCGTTTCGCTGCGGTGTCATCATCGGCTCGGGCATCGGCGGTATTGAAACGCTGGAGGAGCAGAACCGCGTTCTGATCGAACGCGGGGTGTCGCGCGTCAGCCCGATCACCGTGCCGCGCCTGATGGTCAACGCCGCCAGCGGCAACGTGTCGATCATGTTCGGCATCAATGGCCCCAATACGGCCGTTGCCACCGCCTGCGCCACCGGTGCCAACGCGGTCGGCGATGCCGCCCGCTACATTCAGCACGATCAGGCGGACATCATGATTGCCGGTGGTGCTGAAGCGGCGCTGTGCGAGCTGGGCATGGCCAGTTTCTGTGCGGCCCGCGCCTTGTCCACGCGCAATGACGAACCCCAGCGGGCCAGCCGCCCCTTTGACAAGGATCGCGATGGGTTTGTCATGTCCGAAGGCGCCGGCGTTCTCGTGCTGGAAGAATATCAGCACGCCGTCAAGCGCGGGGCACGCATCTACGCCGAACTGGTCGGCTACGGCATGAGTGGCGATGCCCATCACATCACCGCCCCTGAGCCAACCGGCAAGGGTGCCATCGCCGCGATGACGTTCGCTTTGCAGGACGCCGGTGTGCAGACTGACATGGTGGACTACATCAACGCGCACGGCACCAGCACAATCCTGGGCGATATCGCTGAGACCAAGGCGGTCAAGGCGCTGTTCAAGGACTACGCACCTAAACTGGCTGTCAGCTCGACCAAGAGCGCCATCGGCCACCTGCTGGGCGCTTCCGGCGGCGTCGAAGCCCTGGTGGCGTCGCTGAGCGTTTACCGCAACATCATGCCCCCCACCATCAATCTGGAAAATCCTGATCCTGAATGCGATCTGGATTATATTCCCAACGTCGCGCGCGAAAAGCGCGTTACGTACGCCCTGAGCAACTCCTTCGGCTTTGGTGGCCACAACGCCTCGTTGCTGTTCAAAAAAATGTAAGCCGCTCTGAGACAAGCCAAGCGGTGCTGTCAGACTGTCAGACTAATCGTGCCATCGGGTTTGACGCTCTGATCCTTAACGCTTAAAACCTAACGACATGAGCGATGCCAACGATGAGCACATGGAAGAATTGCGCCGACGCATCGATGGATATGATGCGCGCATTGTCGATTTGCTCAATGAACGTGCCCGGGTTGTCGTCGAAATCGGTCAGTTGAAACAGCGTACCAACTCCCCCATCTACGCACCTGATCGGGAAAAAGCCATTTTGGAAAAGCTCCGCCGCCTTAACAAAGGCCCGCTGCCTGATCGCTGCCTGCAGGCGGTTTGGCGCGAGTTGATGAGCGGATCATTCGCCCTGGAAAAGCCCTTGAAAATAGGGTTCCTCGGCCCGGAGGGCACTTTTTCGCACGCGGCTGCCGTCGCCAAGTTCGGTTCCAGCGTTGATTACGTCCCCATGTCGGACATTGCCGGCGTTTTTGAAGAGGTGGTCCGTGGCCACTGTGATTACGGGCTGGTGCCGGTTGAAAATTCCATCGGTGGTGGTGTGGTCGATACGCTTGACGCCTTTCTCAATTCCAGCGCCAAAATCTGCGCCGAAGTTTTGATTACCATTCATCATAATCTTCTGGCCAGGGAACCCTGGGAAAAAATTCATACGATCTATTCCAAGCCGCAGGTCTTCAGCCAGTGCCGCAAGTGGCTGGCCAGCGCCGCCAAAGACCGCGCCCAGCAGCCGGCCAGCAGCACCAGCCGCGCCGCTGAACTGGCCGCCGGTGAACCGGGAACCGCCGCCATTGGATCCATCCACGCCGGCGAGCGTTACGGCCTGCAGGTACTGTTTGAAAATATCGAGGACAACCCGGACAACGTCACGCGGTTTTTTGTCATTGGCCGCGAGGCTGCCAAGCGCAGCGGTGATGATAAAACCGCCATCATGTTCACCACCGCCCACAAGCCCGGCGCCCTGGCTGAAGTGCTGGATATCTTCCGCGATCATGGCATTAACCTGACCGATATCGAAAAACGCCCGGGGCGAAAAGTGAGTTGGGAATATTATTTCTTCATCGATGCGGTCGGTCATCAGGATAATGACCAGATGAAATGCGCGATCGAACAGGCGCGCGCGCACTGTTTGCAATTAACCGTTCTGGGCAGTTATCCGCGGGCCACCGAGCCTATTTGATCGCGCCGGCGCTTCGCGCATGCGCAGTGGTTTGTGCTGGATATTTTTCCGCACGACACAAAAATAATCCCCGCGCCGCTGGCTGTAACTTTGTCCAGCCTTGTGCATGTCAGATCAGACAGACTTGTTATGGAGAACAGATGATCCCACGATATTTCCCGCTCGCCTTGCTGCTGTTTGTCACCATGAACGTCTCGCTGGTCAGTGCCGAAGCGACCAGCGCGCCAAACAACGCTGCAACTGCCGGTGCAACCAGCGCCATCGCGCCGGACAAGATCGCGCCCGTCATCGGCCCTGATGCCACTGAGCGCCTGCGCACGGTCAGCCAGGACGATGAAATTATCAGCCTGTTGCACAATGGCATGACGGTGATCGTGCGCAAAGTTCCCTCGCCGGTTTTAACCGTCCGTGGTTATGTAATGACCGGTGGTATCTACGAGGGCAAATGGCT
>JADLCB010000019.1 GCA_020847375.1 Phycisphaerales bacterium | reverse complement strand
GCCAGGACGATGAAATTATCAGCCTGTTGCACAATGGCATGACGGTGATCGTGCGCAAAGTTCCCTCGCCGGTTTTAACCGTCCGTGGTTATGTAATGACCGGTGGTATCTACGAGGGCAAATGGCTTGGTGGTGGCTTGAGTCACCTGCTGGAACATCTGGTGGCTGGCGGGTCAACGATCAAGCGCTCCGAAGCCCAGAACCGTGAGCTACTTCAGACCCTGGGCAATAATTCCAACGCCTACACCACCGCCGACCGCACCGCCTATTTCATCAACACCACGCCGGACAATCTGACGGCGGCTGTTGATCTGCTGACCGACTGGCTGCTGGGTGCCAAAATCACCCCCGATGAGTACGCCCGCGAATATGAAGTGGTTCAGCGTGAACTGGAAAAAGGCAAGGGTGAGCCATCTCGCCAGTTTTACTATCTGGCCAATCTCAACCGCTATCATGTCAGCCCTGCGCGCGTGCCGGTCATTGGCTATCAAAAAGTCATTCAGGGGTTGAGTCGTGATGATGTTTACAGCTACTACAAACTGGCTTATGTCCCCAACAACATGGTTCTTGTCGTCGCTGGTGATATTGATCCACAGACGGCGCTAACCGTGATCCAGCGGCACGTGGATATCCCGGCCGGCCGCGAATTCTCGCACCAGATTCCCGACGAACCCGCAGTTTTGTCGCCGCGCAGCGTCGTGGCCACTTTCCCCAAACTTGGGCAGGCCAGCGTGGATCTGGCGTTTCCCAGCGTGCGCCTGGATGACCCTGATCTGTACGCCCTGGATTTGCTGGCCGATGTACTGGGCGATGGTCAATCCTCCCTGCTGGTGGAGGAAATCCGCGACCGCCAGCGCCTGGTCAACAGCATCGCTGCCGGCAATCCGACGCCGGCGTATGTCCAGGGTTCTTTTTCCATCTCCATGCGTCTCGATCCCGAAAAAATCAGCGCTGCCACGGATGCGGTCATGCAGATCATCGAGCGCGTCAAGACAGAAGGCATCAGCGCCGATCGCATCGAGCGGGCTAAAACTCAGTTGAAAATCGCTCGTATTCGTGGTCTGCAAACTTCTGAGAGCATCGCGGAATCAATGGCTAATGATTACATCACCACCGGCGATGCCCACTTTTTCGACAACTACATCCAGCAGATCATGCTCGTTACACCCGAGCAGTTGCAAATCGTCGCTAACAAGTATTTGAACCCGCAGCGGTTGATCACCACCACCCTGCTGCCGGCGGAAATGGTCGGCGCTCAAGGCCTGCAGCGTGCGGTTGATCTGCTGCAACCGGCTCATGCCAATGCAACAGAAAGCACTGCCGATCAATCGTCCTCCATTACCCGCACCGAATTGCCCAACGGCACGATCCTGCTGCATCGCCGAATCACCACCACGCCGCTGGTCTATGCCAATATGTACGCCCTCGGCGGGTTGACCCGGGAAACCGCGGAGAACAACGGCATTGGCAATCTGGTCATGGCGATGCTGCCGCGCGGTACCGCCGGGCATGACGCTCAGGAAATCGCTGCCTACTGGGACTCGATCGGCGGGACGCTCGATACCGCCATGGGCAATAATACCTGGTACTGGCGCATGTCGTCGCTGGCCGATAATTTTGACGATGCTTTTGCCCATTTCGCTGATGTGATCAACACGCCCACTTTTCCCGAAAGCGAATTGAAAACGATGCAACAGCGCACACTGGCTGCGATTGATTCGCAGGATGCGCGCTGGGAGTCGCAGGCGTTCCGCTTTTTCCGTGAACAATTTTATGGCCCGGACAATTCCCCCTACCAGTTTCAGGCCATTGGGCTTCGTAAAAACGTTGAACAGTTTGTCCCCGATGATCTCAAACAGTGGTATGCAGCCCAGGTTCTGACCTCGGCCCGTGTCATTTCGATTTTTGGCGATATTTCCCTGGCGCAGGCGCGCGAGCTGGCAACCCGCTATGTCGGTCAAGGCCCCGCTCTTGGCGCACGGCGCCAAGTTCCGGCTGATTCAACACCGGCTGCTGCCAGCTCCGGGGTTCCCGCCATTGAAGTTGTGCGGGTTGAAGTTCAACCAACGCAGCAACCGCTGGCTGGCATTGTCATTGGTTTTGAATCGGACAATGCCATTGGTCAGGCGGTCAACGATCCGCTGGATGTGATCGATACCATCACCAGCGGCCAGGGGTATCCCACTGGCTATCTGCACGAAGTCTTGCGCGGCCAGGGGTTGGTGTATGTGGTCCATGCCATGAACTCTCCCGGACAGGGCCATGACCTGCCCGGAGCGTTTATCGCTTACGCTGGCACTGAACCAGGCAAGGTCAATCAGGTCGTTGATCTGATGCTGCAGAATATCGCGCGGGTACAGGGCAGCGATGCAGACATGATTCCGGATTGGTTCAACCGCGCCAAACACCTCATGGTGATTAACGAGGCCATGCAACGCGAAACCGCTGATGAGCAGGCGACGGCAGCAGCGCTGGATGAGCTGTATGGTCTGGGCTACCAGCATTATCTGACCAACACCGATCGCATCCGCGCTGTTTCGTTGGATCAGGTGCGCCGTGTCGCCCGCACCCACCTGAACCGCGTGGTCGTTACGATCAGCACGCCGCAGCCTCAGGCTGTCTCCATTAAACCAGGAATACGAACCTACGAATCATTCCCGCCAATCGATCTGGCACCGACAGGCGTGGCGCATGATTCAGCCGCAGCCGATTAACCTCCCCCCAGCCAACCTAACGAGAACTGGGGTTAAACCAATAAAATAACCGGCGCACTTTTCAGCGTGCCGGTTATCTTTTTATTATTATTTTTCGGTTTTCAGTCGTAATTGCCGTTGCTGCGTGTCGGTCTCATGCAACACTGACCAGTCCAGTATCGGCTCAAGCGCCGACTTCGATACGCTCATAACCGATCAACTGCACGCCGTGCTGCTTGAGGTAATCAGCGATGGAACCCTTGAAGACCTGGGCATTGAAAAATGCCTGATCCAGCAGCACACGCTCAGCATAGAAGCTGTTCATCTTGCCTTCAGCAATTTTCTCAGCAATCTGCTGCGGTTTACCCGTCGCCTTGGCCTGCTCGATGGCAATTTCGCGCTCCTTGGCCACCAGATCCGCCGGAACCTGATCGCGGCTCAACCCGACCGGGCGACTGAAGGCGATATGACCGCCCAGATTCTTAATCAGCTCCGCATCGACCTTGCCACTGAGATTCACCAGCACCGCAATCTTGTTGGTGATGCTGTAGACATAAGCACCGGTATGGCCCGATGGATTGTTCATCGCCACCGCCCTGCCGATGGTGATATTTTCGCCCGTCTGCTGCGCCAAGGCTGTCACCATTTCCTTGATTTTTGGATCATTGTTCAGATTACTGGCAGGATTGGCCAGCAGGTGGTGCAGCGACGCTTCCAGCAGCTTGCCCATGGCATCGCTCTTGGCGGTAAAATCGGTGTTGCAGTTGATCTCAACGGCAGCCGAAACATGCCCGCTGGCGGTGGAGCTGGCCACAACCCGGCCTTCACCGGCAACTCGTTCGGTCACGCTGGTCTTGACACCTTTATTGCGGAAATAAGCAATTGCCTGTTCGATATCACCACCGGTCTCAACCAGCGCCTTTTTACATTCCATCATGGGCTGGCCGGTTTTGGCCCGTAGTTCATTTACCAATGCGGCAGTAATGGTTGCCATGAAAATTACCTCAACAGTTTGTGGTTAAAAGATCAAATCAATAACCAGCGGCTGATCGTTATCAGTCGGAGAACCTGCTAGCCAGGACTGTCAAACGAAGCGCCCGATGGTTCTTCTTGCCGGTGTGCCAATTTTCAGCCTGCGGCCACCGTATCATCGGCATTGCCTGATGAAGCAGGTGCATCAGTTGCAGCGCCGGCTTCAGCGTTATCAGCAGGCTGTCCTTCCGTTGCGCTCTCCGCGCGGAACTGGCTGCGGCTGGAGCGCCGGCGTGGCGGGCGCGATTCACCCGCGGGGGCTGCGTCGGAACCTTCAGCGCCCGCCTGACGGCCTTTCTTGCCTTCAATAACCGCGTCAGCCAGCTCTTTCATGATGATTTCGATGGCACGCATCGCATCATCATTGGCTGGAATGGGCAGGTCGATCAGACTCGGATCGCTGTCGGTATCAATCAGTGCCGCCGTGGTCACGCCCAGCTTCTTGGCTTCCTTGACGGCAATATGCTCACGGCGCACATCGATCAGGAACATCAGGCCCGGCATGCGTTCCATCCGGCGGATGCCCTCAAGATTGGTCTTGATCTTGGTCATTTCGCGCTGCAGTGCAGCCTTCATCTTTTTGGAGTAGGTCTCGATCTGCCCGGTTTCCCAGAGTTTTTCCAACTCCTCCAAGCGGTTCAGTCGCGCACGGATCGTCCGGAAATTGGTCAGTGTCCCACCCAGCCAGCGCTCCGAAACATAGTGCATGCCGCAGCGTTCGGCTTCTTCCTTGACGGCAAATTTCGCCTGCCGCTTCGTCCCGACAAACAGGACATCCTTCCCAGAAGCAACCGTGTTCTGAACCAGACGCTTGGCACGCAGCAAACCCTTGAGCGTTTCGCGGACATCAATGATATGAATCATGTTCCGCTTGCCGTGAATATACGGCTGCATTTTCGGGTTCCAGCGTGAAGCGCGGTGTCCGAAATGAACACCGGCATCGATCAATGCCGTTACGAGTTCCGCTTGCGATTGTGCCATAACAAATACCATTCTCAGCCACTTTGGGCTGTCAGCCAGCTGCGAATCAAGCAATCAGGAATACCTGTTTTCGCGTGCAGGCTTGGGATATAAGGTCAGTAAAAACAAATAAAAACACCCCGCAGCAAGCCCAACTGCCCGCTGTCAGAGCCGTTTCCTGATAAACCGAACCGGTAATACTACCGGTTTAATTCTCCGGTTTCAAGATCACAAAAACGTGATTTGTGCCGTTGATAACAGACTGATGCGCCGCCGCGACGCATCAATAATGCACCGCACGCGGCAGGGTTTTGGCTTGTTCAATCCATTTGGCGACCTGCGACGGTTGCGGCAAGGCTCGAACCAATTTTTTCTCATCGTTAACCTTGACCATGGCCGCGTGGAGGGCCTCGGAATTACGCCGTGCCAGTTCCACAACGGTATCAACACCGGCCGCTTCAAGCAGTTCGGCATATTCACCAGCAACCCCATGGATTCGGAACAGATCCGCGTGATTGACCCATTTGAGGATCAATGCGCTACTTATTCCACTGGTTTCGGCCAGTTTCGCACGACCAGCAGGCGTTGCGCCCTTTTCCAGCAATGCCTCAACCGTTTGAACGCCCACCTTGACCAAAGCGGCTTGATAGGCTGGTCCAATTCCCTCGATATCGATTACGTCGGTCATTCTGAACTCCTTCACCTTTTATGCCGAGATTTACGCATCGCTACCGTGGCAGGCGGCACAACTTCCTGACACAGCGCCCGCCCGCAATTCATTGCGAGTCACAACACGATACGCTTCAATTTCAATGCCCGCAAATTATAGCTACGCAACAGCCAGATTAGGCTCTCTTGCCAAAAAAGATGGCCACGCCCTGTTGAAAAGTCGAACTAAAGACAACTGGCAGATATCGGGCACATAGTCATCCAAGCTCGATTTGTCCGAAGTAAATATCCGCGGGCTTCAGCAGAACGCCGCGATGATCCATTCGCACCTCCTCCGGATACAGCGGCAAGGGCAACACGCCGTCCATATAGGCGTGCTGCGAATAGTAGCTGATGAACAGCCGGCCGGCGGGGTCTTTGGCAATTCCGGGATACGAGCAATCCCCGGCCGCCGGCAGGCGTAAAATGCTGATGACTTGTCCCCGTTCCAGCTTCCAAATCGCCAACCCTTCCGGCTCGGCGTGGGGATGATCCACACGCCCGTCGCGCACGTTGTTGCATCGTCCGGACACATAGAGCGAGTTACGATGCTCAAAAATAATCGGCGCTTCGATATTGGTGTTCAACTCATGGTATTCCCAATCGGTGTAGGGCGGCCTGGCGATCGCCAGTAACGCCGTTAAGGGCTTCACATTGCGCCGGTTCACTGTCCACAACTCGCCCGAAGGGGAGAAATACATCCCGGTCTCAGCCAAAGCCATATCATCTTGCCCGACCTGACTGATTTTGCTCCAATTCACAAGGTCATCGGAGACCATCAATTCCGAACGATAATTAAACAGCTGGGTGGTCGGCGTTTGGGGCGTGAGGGTGCTGTAAGCGACGCCATAGAATTTGCCGCCGAAGGGAATGATGCGCCAAAGCCATTGGTTGGAAGGCAAAATCGCAATTGGCGCATCAAAATTGACCCCGTCGTCGCTAAAGCAGACGTATTGCTGGAACATGCGGGCTTCGGCCCCCTCGGGCATCGCGCAAATCGTCAGCGCCAATCGGTCCGGATCCGCGACGATTATCTTGGGATCACGCACATCCCCGGTCATTTTCAGGCGAACCACCTCTCGGAACCGGTATTGATCGGACGAACAGGCAATGATCGCCTCACTGTCCATCGACATGTGTGTGGCACCCTTGCGATAGCTGATCCAGAAGCATCCTTTCCAGAACTGCATGTCTGTAAAGGCGTTATGGAATCCGTCGCGGATCACGGTGTTAAGTCGAAGCAGCTTGGCCATAGCTGATTATCTCCAAAGAGAAAATTGTTTGCAAAAATTACTTGACACACCTAATAGTATCGGTATACTGGTACACAGTGCAAGTCAATGTGGCTAGCACAACACTATTTCTTATATGGAGTGGTTATATGAGATCTCGCATTCGGTCGGCGTCGGTGATTCTTGGTTCATTGACGGTACTTTCGGGATGGGGTGGTGTTCAGGCGGCTCTGATTCAGAAGGACTCCGCCAGTTTTACGAACATTTATAATTTTACGAGCGTAACCGATCCCGCTACCGCGGACGGCATTGGAACGGGGTGGACTTGGCACAGTGGCAGTGATCAGTGGCCCGACCCCACGGCATCGTCAGGGATAGTCACCTATAAGGGGACCGGGCACTGGCTCAACTCATTCACAACCCTCAGCGGCAGTTGGACTGCGGAACTCCAGCTTCAGGTGACCACTCCTTCGGCCGCCCGTTGGGCGATCGGGATTTATGCCTATGGCGCTCCCACCACTCAATCCGGGCTGGTGAACTTAAATGGGACCGTTGTGAACTGGATCGACGAAGGTAATCCCTCCCCGGGCGGCACCAACTATTCGTATGACAATACCGATACGTTCCATACCATTCGGTTGGCGTTTGATGCGTCGGATAATCAGTATACTCTCTGGCGAGATGGCGCGCTGGTGGCTGGTCCGATGGCCGGAGATGCCGCCTTGGCGGGTAGCGCACCGCTGCGCCTGTATATTGGAGACCTCGGCGGCGCTTGGCAGGACACAAACGCACGTGTGGACATGACTTACATTCGCGTGGATACCGGCGGAGCCTATGCGCCGGCCGTGCCCGAACCGGCCTCACTGGGGATTCTGGCGGCAACCGGGCTGCTGGCCCTGCGGCGTCGGCGGTCGTAAAGGATATATTCTTAACCATGGAGCGTGTCGGGTGACAATCCGACTCGCTCTTTTTTTAAGGGTTTGGCAACATGCGTTACATTAAGCATCGCCAGGGCTTGGATTGTGCGAAGCCCGTCATGCGGATGATCTCCCGGACATTGGTTCGTCGAGATGTCAGGTGTGCGGGGCGGCCCCTACATGGTTTCACGCTTGTGGAGTTGCTGGTCGTCATCGGGATCATAGCTCTTTTGATCAGTATTCTGCTGCCGGCATTGAACAAAGTGCGTGAGGCGGCCCAGCGCGTGTATTGCGCGAACAACCTGCGGCAGGTGGGCCTTGGCATGCTCATGTATTCACAGGATTTTAAGGGGCAATACCCAACTCCAGTGTACTGGTATAATGGATACTACCGTATGAACTATGAGTTTGAGCGGGCACAGGAATCGGTCTACCCGCCGCAGTCGCCCTCGCCCATCGAGCTGCTCATGCTCAAGTATTGCGGTGGACAGCGCTCCATTTTCTATTGCCCCAATCTCGAGGCCAGGGATTGGTCGGCAGACACCTACTGGAAACAAATCCCCGGCAACTCCGCACAAAATATCTACGACACAAACGTGATGGGATATCTGTTCTTTGGGGCGCGACGCTTCTCCGAAGCCAATCCGCAACTGGTGCAATACATCTATAACGGCCCGTATACGATGCCGCTCATCCACCGTCCCACCGACAAGATTGGCCTGTCCCAGCCGCTCATGACGGACATTACAACGGTACTGGTTAGCGGATATGTGCAATGGGCGCACGGAGGACCGCTTCCATCCGGCGCCAATGAGCTGTTTGTTGACGGGCACGTCTCATGGAAGACCGCCGCCGACGTTGGATGGACGGGCGCGGCCTCCGGCATGTCGCCGTTCCCCGGAGCCAAGTTCACGTCGGGAGGAGCCTATTGGTGGTGGTAAGCAATCAACTTAGGCGCATTTGGTTGGTGATTTTCGCGCTGCTGGTATTGACTGCATGTCAGGCATTCGGCGACAGCCTATCCAACTCCGTGCCCATCGTGTGCAATGGTCGCGCTCAGGCGGTCATTCTGATCCCAGACAACGATAGCTGCTGTGGTTATGCCGCAAGTGAGCTGGTAGACCATGTGCGGCTGATAACCGGGGCAACGCTGCCGATTGAGAAGCTGACCGACAAAGCCGACATCCAATCGCTGAAAAATACATGGCCGGGCAAAACGCTCATCGCCTTGGGTGTTGAGTCCGCGAAACTGGCGGGAGTCGATGTGGCCGCGCCATCACGGGTGGATGGATTTCACATCGAGGTACGACCGGGCGTTGTGGCTATCGTCGGACGGGATGATGCGGTCTTTGATGCGAATTATACGTGGGTGCCAGGATCGGCCGGCACGCTATATGGCGTGTATCACGTGCTGCGAGGCTGGGGCGTGCGGTGGCTGGATGCTGGAGAGCTGGGGACCGACGTACCGCATCTGGACACGTTGACGCTGGCTGAACAGTCAGTAACGGTATCCCCAAGATTCCCGTATCGATTTCTGTCCTATGGCAAAGATCAGATGCAGTGGTTGCGGCGGATCGGCGCCGGTGGAGACCGCGACCCCTGGTCGACCAAGCACACCTTCGAGCAAACGATTGATTTTTACGGCAAATACGGCAAGACGCACCCGGAGTATTTCACCATTGACGCCCAGGGACATCGCACCCATGACATCGCACTGGGACATCCGCAGGTTGTGGATGTGATCACGCAAGAGGCACGCGAATACTTCAAGAGCAATCGCCCACCGGGACTGCAAAAGTACTTTCTGGTGATTCCCCCTGATGGGGAATATTACTGCTACTGCAACATCTGCCGGCCGCAGATTGATCGGAAACGCGGCAACACGGGAAACATGTCCAACCTGTTGGCCCGGGCGGTTGTGGAGGTGGCGCGCCGGCTGGAGAAGGAATTTCCCGACCACTACATCGTCTATTGCGCGTACAGCAACTACAAGCAACCGCCGACTTTCTTGGAGAAATTGCCTCCCAATGTGGTCGTGCTGATTTCCCAGTCACGCCATGATCTGTATACGCCGCAGGCGATTGAGCAGGCGAACGAGATTCTTGCCGGGTGGCAGAAGCTCAAGCCTCACGCCATTTACTTCTGCAGGTATTACAACAACACGCTGGGAACGATCCCGCAGGTGATGGGGACCATCATCTCGCGCGATCTCGGCTATCTGGCCGACGCGGGCACGGATCTCGCGCCGGTGATGGGTGAGATGAACTTCGGACCGGCGGACCCTTCAATTCCCGGAGGCTGGTACAACAACTTTAATCTGTATGTCACGGGGATTTACTTGTGGAATCCCAATGCAACCCTGTCACAGATCATCGAAGATTATTGTCAGCACGCCTATGGCCCGGCGGCAAAACCAATGGAGGCGTTCTGGACCAGACTGGATGCCTTGAATCAGGATCCGCAGCAGCGGCAGATTTTCTCGGCGGATTCCATTGAGGAATTGGATCGGATGCTTCAGCATGCCATCGCGGCGGCGCCCACGAAATCGGTCTATGCCAGGCGGCTGGCGATCGTGGAAGACGGGTTTGCGCCGCTGCGCGCCGTGCGCAGCCGCCTGCTTGCGCCGGGAACAGGCAATCCGTTGCAGGATTTGGCGGCTTACCCCATCGCACATAAAGCGGTTCGGTTCTCCGGCAAGGCAAGCGGCCGTGCGATCGAGCCGGTAAAGGTGGACGGCGCCTACACGGTCGCCACGTGGATTCGCCCGGCCAGACTGTTGGAACAGGGGGCGTACGATCTGCTGGGTGGCAGTGAGAAGCATCATTTCGCACTCAGGATTGAAGATGGCCGGTTGTATTTATTGCACCAGACTCGCCAGAGCGGGTGGAACGGCATCGAGATGCTGTGGAGCCCTGTGTTGGACTTGCGGCCAGGCAATTGGTATCACGTCGCTGCCAGCTTCGATCCGAAAGATGGGATGACCTTATACTTGGACGGGCGGGTATTGGCGATGGACATGAGCAAGCGGCGTTTGGCCGCTTATCCAATCACCACCGTGGGCGCCCGGGGAATCAGATCCTTTGATCTATGTTTCCCCGGTGAGATGGCGGAGGTACGAATCTATCTACGCCAGCTATCCGTGTCCGAAGTGCGGATACTCGCACAGACTCGGCCGTGAAGTTTTGAATAGGCTCTAAAACACTGAATGGATCAATACGATGGCCACAGCACCAGGCACCTTCAAGTACGACCAGCTCAAACTAAGTCTGCTCGATAAGGCATCGATCCTTCCGGCGGGATCGCGTCTGCCCTCGGTGGTCCAGTTGATGAACAAGTTTTCGGTAAGCCGATCAACCATCACCCGCGCATTAAATGAATTGAAGCGGGAGGGGCTGATCGAAACGCGAATCGGCGCGGGGATATTCACCCGATCCCCGCAGCCTGCGCTGAAATTACAACGGCTGGACATCCTGCTGTTCGGCGAGTCGAAATGGCTGGAACAGCACACCTACCACGGCGACATTCTCGCCCACCTGGTGGGCCGACTGGGCGTTCGTGATGGTTGGTTGCGTGCCACGACCCTCCCCTTGCGGGCCAAAACCGATGAAATCCTGTCCCATATCGACCAGCTCAAGCCCGAAGCCCTGGTACTGATCAATCTGAATGATGCGACCGTGGCGGCAACATTGGCGACCAAACCGGCGCCTTCGGTGCTCCTGTTGCCCAGTTTGCCTGCCAATGCACCCCACAGCATCCTCGTGGACAACCGTGTGATGGTGCGGCATTGGGTGAAGCACCTGACCGAGCTTGGCCACCGGCATATCGCCTACCTGCACAATGCGCGTGATGATTTTTATATCCGCGACCACCATCAGCGCGTGCGATTTTTTTACGAGGAAATGTCTCGCGCCGGCCTGCTGGCCAATCCGGATCTGGTGCGATTCAGCGGTCATAATCTCAAGGATGCCGCCCTATCGAGTCGGCAACTGCTCAGCGACCACCCGCAAACGACGGCGATCATTTGTGCTGACAATGCGGCCGCATGGGTCTACCAGGCCGCCCGGGGCCTCGGTCGCAGTGTCGGCGATGATTTGAGTGTGATCGGAACGGACGACATCTATTGGGCCGCGCGAATGGACCCGCCTCTGACGACGGTTCGAATCGATCGCGGTGAACTGGCGGAATGGACGATCTCACGCCTGGATGCGCTGTTGAGAGGCGAGGCGGTGGATCCAATGCCGCAATACCTGCTGCCCAAGCTGGTCGTGCGCGCTTCAACGGGCAAGCCCCACCAATCAGCGCAAAACCACACACCCAGCGGTCATCCGTGAACTGTTCGACCGGCAGGAGGCCAGACGGTCGATTTTCCTGTGGATTGAGGGATGGTATAATCGCCGGCGGCGTCATTCAGCGTTAGACTATGTCAGCCCCGAAACATTCGAGGCAGCCTTGAATTGACGCAACATGACGCGCTGCTATTCGTGGGGAAGGGCACGGTAGAACTGGGTGGCCTCACTCCCATCGCCATCGTTGCGGAAGCTGTCAGCCCGAATCTGGGCATACTTGTCCCAGAGCTTCTGGTTGGTGGGGAAGGCATAGACCAGCCTGGTACGCTGGCCCTGCCAGGCCGGATGCTTGTCGCGGTCGAGAATCTGGTCGGCCATGTCGCCAGGGCGGATCACCGCGCAGGGCATGATGCCGCTGATCTTCTGCCCCGGTCCGGCCAGATTCAGAATCGCACCGTTGAGCGTCTCCATTCTGGTGCTGACCGACCGGAGATTTTATTTGTTCTGGAATCTGGCGTTGCTGCGGGAACAGCTGTTGGGGTAGTGGTGATGCCGCATTGATTATCTGAAGCGAAACGAAAACAGATCGGCTTCTTTCATCTGAAATCGCAGTCGAACCGGCCTGCCTTGCCAATGCGCCAAGCTGCCATCAGTCCACTCCACCTTCCGTGCGATTTCATCACCGACGATCTCCCGGCAGTCCTTCATCTCGAATCCCGGAATAGTCGCTGCATTCGCATCCTGAACCTCCACTCGTATGCCCCCCGCGCCCGACGTGGCATAATTGATCTCAAGCCGCTCCCCCTTAAACGTCAGCGGTTTTGTCAACAATTCACCGGTCTCATACCCGGCTTGCACGGATGCGAAGCCATCCAGCCGAAGTATCATCCTCTGCAGATAATTGGATAACCAACCCGTATTTCGCTGCACATGGATCGACATCTCCATCGGGCTGCTCTGGATGATGCCCAATGCCGGATAATTATTGCGTGATGTCCAGTCCAATACATCGCCTCCGGGACGAACAAACGCCTGTGGAAACGTCCGATCAAATTCATAACCGCCCCGACTACTCATCAGCACGGCATCGGAGCAGTCCAGACCTTGCCAATGATCGACCGAAATGCCGAGTGTTTTCAGCTGGGCCTCCCCCAGTGCCGGGCGTTCGGGCATGAACCGGGCGGCCAGCGAAACATACACATGTGGTGCACGAAAATACGGCTGCGTCTGATTTGTGTACAACTGCTCCCGCACGGTCGGCGCATGGCTGCTGAACGTCATCACCCGGCCTTCAGTCCAGTGCAAAAAATCCTTCGACTCGGCCCGCGCAACCGTGCGGATGCCCTCGACGAATTTTCTGTAATACAAGACGTAGCAATGCTCGGACTCGGACCAGAACGAAACGTTCTGCGAATCAAACACATATCCTTGATCATGAAAAACCGGTTCGTTCCTCCATCGCCGCCATCGCACACCATCCGCCGAAGCAAAAGCATGCAACCCGCTCGTCACCACTCCCGCCAACGCCTTGTATTTTTCCTCCGGTGGAACGTTCCCCCTCACGTCAATAAACGGGGAAAAGTTATGGGAGAACGGCGGTTCGTGCGCTGCAATGACATTGTTCCGACGTGTTCCCCCCACCTCGAACAGCCCCAAATTCGGTTTGGTCCAATGAAGCCCATCGGTACTTTCCGCATAACAGGTCACTTCGGCGCTGTTGCCGTCAGGGCCCGCCTCCGCCTCGCCACGATAGTAGAGTTGATATCCATTGGATCCATGAAGAATGGTTGGATAAGCAGAGTACTTCCCCTCCCATGGCAGATCAAAGGCAATGGCCCGACCTGCCGGCCGAGGTTCATGAAGGACCAGATCTGTCCCGCTCATTGATTCAATCATGCGCCGATCCAGGAACAGTTCCAGCCGGGTTCCAATATCCATAATCCTATCCCCTCGCGATTACCGCGACATGGTAAACCAATCCTCCTGGGGATTTCGCAGCATCCCCCTCAAGTCGATCGTCGCCACATGGCCGTCTGCGAAGAGACAATTTGGACCTTTGGCCCGCCCGCCGTTGTGCCGGAACATGGTCCAGTAATAGTTGTCGTAGCTAGCGCTGCCCGGCTGCGGATTGAAACCCAGCAACTGGTAAGCCCCGTAGCTAATAGTGAAGTAAGCCATGTATCCATCCCACACAAGCATTTTGTCCGCTGGATTTTTGACCCTGGCCGCATCAAGCAGCCCTCTGTTGGAAACAAAAGTAGCGTCTTGGGGCACCGACCAGGGAAGCCGCCGCTCCGGATTGGCAAACCCCATCACCGGCACCATATAATCAGAAAGATAGAGCGATGTCCCCCAGTCCCCATATTCGTCCGGCGTTGGTATGTAAAAGCTCTCCTCGTTGAATGGATATTCCCGCGTGTCACTGGGACAACGGAACACCGACATCGTTATGCCCGTCGTTTTGACGAGTATTCCAAAAATGGAGTAGCCACGCCCTCCGCCATCCAGAGTCGGTTCCAGCGGATAACTCCCCCATCGCTGAAAGAGCGGGGGCATTTTTCCATTGTTCTGCGATACGTAAACCTGTACGGACATGCCGATTTGACGAAGATTCGACAAGCACTGGACGCTCAGTGCCTGCTGGCGTGCCTTGGTCAATGCGGGCAAAAGGATGGCGATAAGAGTGGCTATGATCCCTATGACCACCAGCAGCTCGACCAATGTGAAGGCCTTTTTTTGTGACATACGCACTCCAGTTCATGGTTTAATCAGATGCAAGTCACCCACCAGCAACAAGTCCGGATGATGACCGTAATGTTCGCCATCCACCACCGCGCCACCTGTTTCACCGCCGATCAGATACAGTTTGTCCTTCAGGATCACGGCCGCCGGCCGATTGTTGTTCAAGGGCAGCGGCGTTGCGTCGCCATACGTTCCGCTCCGTGTGTCATACACGAACATATCGCTGAAATATTCGTGCGGGGCCGGATAATGCTTGGCCGCCCGGCCATACGCATCGCGTACGCTCCCGTCAGGATTAAGAATTTTGGGATACTGGTATCCGCCAATCAATAAGATGTACTGGTCGTTAAACACCACCGGACCGGCGGCAAAATTCCCGCTGGAAACGGGCAGGTCTGCCAGCCGCGTCCATTCATTGCCAGCGGGATTGTACATCCAGTTGTCAACAATGGAGCCATATGAACCTGTGGCATTGTCATTGCCACTGCCGCCTCCGAAGACATAAATATTCCCGTTCACGGCACTCGCTGAGAAACTCCACCGAGGCGTGCCAGGGCACGGCGCAAGCTCTCGCCAACCACCCGTCAGGTCGGCTGTGTCCAACTCCACCAAGCGCGAACCAACCCTCGAAATTTCCCCCTGCGGCCCGAATTGAGTGTAAAATCCGTTGCCATCATACTGCGACCCTCCAACGACATATATTTTCGAGCCAATGGCCACAATCCCCGCACTACAGATCGGCCAGGGCAAATCAGGCAACTTTTCCCATGTCCATTTGTCGCCCGACTTGGACAGCCGATATCCATCTTTGTATGTCAGCGGTTTCTCGTAGCTGAACCCACCCCAGCAATAAAATGCGTCCCCGACGACAACGCCAAAGACTTCCTGTCGGGCATCGCCCGGGAAATCGGGCAAAGCCATCCACCCGGTCGCGGGGTTGCTCAACTGCAATCCCCAAACTTTTTTCAAAAAGCCACGGGGATATTTGTCTGACTTTCCAGGAACATTCACCTCGCCCTGGCAAAATCCAACGGCCGTGATGAGATACCCATCCAATACCCCCGCTGTGCTGTCCTGAAATCCCTGCGGCAAATCAGACCCCCGACTCCACGAGATCTCGATCATGTGTTGCAGTTCGCCCGTCGGCTGCGCTGATACCAGGGCATTCGCGGCAACCATCGTGACAACAAAGGCGGCAACGACCGCCATCCGCATTCGCAAATACATCGTTATTCGCCACATACTTCGCTCCATTACCCATCCGTGCCGCTGAATATAAAACGTTCCCCTCTCATCGATGCCCTTTGAGAGGGGAACGCGCAGCCACACCGTCATCAACGACGCCGACGGCCCAATATGCCAAGCCCGGCCAAGCCCAGAAGACTCAGGGTTGCCGGCTCAGGGACCGCATCCACCAGGAATTGCGGCTTCGTCCCGTTACCGCTGGTGAACGCCATGTATTGCAGATCGGTTGCGCCCTCATGGAATGAATCGGGCGTTGACAATCCCTGCACACCGTCCACGGAAAAGTTGTATGTAGCCGTCGACAGGTCAACATTGACGATCCATTTCTGCCACGTGTCAAACGCGATAGTGGCATCTGAATCCGAATATCCCCCTCCGTCGTAATAACGCACCGTTCCCGAGGCCGTGGGCGTCAGAATGATGGCCCAGGCGTCCACGGCTGCATTGCGCGCCGCAATCTGCGCGCCATAGGTGACGTAGTCGGCCGAACGCACATAAACCATGAACTCTGCCTGGAGCGTTCCGCTGTCCTGCTTGCCAAAGTCGGCATATGCCAGATCACTGGTAGCGCGGCTTATCTGGAGATAGTTACTCCCCTCATACGCGTGAGGCATTGTACCGGTTTCCACGAGCGGGCTGCCACTTTTTGACCACGTGCCTGTCACAGCCGCCGGCGTATGAGGTGGGGTCACACCCTCAAAATTATCGTAGAACAACGTGGTGTTGCTCCCATTTGTGATCAAGACCGCATGCGCGGCCGAAGCCGGCACGCCCACCACCGCCAAACCCAACACAATATTCGCGAACGCTTTCATACAGACCTCCAAAAAATGAGAAATAAAAATGAACACACGTTCATTCAATTGATTCGATCTTCTCCTCCATCGCCCGCAGCGAATTCCGGGTCGATTGCGGCCAATCCACAAACCCCGACTTGGAATCGCTCAAATTGGCTTGCAATCGCCTTAAATCCGCCGCGACATCCCGTCGCGGCCGCAAATGCCGCCGCATCCAGTACGAAGCCGACTTGGAATCCCTCCGCTCGATCGCCCGGTAGATGCGATAGTGATCCAATAGCGTGTGGGCGGCATAGTGTAGCGGCGGGTGCTTTTTGGGATTGCTCCAGTTGTGTCCGACCAGACGACTCATCAAGTGCATTGAAGACACCATCCGCATCAGCCGCCGATTTCCCGCAGCCCTCATGATGATCAGATGAAATTCGGCATCCGCCAAGACACCACGCTGTTCCACCTCTGGCGACAATGCCTCTCCCTTGCTCCGCCGCCACTCCATGGCATCTTCACGCTGAACCTCGCAGAGGGACTTCAACTCCGTCAATTGCTTCTTGCTGATCCGTTGTGCCGCCTTCGCCGCCGCGTAAGACTCCAGCAGCCGCCGCATCTCATACATATCAATCAGTTCACGCGCCGTCGGAATCCGCACGAATATCCCTACCCGCGGCACCTGCTCAACCAATCCCTCGTTCTCCAACCGAATCAACGCCTCCCGCACCGGCGTACGGCTGATCCCCATCTCCGTCGCCACTTCCGCATCCACCACCCGCGCACCTGCCCGCAATCGGCCGGTAATCAACTGGTTGCGGATGAAGGCGTATGCCTTTGACGACCTGTTTGAAAATACCACTGGCATGCTTCACATCCATGTAAAATATATCACTGATACTCGATAATATATCATGGATTCTCCGCGATGCAAGTAAAATTTTATCTGCTTGTTGTACGCCAGTAGAATCGTCACTGTTAAGCTCAAATAGAAGTGTCATCCTTGTTGACCGGTTAAATCGGTCGCAATGGATGAACTTTTAACGAGCAGATTCGCTTGGATGCCTTGAACCGGGCCATCCAGACCCGGATGCCGGGGCCAGGATTGCTGCACCACAGTGACCGAGGTGTGCAGTATGCCTATCAGCTGTACCAGCAGCAGTGGCAGCTGTGGATTGAGGGATGGTATAATCGCCGACGGCGTCATTCAGCGTTAGGCTATGTCAGCCCCGACATATTCGAGGCAGCCTTGAATTGACGCACCATGATGCGACCGCGGTTCGTGGGAAAGGTCAACTACCATGCCGATACCGGCCTTCGATACCAACCTCGTCTTGCCGCCGCACCTGGGCAACCCCACGTTGCCCGCTCAGCTTTCGCCCTACCCTTGTACCACGCTGGAGCTATGCCAGCGGTTCGCAACTTCCCCGGAGCGGCGACAAATCCTTGATGGCCTGCTGCGCTTCCGCGAATTACTGAGGGCGGCGGAGTTTCAGGGCTTTCAATGGCTGGACGGGAGCTTTCTGGAAGACATCGAAACACGGGAGAACCGGCCGCCGAATGACTTGGACGTGGCAACCCTCTATTGGACGCCCAACGTCAACGCGCTACAGACCGTCTTTGCCGCACAGCCAGTATTAAAGGACCAACCGGAAATCAAGGCGCAATTTCAACTGGACCACTATTTCGTGGATGTCGCGTATAATGCACTGTTGACTGTGGAGTCCGCGCGGTACTGGATCGGCCTGTTCTCGCACCGCCGCGACGGCGTTTGGAAAGGCATGTTGCGGATTGAGTTGAACACGCCTGCAGAAGATGCTGACGCTGACACGTACCTGAGGAGCTTGCTATGAGCACACTAGGCCAGCGATCTTTCGTTCAGGGACAAATCCTTGAGATGGACCGCCTGCTTGAATTGGCAGGCAACCATCCGCTCATGGCTCCCGGTCTGCGCCAGCGCAAGCAGGAATTGGAGCAGGAGCTACGGACCCTGCCGCAAGCGGGCAAGCAGCCGCGAACCGTGCTGTTCTTCACCGGCCAGCCGGTCATGGGTTCGCGCGGCATCGACGCGGAATTTGCCGCCAAGGTGCTTGAACCGTTCCTGGAAATGGTCAAGACACAGTACGCGGCCACGAAGCATGGCAACGTGGGAGCGCGCGGGCCACGGCGCGACGAAGGCGAAGCGAAATTGCTGTTAACGGGGCTGCCGCGCGGGTCTTTTGGCTTGGAGCTTTCGCAGCCTGATCCGCAAGACCTATTTGCCGGAGAACACTTGGCCGACGTGCTGGTGAGGCTCACCGAGGTCATCAAATCGGCTGGGGAAAGCGATGAAGGGTTTGCCGTTGCGATGACTGAGGCATCGCCGCGTGTACTCCACCGGCTCAAGGACTTCTTCAAGGTTGTAGCGGACAATCAGGCCGACGTGCGCGTTGTCAGCGGCGACTTGGAATGCAGGCTGAATCACGGGCAGGTCGCTCAGGCTTTCGAGCGGGTAAGCGGCACTAAGACCCGCGAACAGGACGCGGAAAAGCAGGGAATCTTCCGGGGCGTCACGCTCGATTCCCGTCGATTCGACTTCCACGCGGACGACGGAGAACCGATCACGGGTCGGGTTGGCGACGATGTTTCGGATGGTGCACTGGAAGAGATGCCGGCTTTGACGAACCAGCACTGTACGGCACGGCTCAAGGAAACGATCATTGAGACCCGGAGCGGGGCCACCAGGACACGCTATGAGCTTCTGCAGCTTGTGGGGCAACAGCCCGCACAGTGACGCGGACGAACGCGCCGCCGGGCCTTGTCTGACAATCGAAATCGCGTCTCACCGTACCGCATATGTAGGATTCCCGCGCCCATACCAGAGTCTGGAGGGTGGTACACTGGTGGGGGCCGGCTGACACACCCCACGATCCGGCCTGCATCAACAGCGCGCGAGAGACAGCCAAGAATTATCCAATGCCAGGCGGAGATGGAACGGGAGATTTTAAAAAAAGCGACGGCCTGCTTCGCCAGGGAGAACCTGTGAAGTTCGCCTGGATTTAGCAGCAATTGTGCAGCCGATCACTATGAGACCCGGGCGGCAGGTTATTCATCATTTTCGTGCGACTGCATCATCTCATCCAGAACCGGCCCCATGTTCTGTGCCCAGATTTCGTACCCTTGATGACTCAGGTGCAGCAAGTCCGGCATGATTTCCTTGGAAAGTTTCCCGTCGGGGCTGAGGAAATGGCTGCCGATATCCAGAAAGCGCACCTTTTGATCGTCGCCGAGTTTTTGCAGCTCTTCATTGTACTCCTGCACTTCGCGGCGCACCTTGTCCGTCTTGTTGGCACGCGGGAAAGCAGCCAGAAGCAGGATACTGGCCTGGGGCTGTTTTTCCTGAATGAGCTGAATAATCTTCTGCGTACCCAGTGCAATATCCTTGGCTGGGTTACCCTTACCCATATTGTTCGTGCCGATCAACAAGACGACCACTTTGGCTTGGTATCCATCCAACTCGCCGTTATTCATCCGCCACAGAACATTTTGTGTGCGGTCGCCGGGAACGCCAAAATTAGCCGGTTGATACTGCCCGAAGGATTGCTCCCAGATATCAGCCGCTCCACCCCATCCCCACGTGATCGAATCGCCAATAAACGCAACACCAATCGGGCCTTGGGCAATACGCTTTAAGTTCTGCTCGTGATCCTGGGGGCGGCTTGTATTGGGTACGGGGATCACGGTCACTGGCTGGGTGGTTGGCGCAGTCTCTGCATGACCAGTGGACACACCAAACATCATCAGCACCGCGCACGTCATACCAATGAGTCGAATCATAAAAAAATCCTTTCCATTATTCTGGCCAGACCATCAGCCATTATTGTTGCAACCGCTCATGGATATCCTGATCCAACTTTTGTTCCAGCCTATTTTTAAGTGCATCCAGACCCGCCTGCCCCTGGGGTGACAGAACACCGACAAAATCATCCCGATAAAGCTTCTCCAGCAGCTCTAGAACACCGCCGGCGCTCTCTTTGGGCGCTGTTTCCTGCAACGCCATATATTGCCGCAGTGTCAATGATCGTGTTATTTTCACCTGATAACTCAACTCAGCGGACCAGCCATTGGGAATATCCATCCAGACTTGGCGCGCCTTGGCAATCTGCTCATTATCCAAACCAATCGCCTGCAAAACGCCCGTCGCCATCAGCGCATTGCCACGCGGATTCATATGTACACCGTCCATCGTCAGCAAATGCCCCGGCGTCCAGCCTTCAGATATTTCCTGCGCAATCTGCTGCTGCATCAGCGCGGACAGATCCGCCAGGGGCAAATGACGCTGACCGGCCAATTCGCGCAAAAAAGCGTTGTAGGCGACCAGCTTCTGGTTATTGGCGTTGGACTGATCTTCGCCAATCATGGTCGCGGTAAGAATGACGACCCGAATACCCGCTGCCTGCGCCGTATCGACAATCTGCGTGATGTTGCGCTTGTATTCATCCAGCGCAATGCCTCCGGGATAATGCCAGACATCATTGACGCCGGAACTGAGCGTCAACCAGTCCGGCTTTTTCTGGATCACGTCAACATCGAGTCGGTTGAGCATGTCATTGGATTTATTCCCGCTCACCCCAGCCGGAATCGGTTGGACATCAATACCATTGGTCTGCAGCGCACTGACCACCAGGCGCACATAACCCGTCGGCGAATCCCAGCCTGCCGACGTGATCGAATCCCCCATGAAAGCGATCCTATCACCCGATTTAATCAGTATCTCCCCCGCCATGCCCGAACCGGCCAGCAATCCAATCATCAGACCACTTGTCACGATCAAGCAACCAACCAAGCGCAACTGCGCCCGGGCAATCAATCTGCGTTTCATCATGATGATGCACCTTGCACCAAACCCAAACGGGCAGGACAAACAAATCCTTGCCGCGGCGGCGGGAAGTGAACACTTTCCGGGAACACGCCCATTATCCACTGGTTTAATTGTAACACATCCGCCACCCTCGGAAAACCAAATATCGTGCTCCGTTAACCGAACAACGTAATTCACACCCACCCTGAACCAAAAGAAAAAATCAGATGGCGTCCCGGCCTTGGGCTGGTAAAATAAAGGCGGTACTGGAAAGGATGGTGTCACGATGATTCGCATCCGTCACATTACTGATCCGGAACTCAAGCAACTGGTTCTGGAAAAACTGGCTGAACGTCGGGGGATGACCGTTGGGCAGATTCCCGAGTGGTTCGAGCTGGATGATGCTGACTACTCGGATATTCTTATCGAGCTGCGCGCCCAGGAACCGCAGGACATTGAACCACCGCCCGATCCGCGCGAATAGGGCGGATGATTCCACCGTTCAATGCTGCGCCGGTCGATTACTGATCCCACCCGTTACCGGATTGATCCAAATCGGCTGTTGACTGGTTCAACCTGTGATTACAGGCTGACTTTCTCCCCGTACCCAGCCTAGTATTACCAGCGACACGATCCGTTTTGTTTCCGATATTTATCATGACACAATCAACCATGACTCATCCACCGGCAGCAACTGTTGGTCAACTCAAATCAACCGGTTATCGTCCTGTCAGCGTTAAGGATGAGCTGCGGCGCAATCTCATCACGCGGCTGCGCGCTTCGCAGGATATTTTTCCAGGCATAGTTGGTTACCGGGATTCGGTCATCCCGCAGGTTATCAATGGCATTCTGGCGCGGCACGACCTCCTTTTTCTGGGTCTGCGCGGCCAGGCCAAGACCCGCATGCTGCGGATGCTCCCTGAACTGCTGGATGAATGGATTCCGGTTCTGGCTGACATGGAAATCAATGACGACCCCATCGCCCCCACAACCAGAGCCGGCCAGCGCCTCATCAGTGAGCATGGCGATGACGCCAAAATTGAATGGATCCATCGATCCGATCGTTACCATGAAAAACTGGCCACGCCTGATGTCACCATTGCTGATCTGATCGGGGAGGTGGACTTGGTCAAACATGCTGAGGGGCGCTATCTATCGGATGAAGCGACGATGCACTTCGGTTTGATCCCCCGTTCCAACCGGGGCATTTTCGCCATTAACGAGCTGCCCGATCTGGCGCCGCGCATTCAAGTTGGTTTGTTCAACGTGCTGGAAGAGCGCGATATTCAGATTCGCGGCTATCCGATCCGCCTGGCGCTGGATGTCTGTCTGGTCTTCAGCGCCAATCCAGAGGACTACACCAACCGCGGGCGTATCGTCACCCCGCTGAAAGACCGCATCGGCAGTGTGATCCGCACGCACTATCCCGAAACGATCGAGGAGGAATTGCAGATCGTCGAACAAAACGCCTGGCTCCAGCGTCAGGACGGGGATTCGGGCAGTGGTATCGCCGTGGTCGTGCCACGTTTCATGCAGGGAATCGTCGAACAGATGGTGCGTCAGGCCCGAAGCAGCCCACACATTTCCCAGGCGTCAGGTGTGAGCGTGCGAACCAGCATCACCAATGCTGAAACCATCGTCTCCAATGCCGAGCGGCGGGCCATCATCACGGGCGAAAAATACACGGTCGCCCGCATCTGCGATTTGAATCATCTCGTCGCCAGTTGTCGCGGCAAGATCGAAATGACCCTGGCCGACGACCATGTTGCCGAGGACAAGTTGATCCACTCACTCATCGGCGAAGCCGTCAAGCACGTCTTTAATGGTTTGACCAACCTCGATGGCTACGAGACGATCATCGAGCAGTTTCAGGGCAATTTGACCTTTCCATGCGGCGATGAATTAAGCGCCCAGGAGTTCGTGGCCAATATGAAGGCGATCAACGGATTGCTGCCGGCGGCGCGCAAGCTGGCCGGTCAGCTTAAACTCGACAAGGACGATGCGGCGATACTGGCTTGCGTGGGCGAGTTTCTGCTGGAAGGACTCTATGTCAACGACCGCCTGAGCAAATACAGCGCCCGCGGAAATACTTTTTTCCGCAAGTAACCGGCGCAGCGACGCGCTGTCATCCCCAGTTTTGGCGCACCAGTGACCCGGTTTGACTACGACTTGCCCACCGCGTTTTGCGCTGCAGCCTCACGCGCCTGCTCATACGCGCGATCAGCCGCTTCCACGGCAGCATCCATCTCATGCTTGATCGGCGTCAGTTCCGGCAGAATATCGGTGAGCACTTCGATCTGACTCTTCATCGCATCGATCCGCACCACCAGATCCTGCGGGTAATAATCCAGCACGGGCCGGGTGTCACGCTCAAAGGTCAGCATGCGCTTGCGAATGACCGCATCATTGGCGTCATCAAAGCGGCTTTCCTTCAACGCCCGGCGGCGCAGTCGCTCGATCATCTTGTTGGGTTCAGCCCGCAGATACAGAATCTTGACGACCTCGATTTCGCTGGTCAGCAGACGCGCCTGATTGACATTGCGCGGCAGACCATCGAGCACAATCACTTCGCTGTCCGGGTGGAACTGGTTGACCCATTCCATCCCTGTGATGTACTGTCGCCAGACGCGGATGGTGATTTCATCCGGCACCAGCTCACCGCGCGACGCATATTCCCAAAACACCCGGCCCATCTCCGAGCGCAAATCCAGCGAGCGGAAAATATCGCCGGTGGAGGAATGAAAAAACCCGGGAATCTGCCCGATGATTTTCCCTTGTGTCCCTTTGCCCGATCCGGGTGCACCAAAAAGCAGGATGGCTTTGTAACGCATGATTCTCCGAGTAAAGATCGCCGAAGTTTAATCCCTTATCCCGTCAACACCAGTAATTTAACCGAGTTTTGGGAGCACGCAAATATCGCGCCAATGTGACACTTCGCCGCCCAAATGCCCTCCTGCTTCACCGGCCGGGCTGCGGCGTTGATAGCGACCGGCGCGTCGGGAACGGGTTTGAACATTGGCACAGGTGCGATGGCTGTTTTATGATTAAACTTTAGCTGGGTTCAAAAAGGAAGGAACGCGGGTTTGAAAAAATCATTACGCAACTATTTTTCTGCTGCCCTCCTGCTGGCGTCATTGGCGGGTTGCCGCAGCAATAAAACCACGCAGGAACTGCCCCGCTCAATCGCCACAACCACCGTATCTTATTATCGCGGCACACCACTGAGCGGACCATCGGCTTCTGCTGGTGCGCCGGTATCACCGCCCGCCTCAGCGCCAGCCGTTGCAACCACCGCGCCCAGCCAGGAGCGCGCGCCGGAGATCTCTGTTTCATTCGTGGCGCTGGAACATCTGTCTGCCTTGGGTGATTCAATTGACAACCAGACGCGCCTGATCGTTTCTCCGCAAAACTCGTCCCTGATTATCGCCGCCGGTCAGCTCCTGCCACGTGTGCGCCTGCTGGAGCTTTCCGCCAATCAATCCCTGCTGGATGCGCTGCCGCCTGATATCGGGCGCAGCGCCCAGCTCTCCAGTTTCGATTCTGCCTCCCTGCCGGGTATTACCGCAGCCTTTGCGCTGCGCGATCCACTTGAAGATGTCGCCGCGCCACCAACTTCACGTTCGATCACCCTGCTGGTCTATCATGCCCCTGACCGTTCTGAACTTGAACTGGGGCTGATGCTCAACGACTGGTTCACGCTGCTCCCTTCGCTGCAGGATCAACCGCAAGCGCCGGAAAGGAAGGCGCATCTGCGCGGGCCGGTTGATAACGAGCAAGTCCTGCCGCGCCAACTGCGACTGGAACTGGCGCTGTTTGATCCGCAGCCCGTCGAGTCGCGCCGTCTGGCACTGATCATCCCCTTCAAGTTGGCTGGCATGCCCACTGACGCTGTTGCTGTTGTAGTGGAGATCGATCCAGCCAGCACCAATCCCCAATACAACGAACTGACCGCCGGTATTGCGCAAAAAGCAACCGCCGCCAGCCGGGGTGAAACCCCCGATCAACCGCCTGATTTTTCTGATTGGCCGGAAGTAAAAACGGCCCTGGACGCCATGGCCGACCCCAGTCGTCGGCGTGCTGCCACTGTCTTTTTGGCGCGGCAATCCGGCGCCCGGATACTGGCTGACACCGCGCTGGTGGCTGATGATTTGATCCTGGAACAACTGGTTCTGAATCTGCAAGCCAGCATTCACGCACTATCACCAGCCCAACATGATCAAAATGCGCTGGCGACGACTCTGGAGCGCACAACCTTGAATAACCTATACCAGTTGATGATCAGTGAAAAATTACCGTCCGAACTGCAAGCCGTCTTGATTCGCGCCGCGGGTGAAGCTGGACGCCAGGCCGGTTCGCTGGAGCAGGTCATCACGAACATGACCAGCCCGGCGGATATGGATCAGCGGCTGATCACGGAGAATCTGATCTATCTTGAAGACGCTTCTCCGTCAGCGCGCATCCGCGCAACGCGCTGGTTGAACCAGCGGCACAAGGCGCCCAAAGGGTTCGATCCGCTGGCCAGTCCCGAGCAGCGCCGCAAGGCACTCGATGCCACTGAAACAGAATAAAAACCAATGATTGATTCGCCCAATCAATCGAACAAAACCGGTAAACATCATCCATGAGTCAAGATTCTTCATCCTCCAACACTCCCGCACCGCAGAAATCGGAAGTAAAATCCCCGGGCAAACCCCGGCGCTGGCGCAAACGCCTGCTGTACACGCTGGTCAGCCTGGTGACACTGGCCATCGTCCTGCGCATCGCCCTGATCTTCCTTCTGCCGGTGGCGCTGCGCAAAGTGGCTGATCGTTACGGACTGGATCTGACGTATGATCGTTATGGTTTGTCGCTGCTCGGGGGGAACATGCAGTTGTGGCGGCTGAATCTGACGCCGCACGGCCAAGCCGATCAGCGCCTGGTTTATGTTGAATATATCGACGGCGATATTTCCACCTGGCGGCTGCTGCGTGGCCAACTGCTTGTTTACCGCGCTGAGGCCGACGGTGTTGACTTGCTCATCGAACGCAACAGCGATGGAACCATTCCGCTGCTCGATGCGTTTCTGGCTCCGCCTCCAGCCACCGCCGAATCGTCTCCGCCAGTAGCTACTTCCAACTCCAGCGCGCCGCCTGTGACGCCTACCGCCCAAGCCCCCCAGGAGGCAATTGATCTCACTTCGCCGCTGCGTATTGACGCCTTTCGTCTTCAGCACGTCAATGCCACCTTCCGCGACCACACGGTTTCGCCGGCGGCGGATACCACTTTGCGCATGAGCATTCGTTTGAGCGATCTGGGCGCACCTGATCGCAAGACCCGCTTTGAACTGATGCTCAACTCCGATCCCCTGCTGGATTATTTACTGGTCAGCGGCGTCGGCGAAGCGCACGGGCGCAATCTCGATGCCCAAATGGAACTGCTGATGCGCGGCCTGCGCCCCCGGCAGATTCGTTCGATTCTCGAACCACTGGGCCTTAAACCAATCGCCGATGACCTGTCCGCGCGAATGACGCTATCGCTGCATGTCGAACCGGCAGCCGGTTCTGCCACGGCTGTACAAGCCAAACTGGCGCTGAATAATCTTCGGGCCACGGCTGACGATCAGGAATCGTTCGCGGTTGACCAGATCGACCTTCAGGCCACTTCCCTGGATTATCGCACGGCGCATCTGGCCCCTGTCACGCTGACCGGTTTGCGCGCCCATGCCAGCCGTTCGTCGCAGGGAGCATTGCGCTTTTTCGGCATTGAATTGATACCAGCAGCGCCATCGGCGCCGGCGTCAACGCCCGCCAGCAGCGCAGCAGCAACAGCAGCAGGAGCGCCGGTGACATTATCCGCGCCATTCACCTGGAGCATTGAAGCAATCCAGTGCAAAGATTTGTCAGCCAGCTTCGCCGACCATTCGTTTGAACCTCTGGCGAGGCAAGCTCTGACCATTAACTCCATCGAGGTCAGCCGCATTGATTCAGCCGACCCCGGCACCCCGATCACACTGGCGCTGAATGGCCAGGCGGACGCCATCGCCCGTCAAATAACGGTCACCGGCTCGCTGTCACCTTTTGCCCCTGATCCACAAGCCCAGTTCAATCTGGTGATTGATGGCATTCATCCCGTCGCACTTCAACCGTATCTGCTGGCCAGCGGTATGACCAGCCAACTAAACGACGCCCGCCTCACCGCAGAGTTAACCGGAAAACTATCAACCCACGCCAATGGCGCCCCCTCCATCGACGCCAGGCTTTCCAATGTCAACCTCAGTGATGGTCAGGAACTGTTCTCTTTTGCCGGCATCGATTTACAAGGTCTGGTTCTTGACGCCGATCAGATCGGAATCGATTCGATCCAGATCCACGGGCCATCGTTGGGCTTGACGCGCCAGGCCGATGGCACGCTTTCAGCGCTGGGCCTGACCTTCGGCTCAACTGCTGTCCATGCCGCGCCCACTCCTGCATCACCATCGGCGCTGCCTGCTGCTGACCCGTCCGCAGTTGCAGCGCCAATGCAGGCGCAATCCTTTCTGCCGCGGCTGCATATCGGCGCGTTGGATTGGAAAGAACTTGACGTGCATTTATCCGATCAAATGATCGAACCGCATCACCAATTGCGCCTGAACGATTTTGGCGTTGAGTTGCGCGATGTGACACTTGATCCCAACTTGGCCAGCCCAAGTGCCCATCCCGGCACATTGCGCCTCTGGGCATCGACCGAAGGACTGAATCGTTTTGAAATCAACGGTACGCTCGCCTCGCAGGCTGACGCTCTGGTTGCCCAGCTCGATCTGCTGGCCGATGGTATTTCCGGCCAGGCTTGGGCACCCTATCTGCGGCCAGTTGGTTTTGAACCCGTGCTGCATGACGGGGCATTGCGCCTGCACGCCGATGCTTCCATCGGATCGCAAAACGGCAACACGCAGATTCAAGCATCCATAACCAAACTGGCACTGATCGACGGCCAGTCTGAACTGCTGGGACTTGATGCCCTGACGGTCGATGACATTGAACTTTCTGCGGGAAAAACAAGCGTGGGGAAGATTCGGGCAACCCGCCCGCGCACGCAGATTACGCGATTGGCTGATGGGACATTACAGGCGGTTGGTTTGCATCTGCTGCCCAGTGATGATTCGTCAACCAGCACGGCGGCGACTGCTGCAAGTAGCTCCGTTTCAAATAAAACGGTCGCTGACAATCAGGCGCCATCTGTCAGCGCAGATTCTGAACCCAAAATAGCCCGCAATCCTTCCTCGATCTTTGAACTGGGGCAGTTGGACGTGGATGCTGCTGAAATCTCCTTTGACGATCAGGTGGCTGGTGCGCAGTTGCCGGTCACGATCAATCTTGGATTGCAAAAACTTTCCACCAGTAATGATGCGCCCGCCGGACAGTTACAGGTGTTGGTATCCCTCCCACAGACCATCGACCGATTGCAGATCAATGGCACGTTGCGCGCAGCCCTGGTCGAGCAGGCACTTTCGCTGGATTTGACCGCCAGTGGTATCCGTCAGGGCTTGTTGAAACCGTATCTTCCCCCCCATATGTCGATTGGGCTGGATAACGGTCAGTTGCAGGCGCACGCCGAAGTCTCCTCCAAACCCAATCCGCATGGTGGCACTTCCTTGTATGCCATGCTGTCGAATCTGCGCTATACGGATAACGATCAGCCACTATTGCAGATCGCTCGCGCGGGTACTTCCGTATCTCGCCTTGACCCGGCCGGTGGCCTGATCGCGATTGATGAAATCGTATTGGCGGGCGTGCAGGCTGATGTCCAGCGTCAGGCGGACGGGTCAACGCAGTTGCTCGGGGTTGTCTTGCTGCCTGCATCCGCGCAACACCCGGCTGAACCGTCAGCCGCAACGGCAGATAATCAATCGGCGGCTACAGCTGCCGCCACCATCACCACCCCGCCTGCTCCAACAACAAACCTGCCCCCGACAACTGAGGTGTTGCGCCAGTTTATTCCCGAAATCAACATTCAACACATCGATGTTGGCGTTGAACGCCTGAGTATCCATAACGCTGCGCATCCGGATGCGCCGACGTTGACGCTGACGGATTTCGTTATTGCCAATGAAGGGGCGGTTCGTCTTCTGGGTGCTGATCCAGCCAGCCTGCCGCCGGTGCATTTGGTTGTGACCGGTCAACTCGATCCCCTGATCCAGCAGATTCATCTCGACACCGTGGCAGCTCCCTTTGCCAATGAACCCACATTGACCATGGATCTGAATCTGACCGGTATCAACGGCCAGGGCGTGATTGCCATTGCCCCGCAGCTTGCCGGGCGGATCGATCCATCAGGTTTGACGGAGGGCAGTTTCACAACCCATCTGGAAGCAACCGCCCGCTGGCAACGGCGTGGGCCGGCTGATTTTAACTTCGCCAATGGCATCGACATCAGCCTGCTGATGAACAACATCGCTTGGCGCGCCCAGCCACAAGGCCCCGTTCTGTTGGGGCTGAATGAAATTCACGCCGATTCAATCCGCATCCAGCCGGCCAGCAGTAATGTTGTCATCAAGGAACTGGAGATCAACAAACCGATCCTTAATCTGCTTCGCAGTCATGACGGGCTGCACTTGCTGGGATTGGTTTACAACCCGGCTGCGTCAACTGCCCAGGATTCACCGCAGGTTTCGGATCAACCCTCTACCGCCCCGACCGGTGACGATCAATCAGCGCTCGCCGCAGCATCAACCGACGCTCAGCCCGCGCCGACTGCGCCTGCTGGCCAGATCAGCGCGTCCGCTTCGTCCGGGCACATCAGCATCAATCGACTGCTTCTGCAGGATGCTGATATTCGCATTGAAGATAACACAGTGAACCCCGCATTCATGCTGCCCATCAACAGCATGGACGTTGAGTTGCAGGGGCTGATACTTGGCGCAGCACCCTCGACTGATCCGCTTCGTTTCAGCCTGATTGTCGGTTCAGATAAAGTGCCTCTGCCGACGCGCCAAAAAGGTGTGACGGTTGATCGGGAACTGTTTTCTCAGATTACCGCATCAGGGCAACTGACCACCGGCCCGGGCGGCAGCGGCTGGATCAAAAATTCCATCAGCGGTTTTGAACTGACCGGTTTGCAGGGCTACGCCGATCAGGCGGGAGTCACCCTGTCCGCCGGTACGCTGGATACCAGCCTCGATCTGCGCCTGATTGATGCCGACAACATGAAGGCCTCCACAAAATTGATCATAACTGATCTGTCTGTCACTGAACCCGCCAACGGCCCGATCTCGCGGGTGCTGATTCTACCGGCACCTCTGGATATCGTGCTGGCCGCGCTCAGCGGCGCTGATGGCTCCATCACCCTGCCGCTGTCCGTTCCGATTCATCGTGGCCAGGTGTCCGGCGGGGCCATCGCCCAGGCTGCAATTGGCGCGGTCGGCAGCGTCATCGCGACGGCCATCGCCAGCGCGCCGATGAAAGTGATCGGTGGCGTGGGAGCGCTGGCTGGTCTGGATAATTCAGCCCCGGTTATTGAACCGCTTGAGCTGAACTTCGCACCGGGCGATGCCAGTCTCAGTCGTGAAAATGATGCTGCCCTGGCCCAACTTGCCGAACTGCTCAAACGCGACTCCAGCCTGACCGTAACCATTCGCCACGAACTGGGGCAGGATGACATTCCGCGCGTGCAGGAGCGCGCCAATCCGTCGATTGAACAATGTCTGGAGCTGGCGAGTTTTCTCGAACAACGAAAGGCAAAACTGTCTGAATCGCGCAACATCGCAGCAGACCAGGTTCAAATCGCGCTGGCATCGGGCATGATCACCGATAAGCAGGCCGGCGTGCCGGAGCTGCGCCGGTTGGATCAGTCGATCGCCCGATTGGAAAATGGGTTGGATCAACTTTACGATATGCTCCGGCCGGGATCGGATCGGCAGGCTCCGCGACGCACACGGGCAGCAGCACTGAATCTGGGCCAAACCCGCCTGGACGCCGTGCGCATGCAGCTCAGCACTTCAGGCATACCCGATAGTCTGTCGCGCATCACAATGGCCCGCCCGCAATTCACCACAACCGATGGCGCTACCACAGGTACGGTCAAACTGACTGTCGTCAAGCAACGCTAAGGCGGCGACATCATGTGACGCATCGGAGCAACAACAGACCATGTTTCGTAATTAAAACTGCAAGAGCGGCCAGGGCTGGGAAACTCATAAAACGATCGCGATGAACAGGTGCAGCCATTCAAAAGCCTGCATCCAGGGGTGTTTCAGGGAAATGGCCGGAACAATCCGGCTCGGCTGCCAGCGGATTACCCGTCAAGGCATACGCCCGCGCCCGCGAACCACCACATAAAAATCGGTACAGACATCGCCCGCACTTGCCACCCAGCCGGTCTTCATCGCGCAGTGCTTTGAATAGCTCATGTTGCTGATAGGTTTTCACCACGGAATCGAACGGAAACCGGCCGCAGACAATCGGCATATGCGGGCTGGGGCAGATCTGGCCGGTGTGCGTGACATACAACAGACCATTGCCGTCATTGATCCCGGCCTGGCATCCATAGCGCACCAGCGTGCGCTGCCAGTTCGGCATTTCGTTCAGCTCCAGTTCAACGGCGCGATGTACAAACCGGCGATAGTGCGGAGCCTGACCGGTCTTGATCATATAGGGCTGCTGCTGGGCATGCTTCCAGAGTTGTTCAAACACCTGCTCCATCTGGTCGGCTGGGATCCGGCGACTGGCGAGGTCTTCGTTGTCCGGTACGAGAAAATGAACCGCCCAGGTATCAATGCCGAGTTTCGCCAGCAATTGCGCCAGGTCATCCAATTCATGAACATTGTCCAGCGACAACGTTGTATTGACCTGCACGGGAATTTTCATCTGCGCCGCACAGCGGATCAGCTCCAGCGTCCGCTCATACGAACCGGCATCCTCCTGAGCCGTATTGTGAACTTCAGCAGTGGCGCCATCCAGCGCAATCCCCAGGCGCGCCAAACCGCGTGAATGGGCTTCGGCCAGTGCCTGCGGCGTTGCCAGCGGGCTGGCCTTGATACGCATCCCAATCAGCACGCCATGACGGGTGGCGTAACGGATCAGATCCATCAAATCAGGCCGTTGAAAAGGATCGCGACCGCAGAAGATCAATCCGGGTGGATTGGGAAACGTGCGAATCTCGCCGATCAACTGGCGCGAACGCTCGGAAGACAGCTCTTCCAGATGCGGCATGGGATCGGTTGCATTGGAATATTCCACCACCGACGAACCGGGAACCCGGCTGATTTCGTAATAGACCAGCAGGGGACTATGGTCGAACGTATTACGTCGAAACCGGCGCATGTCGGATGGGTTTTGTTGTTCATCACTCATACAGTCAGTCGCTGTGGCTGCTTATCTTAGCATCCGAATCGGGACAGAAGATGTTTTTATCTTCTATAATTGGCTGATCGTCAATAAATCAGATGCGTACGATGTGAATTATCCGGTTTACCGGTTGCCTGTAATTTTCATCGCATTTGCAGGGGTGATGGGTGTTGGTTATTCTAAGCTGCCTGATAATCGTACATCGTCGGGATTCAACCCGCTGTGGCTGGACTATTTCGGCGATTGAAGTTTGCCAATGTGTGAATCCATAGCGGTCAGCATGCAGCCGGGGCAGGGCAAATCGTTCCCCTTCGGCAACGTAAACGACGTTGGTGCATCGGATAACAAGGAGCAACGAGCGTGATTTTCGATAGCCTGCTTGGCATGTTCAGCGTCGATATGGGTATCGACCTGGGAACCTGTAATACGCTCGTTTGCATCAAGGGCGAAGGCATCGTTCTCAACGAACCGTCGGTGGTGGCGGTTAAAAAAGGGACCAACCGCGTGCTGCAGGATGGCAACGCCGTGGGGTTGGTCGCCAAGGAAATGCTGGGTAAAACACCAACCAGCATTACGGCGATTCGTCCGTTGAAAGATGGTGTCATCAGCGACTTTGAAATTACCCAGGCGATGCTGCGTTACTTCATTCGCCGGGCGCAGGGGCGCAAACACTTCATCGCCCCGCGGGTGGTGATCGCCATTCCTTCAGGGATTACTGCCGTGGAAAAACGGGCGGTGCTCGATTCAGCCGAGCGGGCTGGGGCGCGTCATGTTTATCTGGTGGAGGAACCAATGGCCGCTGCCATCGGTGCCGCCATGCCGGTGACCGAACCAACCGCGAATATGATCGTGGATATCGGCGGTGGCACGACCGAAGTCGCGATTATCTCACTGGCGGACATCAGTGTCAGCGATTCGGTGCGTGTGGCCGGCGACGATTTTGACGAAGCCATCGTCAACCACATGAAAAAGACCTATAACATGGCTATCGGTGAGCAGATGGCTGAGCGTATCAAGGTGGAAATCGGATCGGCTGCCCCCTTCAGCGACCGCGAACCGTCGATGGAAGTGCGCGGCCGCGATTTAATCTCCGGCCTGCCGCGCCGTACCGAGGTCACAGCCGAGGAAATTCGCGAAGCCCTGCAGGAACCGGTGACGCAGATTATTGAATCCGTCACCCGTACGCTGGAGCTGGCCGAACCGGAACTGGCGGCAGACTTGGTTGACAATGGTATTACCATGGCGGGTGGTTCCAGCCTGCTGCGCGGGCTGACCACGGTGATCAGCAACGCCACGGGGCTGGATGTGCGTCTGGCGGAAGATCCGCTGACCTGCGTAGCCCGTGGGACCGCCGTTTATCTGGAAAACCTGGAAATCTGGAAAGATACGCTCGAATCGGATGCCGACGAAACCTAGCGCGAATTGAGTTGACACCAGCCAACATTGGCTGACCGGCGCTGGAGAGCGCCCAACCCAGGGTTGCCAACTCAATAAGCGGAACTGGACAAGGATGCCATTTATCCGCTTCAATCAAATCTTCTGGTTGTTAATGGCTCTGGCGTTTACCAGCGCCTTTATTCTGCCGCGTTTTTCCGCCACTGAGAACATCGGCACCAAAGCTTCGGCGCAGGTGCGCGGATTATTTGCGCCGATCTCATTCCCGCTGCATCGGTTGGGAACCTGGACTTATTCAGCCCTGTTCGCCGATGCCGTCGCCGACCATCGGCCTGATGACCAGCTGCGCAACGAAAATGATTATCTGCGCACGGAGCTGGTTCGGCTGACACGCCAACTCGAGGAATTGCTGGCGTTGAATTCCGACCGTGAATTGCTGGGCGACCTGCGTGCGTACTGCACACCCATGGCGGTCGTCGGCAGTGACAGCGGCAACCGGCAGACGTTGGTGCTGCGCCCAGCGCTGACCGGGCGATTGCGCGACGGACTGCCGGTCATCTGCCCCTCGGGCCTGGTTGGTCGTCTGGATCGCCTGGGGGCTGGGTCAGGCGCTCAGGTTCGACTGATTACCGATCCGGGGTTCCGGCTGGAAGCAGGTTTCAGGCGCTTTGTGGATGGAGGCGACGGCAAAACCAAAGTGGTGGCGCTGGCCTCAACCCCGCAACTGGTTGAAGGCCTGGGCGATGGGCGCATGGTGATCCGTAACATGACGGACCGCCAGGTGAAGGAGGTTGGCTTGCAGAAGGGAGACTGGGTTGTCCTGAATGACCGCGACTACGAACGCGACCTGCAGGGATTGAAAGTGGGCGTCATTACCGCCATCGGCTTGCGATCCGACGCCCCCTACTACGCCCGGATTGAACTTAAACCGATGCAGAATCTGAATCTCCTGAGGGAAGTCATGGTATTTGATCAGCAATGAAACTCCTCCCCTACCTCATCCTCGCCTACATTACCCTGGGTATCCAAAGCGGTCTGGGTGTGTTGTGGAATTCCTCCGGCGTCATGCCGAATCTGGTGTTGCTCGTGGTTATCTTCATTGCCAGTCACGCTTCGCGCGATGCCGCCCTGCTGGGCTGCTTTTGTCTGGGGTTGATGCAGGATCTGCTGTCGCAGCAACCCTTGGGCGTGTATGCCCTGGCGTACGGGTTTGTCGGTTTGATCATTGTCGGAGCGGGCCATAATTTTGCCCGCACCAACCCACTGATCCAGATGGGAACGGCACTGGTCTGCGGTATCGTGGTGCTGTTTATTCTCCTGATCAATCAGCGGTTCGTGCCCGCGGCGCCGGCGCTGCAACTGTCGCCCGACTCGTTTGTCCCGGCGATTCGGCCACCAGTCTGGCCGCTGATCAGCGGTGTTTTCCTGACGAGCCTGCTGGCGCCGCTGGTTCTGTGGCCGCTGCACAAAATGAAACGATACTTTGCTTTTGACCGGCGGCGATGGTGAAGTCCATCGTGCAGACAGTCGCATGGTGGCCACTGGGCTAAACACGGATGATCCATGTACGAACGGCGCCTTAAAATTTTCCTGATTCTTCTGATCGTTGTTGCCGGCGGCATCGGTCTGCGCGCCGGGCAGATCATGATCGCGCAACATGATCAGTGGACCACCGCCGCCCGCAACACCATGAAGCGCGAGTCGTACGTTGACACAACGCGCGGCCGGATTCTCGATTATCACGGTGAGGAGCTGGCGGTTGATCTACCCTGCCTGGACATCGCTGTTGATTACCGTGTGATTACCCCCGAACCGAATCCGCAGTGGGTCAACTATCGGGCGCGGCAACGATTGATCCAGCGCATGGGCAGCGCCTACACCAACGCGGATCGTGCCACGCGCCGGCAATTGTTTGAAACTGAGGTACAGGCCGTCAAGGATGACATTCAGCAGATGTGGCTGATGCTGGGCCAGTATGCCCCGGCCGGGGAGGATATTCAGAATCTGCGCAATTCGATCGTACAGCGTGTCGAGCAGCGCAAGCGTTATATCTGGTACAAAAATTACGAAAATGCCCTGAGTGAATATGAAAATGCCGCCCCGCCGCCGTTGTGGCAACGCTGGTTGATGGGGGAAAATCTGGACGGCCCGCAACTCGATCAGTTTCAGGTGGAAGTCGCTGAGCAGTCGCAGGCGCATGTCATTCTCAGCGATGTCGATGACCAGGTTGCCAACTATTTCGGCAAGCATGTTGAACAGTTTCCCGGACTGGTCGTGCGCCCGGGTGTGCATCGCGTCTATCCGTTCAAGGATGTGGCCAGCCATGTGCTGGGACGAATCGCCAAGGTGACACGCGAAGATCTGCTGCGCCATAATCCGCAACTGGATGACCTGCATCGCTATCTCATCAACGACACCATCGGCCGCAGCGGAATCGAAGCCCTGGCTGAACCGACCCTGCGCGGCGCGCGTGGCCGCCTGTATCGTTATCTGGGTGAGGATGGTGTGCGCGAAGATGCCAAACCCGTTGCCGGCAGGGATGTACGCCTGACCATCGACATCATCCTGCAAAAACAGATTCAACAGGCCTTTGCCCAGGCGCAGATTGTCAACCCGGACAAAAGCGTCGAAGTCCACGAGATGCACGGCGCTGCGGTGGTGATCGATGTACCCAGCGGCGAAATTCGGGCGCTGGTTTCCTATCCAACATATGACCTGAACAAGTTCAACGACCTTTATGCAGCGATGGCACGGGATGATGTGAACAACCCGCTGCTGAACCGGGCGACGCAATATCCGCTGGAACCGGGTTCAACCGTCAAACCGATGGTCGGTATTGGGGCGATGACCGATGGAGTGATCCACCCGGATACCACGATCGAATGCACCGGCTTTCTGGTCCTGAATGGCCATAAATACCGGGTTGGGCGCTGCTGGGTCGCCAGTAAATTTTATAACGCCCTGGGCGGCGCGGTGGCGCATCATCCGGTTCCGTGGAGCGATCCGCATCCCACTGGTTTTCTGAATTTTTCTGATGCCCTGCAACGTTCGTGCAATGTATTTTTTGAAACCGTAGCCGATGAAATGGGGCTGAAAGGCCTTAGTACGTGGTACGAGCGCTTTGGTTTGGGTCGGCCCGTGGGTATCGGCATTGCCGAATCCGAGGGGCGATTGCCGCAGTCATTCCGCGGGCCTGAATCGGACCGTCGGGCGGCGACCTGGTTTGCCGGTATCGGGCAGGGACAGATCGCTGCCACACCGCTGCAGATGGCCAATGTCGCTGCCACGCTCGCCCGCGATGGTGTCTGGGTCCGCCCGAAGTTGGTTGCATCAGACAGCCCCATCGATCAGGCGCTTTTACGTAAAGGCGGTGATCAATGGGCAGCGGACCGGCGCGATCTGCACCTGAATCCAGCCGGTCTGAAACTGTTGAAAGAAGGGATGGTTCGCGTCGCCAACACACGGGCGGGAACCGGTTACAAATTGCATCGCGACGATGTGGTGATTGCGGCCAAATCGGGCACCGCCCAGGCCTCGCGCTACGCCGTACCCATCCGTGACGCCCAGGGGGATTTTGTGCGTGATGAACATGGCGTCATCAAACGGCGGCTGCTTCAGCCATCGGTGCAGGGACACTTGAACCCCGAAGCGGTCTGGTATCGCGCTTTCGGAGAAGACGGCAAGGATTTGAATCATGGCTGGATTATCGGTTTTGCGCCCGCGGACAAACCGCAGATCGCCTTTGCCATCATGGTGGAATATGGTGGATCAGGAGGAGCCACTGCGGCCTCGATCGGTCAGCGCGTTCTGGAGGCGTGCATCGAGCACGGCTACCTCACGCAATCGACCGCTGGGCATACGCCTGTGGTCAGCGTAAACTGAACAGATTGAATAACCGCAGCCGCCTGACAGCGATGCGTACCGTCTGACCGGCAGGAACTATATGACGCAACACGATCATCCTGGTACCGAGACCGCCCCGCCGCCAGCCCCGCGCAACCTGACGGCGGTGGCAGCACGACGCAGTTGGATGGAACCGCGCGTGCGGACATGGTGGGTCGCCGCCCTGTTGCTGCTGTTGTTTGCCATCGGCTGGTCGGCGCGGCAGTACGGGTCATGGAATCGGCAAATGACGCTGGTGCGCGAAGGGGTCAAGTTGGATGCAAGCGTCTGGGTTCCCCAGGATTTCAAAGCCAACAACCGCATCCCCAATCGCAGCATCCAGACCGGTGCTGCCATCATCCTTCTATGGGAGGTCGATGGACGCGAATATACCGGGCAAAGCGTTGCTGCGACGAGTCTGATCTCCGGCAAAACCATTCCGTTGTGGGTTGACCGCAACGACCCGGAGCGCTGGACCGACAGCGATAATATCCCACCGCTGATTCGCGAGCTGGTGGCGCTGATTGTGCTGATTCCCGTTGTTTTGATCTGCGTGCTGGTGGCATGGATCATGCGCCGGCAAACGGTATCGCTCTGGAAAAAAGGCCGGCTATTCCAGGCGGTGACCGTCAGCAGCCGCCTCAGCGCTACAGCGCCGTTCAGTCGTCAGGTACGCTGTGCGCTGGTTGATTCGCATGATAAGCGCCTGCTCACGGTCAGCATCCCCACGCGCAAAGGCGTACCAGCGCAAGGGGAGATATTTTATATTCTTGTACCTCCGACTAACTTCAACCGGGCCGTGGCGGTGCGTTGTTTTGGCTGAGTACAGCGCCACCACAGGCGCGCAATCCGAGCTTGACCACCAACCCGAGTCATGCCAATAAGCCCCGTCTGAACAATAACAATGTTACAGTTCCTCACATCGATCCCTTTGCTGCGTAATCCCGTCGCCAAGCGACTGTGGGAACAGATGGGCATTGCCACCAACTGGCCGGTGATTGTGGCGGTATCGGTGCTGACCTCGCTGGGAATCATCAGTATCTGGGCCGACCGTGACATTGCCGGCGGCAGCGAAGGGCCAAAGCAGTTGATCTTCATGGTGATCGCGCTGATCGGCATGTTTGCCTTCCAGACGGTCGATTACCGCAAGATCGGGCGCTATGCGTGGGGGTTTTATCTGATCAGCCTGGTTCTGGTGATTTACACCCTCCTGCCGTTTGTGCGCGGCGAAGGCTTCGGGCGCGTGCCCTATCGCGGCGGAGCCTACGCCTGGATCAACCTGGGATTTATGACGCTCCAGCCTTCGGAGCTGACCAAACTGGCTTTTGTTCTGGTGCTGGCGCGCTATCTGCGCTTTCGCTCCAACTATCGCTCACTCAAGGGGCTGCTGGCGCCGTTTGCCCTGGCGGGCGTACCGGTACTTATGATTCTCAAGCAACCGGATCTTGGTACCACACTGACTTTTTTACCAACCCTGTTCGCCATGCTGTTCGTGGCTGGGGCGCGATTCAGGCATCTGTTGTTCATTATTCTGCTGGCGCTGTTCATGGCGCCGATCGGGTGGCTCAGCGGGACAGACTTGCCGATCTTCCGCCACCTACCGACTTTTGTGAAGGATTACCAGCGCCGCCGCGTGCTGGCGATGTTTACCGACGATCCGCAAGCCAACCGCGACAGCAACTTTCAGATCAACATGGCCCATACCGCCATGGGTTCGGGAGGGCTGGCGGGCAAGGGGTTTGGGGTTGTCCCCGTCGGGACGCGCGTACCCGAATCGCACAATGACATGATCTATGCGCTGATCGGCGAACAGTTCGGATTCTTCGGTTGTCTGGTGGTGCTGGTGGCGTACATCGTACTCTTTACCGCCGGAATTGAAATTTCCGCTGCCAATCACGAGCCGTTTGGCAAACTGGTCGCGATCGGCATTGTGGCGCTTCTGGCAGGTCAGGCATTTATCAATCTCATGGTGGTGACCAAACTCATGCCTGTCACCGGCGTCACCCTGCCTTTTGTCAGCTATGGTGGCAGCAGCCTGCTGGCCAGCTATCTGGCAGCGGGTCTGCTTCTGAATGTGGGGCAAAACCGGCCGGTCGTGCTGGCCAAGGATTCGTTCGAGTTCGACTGATTGCATCAATGGCAAAATTCGCTTGATTGGCACTTATCCGTTACTGGCTGTAAATTCTTCATTGTCCATGAAGCCTATAATTGCCGCGTCAACCATCATGATCATCACGCCGCTACGAACACTGCTGACATTCATCCTGATCACGCTGCCTCTGCTGGCTGGCGGGTGCAGTCTGAGCAGTCCATCCAGCCAGACGGTTTCGGCCGAGATGTTTGAAGCCGCCGGTATGCGCATCCACCCGGTATTTACCCAGGTCAAAGACTGGAACGGTGATGGCAAGGCCGATGGCATTGAAGCACTGGTGGAAATCACCGATCGATTCGGCGATCCGGCCAAAGCCAGCGGACAGGTTCTTTTTGAGCTGTTCGACTATCGTCCGCGCGATCCTGATCCGCGTGGGGCGCGGCTGGCCAATCCGTGGATCGGTTCGCTGCAAACAGTGCGCGATCAACAAACGCACTGGAACAACACCACCCAGACGTACAACTTCAAACTGGCTTATCCGCAAATTTCAACCAGCCACAGTTATGTCCTGACCGCCACGTTTGAAACAACCAGCGGCAACCGCTTTTTCAACCGTATCATCCTCACCCCCACAACCACCGGAGCGCCCAGCGTTGCCAAGCCAACCACCCAACCCGCCAACTGACTGGATGACCAGTGCCCCCGTCGCCGCCCTGTTGCAACGTCTATCGACAGAACTCCCCGATGCGTTTGTTGCCGATAAGGCGCTGCGCATCAGCCGCGCCCCGGGCCGCCTGGATGTCATGGGCGGGATCACCGAATACAGCGGCGGTCAGATCTGCCAGATGGGGCTGGGCCAGTTTGCTGCCGTGGCGGTGCAGGAACGCGATGATCGGCAGATTCAGGCATTCAGTTTCAACCGCTATGACGAAAACCAGCCTTTTACCTTCGGTATCAGTATCGATGACCTGATTCGCGCCAGCGACCACCAGTTGCGCAGCGAATTTTCCCAGCCCGGCCGGCGTTGGGCGGCCTACATGGTCGGTTGCCTGTTTGTGCTGCACGAACAAGGCTACGTCGATTTGAAATCGCCGACTCGTCGCGGTTTTAACCTGGCGGTTGCGAGCGATATACCCATGGGCGCCGGTCTGGGCAGCAGCGCCGCGCTGGAAGTGGCCAGCATGATCGCCGTTGTTGATCAACTGGGCATTGCCCGCAGCGATCAAGATTCTGACGGCCAGGGGCTTCAACTCCCGGCTAATGCCAATGCCGATGATAAAACAACCCTTTCGCCTGTAGCCCTGGCCGGACTCTGCCAGCAGGTGGAAAATCGTCTGGTGGGCGTACCGTGCGGCCTGGCGGATCAGCTCACCAGTTGCTACGCCCGGGGCGGGGAATTGTTTCGGATGGTCTGTCAGCCTCATAAGATTCTATCGCCGCTGCACTTGCCCAGTGCAATTCGCATCGTGGGGATCAATTCTGGTGTAACCCACGCGATTGGCGAGGAAAAATATATCTGTGCGCGCACTAGTGCTTTCATGGGCTATCGAATCATCCTGGAAAAAATGAAGGAGATGGGCCGCAAGGTGGGCCGCGAACTGGTGGCTGATCCGATGCGCGGTTATCTGGCGAATCTGAATCTGGAAGACTACAAACGGTTTTTCCGACAGTTCCTGCCGGTCGCCATGAAAGGCCGCGAGTTTCTCCAGTCGTACGCGCAATTCGATGACATGCTGACGAGCATTGCGCCCGATCACGATTACCATATACAGGGTGTAACCGATCACCATGTCTATGAAGCACGGCGCATCGCCAACTTCATTGATTTCCTTCAGCAGGCGATTGCAGCACCACCCCACACCGAACAGCGCAGCCGTTTGCTGGATAAGGCCGGCCACCTGATGTACGCCAGCAATGAGGCGTGCAATACCGATGCGCATCTGGGTTCATCTGAATGTGAACTATTGGTGGAACTGGTTCGCAAACACGAAAAGGCTGGCCTGTATGGCGGGCGAATCTCCGCCAGCGGCATCGGCGGTACGGTGGTGGTGCTGGCTAACATTTCGTCAGCGGCTGACGAGGGGCTTGAGCAGATCATGCGCGAATACCATGCGCAGACCGGTCGAACGGCGCAGCTCATCAGCGGTTCGGGCACCGGCGCCTGGCATTGCGGTACGGCTGAACTGAAGCTGGCGAAGTAGGAATCGCTCCGCAGCCTACGCCTTGTTTGCGACAAAAAGCGATTCATCAAAAACGGCTGATCCGCGATGTTTCAACGACAACCAACCAGTTGGTTGATACTGATCAGCCAGAACCAGACGATCCACCAGGCGCTGGTCCGTATCAAACAACCGGCGCACCGCTTGGGGGCTGTTGCATTGACGACTGCGATGCAGCAGCACAACGTGATGCGGCAGGTGCCCGCCGGACTCATCACGATCAAAAATGCGCACAATCGCATCAAAGCACTGCTGGTTGGATAAATGGCCGCTGCCACCCATGATGCGCTGCTGCAAAAACCACGGGCGACCGCTGTTGCGCTGCATATCGGGATCGTAGTTGCTTTCCAGCGCCAATAAATTCAGGTTGTGAAACCGCTCGATCAGATGATTGGGAACGTGCCCCAGGTCGGTCGCGTAACCCATGCGACAGCCGAACCCTTCAACCAGAAAACCCCATGACCCAGTCTGGTCGTGCGCCAAAGCCAGCGGTTGAAAATGAAGCCGGGGAATCGGCTGAAACGTATCTTCTTCAAATGGAATAAGATGATGAACCAGCTCGGGCAATTGGCTGATCATCGGCGAGGCATCAGCCAGCAGCTTTCGATAAACCGAGCGATGGCAAAACAGCTTGATCTGATGGCGCACAATCGCCTTCAACCATGGCTGGGCGAAATGATCCGTATCCAGATGCGTCAGGACAATCGCCCGTACCAATGCGAGGTTGATCTGGGCGACCGCCAGCCGGGGCAGGATGGCGCGCGGGCCAAGGCCGCAATCAATCAACACGCACCCCTGCGGTGAGCGGAGAACCGAACAATTGCCCGAGGAACCACTGGCGAGAATACACAGATGAAGCGACATCCTTGCTCAAGTGGTTTTACCCTTTGATTGAAGTTCTGGCAACCAGCCAATACTGACCGGTTCGCCCGGTTTTTCGTTTGTTGGTTTGTTCGTTTGTCCTTCCCGACCAAAGTGATGACTCAATCCAGGGCAAACGCAAGCAGGCGTCCGATAGACAATCTCTTACGAGCCGCGACCGTTAGGGAGCGGTGATCGGCTCAAAAACCGCTCCCTAACGGTCGCGGCTCGTTAATACATCGACCCTCGCGGGCTACTTGCGATTGCCCTGTGACTCAACCGGCCGATCGCTGGTTCATGCTTGACCGGCGCAGCACGGTCTTTATCATCATATCGGGGACAATCGACAAGAGGTCGCACGGTTGAGGTCTGTTTTATGAGTAGAGCGCCGGTTGACGGAATTAATCAAATAGCCCAGACCTTTGCAGCGGTACGCGCTTCAGGGGGTATCGGATTAATGCCGTTTTTGGCTGCGGGCTACCCCAATCTGGATGCGACAACGGCGTGTATCAAAAGCATCGACCGAGCTGGGGCAGCGTGTATCGAGATCGGGATACCGTTTTCTGATCCAATTGCCGACGGGCCGGTGATTCAGGAGGCCTTTGCCGACGCCTTGGCGAAAAAAATTCGACTAAACGATATTTTCCAAGCCATTTCGGGGTTGAGCGGGCAGATCAAAACGCCGCTGGTGGCGATGGTCAGTTACAGTATTCTTTATCGCTATGGTTTGGGGCGATTTGTAAAACAGGCGCGCCAGGCGGGATTCAACGGATTTATTTTGCCCGATGTTCCCCCGCCCGAAGCACGGGCAGTCTGCCAGCAAATATGGGATGGCGGGCTGGATACGTCTTTGCTGGTTGCCCCCACCACCTCGCGTAAACGGCGCGAGGAAATCGCGGGATTATGCAGCGGGTTCATCTATTATCTGTCGGTGGCTGGTGTGACCGGTGAGCGCAAGTCGCTGCCCGTTGATCTGGCTGATGGGCTGGCGGCCATGAGACAAATAACTGACAAACCGCTATGCGTGGGGTTTGGTATCAGTACACCCGCGCATGTTCAGCAGCTTAAAGGGCATGCCGACGGCGCCATCGTTGGTACGGCCGTCATTCGTCGGATTAAAAACGCCATCAACAGTGGAACTGACCTAATTGCTGAAGCAGTCGGTAATTACTGCAAGGAACTGATCGGCGCGGTCGCCTGATCCACAAACCGTACAATCTGAACCGAGTCGCTTAAATTAGATGATTGTCAATTTTTAGCTCTATCCTATTCATTAGTATTCGTCATTTTTACTAACCTCTGCCCCAGTACACTGTCTGTTGTTATGGACGCACGCTCTGAAACCAACCCCAGTTCCGAGGCAGACCGGGCGGTTTCGGATGGGCCACTGGTCGAACAGGCGCTGGCGGGTGATCGAGCGGCGTTTGATACATTGGTGGTTCGTTATCAGCGGCAGGCGGTCGCGGTTTCATACCGGTTGCTGGGCAATAGCGACGATGCCTTGGAAGTGACGCAGGAGGCGTTTATCAAGGCGTACCGAAGTTTGGATACGCTACAGAACGCGGATGCCTTTGGTGGCTGGTTAATGCGGATTGTCTCGAACCTGTCGTTAAACTTTCGTCGCGGTCGAAAAATTCGCGTCCAGTTGCCGCTGGATGACATGCTGGGGCCGGCTGAGGCCGGAAGCAGTGGCAGCCAGTGGATGGCGCGGAATGATGACCCGGCGACCAGCATGCAGAGCAAAGAGCTGGGCGCGCAGTTGCAGCAGGCGTTGGAACAGTTGCCCGATAAGCAGCGTCTGGCCATTGTGATGTTTACCATTGAGGAAATGCCCCAGAAAAAGGTGGCGGAGATACTGGGCATCAGCGTCGAAGCGGTAAAATGGCACGTCTTTCAAGGAAGAAAGCGTTTGAAGGAACTTTTGAAGGAGCATTTGTAAAAAGACAAATTCGGGTAGCGGCATCGGGACGGCCGATAGACAGACAACAGACAATGGTTTGTTCGATACGACGGTCGCAACTTCAGAATTTGTTTGAGTCATGAACAGGCACGGTTAAACGAGGTAGTACGAAAATGATCAGCAAAGACCTCGAATTTCGCATCAGCCAGTACATCGATGATGATCTGCCGTCATCACAGCAGGCGGAGTTGCGCCAGTGGCTTGAGACCGATTCAGCCGCAGCCGTCGCACTGGAGCAGTACCAGAAACTCAACCGGCTGTTGAAAAATGTCGGCCCGGTTCCTGAGGTGGATTATTCCGCCCTGTCAGCACGGATCAGCGATGCGGTCAGCGCCTGTGATGCCCAGCCGCAGATACTTTATTCGTTCAAATGGGTCAAACAGGCTGTCAGTGTGGCGGTTGCTGCCTGCGTGGTGATCGCTGCCGGTGTCTGGATGTCCAGCAGCATGAGCCGCAGCAGCCGAACCCTGGTACAGGTCGAGCTGCCACGGGCTGAAACAACGGCGGCCCCGGCGGTTGCGCAGATCCATATCGGTCCATCAGCCAACAGCAGCTCGTTCAATACCAACGAGGCGATGGTGGTCAAATCAACGAAGCTGGTTATTGCCAGCGTCAGTGGCAACGGGCATGATAGCAGCCTGCCGTATTAACAAACGCCTGGTCAGACGAAACATCGATCCGTCCGGCACGTGCAAATCATGTGCAAATGGATTGCCATTGATATGACTGATCATTCAAAATCCATCGAGGATTGATTCATGCGACTGTTGCCCGCTCTCCTTGTCCTGCTGATGTTGATGCCGAGTGCTGCCCTGCTGGCTCAGGACACCCAGACTTCCGCCCTGATCAATGAACAGCTCGACAAACTCTATGAAGATGAGCTGAACAGCACCCTGCCTGAGGCGATGAAACAAATCGCGGAAAAGACCGGTGTGACGATTGAAGCCGATCCGATGGTATGGGATTTATTGCCCTGGGGACGCCAGACCAACGTCACCGCCACCATTAAAAACACGACGTTGCGCCAGGCATTGGATGCAATCACACAAAAACTCGGTTTGACCTATCAACTGCGCCACGAAACGATTGAACTTCAGCCCATGCCCGCGCTCAAACGTCTGGCCAAGCGGGCGACGGTTAAGGAGCTGGAAGCGCTGGATCTGCTTCGCTCGACCAAACTTGGTCAGAGCGGCCAGATTACTGCTGATCAGCTTCTTGCTGCGGTTGATGCGAAACTGCAGGGCATCAAAAGTGATTTCGCCATTGAAAACCGGGTCGGGTCAGCCCTGGCGTCGCAGAATGTCTTTGTCCCGCGCAACGCGACACTGGCTGATGCGCTGGAAACACTCGCCGCTAACACCACCGCAACCTGGTATCCGTGGGGCAACAGTATCATTGTCATGCTGCGGCAGGATCAGATCACAATGCAGATCAGCGAGCGCACCGTAAATCTGCGTCTTAAGGGTGTACCGCTGAGCCAGGTGTTGATTGAGCTGCAGACGCTGGCGGGGGTTGATTTCGTCATCGAACCTGGCGCTTTACAGCGCGTTGCCCCGGAGTTTCGGATCATCCAGCTTGACGTGCAGCGTCGAAGCGTCAAGGAAGTACTGGAAACGCTGGCAGGCATTACCGGGCTGGCCTATACCGTCAACGACCAGGGCGTCTATCTCTGGTATAACGCAACCGCCTCAGCCACCTCGGCGCGCAATCCGGTGATTGGGTATTTCACCCTCGACAACGGCATGAACGTTTTTATCCGCCAAGACCAGCTTGGCTCGGATCTCCAACAATACATCGAATTCAAAACGGGCAAGGAAATCGAGAAACTGCGGACCATGATGAACGAAGAAGGTTTCAAGGCATCAACCGCCTCGCCTGATGATGCTGCCAATTGACCAGCGCCAGCGCCGGCCTGACTAAGACTGAGGCAGGTCATCGATCGGCGCAGCGACCAATTTCGCATCGTTTAGTTTGACTTGAATCCTTGGCCGCCATTTTGGGCATTACTTTTTCGATTCGCTTGGCTTCACCACTTTCTGGCATTCTGATTCTTGATAAACCCGCCGGTATGACATCGGCGTGCGCGGTCGGCGTGGTTAAGCGGATGCTGCCGCGCAGGACGAAAATAGGCCATGCCGGTACGCTCGACCCTTTTGCCACCGGCATCCTGTTGCTTTTGGTCGGTTCAGCCACACGCCAATGCGAACGACTGATGGACCAACCCAAGCACTATCTGGCGACAGTGAAATTGGGCGCCTATACCGCAACCGATGATCCTGAGGCCCCGGAACAACCCATCGCCGGTGCTGGCGATCCGGGGATCCATGCGATCAATAGCGCCCTGACTGAGTTTGTTGGCACGATTGAACAAATTCCACCTGATTTTAGCGCGCTGAAAGTCGGCGGCCTCCGTGCTTATCAGCTGGCGCGCCAGGGAGAGTCGATTCGCCTGGCCTCGCGAAAAGTGATGATTCACTCCATTGAGAATCTGCACTACCTCTGGCCGACGTTGCAATTGAAAATCATCTGCGGACGGGGCACTTATATCCGCTCGATCGCGCGCGATCTGGGCAAACGTCTGGGAACGGGCGGCTATCTGACCTCCCTGCGCCGCAGCGCAATCGGGCCATACACAATCAGCCACGCTGCGACGCTGGACATGCTGAGAACGGATAGGGTACAAACCTATCTGACTCAGGCTGAACCAAGCTGAAATTGACCCCCTCTTAATCTCCGTCATACCCTCACGTCTTCGACTACGACCGTTAAAAAAGGAAATTTGGATAACTACGGGGAATTGTCCGATAATTATTTTCATCCCGGCTATGGGACCTAACCCTAAATAAATAAGGCTGATATGATTGATTTTATTTGCATGCAAACGGTGGTTCGTTTAGACTCGCCGACCGCTTGTACGTCTGCCAAAGCGCTTGATGCCGCGGGGCTGCAGGAGCAGAAACAGACCAGGCGAAATGGCACGATTGTTTACGGAAGACTCGTTCTTTTTTATTCTTGAATCACTTGTTGAAAGTCTGTGGCAAATAATCGTACTGCTGCAAGGCTTTAACCAGTCGGATTTGGGAATAAAACTGACTCGGAATGACGGGTTAAAAGAGTCGGACGTATTGCTCGTGTAACAGCCGCAGCCATCAAGTGATAGGCTGTCGCAAGATCCGCCGAATTTGGCTTTTTGGCCTTCGTGTCGGTTAGAGTGTTGAATAGTTGCAGTATCGTCGGTGGAGGCATGAATTGAATTATTCGGCTTTCAGCAGGTTGCGGCAGCTCAAACGAGCTTGTTATCAACCCATGAATAATTCCTGCAGGCCTTCGCTCGGCATGCTAAAACAATTGACGGGCTGGAAGCAAACACCTCCAGCCTTTTGGATGAACATCATTGGACTGACAACAACGATCGGTTCTTTTGTGCATGCCCCGACGAATCCCTCTTGCTGAAGGTGCTATGTACCCCACGACTCACTCAACAAAACTGTCAACGTCACAGCGGCTTCGCCGCCTCCAGGTTCTCAGCTTGGCGGTCTCGATATCCACTCCGGTGATATCCACCGCGCTGGCTGAAGAAAACAGCGCTGCTGACGCCGTTGCTCAATCAACCCAGGCCATTGCCCAGGCTGACACCAGCGCACCGGCTGTCGAGATTACTGACGCCGAGAAGCTGGCGCAGGGGATCAAGCTCTATCAAGCCCACCAGTACGAGGAAGCACTGGCGCTGTTGCAGCAGGTCAATCCCGACCAACTCGACGACGGCGGCAGGAAATCACTCAACAACAACCTCAGCCGCACTGCCGAGGCTGCCCGTCAGCGCCAGGACGCCCGCACCGCTTTTGAACAAGGCGAGCAGGCTCTGGAAGCGGGCAATCCTGAGCAGGCCATTCAGCATTACCGCGCGGCTTCACGCAATCAGTTTGCCGACAGCGCCACGCGCCAGAAATCGCGGGAAAAAATCCAGATCGCGGAATCCCAGCAACAAAATGAACAGGCACAACTGCGGGCCACCTACGGTCAAGCAGTCTCTGAGTTCAAAAACGGCGATTTGCAGGCAGCGCGGCAGAAGTTCGTACAGCTTCAGGATGCCGGTTTCCGCGCCCCGCTGTTCCAGAAAAGCCCCAAGGATTACATCGGCGACATCGATGAAAAGCTGGTGGCTGCTGCTCCCGCCACCCCACAACCTCAAACCGTGGCAACGCCTGAGCAGGTGCAGGCGACTGACCCCAATGCCAAGGTGGTTGTCGCTGCCCCTGCAGAGCAGGCACCGGCGACGGAAGCTGCCCAGCCAGCGGACGATCAGCAATCGGCTGAATTATCCAAGGAAGAGCGTTCCCGCCAAGCCAAAGAGGCGTATGAAGCCGGCAAAACAGCCTATCGCGCCAAAGACTGGGATGCTGCCAAAACGCAATTTGAACACGCCCGCGATCTGGGTTATCGCCCGGGGCTGTTTCAGGATTCTCCCAATAAATTTCTGACGCGCATCGAACAGGCCAAAGAGGCCGAGGCGCAGGCACTGGCTGCCGCTCAGGCCAAGGCTGACGCCGATGCTGCTGCCCAAGCCAAGGCGCAGGAACAGGCCCAAGCGAAACAACAGACTAAAACCGAGGCTGATGCCGCCGCTGTGGCTAAAGCAGAAGATCAAGCCAAGGCTGACGCTGCCGCAGCGCAAGCCAAAGCCGACGCTGACGCCCAACAGGCGCTGGAAGCAACGGCTCGTCTGGAGCGCGTTCGCCAGCAGGAATCTTCCTTCAAGGCTCAGGCACTGGTTGAACAGGCCCGTGCTGCCCAAGGTCGCGGTGATAATCAAGTCGCTCTGACGCTCTACACGCAGGCGGCTGAACTCGATCCTGCCAACGAAGCTGCCGCTCAAGGTCGCGACACCATGCAGACGCTCGTGACTGGTCGGACGACGGGAACGCTTGATCGGCAAGCCCGGCAGATCGAAATTGCCATTCAAGAATTCAATTACGCTTTCGATCAGGATTTGCAGCAGGCCCAGCAGGCCAGTGCCCGCGGAGAACACGAAGCTGCCCAGCAGAAAATCGATCAGGCTCGGGTGCGTTTGTCCACCGCGCGCATGCTCTCTCCCGATGCGGCAACCCAAGCCAGCACCCAACTGGCCAACGCCCAGGCCAATCTGGATCGTGCCCGACAGGCTGCTGCCCAAGCCAAGGCTGATGCTGCCAATCAGGATGCCGCCAAGCTTCGCGCATCGCAGGCAGCCGAAACTGAGCAGCATCGGCGCGAAACGATCAAACAACTGACGGCGACATCCAAGCGCCTGATCGATCAGAAAAACTACAAGGAAGCAGCCAATGTGCTGGATCAGATTCTCCAGCTCGATCCGCGTAATGAATACGCCAATGCCGTCCAGGCGCTGGTGCAGGATCAGTACATCCTTCAGCAGCAGCGTGGCTATCGCCAGAGGCAGCAGGATCAGTTGGAACTGCAGTTGAATAACGCCCAGGAAAAACTGATCCCCTACGACGACGTTTTCCGCTATCCTGACAACTGGCCGGAACTGAGCCGCAATCGCGATCGTCTGGTTCAGCAAGAAGAAGCGCTCTCTCCTGAAGATATTGAAGTTCAGCAGCTTCTGAATCGCCGGTTGCCGGAGATTCGTTTTGAGCATGTTAACTTTGACGCAGCCATCGACTTTCTTCGCGATCTGACCGGCGCCAACATCTACGTCAACTGGGGTGCGATGCAGACCGCTGGCATTGATAAAACAACGCCAGTCAGCGCCCGTTTGCGCGATGTACGCCTGAGCAAAGCCCTGCAGGTCGTTTTGCAGGATGCTGGTTCAAGTACGATCCCGCCGGTCAAACTGGACTACAACATTGAAGAAGGGGTCATTTCGATCTCGACGGCCGATGACCTGTCCACCAATGCTGTATTCATTCCCCGTACTTATGATATCAATGACCTGTTGCTGACTCCCAGCAGAGTTGACCGCGTTGATGAAAGCATTCTGCTCCAGAGTGGCACCGTCAGTGGTGGCGGCAGCGGTGGTGGCAGTAGCGGCGGCGGCCTCTTTGGTGGAGGCGGCGGCGGTGGTGGCGGCGGTGGTCTATTTGGTGGTGGCGGAGGCGGCGGTGGCGGGGGCGGCGGTCTGTTTGGCGGCAGTAACAGCAGCAGTTCAAGCCGCAGCGGCAGCAGCAGTAGTAATGATGATGATTCCGAAGAGCGTCGCCAGGAAGACCTCGATGCGATCATGGAAATGATCAAGAACGCCGTCCCGGAAGACTCCTGGAAAGACAACAACGTTGACGCCCAGGGAACCGTCACCGAGCGCCCGCGTTCAGGCGTTCTGGTCATCGTTCAAACACCGAAAAATCATCAGACAATCAACGATATCCTGGCTCAGCTCCGTAAGGCGCGCGGTGTTCAGATTTCCATCGAAGCCCGCTTCCTGACGGTCAGCCGCAACTTCCTTGAGGACGTTGGTATCGATCTGGATTTCCAGTTCAACGATCTGAGCAATAAATGGGTTGGCAATTCCATCGACGGCAGCGGCCCGCAGCGCGGAATCATCGGTGTGAACCAGTCCTCCGAGAACTTTACCCAAAATCCTTCGACATCGATCCCCGGCTCGCTGGGTTCAATTGTCGGCGATCCGTCCCTGTCGATTCAGGGTTCATTCCTGGATGATTTCCAGGCCAATTTCCTGATTCGTGCCACTCAGGCATCACAAATGGCTTCGACGGTCAATGCCCCGCGCCTGACCCTCTACAACGGGCAGGAAGCGATCCTGCTGGTCGTGCGTCAGCAGTATTATGTTTCCGACCTGACGCCGGTCGTGGGCAACGTGGGTCTGTTCGATCCTGAAATCAGTGCCTTGAGTACCGGTATTATCTTCTTCGTGCGGGCTGCTGTCAGTCCCGACCGCAAGTATGTCGATATGGACCTGCGGCCCACCCTGACCAGTTTCAACGGCTTCACGACGTTCGGGTTCCAATCGTCAAGCACTCAGGTTGACCAGAACGGCAATCCGATTGATGTTCCCGGTGCCCAGGTGCAGCTACCTGACATAAACGTCACCACGGTACAGACATTTGTCACCGTACCTGATGGCGGCACCCTGCTGCTGGGCGGCCAGACCCTGTCGGGCGAAATTGAACGTGAAAAAGGCGTCCCCGGATTGAGCAAGGTACCGTTTATCAAGCGGCTCTTTACCAATCGCTCCAATGCCAAGGACGATACGATCCTGCTGATCCTGGTGAAACCGACCATCCTGATCACCAAAGAGCGGGAGGAAGAGTCTTTCCCGCTGTTGAGCACGCAGGTAAATCCCTAGTGCCGGGCTGAAGGATCAGAGCGCTCGTTGATTGTGCTGTCCATGAAAAAGTCCTGTCTGAATCGGTTGCTGGCGCCATGAAATAAGGCGCCCGGCTGATTCAGGCAGGACTTGTCTATTGTCGCTGTCCAAAGTACCTGATTTTATGGCAAATATGAGGCGATCTGCCCGCCGGTAATTGAGTCTGTTTCAACCAGATGCTACATTTCGCGCCGTGGCTAGTTCATCTGTTTCCCATCGTCGCCGATCCCGTTTCTGGTGGGCACGCCTGCCCGATGAAAAACTGCTCGACTTGCGCTTTCGCGATCTTAATTTGACGATCAAACGCACTGATCTGGAGGAGCAGATTGGCCGTCTTTACCGCGAGCTGGATCGTCGGCAGATTCTGTTCCATCCCCGTTGCTGGTTAAGCAACGAATGGTTCAGCCCCGACGGCAAACCGGGTATCGCCATTCCTTTCTACCTGGCGCATGACCGCCTGCGCGATCTGGAACGTCAGCAGATGCTGGAAGTCGAAGGGGGAACCCGCGCCTGGTGCATGCGTATTCTGCGGCATGAATGCGGCCACGCCATTGATAACGCATTCCGTCTTCATCGGCGCAAACGCTATCGCCAACTTTTTGGTTCCTACACCCAGCCCTACCCCGAATCGTATCAACCCCGGCCTTTCAGCAAGAGTTACGTCGTCCATCTGGATATGTGGTACGCCCAGGCCCACCCGGCTGAGGATTTTGCTGAAACATTTGCCGTCTGGTTGCGGCCATCTTCACGCTGGCGGCAGACGTATGAAGGCTGGGGCGCACTGCGTAAACTCGAGTATGTCGATGAACTCATGGCGGAAATCGCCGGTCAGCGACCGCCGGTAACCAGTCGCCAGGTTGTCGATCCACTGCGCCAGTTGACGACGAGTCTGCGTGAACATTACCGCAACAAGCGCATGACCTATCTTGATGAAGACTGGCCGGAATTCTTCGACACCGACCTGCACAAGTTATTCAGCAGCGACCCCAAATACCGCCGCAACCGTACCGCTGCCAGCTTTCTGCGCCGGATCAAACCGGATCTGCGCAAAATGGTTTCCCGTTGGACGGGCGAATATCAATACGTCGTCGAGCAGGTTCTGGTTGATATCATCGATCGCTGTCAGGAGTTGAAATTGCGCCTGATGCGTTCCCCCCAGCGCACCTTTATCGACGCGCTGACCATGGTCACAGTGCAGACGATGAACTATCTGCACGAAGGAAACCATCGCGTTGTGCTGTAATTCCCACTGCGCCCGGCGGATCAGCCTCACCGGCCGCGCCGCCATGTCTTTTATCAAATACAGGACACCGTGCATCAGGAAATTCGCGGGCCTTGAAAAATCCGGCCGGCAAACCTGCACAATGTCTATTCTGGTTGCCCGCTTACACCATCAACGGCGCACCGATCTTCTGCATCTCGTTTTCCAGCAGTTGCCGCGTTGCCAGGCTGGCTGGCCAGAGTGGCTGGCGAATTTCGCCTGTATCCGTACCGGCAATCTGCATCGCTGCCTTGATTCCCACCGGATTACCTTCAACAAACAACGCCTTGATCAGCGGGAATAATTTTACATGCAGCAACTGCGCCTGATGGATATTGCCCTGATAAACATGTGTCACCAACTGCTTGACCTGCCGCGGCAATAAATTGGACAAAACACTGATGATCCCCGTGCCACCGATGGACATGATCGGCAGCGTCAGCGAATCGTCTCCGCTGATCACCGGCAAATCACACAAGCTACGGATTTCCGTGGCGATATCGAGTGACCCCGTCGCTTCCTTGACCGCAATGATATTCGGGTGCTCCGCCAGACGGGCCACCGTGGCCGGGCTCATGGTAATGCCGGTACGGCTGGGAATATTGTACAGCACGATGTGCAGGTCAACCCGATCCGCCAGCGTCATGAAATGGCGATACAAACCCTCCTGCGATGGTTTGTTGTAATACGGATTAACACTCAGGCACGCCCGGCAACCAACGCGCTTGGCATCGCCATGCAATTCCAGCGCTTCAGCCGTCGAATTGGCACCGGCACCGCCGATCACCGGCACGCGCCCGTTGGACGCCTCGACCACGACTTCCAACACCCGCACATGCTCAGCCATCGACAACGTCGGTGATTCGCCGGTGGTGCCCACCGGCACCAAGCCATCAATACCCTGCTGAATCTGAAATTCAACCTGCTGACGAAACCGCTGTTCATCCACCTTGCCTTGATGAAATGGCGTCACCAAGGCTGTCATCGCGCCACTGAGCATAAAAACCTTTCCCGATTGATCGTTACGCAAAATAAGTCCAAATCTGTCAATTATTCGTCCGTCGCCGACCGATCAAGTTCCTGATCCGCCTGCGGGCAGAACCGTTCGAGTCCATGACCTGTCGGCCGATCGTTTCTACGGATTCATCAACTGCTTCATTTCCGTCACCGCCTGGCGCAAACCGACAAAAACCGCCCGGCTGATAATGGCATGACCAATATGCAGCTCGCGCAAACCCGGCAGGGCGGCCACATGATGCACATTGACATAATTCAGGGCATGACCGGCATTGAATCGCATACCCGCTTTGCGAATCAGATCACCCGTGTCAACGATCTTGTTCAGTTCCATCGCCAGTTGCGGTTTATCCAGATCACCGCCGGTCTGATGGAAAACATGGGCATACGGGCCGGTATGAACTTCACAGACATCGAACCCCGCCTCGGCGGCGGCTTGGATCTGGCTGGGTACGGCATCGACAAACGCGCTGACCGTCATGCCGCCGTCTTTCAGTTGTTTCACCACCTCTTTAAGGCGTTTAAGCTGTCCGAGGACATCCAGCCCCCCTTCGGTTGTGACCTCCTGCCGACCTTCCGGCACGAGCATCGCCAGGTTGGGTTTGGTTTGACAGGCGAAGGCAACCATCTCAGCCGTCGCTGCCATCTCCAGATTCAGCTTGACGTGACACATCTTCTGAATGCGCAGCACGTCGTGATCCTGAATATGGCGGCGATCCTCGCGCAAATGAACCGTAATCCCGTCGGCCCCGCCAAGTTGCGCTTCGGTGGCCGCCCAGACTGGATCAGGTTCATACGTGCGCCGCGCCTGGCGGATGGTGGCCACATGATCGATATTTACGCCGAGTTCTACCATGGTTTGTTCGTAAAAATGTATTGTAGCATCATTGTCGCGGTTAGAAAAATGCGCAGATCAGTTCCCGTATTTCATCCGGCTGTTGCCCCTTCAAAATCACAATCCCGGCTGCTGCTTGAGCAACCGGGATCGCTGATCCCATCAATTTGAATACCATTCATCTGGCCTGCCAGAATCACCTGGCAGGCGACTGGGTAACCAATTTATCGCCCATCTAGCGGGCGCTGGCTTTGCCGATAATCAAACCAATGACATAGCACACAATCACCAGCGCCAGGCCGATGCCGCTTAGCACCATGAACTTGTAACCCGCCAAGGTGTCAAGAACCCCGGGATGAAACCCGTTAACAGCACTGATCAATACGAACATGGCAAAGAGTACGATCAACGTTGCACCAGCGCACGCCCAACCAAAAGCGGGTGACGCCGGATCAAACGCCTCCTCGTAAACGATCGAACCAGCCGTACGCGCTGCCGCAGGCAGAATCGGGGCAACCCCTGCGCCTACGTCGGTGGCCACCAAAGTGCCTGATTCGCCCAACTGCGTCTCAACCCCGCTGGACTGCAGATGCCCGGGACTGGGCGCAATTTCATCCAGCAGCTCCGCCCCCAGGCTGGTATCATCGCTCTCGCGGGTCAAGTCCAGCAAACCCGAGCCGGAACCCACGCCTTCAAGATTAATCTGCCCACTGATAGACGCAATATTGGTCTGAGCCATCGGATCAGCCCGTTCAACTTCATCAGCATTGAAAACGCTGATACCCGATCCGCTGGCAGAACTGTCCGACGGAATGAAAGGCATGCCAGTGGCCGAACCACTCAACCCGACACCCGTCCCCGCGCTCGAGTCATCTTTCAACTGCTGAGCCATCGCCGAACCGCCACCCGTATCCACCAGCGCAATACCGCTGCCGCTGGCTCCGCGCGAGTCAGCCAGGCCAATACCGGCACCCGTGTCACTTGGCCCCAGATCAACCTGATCAAGACCACCTAATTCCATCTTCAGCGACTCAACCTGATCCGCCTTGAACATCAATCGCGGACCATCGCGTAACTCACGCAGTTTGCCCTCTTTGGTCAATTGCTTGATTTCATCTTCGCTCTTGCCCAAGGCAGCCTTGGTTTCGTCCAAGGTATAAAACATTTTGGCCATCATGGTGCGAATCTCCTGTGGATTAAAGCCATAATCAGCAACTATGGCATCTTCAATACATCGCCTAGCCCGCCATTATAACGTCGCTCGGCCCTACTGTTCAGGATTGACCGGCGGCGCATCAGGGTTCATCTGCCGAGGCGGGCTGGCTTGCTTTTCAATCAGCTCACGAATCACCTCGGGATCAGGGTCGGTATTATACATCTTTAGCCGCCGATCATACTGGAAATTTCGTGCTGAAATCAGCCGTAAATTACGATCGCCGGGCATGTATTGGTATAGACACAATGTCTGCAAATCGACATCCAGCAGATAACAGCCCCAGGCATTGGTCGAAAATTGCCCTGGCATGATATAGATACCCGCCCCACCAGCGATATTACCCTGATTTTGCGCCATGGCCGCTGGCAGCAAGCTGGGCCAGCGGCTGTCACTGCTGCGCACCAGCAACACAACGATCAACACTGCCACCAAGGCAGCGTTAACGTAAAGGGCTTTAACTACAGGACTTGTATTGCCGGTCATGTTGCTCATTCACTGTGTCCCAACCGGCTGCGCTGTTGGCCGGCCGTCTAATTCCAACACTCGCGCTATTCTACCGCCCCCCTGCGGAACTTGGCAAATTATTCCTTGTTTGATAACTGACCAATGCCCAGGGCTTTGGCATGTGGCCCGCAAGGGTCGATGTATTAACGAACCGCGACCATCAGGGAGCGGTGATCGACTCAAAAACCGCTCCCTGACGGTCGCGGCTCGTATGAGATTGCCTATCGGACGCCTACTTGCGTTTGCCGTGGATATGAGGCTACATACCAAAGCACCGCGCGCAATGCGCCCGATCCCCAGAGGCTGCGCAACGATACGGCGCTGCTTTCCCGCACCATCACGATCCCTATAATCCGATTCATGGCACTGCCGCGCATTTTGCAACTGTCGGCTGGTTTGATCAATCGCATCGCCGCCGGCGAAGTGATCGAACGACCGGCATCCGTTGTCAAAGAGCTGGTCGAAAATGCCCTCGATGCCGGTGCCAGCCAGATTACGGTCGAAATCGAAGATGGCGGACTGTCGCTGATTCGCATTATCGACAATGGCTGTGGCATTGAATCATCGGATCTGCCGCTGGCGTTTGCTTCCCACGCCACCAGCAAACTGACCAGCGATGATGATCTGTTCCGTATCGCCACGATGGGTTTTCGCGGCGAAGCACTGGCCAGCATAGGCGCTGTTGCCCAGGCGCGCATTGTCAGTCGCACCGCCACCAGCCAGGCCGCATGGGAAATTTATAACCGCGGCGGGGCAATTTCTGATCCGCAGGCTGCTGCGGGAAATACCGGCACGATCATTGAGGTGCGCAATCTTTTTTACAACACACCGGCGAGGCGCAAATTCCTGCGCGGGCCGGGCACTGAGTTCAGCCATATCAGTGAAATGGTGATGCGCTTGGCGCTCTCCTGGCCGGCCGTGGCGTTCAAACTTTTGCATAATCAGCGCACCACGCTGGATCTGCCCGCCACCACGACCGAAGACCGCCTGCTGGCTGCCTGGCCGCAGGATTTTCGCGCGCTGCACCTCAACGTTGACACGCGCGACGCAGAGATTCATCTGCGCGGCATTATTGGTTTGCCGGAACTGGCCCGTCCCACCGCCAAATATCAGTTTCTTTACCTCAATGGCCGCAGCATCCGCGACAAGTTCATCATTCACGCCCTGCGCGAAGCCTACCGCGGTTTGACCGAGCCGGGCCGACACCCCGCCGCCGTTTTGATGATCGATATTCCACCTCACGATGTTGACGTCAATGTCCACCCCACCAAAACCGAGGTGCGGTTTCGTGATGGAGGACGCATTCATGGCCTGGTGCTCTCAACCGTGCGTGAAAAATTGCTGGGCAGCGACCTGACACCTCACGCCGTGGCCCGGCGCGATCAACCGGATGACCCGCAGCGCCAGGATATGCGCAGCCGCCTGGCTGATTTTTTTCGTCAGCCTCCAGCCACCCCCGCCAGCCCGCTGGTAGAGACACCGCAAGCAGACCCCAACTCCGCTTCAGCGCCATTTTTGATCAACCCCTCAATTCCTCCGCCAGCACCGACGACAGCGGCACCGTTCAACCAGAATCACGAAACACGTTATCCCTCGCTGCTGACCAGACAACCCGGCGCAGATACTTTCGTGCATGCACCTGCAATCACCGCAGCGCCATCGTCATCACCATTGACGCCGCCCGGCATTTCGCCGCTCAGTGACAGCACAACTGGCCAGTCGGTCGCTGAAAAGCCCCAATCTTTCGATGGTGGGCAGCAGCCGGCCAGCCGGATGCAAAACATCGCTGCCACGGATGCCAATGTTGCCCCACCAGCCATCCAGCTTCACAACAGTTATCTCGTCGCCCAGGCGGATGATGGATTGGTCATCATCGATCAGCACGCCCTGCATGAACGCATCATGTACGAGGAACTGCTGGCCAGAATTTCGCGCGGACCGCTGGAAAGTCAGCGCTTGTTGATTCCACAGACATTCCCGGCCAGTCAGCGCCAACTTGATCTGCTGGAGCAGATTCAGCCCCTGCTGCTCAAGCTGGGTATTGAAGCCGAGCGTTTCGGGCCATCGACTGGCGCCGTGCAGGCATTTCCAACTTTTCTCCAGCGGCTGGAACCGGCCACTTTTGTCCAGGAACTGCTGGAACGCGGCGAACAGGAACTGCTCGACCTGCACGAGGAGGAATTGCTGCATGAGGTGCTGGATATGATGGCGTGCAAAGCCGCCATCAAGGCTGGCGACCCTCTGTCACCGACCGAAATCGAAGCTCTGCTGGCCCGGCGTGAGCTGGTCGAGCGCTCCAGCAACTGCCCGCACGGCCGCCCCACCACGCTGCGCCTGTCCCTGCGCGATCTGGAAAAACAGTTCAAACGCACCGGCTTTTAACCGGTCAGTTGTGAAAATAATAGACTCGGATTATTTGTCGCCGGGCTGCGCATGGCTATCTGGCGCCGGTCACGTTATCGAAAGCTTTTCGCTTGCGCTCAAAGCCTTCGATAACGCATGAGTCATTGAACCAGTTTTGTCACTTTTGGAAACATACGAGGGAGCGCTTTTTGAGCCGACCACCGCTCCCTGACGGTCGCGGCTCGTTAATACATCGACCCTCGCGGGCTACTTGCGATTGTCCTGTGGTGCAGGTAACCCACCGCGATGGGCACTACCGTCAGCGCAGTCCGGTTGTTATGGTAGCACCGCCATGTTTTTCACTCTCACCCGGATTGTTGCACGAGGGCGCGTGTTGACCGGGCGGCTGCTTGCGCGGTTGGGGTTCCGCGAAGATTCCATCCTGCTGTTGCTGGCATTTATCATCGGTTTGCTGGCGGCAGCAGCGGCGGTCGGTTTTCATGAATCAATCCAGGGGCTGCGCCACCTGCTCTACGGCCATGACGGGGGTTATTTTGATCTTTACGGTGGTGGCCTGTGGTTGCTGATTCTTTTTCCAGCCGCGGGCGGTCTGGCGGTGGGCCTGTTCAGCAAATTTGTCATGCGCCAGCGTGAAGGCCGGGGGATGATCGACGTGCTGGAGTCGGTTTTGCGCACCAATGGCTACATCAAAAAGCGCACCGCGATTGAAAAGATTCTGACCAGCGCCATGACCATCGGCACGGGGGGCAGCGCCGGAGCCGAAGGCCCGATTGTTCAGATCGGGGCGAGTATCGCCTCGGCCGTGGCGGAGCTGGTGCGCATGCCCAAGCAGTACATGCCGGTAATCCTGGGTTGCGGATCAGCTGCGGGAATCAGCGCCATTTTCAACAGCCCGATCGGCGGATTGCTTTTTACGCTGGAAATCATCCTGCGCGATTTTTCCGTGCGCACCATTACGCCGATCGTTGTGGCCAGCGTTGTGGCCAATTTCGCCACCCGCGCCATCTTTGAAACCTTTTTTCAGGAGCGATTTGTCGCGATATTCAATCTGCGGCCGGTCATTGAAAAGATCAACGCCACGCACGGCGGGGCGCAATTGTTTGATTTCGGTTTTTCTCACATCGGACATTTCGCGGTGCTGGGGCTGGTCTGCGGAGCAGTAGGCGCACTGTTCACGGTCAGCATGATCTGGGGGGAAGTCTTTTTTTCGCGTTTGCGCCTGCCCAAACCCCTCAAACCGGCGATCGGTGGAGCGCTCCTGGGTCTGCTGGGCATCATCTACATTCTGGGCAGCCGCGGTATTCCCGGCGTGGGGTTGAAACCATTTACCAATTATGACATGCCGTCGTTTTTCAGCGATGGTTACGGGGCAGCGATGCAATTGCTCGGGCCGTGGTTTTACGAGGGTTACTGGGGCACGCCATGGTTGCTGCTGGCACTGCTGGCCGCGACCGTTCTAATCAAAATTGTCGCCACCACCTGCACGCTGAGCAGCGGCGGCAGTGGTGGAATCATTGCGCCATCCCTGTTTGTTGGCGCGGTGGCTGGCGGGTGTCTGGGGGTCTTCATCAAACTGGCCACCAATTTCAACGCGCTGGAACCGAGCGTTTACGCGCTGGTCGGCATGGCGGGCGTGCTGGCGGCGGTGGTGCACGCCCCGCTGGCGTCGATTCTGATCCTCACGGAAGTGACCGGCCAGTATGAGGTCGTGCTGCCGGCCATGTTGTGCGCCTTCATCGCCACGACCACCGCCCAGGTGCTGTATCGTGATTCGATTTACACGTTCGGTCTGCGCCGACGCGGCGTGCGGGTCGGCAGCACGGCGGACATTACGTTGCTGCAGCGGATGACGGTTGAACAAGTCAAACTGGAACCGGCGACCTTTGTGCGTCTGCAGGATCCGCTGCAAAAATTGTTGAAGTTGATTCAGGACAGCGGCAGCAATGATTTTGTCGTGGTGGACAAAGGTGGTTTTTACGCCGGCATGGTGGTGGGTGATGACATTCGCACCGCCCTGCTGGAACATGAGGCGATACCCCTGTTGACGGTGGCTGAAATCATGCGGCCCGCCCTGCCGCTGTTGAGTGTGCAGGACGATCTGGCAACCGTGATGGATAAATTCAGCCAGTACGATGTTTCGCATCTGGCGGTGACGGTCAATCACGGATCGTTCAAGGTGATCGGGTTGATCAGCCGGGCAAGTTTGATGACGCAGTATCAACGGGCGCTGGAAGGCCGGTGACGGTCACGCGGCGTTTTGGCCATTTACCAAACGCACTGTCGCAGCGCTTCGCGGTCAGGCCAGCTTGCCCGTACAATCAGGCCGCTATGGCTTTGACGCAAATTGTTCCAGTTGAAATTCCTGGCGCTGGTTACGATATTCGTATCGAGTTTGATCTGTTGCACACGTGCGGGCGCGTGTTGCGCGATCTGAGCGCAGCTAAAAAAATCGCGATCATCACGGATTCGCATGTCGGGCCTCACCACGCCCTGGCGGTTGCAGCCAGCCTGCGTCAGGCGGGTTTTGAAGCAACCCTTTGCGCCATCCCGGCTGGTGAGGAAAATAAAACCTTTGAACATCTGCTGCCGGTTTACGATCAACTTTTGTCCAGCCGGATCGACCGCAAGACACCGGTTATCGCCCTGGGCGGCGGGGTGATCGGCGACATGGCGGGGTTCATCGCCGGCACGATTCTGCGCGGCGTGCCGTTTATCCAGATGCCGACCAGCCTGCTGGCGATGGTGGATGCCAGCGTCGGCGGAAAAACGGGAATCGATCACGCCAGGGGCAAAAATCTCATCGGCGTGTTTCATCAACCCATTACGGTGCTGATCGATCCCAACGTGCTGCGGACACTGCCCCCGCGCGAACTGCGCAATGGTCTGGCGGAGTGCATCAAACACGAAATCATCCGTGATAGCCACGGGTTTGCCGAACTGGAAACAAATCTACCGCGCGCGCTGGCTGGCGATCTGCCCTACATCGCCCAACTGGTGGGGCACAATGTGGCGATCAAAGCCAGAGTCGTGGCGGATGACCCGCTGGAACAAGGGCAGCGCGCCCACCTGAATCTGGGACACACGTTCGGCCATGCCATTGAAAGCATGTCCAATTACGAAATTGCGCACGGTCAGGCGGTGGCACTGGGCATGTGTGCAGCAGCCTACACCGCTGAAAAACTGGGATTGCTGACCAAAGCTGATCATGATCGCATCCGGCGATTGATTGCCAGCGCGCAACTGCCGACGGGTGGATTGAAGCTGGATGCGCAGCATGTGGTCGATGCGATGATTTTCGACAAGAAAGTGGAGGCTGGAAAAATTCGTCTGGTTCTGCCGCATGGTATTGGCCAGGCGGTTATTCGTGACGATGTACCGGTTGGTCTGATGCTCGAAGCGGTCAGCAGCCTGCAGGCTGATCATCAGCCATGACCCCCTGACTGAAAACGGGTGCTGGCGCATCCAATGGCGAGGCAAGCGGGCATCTGGTAACTGGCGCTATCATGTAACTGGTGTAATCATGGCAACACTGGACTGGTTGCAACTGGCGATGACCGACGGACTGGGGCCGATCCTGATTGGCCGGCTGGTTCAGCGCATGGGTAGCGCCGAGGCGGCGTGCCATAGCTCGCTATCCGATCTTCAGTCCATCGAAGGACTGGGGGCCAGCAAGGCCGCCAGGATTCATCATGCCCTGCAACACGGGCGCGGCCAAGCCGAAGACGAACTGACCAAAACGACCGCGCTGGGTTTTGCATTGATCTGCCGTGATGATGAAAGCTATCCGGCGCTGCTGCGTGAAATTATTGATCCGCCCAGCGTGCTGTATGTTCACGGAAGCATCCAGCCACGCGATCTGAATGCCGTCGCCATCGTCGGTTCGCGCAAGTGCAGCTATTACGGGCGGGAACAGGCGCAGCGTTTTGGGGCACTCCTGGCCGGTGCGGGTTTTACAGTCATCTCCGGCGGAGCGCGCGGGATTGATTCAGCCAGCCATCGCGGCGCGCTGCAGCACGATCAGGGGCGCACCATTGCGGTGCTGGGTTGCGGGCTGGATATTGTTTATCCGCCGGAAAACAAGGAGCTGTTTGCCCAAATCGCGCGCCAAGGCGCGGTCATCAGCGAATATCGATTGGGCACGGAACCACGGGCGGAAAACTTTCCGCGGCGTAACCGCATTGTCAGTGGAATGAGCCGGGGCGTTCTGGTGATTGAGGCTGATGTACGCAGCGGAGCGCTGATCACGGCGCGCCTGGCTGGCGAAGACCATAACCGTGCGGTCATGGCGCTGCCCGGACGGGTGGACAGCACCACCTCAGCCGGCACGCATCGGTTGATTCGGGATGGGGCAACGCTGGTCAGCAGTATCGATGACATTGTTGAAGACCTGGGGCCTGTTTCCCAGACAGTGCGCCAGCCCGGGATCACGGTCAGCAACCCGCCGCCAGCAACCCAAGCGGATTTATTTACCGATATCGCGCCGGAACCTGAAGCTGCTTTGTCGGGCAATTCCAGTGAACCGGATGAATCAAGCGGACTGACCGGCCATCAATCCCTGCTACTGGAAAAGATGGAGGATGATACGGTTCACATCGATGTACTGATCGAGCGCACGGGCCTGGAAGCACATGAAGTATTGCGCGAGCTGACTTTTTTAAGTCTCAAGGGAAGGGTTAAACGCATTGACGGTCAGACATTTGTCCGTTGTCAGGAGCGCCAGCGATGAACCACGGATATTACGCCAGTTGTTTTGTGGTTCGCCAGACTGAATCGGGACATGATTTTCTTCAGCTCCTGCGGGCTGGTGGACAATTCATGCAGCAGACCTGGCAACTGGTTACGGGAAAAATTGAAGATGGCGAAACGGCGTGGCAGGCTGCCTTGCGTGAACTGAAAGAGGAAACCGGACTCCAGCCCATCGAGTTTTATCAACTTGATACGGTCAATACTTTTTACATCGCCGCCCGTGACGCGATTTTTCAAAGCCCGATGTTCTGCGCGCTGGTGACGAATGACGCCCAGGTGAAGCTCAGCGACGAGCACACCGATTATCGCTGGGTCAAGCGCGAACAGATCGCCAGTGAATTGATGTGGCCGGGCGAAAAAGCGGCACTGGTTGAACTCATGGCGCAAATTCTGGACGATGGCTCGGCCAAACCCTTTTTGCGCTTGAGCCTTTGATTGACTTTTAGAAAAGCCCCTTGAAAAGTATCGATAATTCCCTACCCCAATGGCAGTACATCACGCAGACGCTGGATCACGCCCGGCAATACCGCCAGACAAGTTTCGATGTCCTGGCGCGTGGTATGGCGGCTGAGGCTGAAACGAATCCCGCCATGCGCCACGACCGGATCGAGCTGCATCGCTTTGAGGACATGCGACGGCTCGAGACTCCCGCTGGAACAGGCAGCGCCAGCACTGACACATATGCCCTGCTCGCTGAGCGAAACGACGATCGCATCGGCCTCCAGCGCATGAAAGGCGATATTGGTCGTATTGGGCAGACGATGGGCGGTTGAACCATTGACCGATGTTTGCGGGATCGTCTGGAGAATCCTCTGCTCCAGCTCATCGCGCAAGTCTGCCACCTGCGCCATGTCGGGCAGATGTTGCGCAGCTAATCGGGCGGCCACACCGGCACCGACGATGGCGGGGACATTTTCCGTACCACCGCGACGCTGGCGCTCCTGCGGCCCGCCAATGATCAGCGGTTTAAGCCGAACCCCACGTCGCATATACAAAACGCCCAGACCCTTGGGGCCGTGAAATTTATGTGGCGCGAAGGTCATGGCATCAACACCGGCTGCTTTGACATCGACCGGCAATTTGCCCACGACCTGCGTACCATCGACATGCAACGGAACATGGTGCTGACGACAAAGTTGCGCCACCCGTTCGATCGGGAAAATAACGCCGGTTTCATTGTTGGCCCACATCAGTGCCACCAGCGCGGTCTGATCATCAAGGGCGCGCTGCAGCGCATCCAGATCGAGCAAGCCTTCCTGATTGACGCCGATTTCGACGATCTGCGCCCCTTCTTCGCCCAGTTGATGAATCAGTTCACGGGTGGCGGAGTGTTCGACCGTGCTGGTGATGATGCGCTGACGAGGCTGACGGGAATTGTAAAAAAAACGGATGGCGGTGTTGACCGCCTCGGTTCCCCCGCCAGCGAACATCAACTCCGAATCGGAACAACCGACCAGCCTGGCCAGTTGCGACCGGGCTTCATCCATCGCCTGGCGCGCCTGCTGGCCCAGCCGATGCACGCTGGAAGGATTACCGTAACACTCGGTGAGAAAACGATTCATCTCCGCCACGACTTCGGGAGCCGGCTGGGTGGTGGCGTTATTGTCCAGGTAAACAGGCATTGAGGTCTGTTGATTGTTGGCCAGTTGAAGGCGAATGTCACGGGCCTGAACATTTTCATGGCATTTTTCCGTCCAGCGAATCACGCAGAGTCAAAACTGCATCCGTGATTTGCATTTTTTGAATTTTCAGGATTTTCGAAACTTGTGACCCCATCGCGTCAGGATCGGTCGGTCGATACAATCCGGCACGCTATAGGAGAAGCGCATGACTCATTTGCTGGCTGATCTGACTGCCTGTATCGGGACGGAGCTGCGCGCCGTTGAGGATCGGTTCCATCTGGAACTAAACTCGGAGCTGCGCTGCGTCAATACGCTGGTAAAACACGTCAGTCGTTTTCGCGGCAAGATGTTGCGGCCAATGCTGGTGCTGTTGAGTGGCAAAGCTGCTGGCCAGACCAGCGATGCCCACATCACCCTGGCAACCGTGGTGGAAATGGTTCACATGGCCACGCTGGTACACGACGATGTGCTGGATGAAGCCGAACTGCGGCGCAAAGGAGCCACGATCAACCACCTGCGCGGCAACGAAGCTGCGGTGCTGTTGGGTGATTATCTCATCAGTCACAGTTACCACCTGTGCAGCAGCGTCGATGCAGCAGCACACGATCTGCCGGCGCAATATGCATCGCGCCTGATCGCCCGCACCACCAATCAGGTTTGCGAAGGCGAGCTGCTGCAGATCGACAACCGCAACAACATCGATCTGGACGAGAAGACGTATTATCAGATCATTTCGTACAAAACCGCCAGCCTGTGCGCTGCCTGTTGCAGTCTGGGCGCAACCTTCGCCGGCGCGACCCCAAAGCAGGTTAAGGCGATGGAGCAGTACGGTCTGTCCATCGGCATCGCGTTTCAGATTCAAGATGACATTCTCGATTTGATCGGCGATGTCGATACCGTCGGCAAAACGCTGGGGATTGATATTGAAAAGGGAAAGTTGACGCTTCCGATTATTCATTTTCTGCAAAATGCCCCGCTGGAACATCGCCAGTTGCTGCGCAGTCTGCTGAGCGACCGTGATCCTGATCGGGCGGAAAAAATACGCAATCTGATCCTGCCCAGCCAGTCGATCGTTTACACCCGTCAGGCGGCGACCCAGTGGATCGACTCCGCCCGTCAGGCGTTGCAGGAGCTGCCCGATTCCGAACCGCGCCAGGTGCTGGACACCATTGCCCAGTTCATCATCAATCGGCCAATGTAAAGCATTCACAACCCGCGCATCACTACAATGTTCCACGTGGAACATTGCATTAATTCCCAAAAACCGGCCTACAATAGGTGCAACGCCCAGCACGGGGGCGGCGGCTGCATTGGATTCACCAGTCTTGTTGTTAAACTTGTGCAACTATGAGCATTCAAGTCGGCATTGTCGGAGTCAGTGGATATGGCGGCGGCGAGGCGCTGCGGCTGATCGCTGCGCATCCTTCCTTTGAGCTGGTCTATGTGGCTGGTGATTCCAGTGCTGGTGCGCGCCTGATCGAGCGTTTTCCTGGAATTTCACCAAAACTGGCTGATTTGCAGATCCAAAAATGGGATCCAGCGACTCTGCCTGATCTGGATGTTCTTCTGGCATCGCTGCCCACGGGTAAATCGCGCGAACCATTGGCGGCGGTGAGCGACAAGATCAAGATCGTGGATATTGGCGGTGACCACCGCTACGTCGATGGCTGGACATATGGTCTGGCTGATGTCTGGCCGGATCAGGTGCGTCGGGCAACGCGCATCGCCAATCCGGGTTGCTATCCGGCGGCGGCGTTGACCGCGTTGGCGCCGTTGCTGGCCGCCAAACTGATCGCGCCGGAAAATATCATTATCGACGCCAAAACCGGTGTCAGCGGAGCCGGTCGTGGCGGGACTGATGCGCGTTTTGGTTATGCCGAGGTAAATGAGGATCTGATCGCCTACGGTCTGCTCAAACATACGCACATGCCGGAAATCGCCGCGACCATCGCAAAAATATCAGGCACTGGCGCTGCTGGTCTGGTCTTCACGCCCCACCTGTGCCCGATGACGCGCGGCATTCTGGCCACGATCTATTGCCGTGCATCGCAACCCGGCCACGGCCCGACCACGCAGGACTGCCTGGACGCAGCCCGTCAGTTCTATAAAAACAGCCCATTTGTGCGTGTGACGGACAATCCACCCCATACCAAATGGGCAACGGGGAGCAATCTGGCATTTGTGTCTTACGCAGCTGATCCGCAGCGTGATCTGGTTATGGCGCTGGGTGTGGTGGACAACCTTGGAAAAGGTGCGGCGGGTCAGGCCATTCAAAATGCCAATCTCATTACCGGACAGGATCAAACCGCTGGCCTGCAGGGTATGGCGCTGTGGCCATAAGAGGCCGGTCATTCTTTATTGACTACGAACCCAGGTCCTTCAGTTTCTTCTGAAGCAGCTCATCGCGCCGGCGCGATGCCTGTTCCAGCCACTGACTGATCGCAGCGCCATCGCCCTGGTCGAGCATCTCAATCAAGCGGTCAAGGTTCTGACGCAAACGTTCGGCTCCGTTGCGCAGATTATCGCGATTGTCCAGAAAAATATCACGCCACAAACCGGCATCGCCCGAAGCAATCCGTGTCGTATCAATAAACCCCTTACCCGCCAGATCAAGCGCCGCCTGGCTCTGCATCAAAACCAGTGCAGCGGCCACCGCGTGCGGCAGATGGGAAATGTCCGCCAGATACTGATCGTGCGCCGCCGGAGAAAGTTGCAGGGTGCGCATACCCAGTTGTCGCCAGAAACCTTCCACCGCAGCCAAAGCCTCCGCATGGCTGGTGCTGGTCGGTGTGATTAAGCACTGGGCATTTTCAAACAGATCCGCCCGGGCGAAATCGACGCCCCTTTTTTCCGAACCGGCAATCGGGTGACTACCGATGAAATGGACATGGGCAGGCAGTATTTTTTCCGCCAACTGAACGATGTTGCGCTTGGTCGATCCGACATCGGTCACAATCGCGCCGGGTGATAGCGCCGGAGCAATCATTTGCAACAATGACTCGAATACGCCCACCGGCGTTGCCAAAATAACCAGATCACAATCGCGAACCGCATTGGAGGGATTATCGTAGGATTGATCGACGGCGCCGATTTTTACAGCATTTTCCCGCGTCGCAGCTCGATGACCGTATCCTGTTATTTTACAATTACTTATGCGCGATCGAACCGCCAGTCCGATTGAGCCGCCCAATAATCCAGTGCCGAGGATGCTCAAGCGCTTTGGGAACATGGCCCGATAATACCTCAGTAGTCGTAGCAGATAATCGTGGATACGCCGTCCACAATTGGCTGACGAACGTCGCCAGCCATATACTCAGGATGGTCAACCAAGGATCGCCCGCTGTCAAATATCGTGGAACTTGATACTGGAACCAGCTTTTTCTACGCTACTGACATCCGCATCGTGAAATCGATGCCCAGTCAAGCGGGGGAGCCTTCAGGAGAACCAGCCTTTATTGACTCGGCTGGCTGAATTAAAGTTATGGCAACGACAATCGTAGAATCACAAACTGACACGTTTGCTTCAGCCGGTGCTTCCAACCTGCGCCATGTGCTGGAGTTTGAAAAACCACTGGCCCACCTGGAACAGCAGATTCATGAAGTCGAGGGGTTGCAGAGCAAAAACGGCGTCGATTACGCCGCTGAACTGCGCGATCTTCGTAACAATTACACCGCCCTGCTGCGCAAGACCTATGGACATTTAAGCGCCTGGGAAACGGTGCAGGTGGCGCGTCATCCCCAGCGACCGTTATTCCGCGATTATGTTGAAATGATCTGCCGCGATTTCCGCGAACTGCACGGCGACCGGCATTTTGGCGAAGACCCCGCCATTCAGTGTGGCCTGGCTCGGCTGGCTGGTCACAAGATCATGCTGATCGGCACGCATAAGGGGCGGGATACCAAGGAAAAAATCAAATGCTGCTTCGGGTTGGCTCATCCCGAGGGTTATCGCAAGGCACTGCGTTGCATGAAGCTGGCGGAAAAATTCGGTCTGCCCGTGGTAACGCTGGTGGATACCGCCGGTGCCTATCCTGGTATTGGTGCTGAAGAACGCGGACAGGCAGAATCCATCGCGCGCAATCTCATGGAAATGTCGCGTTTGCGCACGCCAATCATCAGCATTATCACTGGCGAAGGTGGTTCCGGCGGCGCGCTGGGACTGGCGATTGCCGACAAGGTGGCGATGCTCGAATTCGCGTGGTATTCCGTCATCAGCCCCGAAGGTTGCAGCGGCATCCTCTGGAAAGGCGGCAATAACGTCGCCGAGGCCGCCGAAGCACTCAAGCTCACCAGCAAATACCTCAAACCCATGGGAATTGTCGATACGGTCATTCCCGAACCTCTGGGGGGCGCACACCGCGACCCGCGCGCCGCTGCCTACAGCCTCGAGCAGTACATCGCCAAAACACTCCGCGATCTCAAACGCTGCAAGACCGAAAACCTTCTGGCCCGCCGTTATGAACGCTTCCGCGATCTGGGCGTGGTCATCGAATCATCCCGCAAACAATCCAGTCGATCCATGGCGTAATGGCCAGCATCAGCCCAAACCTGAACCACTGGCTGGCCGATGATCAGCGTCGCTGCCTGCTGATGGGTATTGTCAACATCACGCCGGATAGTTTCAGCGACGGCGGACAATTTCTTGATCCCAATCGTGCCATCGAGCAAGCGCTGCGCTTGGTTGACGAAGGGGCTGATCTGATCGACCTTGGCGGACAAACGACCCGCCCCGGCGCTGCGCCGGTCTCCGACGAGCAGCAACTGCAACGGATCATGCCCGTGCTGAAGGCCATCCGGCCTCGGACCCATGTCTCTATTTCCATCGACACCACCAGCGCGGTCATCGCCCGCCAGACGCTCGACGCCGGGGCTGATCTGATCAACGATATTTCCGCCGGCCGCTTCGACCCTGACTTACTGCCCCTGCTGGCCAGTCGCCAGGTGCCCGTCGTTCTCATGCACATGCAGGGCACGCCGCAGACCATGCAGGCAAACCCCCATTATGAAGATGTTGTCGCACAAGTGCGTCAGTTTCTGATTCAGCGCCGCCAGGTTGCTGTTGATGCCGGTATTGATCGGGCCAAAATCATTCTGGATGTTGGCATCGGTTTTGGCAAAACGCTTCAGCACAATCTCTTACTGCTGCGCCATCTGGATCAGTTGACCTCACTGGGTCAACCTCTGCTCATGGGCGTCAGCCGCAAGGCATTCATCGGGGCGATCACCCACGAACCGGACCCCACCCGCCGCTTGATGGGTACGGCAGCAGCCTGCGCCTGGTCGATCACCCAGGGCGCGTCCATCCTCCGTGTTCACGATGTTCAGCCCATCGCCCAGGTGCGGGCGGTTCTCGAAGCAATCGCCTCCCCTCCAACACCGCGCTAAAAACTTCGCGCACCGCGCCTTGGCCCGGCCAATACTTTATTTGTATGATTCACGCGGACTTGTCCGATGCTTGTCAGCATGGGCTTTGTCGATTAAAGACGTATTTCCACTGATGGCCAATGGATAACAGTTTTTGGGATTTCACCAGTTTCTTCAGGAGTGTCGCCAGCTACGGCTGGTGGCGTGTTCTATTGGAATTGGTGCTGATCGGCGTGGTCGTCACCTGGCTGATCAGATTCCTTCGCGGCACGCGCGGGGCGCGCATGCTTCAGGGAATGGCCTTTTTCATGATCGGACTGTTCCTGGTCGTGCAGCTCGTGGCTGACAAACTCGATCTGGAGCGCATCGCTTATCTCTATCAGCGCCTGCTGGTGATCGCTGCTTTCGGCATGGTGATCATTTTCCAACCGGAGCTGCGCCGCGCCCTCATGCACTTGGGCGAAACACGCCTGTTCCGCAGTTTTTCCAACCAGATCAACGCGGAAATTGATGAAATCATTCAGGCCACAACCTTTTTATCCAAACGCAAAATCGGTGCGATTGTCGCCATCGAGCGCGATATCAGTCTGGCCACGCTGGCCGAATCGGGGACGCACGTCAATGCCAATCTGAGTGCCCCTTTGCTCGAAACAATCTTCTGGCCCAATTCCCCGCTGCACGATCTGGGTGTCATTGTCTCCCAGGGGCGTATTTCCTACGCGGGTGTGCAGTTCCCCATGGCAGAACCGGGCGATCTGGAGCAGGAGCTGGGCGCGCGCCATCGGGCCGCCCTGGGCTTGAGTCAGGATTGCGATGCCGTGGTCGTGGTGGTTTCGGAAGAAACCGGGAATGTGTCCGTTGCCGAGCGCGGAAAACTGATTCGTCAACTTACTCCGGATGGGTTGCGCGGGTTGCTGCTCAGCCTGCTTACTCAAAAAACTGAATCGTCGCAGTCGTCGGATGACAGTTCATCCGACTCTGTTGCTTGAGCGTTGCCAACCATGGCTGAATCAAACAAAAACAACCTCGATCCCGACAGCAGGCACGCCGGTGCGGCGCTTGGCGCGTTGACACGTCTGTTTCGTTCCAACTTGATGAAGTATCTGTTGTCGCTGGCCAGCCCCGCCAATCTTCGTACTCATTTTACCCACGACAAAATAATCGATGCCCTCAAGACACTGGCATGGGTCGCCCCGCTGACCATCTTGATCTGGATCTGGGCTGAACGCGAACAGCTCGACAAGCTCGTCGGCCAGACCGTGCCCATCGAGGTGCGCCTGCCCGGAACCAATAAGGTCGGCAATATCCTGATCCCGCGCGAACGCAACGTGGTTGTAACCCTCACCGGCCCGCGCAAGCAGCTTGATGCCATTCGCTCCGCCCTGTCTCAACGCGCTCTTGAAAACCGCATCATTCTCGACCTTGACCCCAAACTCGAACCCAAGGCTGATCCCTACTCCCTGACCACTCAGACGCTCCTGCAGCGCAGCGAGTTTTTCAGTCCCTACGGCGGTGTCACGATTTCCGATGTGTCACCATCACAGTTGACCGTGGTCGTCAGCGAGCTGGAAACAATCGAAGTGCCGGTTCGTAATCCCCCCGCCGAGCAGTACTCCAATCTCGACGCCGAATCCGTCTATGATCCCCCCTTTGTGCGCGTCACCGCGCGCAAGCAGGATCTGGCCGATCGCGACGCCCTGGAAGTCTACCCCGATTTGTCCGGACGCGATTTATCCAAACCCGGAACCTACGATCTCAAAGCCCTGCCTTTGATCCCCAGCACGGAGCTACGCGATAAAAATCCGACCTTTCAGCCATCCACGGTCAACGCCATCCTGCAGGTCCATGCCGCCAATATCTCCTATGTCATGAACTCCATGCCCGTCTACCTGTCGCACCCCGCCGACACGCTGGACAAATTCAAAGTGCAGTACGACCCCTTCCTCGAACGTGTCACACTCATCGGCAGCCGTGAAATCATCGATGCCATTCGTGAAGGCCGCCTCCAGGGCGGTGCGCCCAAAGCGATACTGGAACTCACAGCCAGTGATGCCCCGCCAGCAGCCCAGCCACGCGAAAAAACCGTCAAATTCGATCTGCCCGAAGGTGTTACCGTCAGCCCGCAGGATCGCTCGCGCAAGGTCAGTTTCAGCATCAGTCCGCGCAACAGCGATTAAAACGTCGCGCGATCAATCGGCCATCCAGCACGCAATTTCAACTTAAAGAGCCTGACAACAGCAGATGTTGCCAGGCTCTTGTGTTATCAGGCGATTTCTCGCTTGATGATGCAATCACGTTTATTCGTCCAGCGCCATCGCCGAACCGCAGCCACTTTCGCCTGCTGTCGGACAACGGCCACGACACAGATTCCATTCATCGCTTTCAGGCAGCAGCCGCCAAGGTGCTGGCCGTGGCCGAAAACAACTGCGTCGTCGGAACCACTTCATACGCCTGACTACGGCTGGCCCAACCCAGCACGCACGAGGCATAGCCGACATTCTCAAAGTATTCGAGTTTGATGTCATAGGCCTTGCCTGCTTCCAGGTCGATCTTGCCGACGCTCACCTTTTCCGGCTGGGCGCCCCAGTTGTCGATGATCAATTTCCCGTTGACCCACAGACGCACGCCATCATCCGCCGTCAGATAGAACGTATGGTTCTCTGAGTACCGCGCCAGAATCTGGCCCGTCCAGCGGACACTGAAGTGGTCGGCGCCCACGCCCGCCGCCGGGGCGCTGCCGCCCCACTTGAAGTTCACGGCTTCGCTGCGGGTCAGAACCGGCGTATTGAAGTTTTCACCGTTGAAATACTGGGCCACCAGACCATTGCCATTGCCGATCAACGGCGTGGCATCGGGCGCGCCCGGCAGCGTTGTCACCGTACCTTCATTGGATGCGCTGCTGTGGAACAACTGGTTAAACTGCACCGCGCGGTAGGTGTACATTTTGCCACCTTCAATCGCGCCATCCTTGTAGCTGCTGGCCTGTCCATCCATCTGGGCGATAAACACCCACTGACCATTGCCTTCGCGGCGATAAACCTTCACACCACGGGTATCATTGGTCACACCGCCCCAGTTCGTCTCAACCACCTTGGCGTTGAGCACGCGCGCTGTCAGGTTGTCCAGCGCCGTCGGTGCCTGCGGATTCAGCGGATTGCTGTCATTGTTGTTGGTCCGCGCATCATGTTCATTGCTCCAGCCTGAAGCACCCGCGGCGTTGACCGCAGCCACTTTGTACGAGTAGTGCATGCCCGCAGCCGCCGTACCATCAACATAGCTGGTGGTGTTGGCATCGAGCGTCGCAATCAGCTCCCAGGCATTGTCATCGCCACCATTGTTGTCGCGACGATAGAGCTTGAAGTTGGTTTCATTATTGCTCTTGTCATCCCATTTCACGTTGACATTACCACTGCTCAGCGTCTGCACCTGCAGACCGCTGGGGGTCGTCGGTTTGGTCAACACCACCGCAGCAGCATCAGTTGTTGCGCTGCGCTCATTGCTCCAGTCGGAGTTACCGACCGTGTTAAACGCCAGCACCCGGTAGGTGTAGCTGCTGCTGGCAGCCACCGTGGTATCGTTGTAGGCATTGCTGCCAGCACCCATGGTCGCGATCAATTCCCAGTTGCCACCCGCCAACCGGCGGTAAACGCGGTAGCCACTTTCATTATTGGCGTTATCCGCCCAGGTCAGATCGATCCGCGTCGGCGATTTAGCCGTCGCTTCCAGAGCCGTCGGGGCCGACGGCGCCGTCGGAGCGGTCGAGGCGGTCACAGCGTTATGCTCATTGCTCCAACCGGAGCTGCCATTTTCATTGTACGCCATGATCTTGTACGAATAATTCGTATTCGCCTTCAAACCACCATCGTTGTACGTCGTCGCATTGGCATCGAGCGTCGCGACCAGAACCCAGGCGTTATCATCGCCGGCATCATTGTCACGGCGATAGAGCTTCATACCCTTTTCATTGTTGGCATAATCCGACCAGGTCACGTTGATTTGGCTGGTTCCCACCGCCAACGCCTTCACGTTGCCCGGTGCAACCGGCGCACTGCCCGTCGTCGAACCAGAATTGCCGTTGGAACCCGATCCAGCCGGTGGGGTCGTACCTGTATACGGCTTGGCACTACCCGCCGGTTTGCTCACCTGATTACCTGCACGGTTCACACCATTGAACGCGCCGCCGCTGGCTTCGGTGTATTCATTGGCATTGCCGAACAGATAGACCGCATTATTGCGGATCGTACCCGTTGACCGCCCATGGAACATGAACGCCGTCACCTTCGGGTTGTAAATCTCATTGTTTTCGATGGTGAGATTGGTTCCGTTGAAATCACCAGTGCTGATACCGGTGCGCCAGATACCCATCCAGGTCTGGTTGTAGAACTTGTTATTGCGCACCACGGCATCGCGGATATTCATCAGGTGGCAGCCTTCACGGAAGTTTTCAATGACGTTCCCTTCCACTGTCACGCCCCAACCACTGATTTCCAGACCAACCGGCACATCATTGGCACGCGGATCAATCTGCCCGAATTTGCCACTGGAGGCATGGTTGTTGCGGACAATGGTGTTGCGTCCCATGTTCACGATCGACAGGAAGAACGAACCATCGTACGGATTGACCCACTCGCTGGCCTTGTTCCCCTCCACCAGCGTATTGGTGGCGTTGCGGCCTTGCAGCTCGACCGCCATGCGGTGCGTGCGGATGAACGTATTGTTGGTCACGCGCAGGTTGTCACCACCGTTTTCGTACGCCAGGTGGATGCCTTCAAACACCGTGTCGAAATAGTTGTTACTGATCTCGACATTGTGATAACGGGTAAAACCATAAATACCCGTTTCACCCATGATGTTGATGAACTTGTTGTTATTGATCTTGGTATTTTCCGCACCCGCCGTCAGCAGAATGCCATTACCATTGGGCCAGCCACCCGTGATGTTCTGAATCGTGCTGTTGGTAACGGTCAGACCGTTAGCCTTGCCGTTGGTGCATGACAGACCGCCACCATCCAGGGTCAGATTATTGACCGTGATGTTCGTATTGGCGCCGTCGGCTGCCAGGACAAACCCCTGACCAGCCGGACGCTTGATCGTCCCGCCACCGGTATAGGTGCGGTTGCTCTTGAGTTCGATGGTATCGCGAATATCAAACCGGCCACCGGAGATGACAATAGTATCACCGGCACTGGAGGCATTGATCGCAGCGCGAATCGCAGACGTATCATCAACCCCGTCGTTGGGCCGGGCACCGAAGTCGGCGACATTGATACTCGCCATCAATCGGCGCTGTTCAAGCTGTTCAAACGTGCTGACACGCTGCGCATTGTTCTTACGGTTATTAGTACGCTTAGGCATTTTTTCTCCCACAAACGGCGAAAACCAAGAAGTGACAGATGACGGGCCTGGCCGCGGAAAGATCGTCGGGAGTGATTGATCGACGCTGAAGTAATTGCGTCAGATTCAGTTGGGTGAGATTCAGTAATCAGTCAGAGCGATTTGAGGCTCCCCGCCTCCAGCTTTAATACGACCGCAGCCGCATAAAGTTCTCTACATTCTCCAAACTACTGATTTTCTCTCCCGTCACTACTTTAGCGATCTTTCCCAGTCTATCGCTTCATGCCAAGCATCGACCCGTAACTTGAGATAGTTGACGCTTTGGAGAGGTTGAAACAGTAGTTTTTCTGCTTCCGTCCGATAAAAACGGATGAGATGAGGTAGGTGGTTTGGCAATAACGCTTGTACGCTTTGTGCCGGCGCAGTTATCGCCCCGCCCTCTATACTGCTGTGAGAGCTTGATTACAGATCGCCTGACTTACCACGCGCAAACCAACAACCATCGGCGCAGCGCCCCCCACCGGCCAATGTGTTTCACCCTTTGAATACCACAACAAACGTACAATACTTTGACACTTAATTATAAAAGATTGTAACTCCCCGCTATCGCTGCTACTTTACAGGCGCAATCCACAAGGATGTGGGTCGCTTTGCTTAGGAGTAAAACAGCATTCTCATGGAAGGGATGCACCCGATGCTGCTGCACGATCTTTTGCAGGCCAGTGGGCTGGCGGTTGATCTTTCGTCACTGGCCAATATCCCCATCACCGCAATTCACGAAGATTCGCGCCAGGTCGTACCGGGCAGCCTGTTCATCGCACGACCCGGCACGCGGGCCGACGGTGCTGCATTCATCGCCAGCGCCATCCAGCGCGGCGCAGCAGCGATCATCACCAGCCAACCGATTCAATCATGCCCGGTGGCACAAGCCATCGTGGAGAATCCGGCGGCTGTAATCTCCATCCTGGCTAATCAGTTTTACGGCAACCCCAGCCGCTCGATGAAGGTGCTGGGAATTACAGGCACCAACGGCAAGACAACCACCGCTTATTTGATCCGTCATCTGCTTCAATCAGCCGGTCGGCGCTGCGGCATGATCGGGACCGTCGAAATCGATGATGGTGTCACCTGCACCCCTGCGGAAATGACCACTCCATCCGCCATTGATGTTGCGCGTCTGCTCAGCCAGATGCGCGCCAACGGTTGTAACGCCTGCGTAATGGAAACGTCCAGCCATGCCCTGGATCAGCACCGTGTGGATGGTATCACCTTCGCTGCTGGCGCTTTTACCAATCTCACCGGCGATCACCTTGATTACCATCACACCATGCAGCAATACGCCGACGCCAAGGCGCGGCTGTTCACTCAGCTTGGGCGCGATGCGGTCGCGGTCGTCAATGCTGACGATGAATATGCTGGCCATATGATCCGCCACTCGTCGGCGCGGCGGGCTCAATTCAGCATAACGCATCCCGGCGATTACCAAGCCACCAATATTCGCGCCAGCGCCCAGGGCAGCGAGTTTTTATTGACCACCCCTCATGGACAGCAGCAGACTTCCCTGCGGCTGATCGGACAACACAACATCGAAAATGCCCTGTGCGCCGCTGCGATTGCCGGCGAGGCGCTGGGTTTGACACTGAAGCAAATTGCGGCCGGTCTTGGTGACGCAACCGGCGCGCCCGGGCGGCTGCAAGTGGTGCAAATCGGTCAGCCATTTGCGGTTCTGGTGGACTATGCGCATACCGACGATGCCTTGGAGAATGTTCTCACCGCGCTGCGCCCGCTGGCCAGCGGACAATTGCGCGTATTGTTTGGTTGTGGTGGAGATCGTGATCGCACCAAGCGCCCGCGCATGGCCCGGACCGCGACGCGGCTGGCTGATGTGGTCTATATCACCAGCGACAACCCCCGCACCGAAGACCCGCAGGCGATCATTGCCGAAATCTGCGCCGGCCTGAATCCATCATCGTCAGCCCTGGTCGAACCGGATCGTCAGAAGGCGATCAATCAGATCATCGCTGATGCTCAGCCGGGAGATATTGTCCTGCTGGCTGGTAAAGGACATGAAAATTATCAGATACTCGGGACAACCAAGCACCACTTTGACGATGTTGAGCAGGCGACACTGGCACTGCAAAAGCGATCCGCCGCCAGTTAGCCAGTGGCAGCAAAACAAAAAGCTGACCGCGGCAAGTGCAGGCTGATTTTTCAGGGACCAAGATGAAACCCTTGACCATTCGCGATATTCGACGGTTTACCGGCGGCAAAATGATCGGCCAGATCATCGGGGCTGAACCGATCATCAGCGCGGTCTGTACCGACACGCGCCATCTGTCGCCCCAATCACTGTTTATCTGTTTGCGTGGCGAAAACCATGACGGCCATCAATATCTGTCTCAGGCAGTGGCTGGTGGTGCTATCGCGGCGCTGGTTGATCACGCGCCGGCCGGATTCTCCGGCAACGTGCCGATGATTCTGGTGCCCGACACGCGCCTGGCGATGGGCAAATTGGCCGCCGCCGTGCGCAAGCAACTGCGCGGACAGGTCATTGGCGTGGGAGGTAGTAACGGCAAGACCTCCACCAAGCATCTGATCCAAGCGGCACTCAGCTCATCATTGCACGGGACAATTTCTCCCAAAAGCTTCAACAACGATATTGGTGTTCCCCTGACGATTTTCGCAGCCGAGCCGATGCAGGACTACCTCGTGCTGGAAATGGGAACAAACCATCCTGGCGAGATGAAAGTGCTGACCAATATCGCCCAGCCGGATATCGCGGTTATAACCAACGTATCGGCCGAGCATCTGGAAGGTCTGGGCGATCTTGAGGGCGTGCGCCATGAAGAAGCGAGCATCATCACCGGCTTGACGGCGGATGGTTTCCTGATCGTCAACGGCGACGACGCCGGGCTGCTGGAGATGACCAAACCATTTACAGGCAGGCGTGTGACATTCGGTTTCAGTCACACCAACGATCTTTTCCCAACCGATATCCATTGCGACGCAACCGGCGTCCGCTTTCGCGTCAACACGAGCAAAACGGAATTGTTTGTTCCTCTGTTAGGCCGACATACCGCAGCCAATGCCCTGGCAGCGCTGGCCGTGGCCCGGCGTCTGGGGGTGACGGATCAGGCGCTGGCTGATGGGTTGGCGCACGCAGTCGGGCCGGAGATGCGCCTGAATTTGCAGCACCTTGACAAAATGACCATATTAAATGACGCCTACAACGCCAACCCCGCCTCCATGGCCGCCGCGTTGCAGACACTGACGGACTGGCCGACAGCCAAACGGCGCATCGCCATCCTGGGCGACATGCGCGAACTGGGCCAAGCCAGCCACGAACTGCATCAGCAGGTCGGTAAACTGGCTGGTCAAAGCAATCTGGATTTGCTGATCTGTGTCGGTATCGAGGTGCAGCACTTGGCTGCTGCGGCTCAAGATGCGGGACTTGATGCGTCGAAGATCGTCCATGTGCCCGATAGTTCAGCAGCCGTGGAGGCGCTGATTCCCAGATTACAGGCGGAAGATCTGCTGCTGATAAAAGGTTCGCGCGGGATGAAACTGGAACAAGTCATCACCGGTCTGACTGAACATAATCTATCAGCAGGGTCGAAGCAGCGTTAATAAGGCGTTGAATAGAGTCCGAACCAGAAAGCAACATGCTCTATCTTTTCATACGAGACTCGCTGCCTTGGCTGGAAGAACATGGCCTGGGGGCGCTGCGCGTCTTCACCTTCAGCACCTTTCAATCCGCCATTGCTGCTTTTCTGAGCTTCCTGCTGGTGCTTATCTTCGGGCCAATGGTGATCAATTGGCTGCGACGACAGAAAATCGGCGATACGGCTGAATTTGATCAAGCGGAAGTCAATCGACTGATGGAAGGCAAAAAAGGTACGCCAACCATGGGTGGCGTGCTGATTATCGCAGCCATTACCGTCACCACCTTGCTGCTGGCGGATTTGACGAATTTTTATGTACGCATGGGACTGGTCTGCGTGCTGGTTCTGGGGGGCGTGGGAATGATCGACGACTGGCTGAAATTAACCGCCAGCCGGCGCGACGGCAGCCGCCAGGGGTTGACCAGCCTGGAAAAACTGGCGTTTCAAGTTGGTCTGGCCGCAGTTTTGTCTTATTTCACCTTCAATTACGGCCAGAATATCGAAGCCAACCACACGTTTTACTTCCCGCTGTTCAAGCAATGGCAGATTCCGCTTGGTCTGTGGGCCTTTATCGCTGTCGGTACGGTCGTCATCACCGGATCAAGCAATGCCGTCAATCTCACCGATGGTTTGGATGGTCTGGCTTCGGGCACAATGGCGATTGTGGCGTTCACTTTTCTGGTGCTTACCCTGGTCGTCGGCCTGCTGACGCCTTGGAATGATCCGGTATTGAATGTCCTGTTCCTGCCACACATCAAAGGCAGCGCCGAAATGGCGGTTATGGCCGGTGCGATGGTCGGTGCTTGTCTCGGTTTTCTCTGGTACAACTGCCATCCAGCCCGTGTTTTCATGGGGGATACCGGTTCGCTGGCCTTGGGCGGGTTGATGGGTTATCTCGCTATTGTCGTCCGTCAGGAATTGATGCTGTTTCTGGTGGGTGGGATTTTTGTTGTCGAAGCACTTTCAGTGGTTATCCAGGTTTCCTATTTTAAGTACACACGCAAGCGCTTCGGCGAAGGTCGCAGAATCTTTCTGATGACCCCCCTGCATCATCATTTTCAGCGAAAAAACTGGACAGAGAACCAGATTGTCGTCCGGTTCTGGTTGATCAGTGCCATGCTGGCTGCCTTGGCCCTGGCGACGATCAAACTCCGCTGACACCCCATTTCGCTACAACACTATAGGAAATTAGGGTAATTGCCGCAAAAATGACTTTTTTGGCCTGTTTTTTCGCCTCAAACTGGTCAAAACCGCATCGCCAACCGCTCGTAAATACTGTCATTGTCGTGATTTGTCGTTGAAATTTGCGGTTTTAGCCCGATATTGGTACGATAGCCAAATCTATGGCGACCAGTAGCAAAGTAAAGAAAACGACAGCCCGTCGAAGGTCACCCGCAGTAGCCGTTGCACGGCCTGCCAAAAAAGCAGGACAAAATAACGCTAATTCTGCGCCTTCTTCTCGCTCAACAGCTACAAACAGTCGCAAAAATAGTGCAACAGCCGTCGAACCACGCGCTGTACCGACTGCGCTCAGCCCCTACCAGCGGGCACTGCGCTATCTTTTAACCTTGGCTGATTACGAACGCCTTCGTATCGTTCGTTATAACTCCGTGAATTTCAATCTGGATCGCATGCGCGCGTTTCTAAAGAAACTGGGCAATCCCCAGGACGCATTCCGCTCGGTGCATATTGCTGGAACTAAAGGCAAAGGCAGCACTTGCGCCATGGTTGCCAGCATGCTCCAAGCCTGCGGGTACAAGGTCGGCGTCTACACTTCGCCGCATCTGACCGACATTCGCGAACGTATCGTCATCAACGGCGAAATGCTCAGCGAAGCCGATTTTGGCCGATTGGTGCGTACAATTCAGCCCATCGCCTCCAAAATCAAACCCCCCGTCACTTATTTTGATGTGTTGACCGCTGTCGCCTTCAAATATTTTGCCGAGCAGAAAGTGGAAATCGCCGTCGTCGAGACTGGTCTGGGCGGGCGGCTTGATTCAACCAACATTCTCAAACCCGAAGTCACCGCGATCACCAGTATTTCCAAGGATCACATGGCGCAGCTGGGTAATAGCCTCAGCGCCATTGCCCGTGAAAAAGCGGGCATCTTCAAACCGGGCATTCCCGCTGTCACCATTCAGCAGGCGCCGGAAGTCGAGACCGTCCTCAAAGAAGTCGCGACCACGGTCGGCGCTCCGCTGGATATCACCGGCCGCACGATTGAATTCAGCTATCGGTTTGAGTCGTCCCGCCTGATGGGGCCGCACAATCGTATCTGTCTGACCACACCCAACAGCAAATTTGAGCATCTGGCTGTCCCGTTGATGGGCGAACACCAAGCCATCAACTGCGGCTTGGCTTTGTCGATTATTGACCGGCTCAAGACCCGCGGCCTGGCCATCAGCGATGCGGCGGTCATGGAGGGTCTGCAGAAGACTCAGATTCCTGGTCGAATGGAAATGATCAATCAGACGCCGCGCGTCCTCGTGGATGGTGCGCATAATGCTGCCAGTCTCGATGCCATGCTCAAAGCCATCGGCCAGCATATTCCCTACGATTCCATGGTCATTATTTTCGGTTGCTGCAGCGATAAGGATGTTTCGGGCATGCTCGAGCGCATCGCCGCCGGAGCCGACAAGGTTATTTTCACCAAGGTCAACAACGTCCGCAGCGCTAATCCGGTCGAATTGTCCGCCAAGTACACCGAGGAGTACGGCAAGATGGCCCAGGTCGCCGCTACGCTGGAAGATGCGCTGGCGATTGCCAATCGCGCGGTCACCAAGGAAGACCTGATCTGCATCACCGGTTCATTCTATCTTGTCGGCCAGGCTAAAAATCTCTTCGCCGCCAAAGCCGCCGCCCGCGCCATGATCGAAGCCTGAATATCGCTCTGACCAGTGCCACGATAATAAACCATCGCCGCTGCGCGCAAGTAAAATCGGCTGACGCTTAACGCCAGCCGATCAAGGTTCGGTTGCCAATAATGGCCTTGCCAAACTGACTAAATTCGCGCGATGCGCTGACGGTTATACGCCACTTTCTGCGCCAGGCTCATTTTGGAAAAGTCCGGTGTCCCATCAGCACGGGTCGGCAGATTCGCATTCCCGATCGCGACGCCATCCGCTTTGGCTTTATCAGCACCACCCGGTTTGACAACCACCGTCGTGCTGGTTCCCGCGTAACTGCTGACCGTCACCGTCTCTTGCAGATCATCTTCCAGTTTGCGATAGGGCGTGATACCCAGTTTCTGCAACTCACCATGATACGCCTTGGTCGCTTCAACCGCACCGATCTGCCCGCTGGCGATCGTGTGCAGGAAACGAATGAACGTCAACTGATCTTCACTATTGTTGATCTTGCGCCCAAACAGCGCCGCCCGCGCACCATGCTTACGCCCATTTTCCAGCAGTTTGAAGGCATCCAGCGTCGTACCACTGGAACCGCCCAAAAGCCCCACCACCAAATGCGGATCGTAGGTCACCAGTTCTTCCAGTGCCTTAGGCCCGTGGTAAACCATCTTCAGAAAGATCGGCCGGCCGGCGCGCGGCACGCCGCCCAATGTTCGGGCAACCAGATCATTGATATACCGGCCCATATCCTCCGGGCAGGCTTCGCCGCAGGCGTTGGGATCAAAAATTTCCAGGAAATGCCGAAATCCCTTGATCTCAGCCTCGATGCGGAACTCGCGATACGCCTCGATCATCGGGTAATCAAATTCCACCTGATTATTCGGCGTAATCGAATATAACCCAAGGTTGGCACCGAGTCGGCGCTGTTCGGGCGTGGGATTGACCCGCGCGCTTTGAATCTGGTCAATCGTGGCAGTACGGAACGGCCGCGAAGGCTCAGTCGGGGCAATACCCCCTGTCATCAGGTGGATATCCGTGGTGTCATTAGCGCGACAGGCCGGCGTAACCGCCGACGAGTCGAACAAACGTTCCTGGATCGTCAGTTGCTCGCTGCTGCTGGCTGACATCAGCATGATGTCCACCAACCCCTGTTTCACAACATCACGCATCAACTGCCGGTATTCCGCCAGCGAACGCATTTTGCGTGTTCGTGCATCCACGCCCGGTGCTGCCATGCCCGCAGCCATATCTGCATCCTTGGCATCGGCGAGAATAAAATCCTTGCTGCCCGTTGGATCAGCGTGAATCCGCTGTAATTTCTGATCAAGTGTCTTTAACATATTTATCCAGCCTGTCTTAGCTTCTCTGATTATCGACCTACAAAACAATTGTAACCGATTGCGCTGCGATGACAATTAACGCGCTGCTTATCACCGCCGGCATTCGCCACGGACTCCCGCTGTTGATTCCCGGGGCTGTTTTCGTTCCGTTCAACTGTTCAGCCAATCGTAGGTTTTAATTTCGTGCTTTTCCAGAAAATGTCTCACCTATCCAATCGATATAATTCGTATTGATCGATGCAATGCGTCCATCGCCGCGTCGACAAAACAAAATAATATAAACAAAACAGGCGACTGTTTTCAGCTCCTGGTATCCGCCACTGGGATGGAGCCTCGACAGTCGCCTGCGGTCAATGGACAACCTTATTATTTAATCGTCGAGCTTACGCAAGCTCAGACTCAGCGTCGCCAGTTGCTGTTTCACCTCATTGAGGCTGGTCTGGCCGAAGTTCTTGCATCCCAGCAGCTCATCTTCAGTCCGTGATGCCAGGTCGCCAACCGTGTTGATATTCAAGCGCTGCAGCGCCTTGCGACTGCGAACGCTCAATTCCAGATCGTTGACACTCTTGTTGAGAATCTCATCCGGCACGTCGCCGCCGATCGATGTCGGCCGTCGCGCCATCGAATCACCATCGCCCTCATCCGCCGCCTGACCCAGGCGCAATCCCTTGCTGGCCAGAAGCGCCTTGATTTCACTCAGGCTGGTTTCACCAAAATTCTTATACGTCAGCAATTCCTGCTCCGTGGTGCGCAGCAGATCGCCCAACGTATTCAGATTCATTTTCTTCAGGCAATTGCGGCTGCGAACCGTCAGTTCAAAATCCGTAAGCGGAATATCCAGGATCATGTCCCGACGCCCGTCATTACGGTCAATATCCTCCTCCAGAGAGACCGACCGCGCTGAATCGACATCCTTCATGAACAAATTGGCGCGGGGATGATTGGGGTTCGTCTGCAACACCGCCTTGAGACAACGGTGCGCCTCTTCGTAATGGGCATTATCCTCATACAAAATAGCCAGATTCACCAAGGCATTGAGATAGACCGGCGAACCGGAGCAAAGCCGCTCGTACAGCTCAATCGCCTGCGTATCATCCGCCTGACGATCGTACAAAACCGCCAGACGAAAACAGGCGTTTTCATGATCCGGATTCTCACTGAGCGCGCGCTCGTAAAAATCCACAGCCTTTCCGTAATTTCCGTCTTTTTCCGCGTCGAGCGCCTTTTTATAGAATTCTTCAGAGGCCCGCTCGTTAATCGCCGTACTAAGCTCAGTCATATTTGTGTTCTGATTCTGTAAAAGCTCTGTCGTGGCTATTGCACCGGTTACAACAGCCAACCTGGTTCCCAACTGCTTTAGTGATATTCCCCCAGCCGTCATCTGTCAACCAGCACGCCGACCGCTGCCGAACCATGTGGCCATTGGCTGCCGGGGGCAACACTGCTCCAAGGCAGGTCACCCGCGCCGCAACCGAATCGTATCAACACACCTGCCGAATCGCCTGATCCCATCGATCAATCCCGTCGCGACGAACAACTACTGCCATCCCAAGCCTCTTTGTGTTAACCTAGCCCCACACTAATTACGAGGATATTGCCAATGCCGGTTGATGATGTGCTACTGGATTGCGAAGAAGCAATGGATAAAGCTGTTGAACACCTGCGCCACGGGTTGCGGGCGATTCGTACCGGGCGGGCTTCGCCGGCGCTGGTTGAACATCTTCAAGTTGAATACTACGGCGCCCCCACCGCACTCAAGAGCATCGCGTCGATCTCCGTGCCCGAAGCAGCCCAGATTCTGATCAAACCCTTCAGCCCCGGCGACCTCAAAGCCATCGAAAAGGCCATCAGCGACAGCAAAATCGGTCTGACACCCCATTCCGACGGAAAACAGCTTCGCCTGCTTCTGCCTCCGCTCAGCCAGGAACGACGACTCCAGCTCGTCGGCCAGTGCAAGCAGCACGCCGAGGCCGCCAAAATCTCCATTCGCAACGCGCGCCGCGATGCCAACAAAGTGCTCGAAACCGAACAAAAAGGAGGCGTCATTTCCGAAGATGCCCTGACCAGCGGCAAGGAACAGGTTCAAGAGCTGACCAAATCCTATGAAACCAAGGCCGATGACATGATCGAAGCCAAGCGCAAGGAAATTCTCGAAGTCTGAAATCCGTTATCCGCTTTATCACACTGGGCAGCGCATCAGGTCATCATCAGCACCATGGCCTGGGCGCACAGCACCCGCAGCAGCATGGTCAATGGATAAACCGTTGAATAAGAAACGCCCGGCGCATCGGACTGGCTGATCGTATTGGCAAATGCAAGTGCCGGCGGATCGGTCATTGAACCCGCCAGAACACCGCAAAGCGTCAGGAAGTTCACTTTGTAAATAAACCGCCCGATCAACCCCACGCTCATCAGCGGGATGATTGTGATCAGCGCCCCCATCCCCATCCACATCAACCCATCGCCGCGCATCAGCGTATCGAGCAATTGATCGCCGGAGCGCAAACCAACGCATGCTAAAAACAGAATGATCCCGATTTCACGGATTGCCAGATTCGCACTGGCTGGCAAGTGCCAGACCAGCGGACCGATGTGCCCCAGGCGCGATAGAATAATCGCCACAATCAGCGGACCACCGGCCAAACCAAGCTTGATCGGAGCAGGCATTCCCGGCAGTGTCATCGGCCAGCTTCCGACAATTACGCCCAGCACGATCCCCACAAAAATCGGAATCACCTGGGGATGGCTGAGTTTTTTTACCTGATCGCCCAGAACCAGCGCCGCCTCTTTGATCGACGGTTCATCGCCAACCAGCAGACACGTATCGCCAAATTGCAGCCGTGTACGCGACGGCGGAATCTCCACCTCCGCCCGCGCCAGCCGGGTCACCATCACCCCAAACCGCCGCGCCAGATCAAGCTCAGCCACCGTCTTGCCCAACACCGGACTTTGCGTAACGACCACACGACGGGTCACAATCTGGCTGGGGAATTTTTTGACATCCACCTGGCTTTTTGATCCCAGAACATCGCGCAACTGTTCCAGACGATGAGACTGGCCAACCGCCAGCAGCACATCCCCTATCTGCAGCACCGTATCGCGCCGGGCGATCGTCGCCTGTTCGCCCCGCAAAACGCGACTGATCACCACCCCCAGCTCCGGCAACGCCGGTATCTCCACGATGCGCTTGCCGTTCATGTTGGGGTTCTGCACCTCGATATTCATCGTGTCGAGCAAGCTCTCTTTTGGCCCGTTCAGACTGGCCAGCGCCTGGGCTTCCTTGTGAGGGTCAACTTTGCCAATAAAGCGGATCAATAACATGCTGAGAATGATGCCAATGACGCCAAACGGATAGGCAACGGCGTAACCCAGCACCGGCTTGTTCACCAGTAGACGGGTTTCTTCCTCGCTATAAACCTGACCGGTCGCCGGATTTATTTTGCTGGTGGATTGATCCTTCAGCGCCGCCTGCGCTGCCGCCAGGCTGGGCGTATTGGTCGATGCCCCGCTGAACAAACCAACAGCTGCCGGAGTTTCCACCTTGGCGATGTAACGAATCCCAACCGTCACCACAACGCCCAGCAGCACAATCGAGGCTGCCATGATGTTCAACGGCAGACCCTGGCGGCGCAGACTGGCAAAAAAACCCGGACCAACCTGCACGCCAATGGTGTAAACGAACAGAATCAGCCCGAATTCCTGTGCAAAATGCAGCACATGGTCGTTTAATCCACCGGAATAGTGCCCATCGGTCGGCGGTGTCCAGAAACTTGCGCCGTAAAAATGCCCCACGATCAAACCACTGAACAACACCCCCGCGATGCCCAGACCAATACCCTTGACACGGATACTCCCGATCGCCAGCCCGATGGCCGCAACAATCCCCAGAAGTAAAACCGTGTGGGCAACCGAATCCTGCGTAAACAGGTCAATAAACCAGTCCATCGAACCAGCTCCAATCTTGCCGTTCACTGTCAAAGCGGAACGATTACGCAAGTGTAAAGCCTGTCGGCAGGCTGTCTATAATGACCAACCTGGTTATCAGACAAATACATGGCCGACATGCGAATTATGACCATGAGTCGGTCTACACCTGTTCAGCCAAAGGCGGTATTATGGCCGTCCATGTCAAGACTTATCGTTGTCACCGGCGCTGCTGGATTCATTGGGCGCAATGTCGTGGCTGAATTGAATCAGCGAGGGATGACCGACCTGCTTCTGGTTGACCGTCTGGAAACAAGCGAAAAATGGCGCAATTTGCGCGGATTGCGCTTTGAAGACCTTATTTCGCCCCAGCAATATCTCCAGCACCTGACCGGCAGTTCATGGGAAACCGAGGCGATTATCCATCTGGGTGCCTGCAGCGCCACCACCGAGCGCGACGCAGACTACCTGCTGGAAAACAATTACCGTTACACACGCACGCTTTGTCAGTGGAGTCTGGAAAACCATGCCCGCTTTGTTTACGCCTCCAGTGCTGCCACCTACGGCGATGGCGCCCAAGGTTACAGCGATGATGATGGCGTCACCCCGTCGCTCGTCCCATTAAATATGTACGGCTATTCCAAGCATCTTTTCGATCTGTGGGCACTGAAACATCAATTATTTGATCGCATTGTCGGCCTGAAATATTTCAACGTCTACGGCCCGTATGAAGACCATAAAGCGGATATGCGCTCCGTGGTTCACAAAGCCTACCATCAAATCCAACAGAGCGGCGAAATTACCTTGTTCCGCAGTTACAAACCGGAATATGCCGACGGCCAGCAGAAACGCGATTTTATCTACGTCAAGGATGCCGTCGATGCTACGCTCCACTTCGCCAGCCAGCGCAAAGGGGGTGGATTGTTCAACATCGGCACCGGCCAGGCCCGTACCTGGATCGATCTGGCCAAGGCACTATTCAAGGCGATGGATCGTCAACCCAACATTCGTTTTATCGATATGCCCGAAACACTGAGAGGCAAGTATCAGTATTTCACCCAAGCTAAAACCGACAAATTGCGTTCCGCCGGTTACACCAAACCATTCACCACGCTGGAAGATGGCATCCGCGATTATGTGCAGTCTTATCTGATGCACCAGCCGGATTAATCAGGTCTGCAACCGCTATTGGAGCGACCCGGTTCCAAGAAGATGGCTGTCAGGATTACTCACCCATTTGAACTTTTTGATACACTATGATGATGCGCTCGATTGATGAATTTGTTTCCCATCGCGCCCTGGGCATTGATGCTTCGGGCATTCGTAAAGTTTTCGATCTGGCTGCCAAAATGCCCGATCCGATCAATCTGTCGATCGGTCTGCCTGATTTTGATGTTCCCGAAGCTGGAAAAACCGCAGCAATTCAAGCCATTGAATCCGGGCAGAATCGCTACACGCAGACCCAGGGCATTGCGCCATTGCGCCAAGCGCTGCGCCAACGACTTAGCGCCGAAATGGGACGCGATCTGGGCGATGTGCTGATTACCTCCGGCGTCTCCGGTGCGCTCTTGCTGGTTATCATGGCGGTTTGCGACCCCGGCGATGAAGTGATCGTACTCGATCCGTTTTTTGTGATGTACAAACATCTGCTGACCATGGCTGGCGCCAAGGCGGTGCTGGTTGATACCTATCCCGATTTTGGCTTCCCCGCCGAGAAAGTGGCTGCTGCCATTACGCCGCGCACCAAAATGCTGATGCTCAACAGCCCGTGCAACCCCACCGGCATGGTGATGAGCCAGCAACAGGTCGATGACGCCGTGCGTATCGCCCGCCAGCATGGCCTGCTGATTCTCAGTGATGAAATCTACGAACCTTTTTTATATGACCAGCGCCAAGCCAACCCCGGCACACCCCTGCCTTCGCCTGCCCGTGATTATGACCGAACCATCCTGCTGCGCGGATTCAGCAAGAGTCACGCCATGACCGGCTGGCGCCTGGGTTACGCCGCCGGGCCAGCCCAGATCATCGCCCAGATGACCAAATTGCAGCAATATACATTTGTCTGCGCCCCTTCGCCGTTGCAATATGCCGCCCTGGCGGTGGTTGACAGCCCCATGGAGCAGGCACGCAGCGCCTACCAGCGCAAACGTGATATTGCCTACGATCTGCTCTCCAAACGATTCCAGGTCAATCGTCCCGACGGGGCTTTTTACATCTTCCCCAAAGCGCCCGACGGTATCACCGCCAGCGATTTTTGCACCAAAGCCATCGCCAACAATGTGCTGATTATTCCCGGCAATGTCTTCAGCACCCGTGACACGCATTTTCGCATCAGCTACGCCACAACCGATGAGCGGCTGGCGGAGGGATGTCGGATTCTTTGTTCATTGGCTGGCTGATTTATCACGGCCGGACACCCGTGATCGATGATCTATTTTCGCAGTTTTCCAGTGACGGTTGATTCCGGCGACTTGGCTTGACGCAGCCAAGGCGATATAACCCGCAACTCAAACTTTTTCAGGAGTCATGATTCATGGAACGCACACTGATTATTTTCAAACCCGATGCCGTCCAGCGTGGTCTGTGCGGCGAGATTCTCACCCGTTTTGAAAAAAAGGGGTTGCAGATCGTCGGTATGAAATTCATGCAGATTTCACGCCAACTCGCCCAGACACATTATGAACCGCACAAGGGCAAGCCTTTTTATGACGGCCTGGTCAATTTCATGACCTCCAGCCCGGTGGTGGTGCTGGCCCTGGCGGGTAAGGACGCCATCGCCATTGCCCGCAAGATGATGGGCAAGACCTTCGGATCGCAAGCGGAAAGCGGAACGATCCGCGGCGATTTCGGCGTCAGCAACTCCTTCAACCTGATCCACGGTTCTGATGCCCCTGAAAGCGCCACGCGCGAGCTGGGCTTGTTCTTCAAACCCGAAGAACTGATCGACTGGAAACCCGCCATCGCCTCGTGGGTTTATGACCTGAGCAAAGGCACGCCGGAATGAAATCCAGCCCGTTGGTTGGCAATGATTCGGGCGCGATTAACCGGCCATCAGCAGACATCGCCACCTGTGGCAATTTGTCGATCAATCGCTACAACAACTTATTGTCATGACCAAGATCCATCTGAATCGTAATTCACGTCTATTGTTCATCGGCGACAGTATTACCGATTGCGACCGGCGCGAAGAGGCTGAAGGTATTGGCAGCGGCTACCCACGTCTGATCCGGGATTATCTGCGCGCCAAAGACCCCGAAAACGCTCCAGTCGTGCTGAACACCGGTGTCAGTGGCAATCGTATCACCGATCTGCAGCAGCGCTGGCAGAAGGATGTACTGGATCTCAAGCCGGATGTGCTGTCGATTAAAATCGGCATCAACGATGTCTGGCATGGGCTGGACGGCAAAAAAAACGGGACTTCGCTGGAGGTTTATACCGCCACCTACCGCAACATTCTCAAGCAACTGCGCTCGACGCTGCCCACGTGCGCACTGGTTCTGTGTGAACCCAGCGTCATCTGCCCGCCAGCTTCGATTGCCGATGGTAACAAGGTACTCAAGCCATATGTCCAGGCTGTTAATATGCTGGCTCAGGAGTATCGGGCCAATGTGGTTATTCCCCTGCACAACCTGTTCCTTCAGGCTCTGGCGCAGCGGCCTGACCTCCAGTGGACCAATGACGGCGTACACCCGACCACCACCGGGCATATGCTGATCGCCCGTGCATGGTTGGCAACAACTGGCCTTTTATAACCTTTGATTCGCCGGTAAGCTTTGACCACCGAACGTATGGGTCAACACAGACGATTTACCATCCCGCTGGAATCTGCGGCCAACCGCCCCTGGCCGATGCGGATGATATTGCTGCTCATGGCATTGATGGTGTTGATACCGGTCATCAATGAAGCCAGTGAACCATTGCGCAAAATGGCGCGCAATCAGCGTGATATCGCCAGGGGGTTGGAAGCAAAACCGATCATGGCTGGCGCTCTGGGTCGGTGGCGCAACGATATTCAGGCATTCTGGAAGGGCGAAAATATCTACCTTCCCATCCCCTCCACCGGTCAGCAAGTGACGGGTGAACGCGATGGCTGGCCGGTCGAGCATCCCAACATGCCGCTGGTCGTTGTGCTGCTCACACCGTTTGTGCTATTACCCGCGCCGGCCATCGCTGGAGTCTACGCCCTGATCAAACTGATCGCCTGGGTCGTCTCCCTGCTGATGGTACTGCAACTGATCAGCGCCAGGCACCGGCTGCTTGGCGGCGGCGCTGCCCTGCTGGCGTTTGTGGCAGCGTGGAAATTTTTCAATGGCGATATTTCCCACGCCAACACCAACATCTTTACCGCCTTTTTCATCGTGCTGCACTTGTGGCTTTATCACCACAAGCACGACATCGCCGCGGGTACTGCCCTGGCAATGGCGATTTGCCTAAAACTGACCCCGGCACTTTTCGCTGTTTACTGGTTGTATCAGCGCCAATGGAAACTGCTGATCACCAGCGGCGTGGCATTTATCATTCTCACCCTCTCACCAGCATTGATACTGGGTTGGCAGCGTCTGGTGGAGGATCTGCTGAGCTGGTGGACCTACGTAATCCGTCCGGCGACGCTGGGTGGGTCGTGGTGGCCCACCAACAACAACCAGTCGCTGCACGGAATGATCGCGCGTTTGTTCATTGGCGGCTTGCGCGGCAACTATCTCATGGATGTCGATCTGCCCCCCACCGCCCAGCCCGCCTACGCCAGCATCGCCATTTATGATCTGGGGCCTCTGGGCGCAAAATACCTTCTCTGGGTACTTCAAGCACTCCTGCTGATCATCAGCGGCTGGGCAATGGGTTGGCGACGCCTGAATCGCGACGACCCACGGCGTATGCTGCACTTTGGTTTAATCAGTGCCCTGATGCTGCTACTGAGTCAGCGCACCTGGGATCACCACGCGGTACACCTGATGATCGCTCATTTCGCAGCCATTTACGCGATTTTCTGCAGCCGCTTGGATCAGCGCACACGCACCCGCTGCGGATGGGTATTCGTCGCCGGTCTCTTGTGGTTGATGGGAACCAGCGGCGATTTGCTGCGGGGCCTCTTTGGTCGCGATGGAATGGACTGGCTGGACGCCTGGGGGTCGAGTTTCTGGCACTTCGTTGTGATGTGGATGTTGTGTCTGATTCTGACAGTCAAATTGCGCCGGTTGGATGATCCTTACCTGCCGGCAGGCCAATCGACGACTTGACCCGCCAATTCAATTGTCCCTGCTATTGCCGCGAATCGAGAATAAATGTCGCCGGTCCGTCGTTGATCAAGGCAACCTGCATATCCGCCTGAAACTGACCGGTCTGCACTTGGATTCCCGCTTCACGAATCGCCTGCACGGTTAGCTCGAGCAACGGCTGCGCCTGCTGGGGCGCAGCGGCGCGATCAAACCCCGGCCGACGACCGGTGCTGGTCTGCCCCGCCAGAGTAAACTGGCTGACAAGAAGCACCGAACCGCCAACCTGCTGCACGTCCCGATCAAAATGCTTCTGACCACTGTGATCCCGAAAAATGCGCAGTTGTGCTATTTTTCGCGCGATCCATCGGGCATCAACTTCCGTATCATCGCGCACCACCGACACCAGCGCAACCAGCCCATGTTCGATCTGGCTGATCTGCCTCCCCTCTACCTTCACGCTACCGGCCAGTACCCGTTGAATGACCGCAATCATATTATCGTCCCCCCATCCGCTGGGATCGACGGCTGATCGACACCAACCAGCACCCCAAACGTGCGTGTGCGCGTAATCCGATCAATCCGCACGGTCGCAATCTGTCCCCAGCGCACATCATCCGCCGAAAAATGCACCTCAAAATAACGGGCGCAGCGACCATGCCCAATGCCCGATTCACGCATGGCTGCACTTTGTCGCTCGACCAGCAATTCCACGTTCTGGCCGATGAACTGCTGGCGGAAGGCGAAACTGTGCTGTTGGGCGCTGGCTTGCAACCGGCTGACACGATCCGCCGCAACCGCAGCATCAACAAATTCATCCCGCCAGCGCGCCGCTGCCGTACCCGGCCGGGGCGAAAAGGGAAAGGCGTGAATATGAATAAATCTGGCGCGTTCAACCACCTCAAGCGTCTGGGCGAAATCACTTTCGTCTTCACCGGGAAAAGCGCAGATAATGTCCGTCGTAAGGGCAGGACGATCAAACGCTGCGTAAACACGATCGAGCATGCGCAGATAATCATCACGGCGGTACTGGCGATTCATCCGCCGCAGCAATCGATCCGAACCGCACTGCAGCGGCAGATGAAAATGCCGGACCACCTGCGGTAGATCGCGCAAAACGTCCACCATCGTGGCGGTCAGATCCATTGGTTCCAGACTGCTGAAACGCAGCCGCTTCAAACCCGCAACCTTGTGACACAGCGCCTGCGCCAATTCTCCCAGCGGGCTGATGGATGATGGATCAGTTTTCTGTCTGCGCCGCAGCGCTGTTTCCTGGCCATAGGCGCCGAGAAAGATGCCGGTCAGAACAATCTCCTGATGCCCTGCGTCAACCAGCGCCTTGACCTCATCCACCACGGAATCGATTGGCTTGCTCCATAACTGCGACCGCAACTGGGGAATAATGCAGTACGTGCAATGCGCATCGCAGCCATCCTGCACTTTAACAAAGGCACGGGCATGATCAGCCACATGCTGAGTTAAAACCGGCAGCGCCATTGTTCCCGGCCGATATTCCGAGTGCGAAACGAACAAATCCCGGTTTTGTCCAGCCACACCGTCCAAACCAGATGTTGCATCGCCGGTTGACGGTTGCAACCACTCATCAAGCAACACCCCAAGCGCCGCCGCCACATCGTCATGATGCCCAACAACCGCGTCCACCCCCTGAATCGCCTTGACCGCAGCCGCATCGCTTGTCGCCCAGCAACCCGTCACCACCACCCGGGGGCGCGGTCTGGTTGTTTGATCAGCATCAACTGAATGATCAACCGCTGGGGTGTCGCCAAAGGTTGATTTCGTGCTGGTGGGCAATTTTTCGTCAGTACCAGCCTCCGCCGCAGCACGCATGTCCGCCTCAGCGCCACCATTGTGCGCCCCTGCACCAGCCAAAACCGGTAGACGCAGCGCCCGACGGGTTAGTTGCCGACTTTTACTCACCGCCTCGCGCGTGACCGCACAACTATTGATAATCCGTAAATCCGCCTGATCCTGCGCGCAAGCGGTCAACCCACGCGCACGCAACAGCGTAGCCAGTTGCTCGCTTTCATACTGGTTCACCTTGCAACCCAGAGTTTGGATAAAAAATGTCTTCATCACACGCGACCATCGCCAGCAAAATCACTCTAAAAGCGGAACGGGATCGTTACAATACGACTTTCGATTGGTTCAGGGTTGCAACCTGACGCCACACGGAACTTTTTTTGCACGATTGGCGTCTGATAAAATAGAGTTGTTGTTCTGTGGCGGCAAGGTTGAACAAGTTCGCTACAGCCGGTAAATTCATGAAACAATGCACCCGGGTTCGGCGTTGATCAGCACCACTGCTTATCCCAGACCCCAGCTACGCCGCCCTGATTAGCGCCAATGCCGTTGGCTGGCAATAGCGTGAATCAGTCGCTGCGACAGAGGAGACACCTATGGCTTCCCCCCGCTTTGCTTGGGGTATCGACGTTGGCAACGGCGCTCTCAAGGCCGTCTGCCTTACCCGTGAAAATGATCAGCTCCGGGTAACCGATTTTGAGTACATCGAGCATGAACAGGTGCTCTCCAGCGCCGGCGACAATCGCGATGCCCTGGTGGCCAGCGCCCTGGCCAACTTTGTTGCCCGCCACCCCATCAAGGGAGGCGTGGCCGCAGTGAGCACTTCCGGCCAGCAGTCTTTCGCGCGTTTCATCAAGCTGCCACCGGTCGAAGAAAAAAAGATCCCCGAAATTGTCCGTTTTGAAGCCATCCAGCAGAGTCCCTTCCCGCTGGATGATGTCGAATGGAGTTACCAGCTCTTTCGCGACGAACGCTCGCCCGATGTCGAGGTGGGTATCTTCGCCATGCGCAAGGATCTGGTCAGCCGCCACATCAAGCAGTTCACCGATGTCGAGCTGAACGTACAGGTCGTTCAGATGAACTCGCTGGCGGTCTACAACGCCATGTACCACGACAACCGGTTCAGTGGTACGACGATGATCGTGGATCTGGGGGCTGAAAATACCGACCTGATCATCGCCGACGGCGAAACCGTCTGGCTGCGCTCCATACCGATCGGCGGCAACGCTTTTACCGAATCGCTGGTCAAGGCATTCAAGCTCAACTTCGCCAAGGCTGAAGATCTCAAGCGCAATGCTGCCACCAGCAAATATGCCCGTCAGATCTTCCAGGCGATGCGCCCGGTTTTTGCTGATCTGGTCAGTGAAATCCAGCGTTCCATGGGTTTTTACGCCAGTATCCACCGCGAATCGCAGATTCAAAAAATCATCGCGGTGGGTGGCACCTTCAAGATGCCGACGCTGCAAAAGTACCTGCAGCAGAATCTGCAATTGGAGGTCGTTCGCCTCGATCATCTCGGTGCTGGAGCACCGGCTGAACCCAAGCTCGCCACCGCGTTCAACGATCATGTCCTGAGCATGGCCGGAGCCTACGGTCTGGCGATCCAGGCCATGGGCGAAGGCAAAATCGCCAGCAGCCTGCTACCAACGGCGATTCGCCGCGCCAAGATGTGGCGAGAAAAAAACAAATGGTTCGCCGCGGCCGCCGCCTGTTTTGTCGCAGCACCGGTTCTGGCGTACGGCGCCATGTGGGCCATGCACGATGCCCCCTACGAAGCGGCGGAAAAAAATCGCTCTGAAATCAAACGTATCGTCAGTGAAGCACGCTCGCTTGATAGCGCCTGGTCGGAAATCGAGCAATCCGGTTCTGCCGACCGTCAGGAAATCATCAACGTCCAGTCTTTGCTCAATTACCGCAATTTCTGGCCGCAGGTTCTGGCCGATGTCTATTCTTCCCTGCCCCAGCCAGACTGGCAGTCGCTGGATCAGTTGAAAGCCACACCGCGCACGCAGCGTCAGCAGATCGTGGTCGATTCGATTGAAACCAAATATGTCGCTGACCTCGACCCCCTGCTCTCAGCCAGCGACTTGGATTATTCCGGTCATGTCCGGCGACTCCTGGGTCAGGATGGTCGCGCTGATTCCTCACGCGGTTTCGGTGGCGCTCCGATGCAGAATAATCCGATGGCCGACGGACAGAGGCAGGATCATGCAACCGCCGGCGAACCTAAACGCGGCTTTCTGATTGCCATTCGCGGCACGACCCCCTTCAGTGCCGGTCTGGAGCTGGTCAGCTCAACCCTGGTCAAAAAAATCAACGGTATTGGCAGGGACAACAAAGGCGCCCGCCATTACTATATCGCCCGCGCCATTACGCTCGATTCGATCAAAATGGCTGATGGTCAGTTGAAAAACAAATATCTGGCTGCGGCGCAAAGTCAGGCTGCGCTGAAAGATGGGTCAACCCTCGGCTTCGACAGCACTCGTCGCAGCGGCGGATTTAATGCCGGCGCTTTCGGTGGAGGTCTGCAACCGGGTATGACGGGTATGCCGGGTATGCCCGCCGGTATGCCTCCGGGTATGCTCCCGGAAATGGAACGTTTCGGAGCACGGGGCGGTAACAGACCCGGCGGTAATCAACCGTTTACTCTTGGATCAACGAACGCTGGTGGTCGAACCACCCAGACCAACCAGATTCAGGATATTGTCGATCCCATTACCGGCGAATCCATGAACAATGACACCGAATTTCGCGTCGTCTTCCTGGTTGTCATGGATCGGTCAACCAGCCCGACTGGTTCATCGGCCCAGACGGACCAGCCGGCGCCGTGAAGTGGTTTCTCGTAAAACCTCGAAATGGCCAAAAATGAAGATTCATCGGACGAGATAACACCATGGACATCATCAAAAATCATCTTTTCAGCCTTATCCTCGGGGTTATCGCGCTGGTGGCGCTGACAACACCATTCTGGCTTTTGTCCGGATATGCCAGCATGTTGGAAACCAAGGCCAAAGCCAGCCAGTCTACGGCGTCAACCATCACCGGCCTGCTGAATAAGGAGCGCATGACGCCCGGCGTCAGCATCGATGGGCAGGCAACACCGCTGGATCGGTTCCCCAATCAGGCCACGATCGACGAAGGACGGGCGCTGCAGCAAAAAGTGGCGGCCTCGGCGGCGGATATGGTCAAGGCTGCAACGGAAATCAACCAGCAGAGCATGACGCTTCCCGGGTTGAGCGATGTGCTGCTGGTCAAGGATGCCCTGCCCAGCCCGCGTAACAACGGCGCGTTTGATTTTCGTAATCGCTATAAAGAGCTTGCCGCTCAGCAGACACTGGCCAGGCAATTGCTGCAGGGAGACACCCCGCCGACCAGGGAAGAGGTTTCAGACGCCATCAACACCCTCAAAAGCCAGATCGAACGAAAGTTCCGCACTTATCCCAACGGTGGCGATAACCGCGAGGAGCTTACGAAGGAATATGAAACCCAGTCGGTTCTGATCGCCCCCCGATTGCTCAATGACCGTGCCAGCGCCATTCGCATGTATGTCGATTCGCAGGCATTCACCTGGCATCCCGCCTTCGCCCAGATCGGCGGCGAAGCGCCCAACCCGACGCAGATCTGGCAGGCACAGCTCGGTTTGTGGATGCAGACCAGCTTTGCCCGCATTCTCGCCTCGGCCAACAGTCAGGCACACAACGTTCGCGATGCCGTCGTCAAACGGCTGGTGCGGATTGATATTGCCGAAAACCCGTATGTCCTGGCCAAGTCGCCCATCACGGAGAATCAGGGCATGAATCCAATGGAATTTTCTGGAATGCCGCGTGATTTCGCCGGAGGTCCTGGTGGATTCCCCGGGGGATTTCCAGGTGCGCCTGGTATGCCGGGTATGCCAGGGTTTGGTGGTCCCTCACGAAACAGCGCCGCCGCTCCGGCTACGCCCGCCATAACACCGGGCGATCCGACGGCGCCCCTGGTGTACGAATATGAGCGCAGCGTAACCGGGCGCGTATCCAACCCGCTATTTGATGTGGCTTATTTTCGCGCTGTCGTCCATGTGGATTTCACCCGGCTGGATCAGTTCCTCCAGCAGATCGGCGATGACCGTCTGGTTTATATCCGCAATTTGCAGATCACCTCACTGGATCCAGCGAGTCTGCAACTGGATGGATTCATTTATGGCGATGTACCCGTCGTTGAGGTGACGCTGGATATGGAGATGCTGTTCATGCGTTCATGGACAACGCCGAGCATACCCGATGTCGTTCGTGTAACCCTGGGTATTCCGCCGCATGATCCCAATGCCACCAGCGCAACGGGTGCCACCGGCCAGATGAACTAACCGGCGGTTTGATTTTCTTTTACTGATTTTTCAGCAATCACGGCGAGCGCTTTTATGAAACAATACACCGCACTACTTGAAAAAAACGTCGAATGGCTGGCGCTGGCCATTGGTGGAATCTTCCTGCTTCTGGTGGTCTGGGCCTATATCATTGTCCCACCAGCCACAGCCAAAATTGGCACACAGAGCTACCCGCTGGGCGAAGTCGATCAGCAGATTCTGCGCGGGCCGGCATCGCAGTTGCGCCTGGCCATCGAACAACCCGGCAAGACCAACCTGAACTTCCCTGAAGTCGTCAGCATTTTCCGCAACGAAATGGCTAATCAGGGTCTGCCCCCAGCCGCGACATTATCCCCCTATGTTTCCTCTTTTGGTGGTAGCAGCGGTCCAGCGGTCGATACCAGCGCCACCGCCGAACAGCAGGTGTGGGTCACCGAGCTGGCCCAATTGCCCGCACCCCAGCCGGTAACCGTCACGCACGAGGGTAACAACCAGCCCATCCAACTGATCAGCAAAGGTGTCTCGGAAGTCCTCCTGCCACCAATCGATCCCAATCAAAAATATCCTGATCTCAACAGCCCCAATCCCCAGCCACGCATGCAGGTTTCCCTGACGGCCGATACCGCGAAAAAGGTCGATCGCTTGTGGGCGACATTGCTCTATCAGGTTGATATCGGCGCGATCACCGCCGCCCTGACCAAGGCGCAGTATTACGCCGTGCTGGATGATCAACCGCTGACCGCATTTTTGCGCATCGAAACCGAACGCCAGGAGCTGCTCAGCGACGGTCAATGGGGCCAGGCAACTGCGGTTCCGTTGCTGGAAATGGATGAACTGCCGCCGTTACCCGATGGCACGGACCCCGAACTGGCGCACAAATATGTTGACTGGGCCGCCACCAACGCCCTGCTCGTCCTCAAGCCGCCATTTTATTCAACCGTTGGTGGTGTGCAGTGGTCCAAACCGGCTGATACGTCTGCCGTAACCACCGAACAACCGCGCCGACCGGGGCAGATGACGCGGGAAGAATATCGGGCCTATCTTGAGGCAAAGAAGAAAGAGCGCGAAACACGTGCCCCACGCGCGAACGACAGGGATATGATGGTACCGCCGGACATGCCCGGTATGCCCGGAACGTCGCGCAGCCGAAGTAGGTCAGCCACTCCCACGCGGCGTGAACGCACCGAACGCCCAACTCCGCGCACTCAGCCCAGAACACCAGCCGCTGCGCCAGCCATGAACCCCATGCTGGCTGATATGCAGGCTTTGCAAGGCCAACTGCCCCCGGGAATGGCCGGTATGCCTGGTATGCCCGGCACGCCCGGTATGCCCGGCATGCCTAGCCAAACCTACCCCGGCCAGCAACCGGGCAATACCGTTGAACCCGAAGCGGTCATCGGCAGATTTGTTCCTGAATCCAGCGCCCCCGACGTGGAACTTTGGGTGCATGATGAAAACCTGCTGGCGGGAAAAACCTATCGCTACCGCGTGCGCTATGTCATGTTGAATCCGATTTATGACATGATCAATTCGTCCAAACCTGAAAGTCTTCAGGATGTTTTCACCCTGACCAGCCCCTGGAGCGACTGGAGTACACCGATCGTGATGAACTCGCTGTCGCAATACTATGTCTCGGGCACATCGCCACGCGGAGAATCCACTTCATTTGATATTTTCAAATGGGAAGGTGGCGGGTGGCACCAGACACGCTTTGATAACGTGCGCCCGGGCGACGTGATCGGCAACGAAAAGACGATCTATGGCCAGAAGATGGATTTTTCGACCGGCTCAACCCTGGTGGATATTCGTTATACCGGCCCCAACCGCGATCCTTCGGTCATCATCATGGATCCGCAGGGCAACCTGACCACCCGCGATCAGCGCACCGATCAAAATGATGCCATGCGACGCGAGCTGCAGCAGAAAGCGAACGACAATCGTCAACAAACCCAGAATCCGATCGCCAACCCGATGATTCCAGGCCCGGGTGGCGCACCCAATATGCCTCCGCCAGCGCCGCAACGTCTGAGATGATCAAAACCATTGGCGCACCGCTGGCAACGTTTATTCCGGTTGCGCCCGGTCAATCACCCGCAGAGGCAAAACAGACCGATACGATTGCACAATCAACGATGACAATCACGATCTGTTCCTTGCGATTGCGATTATATTGCCAACGAAAACACCCGCTTCTCATATCTGAGAAACGGGTGTTTTTTATTGATGGCAAATGATGGAACAACGACGGTTGATTACAGCAGGCCTTCGGCCTTGGCCATGTGCAGAATCAAATCCACCACACGGTTGCTATAGCCCCATTCGTTGTCATACCAACTGACCAGCTTGAAAAAATTGCCGTTCAGTTCGATACCGGCACCGGCATCAAAAATGCTGCTGTGCGGATCATGGATAAAATCGCTGCTGACAACTTCTTCCTCGGTATACGCCAGGATACCCTTGAGAGGCCCTTCGGCAGCGGCTTTCATCGCCTGACAGATTTCCTTGTAGCTGGTCTTCTTTTCCGTGCGCACCGTCAAGTCCACGGCTGACACATCCATCGTCGGAACGCGGAAGCTCATGCCCGTCAACTTGCCCTTGAGCGCCGGCATGGCCAGGGCAACCGCCTTGGCAGCACCGGTGCTGGATGGAATGATGTTCATATAGGCATTGCGGCCCCCGCGCCAGTCCTTGCGGCTGGGGCCATCCTGCGTGGGCTGGGTGGCTGTGACCGCATGCACGGTCGTCATCAAACCCTCAACAATGCCGAACTGCTCGTGCAGCACCTTGGCCACCGGCGCCAGACAGTTGGTTGTACAACTGGCGTTGGAGACGATGGTATGCTTGCTCTTGTCGTAGGAATTCTGATTGACGCCCATCACGATCGTCGGAATCTGGTCAGGGCTTTTCGTGGGAGCCGAAATGACGACTCGTTTGGCACCACCGGCCAGATGCTTGCTGGCGGCTTCAAAATCGGTGAATAAACCGGTTGATTCCACCACGTAATCAACGCCCAGATCCTTCCACGGCAGTTTGGCTGGGTCGCGCTCGGCGAAGGTCTTGATCTCATCACCATTGACCACCAGCGTGTTTTCGTTCTTGACGTGCACATCGCCGGGGTAGCGGCGATGAACCGTATCATACTTAAACAGATAACCCAGATTGTCTGCCGGGACCAGGTCGTTAATGCCGACGAAATCGATCTTCCCCTTGTGACTCAGGGCTGCCCGTGTAACCAGACGCCCGATACGCCCAAAACCGTTGATTGCCACCTTGATGGCCATTGACAAACTCCTTTCAGGTATTTGTTGGAAACGCCCATTTTCAGCCGCTGCCGTTCATCTGGTTCGGGCTGGCATGCAACACCTGAAGCTTGCAGCTCATCCGTCGCCGCGGAGCAGACCAAAAAGCTCAGGTTGAAATACTCAACCTGAATCCAAGTATAGGCTGATCAGTCTCGCGGAACTGATCAGCCTGATGCGCGAAAATAGGAGTCCGGTGCTTGCCTGTCAAGAAACCGGGGGGAAGGAACAGACTTTTTCAGTGCTCTGATGATCGACCAACCGGCCAGCACCCGCCGCCCACCAGATCAGGTAATGCCAAAATCATACCCGCTGAGCACCTGCTGGCTGAGTACCGCCAGATCATCATACCAACCACTGAGCGGTTCGATAACGCCATGTCCCGGCGTGGTCAGCACCCGCACATCATAGGTTCCTGGTGGAACAACCAATCGATACGTGCCATTGGCCGCCGAGGTCGCAAAAGGCTCGCCCGGATCATGCAGCGCATCATCGTTGAGATCCGCATAAATCGTTGCCCCGCTCAACCAGGATTCATTGCTGTCTTTGGTTCCATTGCTGTTGGCATCGGTATAAACACCACCCGTAATCACCCCGGGCAACTGCACGCCAAAGTCATAATTGATCAGACTCTGGCCGCTGGCCACCACGGTATTGGCATAATCGCCACTGCCCGGATCGGTAACGGTTGACTGCGGCGGTGCATCAAGACGCACGCTATACGTCCCGGGCAGCATGGCTGTGAATGCGTAATCACCATCGCTATCGGTTGTCTGGTACGGCTCGCCCGGATTGCGCGATTGGTTGTTATCGATGTCCAGATAGACCACCAGGCCTTGGGCACCGGTTTCACCACCATTCATTGTGCCGTTACCATCAATATCGCCATAGACGTTGCCGCTGATTGCCGCTTCTTCATAGATACCAAAATCATTCTGCGTTCGGATTTGATGGCTGAGAATTGTGTAGCTGTATCCAGTGCCGTTGGGCAGGCTGGTATGGAAACCGGGCGGCAGTTGCGGGCGCACGATCAGCCACCCGGGCCTGACACCATTGAGCGTATACATACCCGTTGCACCGCTGACTGTGCTGGGTTCTCCCGCGTTCAACACGCCATTGCGGTTGTAATCCGCAAAAACGGTCACGCCCGCCATCGACGATTCCGTGATATCCTTCTCCTGATTACCGTTCAGGTCGCCAAACACATAGCCCATGACCGTCGCAGGATAAATAAATCCGAAGTCGCGGCTGTTGTACGTAACACCGGCGATTACCCTGGCATTCTGAAAGTAATTGCCTGCCGGGGTCGATAAGGAAGCGCCTGCCAGATTGCCGACGCGGACATCATAAAGGCCATCACTCAGCCGTGGGAACACATAATTGCCCGCAACGTCGCTGACCGTTCTGGGTTCGCCGACATTCAAAACGCCGTTTTTATTCAGATCCAGAAAAACCGTGACGCCGGCGATCCCGCTTTCGTTCGGATCCAAAATGCCATTCCCGTCAAGGTCTTCAAAGACCCTGCCATGAATCTCCCCCGTCAGCGCCACGCCGAAGGCAACATCAGCCGTAGCCCGGGCTGGCACCACCGTCACGATATGACGGCCACTGACCGGAGTCGTTTTGATCTGACCGGCAGGAACAACCATGTCCACAAAATAGCGGCCGGCCGGCAGGCTGGGGAACAGATACTCGCCCCTCACATTCGTGTAGGCGATTGGCTCGCCATCATCCAGGCTGCGGTTGCCGTTGAAATCGATGAAGACTTTACGCCCAGCCAGATTGACTTCATCCCCATTTTTAACGCCATCGCTGTTGTTGTCACCAAAGACATAACCGCGGATTCGCCCGTAGGGCGCCAAGCCAAAATCCAGTGTCTGCACATTCTCACTGGGCTGAAGGTTGATGGTATAGAACGTGGGTGACGGGTTGGAAATTGACTTGCCGGCCGGTTCGACAATCCGTACCCGGTACGTGCCGGGCGCAAGATTGTTGAACAGATAGTCCCCCTGAAGATTGGTTCGCGTGCTCAGATCGGTGGCAGGATCGAATCTGCCGTTGTTATTCAGATCAAGATAAACGGTCTGGTTGGCTGAATCTGACTCGATAACCCCCTGCAGACCGTCACCATCGTTATCTGAAAAGACATGCCCGAACAAGCTGCCGCGGTCACTGACGCCAAAATTAAGATTGGTCGCGCCATACCCCGACGGCAGTTTGCCTGAGCGCTGCGTTTGCGCCGTCGCGTGCATGCCGGAGGAGACATCGATTCGTACCGTGTTGACGCCCGGATAGAGATAATCGATTCGGTACTGTCCCTGGGCGTTGGTGATGTTGCGCTGCTCGCCGGTATCGAGCTGACCGTTGGCGTTGGCATCGACATAGACTGTCACCCCCGCCTGACCGATCTCGCCCGCATTTTGAACCCCATTGCCATCGACATCAAAAAAAACACTCCCGCTGGCGCTGGCGTAGCGCACCACGCCAAAATCCAGATTTTTCACCACGCTCGTATCACTGACGTGCACAAAATGGTAACCACCCGCCGGCGCCATCGGAAAACGCGTAAAACCGTCCCGTTGTTCAATGGCAATGGCATACGTGCCGGCTGTCAACCCGTGAATCGCCCACTGACCAAACCCGTCGCTCGTCCCTGAAGGCTCGCCATCATCGCGCTGACCGTTGTGATTCAAATCAGCGAACACCTTAAAGCCTGATTGCAACTTTTCACTTGGCCCTTGAATCGCATCGGCGTTGAGATCGTGAAACACCGCCCCGCTGATATCCGCCAGCAAGCGCCGCGGCTCCAGTGACTGAAACCCAAAATCCTGACTCGGATCACCCCGGCGAATTTTAGCCTGTACAGCACCGGCTGCCCGATTCAAAACAGACTTGGTATGACTTGACGAAATAAATCGACGAAATTGACTGAACATTGAGTGACCTCGCAGCAACGGGTTGTAGGGTCGAACAGGCTGGTAATCGCTCGTTGTCGAGCATCGATCCCGCCAGCTTGTTCGAGTTGATTCAACTCTCTATCGTTGTCTGCAAGTTTAGCAGCGGGCAGGATTTTCAACAAATTACGCCTGCTGGCGCAACGCCCGCAGATCCAGTCTTTTCGCCAACCTAAAATGTCCCGTAAAACATCGTTATTCAGCAATATCGAGACAAGCTGAAGACGTGGTGGGATCGTTACCCATCCAGACCGCTGTACTTGCCGATAGAAGCTGCGCGTAAGCCTGCGTTGCCCACACGAATTGCCAATACCAGTTGCAAGTGCCCTCGCCAATTACAAGTTCACACTCTTGCCGCTTTGCGCACTGCGATAAATCGCCTCGATCAGTTCCATTAGAACAATACCTTCATCGGGGCCAGGGGCGATTACCTGACGTTCGGTAATCGATTTGCGAAATGCGCGCAGCAGGGCATCGTGGCCGCTGATTTTAGGCCCGGTAAGCGGCTGACTTTTGGAATTGCCCGCCTCATCGAATTTACGATAAATCATCGGCCCCTGACGGGTGTAAACTTCGATCGCCCCCTCTGTACCATAAACCCGGCAAACCGTGCCATTCTGAGTCGGCGGCTGGTTAATGGCCCAGGAGGACGCCAATTCCAGACTTTTGTCGTTCTCAAATTTCACCAACACAAAAGCGGCATCCTCAACATCAGACGATTTGTCACCGCTGCTGGCGGTGAAGCGGCTGTGGTTCACCGCGTAGACACTGACTGGTTTGGGTTGCCCCAGCAATGACCACGCCAGATCGAGCATGGGCAGACCAATATCGATCATCGCCCCGCCACCGGATCGCGCCTGCTGCGTGTACCACCCCGTACCGACCGGTATCCCCCGTGTGCGCGTCCAGACTGCCCGAACATGATACCCCTGACCAATATACCCCTTGTCAATCGCCTGTTGCGCAGCCAGCTCATGTGAACCAAAACGGCGTTGCAGGGCATACATCAACACCTTGCCGGAATTATCCGCCGTGCGCTTCATGGCACGGGTTTCCTTCAGACTGACCGCCGGTGGTGTTTCACATAAAACATGCTTGCCGGCGCGCAATGCCGCGCTGACCGTCGCCGCGTGCAGATCATTGGGCAGGCAAACACAGATGGCATCCAGGTTTTTATCGCGCACCAGCTCACTGGCGTCAGCATACTGCTGGGTAATCTTCAATTCATCCATCATCGTGCGACGCCGGGCCGGAATCAGATCCGCCACCGCCACCACCTTCATCCCCCGCGTGCCAGCAATCGCCCGACCCTGCGCCAATCCCGGCCAGCCCGCACCAGCAATACCCACACGAATCACTTCTGCCATGTTCTTATGAATCCTTTCATCCTACGTCAACCAGCCCTCGGCCGATCAATGGACACTGATCATACGTCCGACTGGGACAGTGGCAAAATGTTGTCTCAAGCACTTGTGGATGATATTTTTAGGTGCATGAAGCAGCTATTGACCGGCGTATCAGCAATTGTGCTGTTCCTTCTGACCACAATCACCCAGGCTCAGTCAATCGACCCAGCCAAACTGGCAGGCGTTTGGGAGAACCGCGGTACGAATTTTACGCAGCGACAGATGTTTCGCGCGGATGGCACTTTTGAAAGCACGATCACCAGTGACACGGCAGCACTCAATCGCCGCGAGTCAGGGCAGTGGAAACTGGCTGATTCGATTCTTACGCTGACCATCGACCAAAGCAGCGACGAAGGGCGCAGCGGGCAAAGTGCCAGCTTTCGCGTACAACAATTGACCGACGAAAAGCTGGTCATCCAGAAAAAACCGGATCAGCCCCAGGCAACCGTAACCTTCACGCGGATCAAAAACTGAACCGGCTGATGACCTGATGTTTTGACAACAGCGCCTGCAGACGGAACATTGCAGTACCGACATGAAGTATGCCATTATCATTCCCGACGGGGCCGCCGACGATCCACTGGAACAACTGGGCGGCAGGACGCCGCTGGAGGTTGCCCATACACCCAACATGGATGCCATCGCCCGCGCCGGACGGCTGGGATTGGTTCATACCATCCCCGCTGGATTTGAATCTGGCAGCGATGTCGCCACCATGTCGCTTTTGGGTTATGACCCGGCGGTTTATCATACCGGTCGCGCGCCGCTGGAAGCCGCCGCGCAACATATTGCGCTCAGCCCCACCGACTGGGTTTTCCGGTGCAATCTGGTCACGGTCATCAACGGGATCATGAAGGATCATTCCGCCGGTGGGATCAGCAACGATGATGCAGCCAAACTGCTGGCTGAACTGCGCACCACCATTACCGAGCCGGGTGTCGAATTTGTCGATGGCGTGAGTTATCGCAACCTGATGATCTATCGCGGCAATAAGAAATTGGACGTGCGCACCACGCCGCCGCACGAAATTCCTGATCTGCCTGCCGCCGATTATCTGCCCAGGGGCAACGCCCAGGAGCTGCTTTTACAGATCATCAACGAATCGATCCGGCTGTTTACCCATCATCCGATCAATCTCGCTCGCCAGGCGCGCGGAGTTAATCCCGCCACCCAGGTCTGGTTGTGGGGACAAGGCCATGCCCCGAACATGCCAAAATTTGTCGAGCGTTTTGCCATCAGGCGCGGTTGCATGATCACCGGGGTTGATCTGTTGCGCGGGCTGGCGGTTCTATTGGGTTGGGATGTGCATGAAGTACCGGGAATGACCAGTTTTCATGACACCAACTACACCGACCAGGGAACACATACTGCTGCAATGCTCGATCAATATGATCTGGTGCTGAGTCATATCGAAGCGCCGGATGAAGCATCGCATCAGGCTGACTGGAAAACCAAGATCGCCGCCATTGAGCATATCGACCGCTACGTTGTCGGCCCGGTATTGGCAAAACTCAAAACATTTTCCGATTGGCGCATTCTGGTATTGCCGGATCACCCCACCAATATCGCAACGCGCAAGCATGGTTACGCCCCCACGCTGTTTGCCATCGCCGGATCGGACATTACCGCCAATGGGTCAGCCTGTTACAGTGAACCCGCCGCCGCCGCGACGGGGCTGGCGCTGCCCAAGGGGCACGAATTGATGGGGCAATTTTTGCGTTGAATCGCCACCGCAATCGTGAGGATATCCACATGCGCAACAACCGACTTATCCTGGCAATGCAGATCAGCGGTGGTTTGGTCCTGGGGGCAATGCTGGCGTTGATCGTACTGAAATTGATTTCCGCCCGTCAGGCCAGCCAGGCGTGGATGGTGACACTCCCAACGATCCTGCTTCTGCTGATGGTGGGCGTCGGAATTGGATTGACCTTGCTGGGGCTGGCGGCGCTGCTGAATCAATCAGCGCGATCTGTGGAGCAAACCCCCGGCCATGCCAGTACCAGCAATGAGCTGGGACAAATCAACGAAACACTTCTGGAATTGCGCGATGAGTTTAATCTCCTGCGCAGTACGCTGGCGGTCGATCAGGCGCGAAGGGAAGAAGATGAGGAAGATCAGGGTGCCCATGCTGGTGGTATTGCAGCCACCCCATTTGCCCCAGGGCATCCATCAGCCAATATGGCCATCGCACCGCAGCTAACGCAATTGCTTCAGGAGCTGCGCGACATCGCGTTGATGGACGAAACCCAACGGCGCGAGCTGGCTGAGAAACATCAATACGACCAGAAGATCGACCTGCTGAAACGCGCCCAAACGCAAATCCATCAAGGCAACTGGAGCCAGGCGCAGCATCTGCTGGAAAAGGCCTCCGTCGATCACCAGAATGATTCCGAAGTCGAGCAGGTTCGACAGGAGTTGCGCATCGCCCAAGCCAACGCCGAGTTGACCGCGCTCGACCAATCGCAACAGCGCATCGGGGATTTGATCGCACTCGCCCACTGGGATCAGGCGATGCAACTCGCTCAGCAGGTGGCAGCGGACTACCCCGACAACGCCGAAGCGGCGGAGCAGAGTCGTCGAGTTGCCAAAGAATACACGCTTTGGCACAGCGCAACGGCCGAACAGGTCTACCAGGAAACCAAAAATCACATCAATCACCGCAACTGGCGGCAAGCACGGCAACACGCCGATCGCCTACTGGAACAATTTGCCAGCCACCATCGGGCAGCAACGATTCGTGAACAGATCGACCTGATCCGCGATAATGCCGAAGTGGAGGAACGCCAGGAACAAGAGAGTCGTATCCAGGAACTGATCAAGTCCAATCACTTATCGCAGGCGATTGAACTGGCTGAACATCTGATCGAAGTTTATCCGGATTCGGTTCAGGCGACGGGGCTGCGGGAGATGCTGCCGCGTCTGCGCCAAAGAGCCTTCCGCGATATCGCTGAATCCTGACATCCGTGCAGCTTGGGAGAAAATCCGTTCCCCGGCACGTTGCGCGCCTATAATCACATTGACTGGGTATTTAAGGGTCGTTCTAATTTTCGACAATAAATCCGAACACTTGCATTTTCAGTCATTCAACGTAAGAATATGCGCCCAAACGAAGATTTTCTGAACGCCACGAGCTGATTTTGATGCTGACGACGACAAAAACAACGACAAAAACATGCTGAACAGCGGCACTTTGGCCGGTTTGTTCAGTTTGCTTGCGTTGTTGGTTTTGCCGGAAGTATCAAGTAAAGGTTCGGGGCGATTTTCTTTTTCTGGAGTATGCACCCATGGCGGTCAATGTTGCAATTGTCGGAGCAACCGGAGCGGTCGGGCAGGAACTACTCAAGGTTCTGGCTCAACGAAATTTCCCCATCGCCAGTCTGAAACTCCTGGCCAGCAGCCGCAGCGCCGGTAAAACGGCTGAATTTGCTGGTAAGACCCTCACGATCGAGGAATTGACCCACGATAGCTTTGCTGGCGTGCAAATCGCCTTTTTCTCCGCCGGCGGAAGCATTTCCAAGGAGTTTGCGCCCAGCGCCGTCAAGGCCGGGGCGATTGTCATCGACAACACCAGTGCGTTTCGTATGAAAGACGGCATTCCGCTGATCGTACCGGAAGTCAACAGCGATCAAATTCGCAAGCATAACGGACTGATCGCCAACCCCAACTGCAGCACCATCATCATGAATGTGCCGGTTTGGCCGCTGCACAAGCACAACCGCGTCAAGCGGATCATTGTCAGCACCTATCAGGCGGTCAGCGGCGCTGGTGCCTGGGGGCTGGAAGAACTTGAGCGCCAGATCAAGGCGTACGCGGCTGGCACACCGATCGAAAAGGTCAAATTCCCCCACCAAATCGTCAATAATCTATTCAGCCACAATTCGGCCGTCGGTGCCAACGGATACAACGAAGAAGAACAGAAGATGGTCAACGAGACCCACAAAATCTTCGGCGATGCCAAAATCTCCGTGACCGCAACCTGCGTGCGCGTTCCGGTTCCGCGGGCGCATTGTGAAAGCATTAACCTGGAGTTCGAGCGTCCAATCACGCCGCAACAGGCGTACGATATTCTCGCTAAAGCGCCGGGCGTGAAAATTGTGGATGATGCCGCCGCCAATACATTCCCCATGCCCAGTCTCGCCAGTGGACAAGATGACGTACTGGTGGGACGTATTCGTCAGGATCAAAGTCGTGATGATGGGCGCGGGTTGGAGATATTTGTCGCTGGCGACCAGATTCGCAAAGGTGCGGCCACCAACGCCATCCAGATCGGCGAATACCTCGTGTAAACAGGCTGTTGGTTAACAGCGCCACGTGGTTGCGGCAAACGTGCCCGGTACACAGTCATCGCAGCGCTCAACAGATTGTGGAATGTTGGTGCGGCCCCGATACACCTATTGATTCACGTTGGATGGGCCATCAACGCAAGATCACCAGCATCAGACACAACTGCCGCCGGCGCTGGAGATTCGCTGCGACGACCGCGCGAACCAGATTCCATACCGCCTTTGCGACCAATATCAGCCATATGTTTGCGATCCTGGCTGATCGCCATTCCGCCCTTTCTGCCAGCCTCGCGCGCCTCATCCGCCGTAAATTCATGGGCTGTACCTTTGGCATGGGCTGCCCGACCGCCTTTACTGGCGATTTCACGTTGTTTGTCTGCATTCATCGATGCAAAACCGCGTTTGCTTGTTCCTGCCATGATTGACACTCCTTTGTTGATGCTCCAGCCCGTGGTTGCCGCGCCTCAACATCGACGCACGCACCGCGGCCAGACAAATTCAAAACGCCGCAATCAACACTCTGCAATTACGCACGCAATTTCCGTGCGCAAGCGTAATCAATCATAGGCAACCTCTGATTTGCACCAACGAAAACCGCGACAAAATTTCAATTTGTGGCAGGCTCATCCATACTAAATGACCAATACAGGGCATGTTGAATGAACTGCAAACCAAAATTGAAATTGTACGCCAGCGCATCTTGGCGAAATGTCGCCAAAGAATTACAGTAATACACTCCGTGACAAACAGTCTGAGGAAACTATGGAAACCCCTGCCGTTAACGTGATTCAGTACGATGATTTTGCCAAGCTGGAATTGCGCGTCGCCACAATTCTGGAGTGTCGCCCGCATGAAAACGCAGACAAACTACTGATCCTGCAAATTGATCTGGGCAGTGAGCAGCGACAAATTTGCGCCGGTCTGCGCAACCATTACCAACCCGAAGAGCTGGTAGGCAAACAGATTGTCGTTGTGGCGAATCTGGCGTCGCGTCAGATGCGCGGACAGGCCAGCCAGGGCATGTTGATGGCTGCCACCGACACCGACGGCAAGGTCATTATCATCAGTCCCAGCCAGCATGTCGCTGCCGGATCAAAGGTCAGTTAATAACTGATACCGCACCGCCGATATCGCCAGTCCGCGCCTAATTCGTTGGCCCGCGATCGTGCGCCGAAAGATTGGCAGGCCTCTGCTTGCATCAGCCCTTCACCGCGCCAAGCTGAATCCCCTTGACCAGATACTTCTGCAGGAAGACAAACAGAAGGATCATGGGGATGACGCTCATGGTGACAGCGGCCATCAGCATGTTAGTGCTTTGCCCGCGCGATGAGTCGAAGAACATCAGGCCAAGGGGGAGTGTGTATTTGGCTTCACTCTTGATCATCACCAAAGGCCAGAAATAAGAATTGTAATTGCCGATGAAGGTGAAGATCGTCAGGGTAATCAATCCCGGCCGGGACAACGGCAGGATAATATCCCAGAACAAGCGCCATTTGCTGGCACCGTCAATTTCCGCCGCTTCGTCAAGACTGGATGGAATCGTCATCATGAACTGGCGCAGCAGGAACGTGCCAAACGCGCCAAACGCCGCGGGCAGAATCAGGCCTGTAAACGAGTCCACCAAACTTAGCGAAATCATGATCTGGTAGTTGGGGATCATCATCACCAATCCAGGCAGCATCATCGTGGCCAGATACATCAGGAAAACCTTGTCCCGCCCTTTCCACTGAATCCGGCTGAAACTGAACGCCGCCATGGAGCTGGTCAACACCTGCAGAAACGAGACCCAGGTCGCGATCAGAATACTGTTCCAGTAATAGCGCTCAAAATTAATGCCCCGCCGATTCACATCCGGGTTGTCTTCATCAAATACATCCACGTAATTCGTCGGCACTTTCACGCTGGGCAGGCTTTCGACCAGCGGCATGGTTTCAACACGCGAGGGGATCCAATTTTCTTCGCTGGCTTCACCGGCGGGTTTGAGGCTGGTCAGCAGCATCCAAACAAACGGCAACACCATCAACAGCGACACAAATGTCAGTATCACATGCAGCACGGCCGTGGAAAAAAAAGGCTTGGCAAATTTTTTGGCGCACGGCGCAATCACAGTCGCTCCAACCGAACCACCTGCGCTATCGACCAGTGCGTTTTGTCCAACCGTGGAGGCGTTTTGAGAATTGGGGTTGATCGTAGACATTACCGGCTTTCGTCTTTGCTAATCTAAAACCACTTATAAATCATGAACCGTCGCAACCGCTTCGTTGCTGCTGGTTATGACACCAGGCAGCAGCCAGTCGTTCGTGCCGCGTTAATCGTTCACGTATTTGTTGCCGAACTTCCAGTTAAACAAAGTCACCAGCAACACCATCAGGAACAACGCCCAGGCTACGGCAGAGCTATACCCCAACCGGCCTGTTTCAAAACCTTCGGTGTAAATAAAGTACGCCAGCGTCGTTGTCTGCCCCGCCGGTCCGCCCAGCGTCATAACCTGTGCCATTTCAAACCCACCCTGCAGACCGCCGATCACGCCCATGACCACCACGAAAAAGGTCGTTGGCGCCAGTTGTGGCCAGGTGACATTCCAGAACTTCTGGAAACGCGAAGCACCATCGATACCGGCTGCTTCGTACAGCTCCTGCGGCACGTTGGTCAGTGCTGCCAGATACAACAGCATGGTGTTGCTCCCCACCGCCGCCCAGAAACCCATGATGATCAACGCCGGTTTGGCCCACTGCATATCCGTCAGCCATTTAGGCGCCTGCAGGCTCTCATGCGATGCCCACGCTGTCAGATTGACGCCAATACCGACCAGACCCAACAAAACCATCAACGCCACCATCAGCGAAGCCCCCAGCATCAGGCTGCTGCCGACGCCTTCCATCGGTCGTGAACGGAACAATCGCGGAATACGCACTGTTTTCACCAGATTCCAGATCAGCGCCAACAGTGCCCCAGCCAGCATGACCAACGCCATATTCCGACCAACACCAATCGATTGTTGGGTTAATGCAATGGAGTTGTCCGAAAAATTGTTGCGCACCAGCCCTTGGCGGACATGGTTGAAATAGTCGGTCTGGTTGACCAGGAATGATGACGCGTAATCGCTCTGAATGCTCCCGGCATCGGCTGATGCAATCTGATCCGCTTGAATCGCACTCACCGGTGAAAGAGCCGACCAGTCCACCACATTGAACCACCCCAAGCCCGTCACCACCGGAATTACAGTCAGCCCAATGGCTAACAATGCTGCGCCCCTGCCCAGATCGCCTTCCTCCCACTGCCGACAGATTCTTCGCACGCCCCAGCCAAAAAACAAAATAAACAACCCGATACAGACCCACGCCAAAACCTGCCACAAACCCGATCCGGTGGCGTTGGCAAAATGAGACAACTGATCCAATGGCGGCGCTAAAGCTGCGTTCACCGGCCCGGTCGGGCTGTACAGTTTTTTCCACAGCAGATAAGTGGCGACACCAGCGGTAAAATTAGGCAGATAAAACAACGTGCGATAAATCGAATTACCGCCAATTGTGCCGCCAATCAGGATTGCACAGGTCACCCCGCCCAGCAGCAGCAACATGGCGCTGCCGCCCATGCCCAGGGTCGTCAGCAGAATCGCGCTGGCCACCAGAATCGCCCCACCGATCAGCGCCAACCAGACCCTGCCGCTGCCGCCGCGCGGATCTTTACTCAACAGCATCGCCGCCATCAGACTGCCGGCGATGGAAAAGGGCATGCCGATCATCAAAAACAACGTATTGCCCAGGAAACGCCAGAAATCCGCCTGTTGAAACAGGCGCATGAAGTTGTCCAGACCAACAAATTTGAAATGAGATTCGGGCTTGAACATATTATGCAGCTTCAAGTCCCAGTTACTGAACGCCAGCACCATGGAAAAGACCAGTGGAATCGCAATAAACGCCAGAAATCCCAGAATGTTGGGGGCCAGAAACCCCACGCCGTAGAGCAAATTGCGGCGCTGACGCGCGCGGGCTGACTCCAAATTGCGCCGATGAATCTCCTGGTAATGCGGATCAGATTCCGCAGGCGCCGCTGAAGGTGGATTGGTCGTCTTCATGTTATCTCTGGCCATGGATTCAATCTGGTTGTTCCCTGATCACCGGCACGCTGGCAACATTTACTTCACCCAGCCCTTGTGTTTGTAGTAGGCTTGGTGGAATGGGTTATTAATCCACTTCAGCGGGATGCGCATATCCTCAGGAATCGCCTGGCCCGGGCTGGATGTCTCGAACTCGGTGATCCGTTGCTTCAAGTCGTCAATCCGTTGTTGACGCGCCATCAACTTATCGTAAAGCGGTTTAAGCTGCGGATTTTCGGTGATCGTCCGCTGCATTTCATCATTAATCTGGCTGGTCGCTACTGCCATGGTGCGGGCAGCCGTTTCAAAACCCTCCAGCGGCGTCTGCTGCATATATTTATCAACACAGGCAGCCATGATGCGATCGGCAGTGGCTGACAGGATGAACGGGCTGTAACTTTCACCAATCGCGATTTCATTGGCCATTTGTGCAAAACCTTCATGGAGTTCCCATTCATTGGGATGATCCGGCGGACGCAGATACTCCTCAGTCTGCGTAGTTTGCGGGTCTGGGGGCAGCCCATCGGCATCTTTGACAATCTGCATGTTGTAGGGCTTGCTGGCTAAAAACTGCAGGAAATACTTCGCCAGTTCCTTATTCGGCGAACCTTCGTACATAAAGGCCCCGCGTGCCATGATATACCCGTTACGAAAACCGCCGTTGGGCGCTTCAGACAGACCATAATCGATCAAAGGCTGGCCACGTTCCTTGCGCACCTGATCATATTTGCGAAATTCAATCAGCAAATATCGGCCCGCATACATCATGCCGATCTGCCCCCGCTCGGGATGCTCGTTGTTGTTGAACATCTGGGCGATCAGACCACCATAACCCGAATCGCTAGAAAAACTGGCTGTATCCGCAGCCGTGGGCACCAGATGATCCACAAACATCCATTTGTGCGCCAATTCCAGTGCCTTGATGCAAGCTGGTGAATCCAGGGTGCAACCGGTATTGGTTTCATTGAATCGTGCACCGCCCAAACTCGCCCACAAAATCGATGTCGGGACACCGTTGGCGAAAAACACCGTCCGGCGCGCCTGCCCTTTATTGGCTGCTTCAACGAACGCTTTGCCGCGACGTTCAAATTCCTCGAGCGACCAGATGCGCGGAGGTATCGGCTGACCCCACTGGCGGAAGGCTTCCTTGTTGATGATAAAAGCACCAACCGTCACATTGCAGGGAAACAGATACTGATGCAACTGCTCATCCTGATCGGGTACGGTTATATCCGTCAAAAGCGCCGGATACGTTCGACTGGGATCAAAATGAAGCTCTTTTCCCCATTCGGTCAGGTCATGCGTCACGCCAATTTCCTGAAAATAGGGTAGCTGCATGCTGCCGATATCCTGCACATCGCCCGCCACTCCGCTGACACTCTGGATAATCTGTTTGGTGGGATCCCGATTGGCCATATCCAGCGCCAGACGTGCTTCAGGCAGCAGCACTTTTACCGGAAATTGTATCGAATCAGGGATAGCCTGACCCTTTTCATGCGCCGCCAGTAGTTGCTGCAACTGCTCACCCTGCGGCTGAAGCTCTGAATCCGCCACATCGCGCACCACGTCAATGTTGCGACCAATGAATCGCTTGGCATGATCGGCATTATCCAGCGTAAATTCTTTCGTGTGACCCTCGGTGAGCATCCACTGGTGGAAAAGCCGCACCTGATCTGTTCGGGCGGGATTTTTGTCGGTCACCCAGTAGAATATCGGGACATCGCTCTGTGAATTCGGCAAGCTCAGGGCCGTCAGAACACTCAGACCGACGATAACCAGAAATAAACCAGCAAAGAGATATTTCAAAACAATCTCCAGAACGACAATTAGACAGCCAGAAATCTGAGGATAATCGAAAAGTGCAATCGATTCCAGATAAAGATTTGTCCCTCACACACAATAATTTCCCAATAACAGATACTTCGGATATTTTTGACCAGCGCAGAGTTTGGATATGCGGCAGATGCACCTTGGCCCAAAATCGCTTGCCTATGATGTGCCAACCACCGGTCAACGTCGCGCGTGGATCTGGTTGCGCCACCGGTGGTTCTGGTACGCAATGGCCGTTGTCATTACGGCCATTTCATTATTGTTGCGAATGGCCCTGCAACCGTTGATCGGGCAGCAGGCACCGTTTCTACTATTTTTTGCTACTGTTCTGGCCGTGGCGGGTTACGGCGGTCTGGCACCGGGGCTGCTGGCTACGGTTCTGGGTGGCGCTGCTGCCTACATCTATTTTCCCGAATCCAGCACCGATACCGTCATCACGCATTCTCAACTGTTGCTCTATCTGTTTGAAGGGGTGCTGTTGAGTCTTCTGGGCGCCAGACTGCATCGCACCCTGCAACAATCCACCGCAATCGAACAAGCCAACCTGCAACTCGAACAGCAGATTCTGGAAATCTCCGATGAAGAACGACGCCGCATTGGTCATGACCTGCATGACGGACTGGGCCAGCAACTGACCGGCATTGCGCTGCTTGGCAAGGTGTTGCGCCATCAGCTTGAATCACGCGGCGACGAAGTGGCCGGCACTGCTGATCAAATCGCTCAGTTGGTCAACCAGTCGATTGGCTGGACGCGCGATCTGGCGCGCGGTTTGTCGCCCGTCGGACGCGACGGCGATGCTCTGGACAGTGCCATCGAGGAGGCCGCCGCCAATTCCGGACGCATCCTGCAAATCAACTGCAGTTTTTCCTGCCAGGGTACGCCGGTGACAATCAGCCAGCAGATCGCAACGCACCTGTATCGAATCGTTCAGGAGGCGATGAATAATTCGGTCAAACATGGCAAGGCGAAAAACATTGAGGTTCGACTGACATTTGAACCCGGGCAGATCCGGCTGATGATCATAGATGATGGAATCGGTTTTTCCGCCAAAACCATGGCACATCCCGGCCTGGGATTGCGCATCATGCAATACCGGGCGCGAATGATCGGCGCCAATATCGCCGTGCAACGGGCCTCAGAGGAAGGCGGCACCATCGTCCGCTGCTCCCTGCCCATTGCCAATCCAGCCCACTCCATGTCAAAATAAAGCCATGCCCGCCCTCCAATCCAAAACCTGCCGAGTCATGCTGGTGGATGATCATCCCATCGTGCGTCAGGGGTTGCAGTTATTGATCAACTCCCAGCCGGATATGAAAGTGGTCTGCGAGGCTGCCAGCGCAACCGAGGCCATGCGGATGATTGCCATCGACGTGCCCGATATTGCGCTGATCGACATTTCTCTGGAAGACCGCAGCGGCATTGAGCTGATCAAGGAGATGCTGGCCCGCTGCCCGGGGTTGCCCCTGCTGGCACTGTCGATGCACGATGAATCGCTCTATGCCGAACGCGCCCTGCGCGCCGGAGCGCGCGGCTACGTCATGAAGCAGGAAGCGACGGAGGTTGTACTGGCCGCGATACGCAAAGTGCTCGGCGGCGGGGTCTATCTCAGTGGCCAGGCCAGTGCCCGCCTGCTGAACCAATATGTGAATCGGCGCGGCGATGACGAAAAACATTCAATTGAACGGCTGACCGACCGCGAACTTGAAGTCTTCACCATGATTGGCCGCGGACTCAGCACCCGCGAAATCGCCGACAAACTTTTCCTGTCCATCAAGACCATCGAAGCCCACCGCGAGCATATCAAGGAAAAACTCCACCTGAAAAGCTGGGTGGAGCTGGTGCGTCACGCGGTCAAGTTTTCACTGGATCAGGGCGGTTGATTTTTCCAAAGTCTTCAGACCTGGCCTCCCGGCTTGGGCATTGTCAGTCAACCACAGGTCAACCGGCGGATGTCGTACGGTTCTTCTTTATAACCAGCCCGTCCATTGCCGATAAATACGCATCGTCCCACATCGGGTCGATTGATCGACTCCAACAATAGAACAGAAAATATATGTCGCCATCGCCATCAGAACATCGTATCAATTCCTGTCCCACCTGCGCCAGTCAGCAACTGCAATCCGTCTACCGTGTCAATCAGGTCACGGTTCACAGCGTTCTGCTCATGCCCACACGTCAGGCAGCACTGGATTATCCGCGCGGTGATATCGACCTGACCTATTGTCGCAGCTGCGGGTTCGGTTTTAACGCCCTGTTTCGTCCGGAAGTACACGAATATTCCACCCGCTATGAGGAGACACAGCATTTTTCCCCCACCTTCAGCCGCTTTGCCGATGAATTGATCGACGATTGTATCAAACGCTATCGTCTCACCCCCGACAAAACGCTGTTGGAAATCGGTTGTGGCAAAGGCGAATTCCTGCTGCGCCTGTGTGAAAAATCAGGTTGCCACGGCATTGGCATCGATCCTGCCTACGTGCCTGACCGCATTCATAGCCCAGCGTTGAATCGGGTTCGCTTCATTCAGGAACTCTATCACGAAGATCATGGCAAACTGGAGGCGGACTTTATTCTCTGCCGCCATACGCTCGAACATATCGGCCCGACGCATCAGTTCGTCAAACAGGTGCGTGCCAGCATGCACCAGCGCACGGACGTTGATTTTTTCGTTGAGGTGCCCGATGCGACAACAACCGTCCTGCAGCCGCTGGGATTCTGGGACGTTTATTACGAGCATTGCTCTTATTTTTCCGCTGGTTCACTGGCGCATCTTTATCGCCACAATGGTCTGGATATCACGCAACTGCAGCGGTGCTACGGAGACCAATATCTGCTGATCGGTGGCCGGCCCGCCGGCAAACCCGCCACCTCCGCCTTGGCGCTGGAATGTGACTTGCAGGAGCAGCTTAAACATATCGACCGCTTTTCCCGTTTGATTCATCAGCGTGTCGATCAATGGCGCCAGCGTGTCAAGCAGCGCTCCGATCGCGGCGCAACCGTCCTGATCTGGGGCGGTGGATCCAAGGGCGTCGCCTTTTTACAAACAACCGGTTTGAGCGAAAAAGAAATCCCCTTCGTCGTCGATGTCAATCCCTACAAGCAGGGTAAATTCATGCCCGGAACCGGACACGAAGTCATCTCCCCCCAGCGGGCGGCGCAATTGAAGCCTGAAGCGGTGATCGTGATGAATCCCATTTATGGCCGGGAAGTGGCCGAGCAGCTGGCCAGCCTTGGCGCGCATCCGCAAATTCTCCCCCTGGAGGATGCGACCAGCCCCGACCCGGCCTGATCAGCGGTTTGCCGCTCATCACCTGGCGCATCGCACCTTCCAATCGCCCGGCGCACGCCGTACCAGCGCCATGCTGAGCAGGCCATTGCCGATCAATACAGGCGCGCCACGCCTGTGCCCGTGCCTGACGATCCGCTCCAGCACAATCTTCGCCTTATCAACACCGTCGATCAGCAATGTTTATTTATGCTGCGAACTGCCGACTACGACGTTGACATCACGATAGCCACCATTGATGGTCGCCGCTGACTGATCAAAATCAACACCATCAGCCAGACCAATCGTGAAGCTGTGCTGGCCCGTCAGGTACGCGTTGCCACCATCACGACCAAACCCGAAGACTGTCATGTTGTTTTCCATCAGGTAATAACTGTCAACAACATTGTCCGCATCGTGCTGGGCCAGGTAGAGGTAACGCCCAACACCTGGATCAACGAAAGAAACCCATGAACTGTTATTGCCCGAACCCAAACCGTTGTTTTCCGTCCATGATGCACTCCCAGACGTAATCGTCCCATCAGATCGAACCACCAAATCTCCGCCACCGACCGACCCGCCCGGCGTACCTTCATACAAGAACCAGTAGTTGCCACTGGCCTGGGTCACATGAGCGGTGGCATACTGGGGGTATATCTCCCAGGTCATACTCCACGGCTGGCCGCCGGAACCGCGATCGATTGTCGCATCGGTACGCAGCACCGTGCGCAGCGGACCCTGCGAAACAATCGTGGTCGTGGCGTTAGTAAATCCAGGATGGAAACCACCACCGGGGAATACCGCATTGGGCAACCCGCGATACTCGCCGGCGGACCCGCTGCCCGGAGTCGGATTGAAGCTCAGCCAGTCATTGCCGTCGGCATCAAGAATCGAAGAAAATCCGCCATTGGCTTTTTGATAGAAATAGGTTCCACGCTGCGTCTGGATGCGCACGGCTGACTGACCTTCATCCGTGACATTGTCCGTCGTGGTGATTCGTGCTGACACCGAAGCCGGTGTAAAGCTGCCAGAGGTGTCAAAATAGACATGAAAATAGCGCGTTGCCCCTGCGGCTGTCGTACCAGTTGCCAGCACCACCAGCTCACCGGTGGCATTGTTCGCGGCGTTATAACCGGCGGCGGGATCAAACTGGAACGGAACGTTGTCGCTGACAACACTCGAACCATCCGCCGTTGTTTCAACCACACGAATCGAGTCGGTTATCAACGAACCACTGCCGCCGGCGCTATTCAGCGCATTGGTGAAGTTCACCGGAACAACAAACGGCTTATCAGTACGAGCGTAGCTGCCGGAGGAGAACGTAAAGCCCGTGCGATAATCCCACTGCGAATCCCACCATCCGGGGACAGTATTCTCACCGCTGTCCTGGATATACATCACACCATTGAACTTGCTCCAATTGATGTTGTAGTTGGCGTGGGCATTGATGCTGACGCGCACCCATTCCACCGATTCCGCAACATGATCTTCAATCGCGGTCAGATCGACATTGACACTGCTTTGGCCAGCGGCAATCGTCGCAACACCGCTGAGCGTCTGGTAATCCGTACCATTGACCGCCGTGCCGGTCAGTTGATAGCTGACATTCAGCGGCGAAGTTGTCGCGCCGGTCCGTGTAATGGTGAACGTCGCCTTATTGGCGGAATTGGCTTCTTGCGCAACCGCCTTGGTAATCTTCAGCTCGACCTGCGGTTTGGCAGCGGGTGTGTCATTATCCTGGATATACAGCCGGGCAATCGTCTTTTGTGAATCAAAGGTATATCGGCCTGCCGTCAGCGACATGACGATAACCTCCGGTTCTTCAACCAGAATGTCATCGATGGGCTGAATCGCCAGCCGCACGCTGGATCGGCCGGCAGGGATCGTTGCCCAGCCCGGCAATGCGACATAATCCAGACCAGCCGTCGCCGTACTGGCCGGTAGGGCTGAATAATTGACGTTCAATGCAGAAGCCGTGCTGCCCGTGCGGGTAAATTCCACCCATGCCCGACCAACCGTGGCGGGATTATTTTCTGAACCGACCGCGCGGATGATGTTGATTCCCACCGTTGCATCAGCCAGCAACTGCCGCGCTTCGAGTGTTTCAAACGCACTGTCTCTGTTGACATTGATCGAACGACGAAAATTGCGGCTGCGGCTCAAGATAGTTCTCCCGAAGTAACTGGAAAAATGGTCCGTTGTGGGAAGTAACTGGTATTCCCAATGGCAGGAACTATCGCTGGCACGCAACTGTCAGACAATCGGGAGATCCCCTATATTATCACTCGTATTACTTCCTTTGCTGAACTCGTGCGATTTCTCTTGCCAAAGTAAGGTTATGCGGTTTGCATCGCTTGTAACGTTCAAGTCCGGCTAACTCATACCTGATACTCCCTCCGACACCGGCTCATTGCGTCAGATCGTCTTTGCCAACATCCGTGGCAGTGCGTATGCTCAGACGACCAATAGAATGACGCCGCAAGAGGCATTGAAAATAGACATGCTCCAGCAATAAAATTGAACGTTTGATTGCTGGCGCGGCAGGTGATTTGCTTGTCATGTAATGAACTATAAAACATGCAAGGCTGGTTTAACCTGGTCGCGCAGCGTTCAGAGGCCGTGGTATGGCGATAACGCGATCAGTTGCGAGTGTGACGGGTCGCAAGAGAATTGGTGAACGATCACCGCCTTGATAACATGCGATCCGGCGGCTTGCAGCAGAAATGTTGCAGCCAGTTTTTTCCGATGAAAAGCGGGCGTCCCTTATTTTGATCTAGGATCAAAACACCCGTGCTAGAATATTCGATATTCGTGTGTCTGACTTTTTATATTTTTAATGCGTCAGGATGGTCAGACGCATGGCTGGTGCCAAAAATACGATAATTTTTGAGGTCGGCGTATATGAATCGCAGTTGTCCGAAGGTCAGTATTGGAATGCCTGTCTACAACGGCGCCAACTACATCCATGAAGCCTTGAAATCCATTTTGTCGCAAACTTTTGATGATTTCGAACTAATCATCTGTGACAATGCCTCATGCGACAACACGGCAGAGATCGTCCGTCAATTTGCCGCTCGGGATCAACGCATTCATTATCAGCGTAATGACCGCAATATCGGCCCGTCCGCCAACTACAATCTGACGTTCACGCTTTCGCGCGGACGCTATTTCAAATGGGCTGCACATGATGATGTATTGAAACCGCAATGGCTTGAGCGCACGGTTGAAGTGTTGGACAACGATCCGACCGTCGCGCTGGCATACACGGATATGCAACTGATCGGCCCGCACAGTGAGTCTCTGGGCGGTTACCACTATCGGATTTATGTTGATGAACCCACCCCTGCCCGCCGCTTTGCCGAACTCATACTGGTGGATCATCGTCAGCACCGCGCGACTGAAATTTTCGGACTGATGCGGAGCGACGCCCTGCGTCAGACAACCCTGCAGGGGTGTTATGCTCGGGGCGATAGTATTTTGTTGACGCGCATGGCGCTGCAGGGACGTTTCCAGCGCGTGGAAGAACCGCTGTTTCTTTCACGCGACCATCCAGCCCAGTCAATGGCTCAGAAACCGACCTCCACACGTCTGGAGTCAATGCTGCGCGGCTGGCTGGGTGTCGGGCCGATTCCTCCGCCCGAGTGGTGGGATGCCAGCCTCAAAGGGCGGGTCGTCTGGCCGGAATGGCGCATCGCCCACGAATACTTCCGTTCGATCGACCTGGTGCGCGTACCGGCGAAACAGCGCCCAGCCTGTTATGCGTGCTATTTTTACTGGTTGTTACGCCACACACCCAAGCTTACCCGCGACCTTATTTTTGCCAGCGAGAAACTGTTGTCTCATTTAACCTCAAAATCTGATCTTCCCAACCATCCAGAATCCCAACCTCCTCTCCCCGCCACCAGCAGGAGCAACCCATGAAAGTCGCCATACTCGCCGGTGGAATCGGTTCGCGCTTGTCCGAAGAAACCGTCGTGCGTCCCAAACCGATGGTGGAAATAGGGGATTACCCGATACTCTGGCACATCATGCGCCATTATCGTACCTATGGTCACAAGCAATTTGTTGTGGCGCTTGGTTATAAAGGCGAGGTAATTAAACGATATTTTGTAGATAAGGCCCAGTTGCAGGGCAATATCAGTGTCAACTTGCAAACAGGTTCGTATCAACGTCAGCCGGAATTGGTTGACGATTTTTCAGTTGAACTGATCGAAACCGGAGCGAAAACAAATACCGGCGGCCGGGTGAAACGGCTGGCACCGTGGTTGGGTAACAGCACTTTTATGCTCACGTGGGGCGATGGTGTTTCCAACGTGAATTTGGATGAATTGCTGGCGTTCCACCGTCGCCACGGAAAGCTTTTGACGGTGACCGCCGTGCGTCCGCCGGCTCGTTTTGGTCATCTGGTCTTTGATGGTGATCAGATCATTGATTTTGATGAAAAGCCCGATACGGGCGAAGGATGGATCAACGGCGCTTTCTTCGTGGCTGAGCCGGGCGTACTGGAGTATATTGATGGTGATGAAAGCTCATGGGAGCATGGCCCGATGCGGACGCTGGCTCGTCAGGGACAACTGATGGCCTATCGCCACAACGGATTCTGGCAATGTATGGACACGCTGCGTGAGCGTCAGTTGCTGCAGGAACTTTGGTCCAGCGGTAAAGCACCTTGGAAGATTTGGTAACAGTGTCGCAGGTTAATGCCGATCGGTGAAACACCCGATCAAGAAGATAATATGAACATCGTCGTAACCGGTCATCTTGGCTATATTGGAACCGCGCTGGTTCCCCTGCTTTTACAGCATGGTCACACTGTTCGCGGCTTGGATAATGACCTGTTCCAGCGCTGTAGTTTCGGGCAGGGCATTGTCGATGTGCCCAACCTGGCCAAAGACATCCGTGAGGCTGAACCGGAAGATTTTGCCGATGCCGATTGTGTCATGCATTTGGCAGGTCTGTGCAATGATCCGCTGGGCAACCTCAATCCCCGCGTCACGGATGACATCAACCATAAAGCCGCCGTGCGCGTTGCCGAAGCTGCCCGTCAAGCCGGCGTCAAACGATTCATCTTCTCATCAACCGTGTTGAATTATGGCGCTGGTGGTGGCGTCGTTGTCGATGAAACCTGCCCGCTCAATCCACTCACGCCCTACGCCCGCGCCAAGGTCGATGCCGAGCGCAATCTTCTGCCACTGGGTAATGACGATTTTGCGGTCACGATCCTGCGCAACGCCACCGCTTTCGGCTGGTCGCCGCGCATTCGTTTTGATCTGGTGCTGAATAACCTCGTCGCCTGGGCCTTCACCACCGGTCGCATTTACATGAAGAGCGATGGGACGCCGTGGCGGCCGATCGTTCATATTCAGGATATTTCCCGCGCATTCATCGCGGCCGCGGAAGCCCCGATCGAAACCGTCGCCAATCAGATATTCAATGTCGCCAAACCCGGCGAAAATTATCAGGTTCGTGATGTGGCACAAATTGTTGCTGACATCGTTCCTGATTCCCGCATCGAATATGCCCCCGGTGCCGGACCTGACCCCAAGTGTTTCCGCATCAACACCGACAAAATCATGACTGCCCTGCCGGCGTATCAGCCCACCTGGACCGCCCTTGAAGGTGTCAAACAAGTCTATGAGGTTATTACCCGGGTGGGGCTGATCCAGTCTGATTTTGAAGGCCGTCGCTATCAGCGTCTGGCCCATGTCCGTTGGCTGCAAAGCCAGGGACTCCTGACGGAAGATTTGGAATTGACGACTGTGCCAAATGAAACCATGGCAACATCGATTGCCTAAGAGGAACATCACTTCAAGAGACATTCTATGAGCCGCTCAACACTCGCTGAACAAGCTGCAGCGACCGTTTGTCGATCCTGTGCGCACCGTGGCCTCAAGCCCGTACTTGACCTGGGTGTACCCGCCCTGGCGGATACACTGGTCAGTGCTGACCGCTTGAATCATCCTGAAAAAAAATATCCGCTGCAGGTCGGGTTCTGCCCTTCGTGCAGCTTGGTGCAGGTGCTTCAGACCATTCCGCCCGACGAAATTTTTCATGACGACTATCCGTATTTTTCCAGCTTCTCGGAAACCCTGCTGGAACACTCTCGTGCCAATGCGCTGAGCCTGATTGAAAAACGCAAGCTGAACAAAGGCAGCCTCGTCATCGAGCTGGCCAGCAATGATGGTTACCTGTTGAAGAATTTCCTCGAGCATGGCATACCCGTACTGGGCATTGACCCAGCCCCCGGCCCGGCGGCGGCTGCCCAGAAAATCGGCGTTCCCACCATCCGCGATTTTTTCGGCAGCGCCCTGGCTGGGAAACTCGCCGCCGAAGGACGAAAAGCCGACGTGGTCATCGCCAACAACGTCATGGCTCACGTGGCTGATCTGAACGGGTTTATCAGCGGCATCGCCACCATCCTCAAGGATGATGGCGCCCTGGTCACCGAATCGCCTTACGTCAAAGAGCTGGTCGATCACTGCGAATTTGACACCATCTACCACGAACATCTGTGTTATTACTCGATCACCGCCCTGGACAACCTGTTCCGCCGCCACGGGCTGTATCTGAATGATGTCCAACCGCTGACGATCCACGGCGGTTCGTTGCGCTCAACGGCTGAGAAAAAACCCAACCCCTCGCCGCGCCTCAAGCAGATGCTGGAGCAGGAACGTAAACTGGGCCTCGACCGGATCGATTACTACGTCAATTTCGCCCATCGTGTCCAGCAGTTGCAAACCGATCTGCGCAAAATGCTGTCCGATCTCAAAGCCCAGGGCAAGCGCATCGCCGCCTACGGTGCCAGCGCCAAGGGCAGCACCCTGCTGAGTTATATCGATGTCGGCCCGGATGTGATCGAATTTGTCGTCGATCGCAATATCCACAAGCAGGGCAAATTCATGCCTGGATTGCATCATCCGATCCTGCCGCCCGATGCCATCGCGCAGCACAAACCGGATTACCTGCTGTTGCTGGTCTGGAATTTCATCGATGAAATTCTGCGTCAGCAGAAAGCGTTCCGCGACGCTGGTGGGAAGTTCATCGTCCCGATTCCGTCGCCGCATATTGTATAATCGCCTGTTGATTGGCTGGGGTGCTTGCTGGTGTAAAACCGTCAGCAAAATGGCTTGGTTTTTACACCTACCCCGAAGCCAGGCAGTGCACGATTTGTTCAGCCAGGGCCGGCGCTGAATCGGATCCATCCAGCCACGTCACCTGTTCAAACCGGCGGAACCACTTGATTTGCCGCTTGGCTAGTTGCCTGGTTGCGATCTTGATCTGTTCAACCGCTTCATCAAAGCTGATCCGGCCGGCGATATGCTCAAACAATTCGTGATACCCCGTTGCCATCGCTGCTGTCTGCGATAGCTGCCCCGAGTGCTGCAAAAGCGCTCGCGCCTCCTCCAGCCAGCCATCCGCCATCATCTGCCGCACGCGCGCATTAATACGGCGATTCAATTGATCCTTGTCCCAATACAGGCCAAACCATCGCGCCTCATGGCGCACGGACGGACTGGCCCAGTCCGTTTGCAGGGCTGAAATTGGCTGACCGGTCAGTTCATATACTTCCAGGGCACGGATCAACCGCTTGGTGTCATTACGATGAATGCGCACCGCCGCTGCCGGATCAACTTCACTGAGGCGCGCATACAGCGCATCATTCCCCAGCTCCGTCAACCTGCGGCGCAGCGCGCTGTCAGCCGCCGGGCCATCAAATAATCCATGAAACAGTGACTTGTAATAAAGCGGCGTCCCCCCCGCCGCTATCAGTCGCACGGCTCGGGTGCTGGCATCTGCAATAATCGCATCAGCCTGCTGCACAAAGCGCGATACGGTAAATGTCTCGGTCGGTTCGACCAGATCGATCATATGATGTCTGACCAATGCCTGCTCACTGCGGCTGGGCTTGGCTGTACCAATATCCATTCCGCGATAAACCTGCATGGAATCAACACTGAGCAGCTCGCCACCCAGGCGCTGCGCCAATTCCAGCGCCACGGCGCTCTTGCCGCTGGCCGTTGCGCCAATCAATGCAATTAATGGAATTACTCCAGCCATCGTCTGTCACTTGACCTGTCAATTCACTCAAAACTGCCCTTTTGGCAGGATTGTCGAAAATACACCGAAAATCCGTCATGCGCATCTGCACGATTTTACATAACTTACAGCAATGCCCTCAAATCAGCTATTGGCACGGTATTTGTTACTTGTAATCCCGTGACCCGCGCGTGCGGGCGCCAAACGCAATATTAGTTATTACAGAAAAGGAGACCCATTATGGCACTGCCAACAAGAGTCAATCGTTCAATGGTCTGGGATCCTTTCATGGATACCCGTCGGGAGCTGGACACAATGCTGGGGCGTTTATTCACAGGACGCATCCTCAATGATGGCGTAAAAGGTGCGCTGGCAACCTATGCGGTTGATGTGCGCGAAGATACTGACCACATTTATGTCGAGGCTGAACTGCCGGGCTATCGCAAGGAAGATGTTGATATCACTCTGGAAAACCAGATGCTGACGATTACCGCCGAGCGTAAGCATGAGCAGAGCAAAGGCGATGAAAAGAAAGGCGAAACGCTTCTGCGCGAGCGCAGTTTCAACCGGTATCAGCGGAGTTTTACGCTGCCACCCACCGTTGATGAAAGCAAGTGCGACGCCAAACTGGCTGACGGTGTGCTGACGATCACGCTGGATAAGCGTGAAGAAAGTAAACCGCGTAAAATCACCGTACAATGATCGTTCGTACGGATTCAACTTAACGCCCTCTCCGTTTCGTATGCGCGGAGAGGGTTTTTTATTGCTCGACACGATGACTGGCGACACCGCAGCAATCAGCGGTTAAACTGAACACGCGAAAAACCAGTCGTGTGTCACAACGAAAGGATAAATCGGGCATTTGTCAGAGCTGAAACGAACAAAACTATCGGTGCGTCAGGAACAGGCGGTGCTTGTCGGGGTTATCCTGCCAGACTCAACGGCTGATCCGCGCGATCCGCTGGGTGAACTGGCTTCGCTGGCCAAAACCGCTGGTGCCCGGGTCGTGGCGCAAATCCTTCAGCGGCGACACAAAGTTGATGCCGGCATGTATATCGGAACCGGCAAAGCCATTGAGATCGCTGAGCTGGCCAGCGCCAAACAGGCCGACGTTGTTATTTTCGACAACGATTTATCTCCCGCCCAGATCGGTTCGCTGGAAAAGCTGATCAATGAACACGTCGGGTCAAAACGTGGCGAGGGGATCAAGGTCATTGATCGTTCGGAGTTGATTCTGGATATCTTCGCCACGCGCGCCCAGACCCACGAAGCGCGGCTGCAGGTGGAACTGGCGCAAATGCAGTACACCTACCCCCGCCTCACGCGCATGTGGGGCCACCTGGAGCGCATCGCCGGTGGCGCCCCGGCCGGCATCGGCACACGCGGCCCCGGCGAGCAACAGCTCGAAATCGACCGCCGCATCGTGCGCAAACGTATCAGCGACCTGAAAAGCGAGATCGAAAAAATCCAGCAGCGCAAAGGCCGGCAGGTTGAGCGGCGTAACCGTGAACATTTCACGGTCTGCATCGTCGGTTATACCAACGCCGGCAAAAGTACGCTGTTCAATACCCTGACCGCTGCTGGCACCTACGCTGATGACAAGCTCTTTGCCACACTCGACACCAAAACCCGCGCCTGGACGCTCGATGGTGGCCGCCAGGTCATGCTCAGTGATACGGTCGGTTTTGTGCGCGACTTGCCGCATAATCTGGTTGCCTCGTTCAAGGCGACGCTGGAAGAAGCGGTTCACGCCGATCTACTGCTGCACGTGATCGATGTCAGCCACCCCCATGCCCAGCAGCATCTGCAAAGCGTGCATCAGGTACTGGAAGAAATCGGTGCGCGCACCAGCCCCGACAGCGGCAAGCCCAGCAAACCCGAGATTTTACTGCTGAACAAGATTGACACCGAGGAAGGTGAGCAATCCGCCGCCATCTGGCGACCTTTGCATCCCTCCGCCATCGCCATCAGCGCTCGCAGCGGTCGTGGGCTGGCTGAGCTTTTGAGCGCAGTCGATGAAATCGTCCAGCAGCAGCAGGTTCAATTGACGCTTGAAGTCGATCTGACGGACGGCCGAACGATATCATTGATCGAAAGCCGTGCCCAAGTACATACGCGCCAGGTGCTGGACGACAAACTGCGGATGACCGCCACCATCAATCCCAACGGTCTGTCCAGCCTGCAGCGCAATGATCAAATCCACATCGTCCAGATCAATAATGCTACCGCAGTTGATTGATTGCGCCGCAACCTGCGTCGGCGTCGCCATGCGCATCTCAGGCCCGTGCGTGCGCGGACAGCGGAAAACCCCGATTAAATTCCCAACATGTCCGCAATGGCATAACGGCCTGCCGCTTTACCCGCCAGCCAGCCGGCAGCACGCAATGCACCATGGGCAAAGGTGTCACGACTCGTCGCCTTATGCGTCAGCTCCAGTCGTTCGCCCAGTGCTGCAAAATAGGCCGTATGCAGACCCACCTCATCGCCAATCCGCAGCGAGTGCATCCCGACCTCTCCTGGCTGGCGCGGCACATCATCACCATGACGACCATAAACCAGCGCATCGCGCGTCTTGCCAGTGCTGGCCAGGATCGCATCAGCCAGCCCCAGGGCAGTGCCCGATGGCGCATCCTTCTTAAATCGATGATGCGCTTCCACGATCTCAATGTCGTAATCCGCACCAAGCATTCTGGCCACTTCAGCAGCAATCTTGAACAGCACGTTGACGCCCAGACTCATGTTCGGCGCCCATAGAATCGGGATTTTTTTGGCAGCCTGGTCAATCTCCGCAAAATCAGCTTCGCTCAGGCCCGTCGTCCCGATGACCATCCCGATCCCGCCCGCGCAGCACCGGGCCAGCATCGCTCTCGTACCGGCTGGGGAAGAAAAATCGATCAGAACCTGTGGCTTGACCTGCCCCAGTTCCGAGCTGACTGCCACGCCCAGCGGTTCAATCCCGCACAGCGTTCCAGCATCTTTGCCAATGGCTGCATGGCCAGCGCGCTCCAAGGCTGCCACGACCTGCAATTGGTGTTGTCCGGCCAGTGCGATCAGTCGTTGTCCCATGCGCCCGCCGGCGCCCGTAATGGCAATAGTGGTCATAATAATTCCATGTTTTGCTGTTCGATCGATCTTGCTAATCAGTTTTATCGATCCAGCTCAAAGTTAGCCGCAGGCAACAACCTAAAAATCGCGCCCCGTCGCGCCATCAACGACACGAGCGGTATTTTGCAGTTTCACCTGACGGGGATCACCTCCCAGGGCAGCTACAATCGCGCTGATATCATCCGGCACGGGCACGGGTTGATTGCTCAACCGGCCATGCGGCACCGACCGCGGCGCATCATCCTGCACCGCCTTGGTGTCGATACCCGTATGATATTTCACCGTCACGTTGGGGTCTTTCAGTTCGTGCCCAGTCAGAATACAGACCACCGTTTCATCCGGCCCGATGACGTTCTCATCCAGCAGCTGGTGCAAACCAGCCACACTGGCAGCACTGGCTGGCTCACAACCAAAACCCCACCGCGCAACCATGGCGCGATGTTCGAGAATCGTTTCATCGTCAATTTCGCGCACCACGCCATTCATGATTTCCAGCGCCCGCAACGCCTTGGGCAGATTCACCGGTCGCGAAATTTCAATGGCGCTGGCCACGGTATGGGCTTTGTAATGCGCTTCATCCATCGCAGCGTAAAGCTGCTGAATTTTCTGTCGGTCATAACGACCGCCGTTCCAGCGGACGCCCTGATGCGTATAAAGCTGGTTCAATGTATTGGCGCCGGCCGCGTTAATGACCGCCAGTCGCGGAATCTTGTCAATCAACCCCAGTTCCTTCAATTCAGCAAACGCCTTGCCGAAGGCTGAGCAATTACCCAGGTTGCCACCCGGAACGATAATCCAGTCCGGCGGTTCCCATCCCCGCGCCTCCAGGATTCGATACATGATTGACTTCTGCCCTTCCAAGCGGAAAGGATTGACGCTGTTCATCAGATAGACGCCGAGTTGCGGCACTTCCACCGCGATCTGCCGCACCCGGCGCAAGCAATCGTCAAAATCCCCCTGCACCTGCAAGGTCAGCGCGCCGTAGTCCAGCGCCTGCGATAACTTGCCAAAGGAAATTCTCCCCGAACCGATAAAGACGATCCCGTCCATTTCCGACAAGCTGGCAAACATCGCCAGCGATGCGCTGGTGTTGCCCGTTGAAGCGCACGCCACTTTTTTCGCCCCCACCATCTTGGCATGGGTGAAGGCCGCCGTCATGCCGTTGTCCTTGAAACTGCCCGATGGATTGAGTCCTTCATACTGCAAAAGCAATCGCCCCGGTTTCATCTTGAGCTGGCGAGCCAGCAGATCCGCCCGTTGCAAAATCGTCCGGCCTTCACCAATGGTGACAATATCCGCTTCTTCGCGGAAAAACGGCATCAATTCGCGGAACCGCCAGACACCGCTGAAATCAAGTCGCCCCTCGGTCTGTGTTCCCTTGGTCATCCAGCGATGTTCAAAAAATGACAGACTTTTAGGCACGGACAAATGTGACCAGTCATAAACCACATCCAGCAGATTGCCGCACTTCGGGCAGGCAACATGCACCTGATCGATCGGGTAAACCGAGCCACAGTCTGGGTTGATACATTTTTGTAAAGCAGCTTGAGGCATGGACGTAAGATTAGTCGAAAATATCGAGTCTGTCATTGCCCTGTCAGCACATCCTGCAGGGCAATCGCAAGTAGTCCGCGACGGTCGATGTATTAACGAGCCGCGACCGTCAGGGAGCGGAGATCGGCTCAAAAACCGCTCCCTGACGGTCGCGGCTCGTAAGAGATTGCCTATCGGACGCCTACTTGCGAAAGCCCTGGCGGAGGTTTGTCCACGGCGGAGTTTCACCCTTGACTGAGTTTTAAGCCGACAACACCCACAATGACAAGCACCAGCGATCCCAGGCGCAGCAGATTAACCGATTCGCCAAACGCAAACATCCCCACCACCGCCAACCCCGCCGCACCCAGGCCAGTCCAGACTGCGTAAGCCGTTGATGCAGGAATACCGCGCATTACATAGCTGAGCAAAATAATGTTCAGTACGGTTAAGAAAGCACTGGACGCAAAAAGCCAGACACTCCAATGCGAACGGTCGCTCAGACCCTTGAGCGTCATCGCCCACATGACTTCACATGCTGAGGCAAACAACAAAACAAGCCAATAGTGCATGATTCATCCTAATTTTCTGTTATCGCGACAAAACACGCGCCTGCGCAGCGCGCTGAACCAATCGTAGGCGCTGGTACTGTCGCAATCTTCCCGATCAAGCAATGCCCGACAGCCACCCGTTGCAATTACAAGTCGATCTGACCATTAAAAACCTCCACCGCAGCGCCGGTCATCAGCACGTGGTCATCGGATTCATTCCACTCCAGTTCCAGATCCCCGCCGGGCAAATGAGCCAGAACCACCCTGCCCGTGCGGCCAGTCAGCGCTCCGGCCACACCCACAGCGCACGCGCCGGTTCCACACGCAAGGGTAATCCCGCTGCCACGCTCCCATGTCGCCATTTTCACTTCGCTGGGAGAAAGCACCTGTACAAAATGAACATTGATCCGTCGCGGGAAGGCCGGAAAAATTTCCAACTGTGGCCCGACAACCGAAAGCGGCACACTGCTTAGATCATTGACAAAGCTCACCAGATGCGGATTACCCATCGACACAAATGTTGCGCGCAAGGGTTCGCCGAACAATTCATATCCCAGTTCATATTCGTGTTCATTGATCCGCCGAAGCGCCGGCTGGGAAGCAATCGTAGCCGAGGATTGAACGGGGATTTGCTCCAGCGCCAGCACAGGCTGGCCCATATCCACCGTCACTTGCCGGACCCGGTCATCGGAACCAAGGTGCAGCGACAAACTCAGTACCCCCCGGCCAGTTTCAACTGTCATGGGGTTGGCTTTGGTCAAACCGTGATCGTAGGCGTACTTGGCGACGCAGCGAACGCCATTGCCGCACATCTCGGCTTCGGAACCATCAGCATTGAACATGCGCATGCGCACATCCGCCTGATCCGATGGCAAAATGAGAATCAATCCGTCGCCGCCAATACCAAAATGGCGGTCAGCCACGCGCTGCGCAACTGCCGAAGGATCCGCCAGCTTTTCTTCAAAACCGTTGACATAAACATAATCGTTGCCAATGCCGTGCATCTTGGTAAATCGCATAGATCACCTATCTTAGGGCAGAAAACAATCGTAAAAAAGCCTTGAAACAACACCGGCGAAAATTGCCGGATTCCCCGCGCAATTCACCAAAAAGAAACTCCGCGGAATCAATCCGCAGAGTCTCGTGCTTGATCCGCTGCATCGTTCGCCGGGTTTAGATCAGCCCCAACGATACCATGGCCTTGGCCACCTTGATAAACCCGCAGATGTTGGCGCCGTTCACATAGTTGCCGGGGGTTCCGAATTCTTCGGCCGTTTTGTAGCAACTGTCGTGAATGCCCATCATGATCTGACGCAGCTTCTGTTCGGTAAAATCGAACGTCCAGGCATCGCGACTGGCATTTTGCTGCATTTCCAAGGCACTGGTCGCCACACCGCCGGCGTTGGCTGCCTTACCCGGGCCAAAGGCAACCCCCTTATCGAGGAAGACCTTCACGCCTTCGGGTGTCGTGGGCATGTTGGCACCCTCTGCCACCGCAATCACGCCATTCTTGGACAACAACGCGGCATCCTTGCCATTGAGTTCGTTTTGCGTGGCACAAGGCGCTGCCACCTCGCAGGGAACTTCCCAGATATTGCCGCCAGCCACATAATGGGATTTGGGCTGCTGCTCGACATATTCGCGAATACGCTTGCGCTGTTCCAGTTTGACGCGCTTGAGCAAATCCAGATCGATACCGCGCTTATCAAGAATATATCCGTCCGAATCAGAGCAGGCGATTACCTTGCCACCCATCTGATGAATTTTTTCAATGGCGAAAATGGCTACATTGCCCGAACCCGACACAACGCAGGTCTTTCCCTTGATCGATTCGCCACGGACTTTAAGCATCTGCTCGATGAAAAAGATCAAACCGTATCCCGTGGCTTCGGTCCGCACCAGCGAACCGCCATAACTCAGGCCTTTGCCCGTCAATACGCCGGATTCGTAGCGATTGGTGATGCGTTTGTACTGACCAAAAAGAAACCCGATTTCGCGCCCGCCTACGCCGATATCGCCAGCCGGAACGTCGGTGTATTCACCCAGGTGGCGATACAGCTCATTCATAAAACTCTGACAGAAGCGCATGATTTCGTTGTCGCTCTTGCCATGCGGATCAAAATCGCTGCCGCCCTTGCCGCCGCCGATGGGCATGCCGGTCAGGCTGTTCTTGAAAATCTGTTCAAAACCAAGAAACTTGACGATGCCCAGGTAAACCGATGGATGAAACCGCAAACCACCTTTGTACGGGCCAAGCGCGCTGTTGAACTCCACCCGAAAACCGCGGTTGATGCGCACTTCGCCTTTGTCGTCCTGCCAGGGAATGCGGAAAATAATCTGGCGCTCCGGTTCGCAGATGCGCTCGATGATGCGATGCTCGGCAAATTCAGGAAATTTGGCCAGCACCGGCCCCAACGAATCCAGCACCTCATGCACCGCCTGATGAAACTCACATTCACCGGGATTGCGGCGCACAACTTCCTGATACACGCTTTCCAGGTACGGATTTTGCGCCAGCGTCGGGGTTTTGATGGAGGGACCGCGACCGGCAACTGCATTACGACGCGACGTTTCAACAACACTGTTTTTCTTGGCAGCCATAACCTGTCCATTCTACTGCGCCACGCAATCTTTGATACGATGTCGGCGCGATTAGTAAAGATAAAACACACACTTAGGAATTAGTATAGTACGAAGAACCGCGCTGTCCACTGCGGCAAAAAATAAATAATTAACTCAAAATCACACCTTGGATGGTTAGAAAGGAAGGCGAACTCTACTCAAGACTTGCTGGCGGTCAACAATCGACCTAACCTCTGAAGGCAACGGCCAGCAGGATTTTAACTATGCCTGAAACTTCAACCCCGACCACCGATAAAGCCCATGATATTCTGCGTCAGCAGCGTAAACCCCTGGACGCACTGTTCGCCCCCAAAACCGTGGCGGTGATCGGTGCCACCGAAAACCCCGGCGCTGTCGGGCGCACCATCCTCTGGAATCTGATTACCAATCCATTCAACGGCACGGTCTTTCCCGTCAATCCCAAGCGTGACAGTGTCCTGGGGATCAAGGCGTATAAAACGATCCATGACGTGCCGGCCAGGGTGGATCTGGCGGTCATCATGACGCCCGCCCCAACCGTGCCGGGAATCATCGAGCAGTGTGTCAGCGCCGGCGTGAAAGCAGCCATTATCATTTCTGCGGGATTCAAGGAAATCGGCCCCGAAGGAGCCAAACTCGAACAACAGATCATGGAGCGCGCCCGCCGCAGCGAAATGCGCATCGTCGGCCCCAACTGCCTGGGATTGATGAACCCCTTGACCGGTCTGAACGCCAGTTTCGCCAAGGGGATGGCCCGACCGGGCAATGTCGCGTTCATCAGTCAGTCGGGCGCTCTGATGACAGCCGTCCTGGACTGGTCATTCAAGGAACAAGTCGGCTTCAGCGCCTTTGTCTCCATCGGATCGATGCTCGATGTCAACTGGGGCGATTTGATTGACTATCTCGGCGATGATCCCAAAACCAACAGCATCGTGATTTATATGGAATCGATCGGCGATGCCCGCTCGTTTCTCTCGGCGGCACGCGAAGTGGCGTTGAACAAACCGATCATCGTCATCAAAGCCGGACGAACCGAAGCCGCTGCCAAGGCCGCCGCTTCGCATACCGGTTCGCTGACCGGTTCCGATGAAGTGCTTGATGCAGCTTTTCGGCGCAGCGGCGTGCTGCGCGTCGGTTCGATTTCCGACATTTTCTCCATGGCTGAAGTTCTGGGTAAACAGCCGCGCCCGCAAGGCCCGCGTTTGACCATTATCACCAACGCCGGCGGCCCGGGTGTATTGGCTACCGACGCCCTGATCAGCAACGGTGGCGAGCTGACCCAGATCTCGCCGGAAACGATTGAGGAATTAAATAAACACCTCCCCTCAGCCTGGAGTCATTCCAATCCGATTGACGTACTCGGCGATGCTCCGCCAGCCCGCTACGAAAAAGCGCTGGAGCTGGCAGCCAGCGACCCCAAGGCCGATGGGATCCTTGTGATCCTGACCCCGCAGGATATGACCGATCCGACTTTGATCGCCCAGGCGCTGAGCAAACATGCCAAGATTGACGGCAAACCCGTCATCGCCAGTTGGATGGGCGGGCCGGATGTGGAAGCCGGTGAGGCGATTCTCAATCGGGCGGGCATACCGACATTCAGCTACCCCGATGCCGCTGCGCAGGCGTTCATCTACATGTGGCGCAACACCTACGCCCTGAAGGCGCTTTATGAAACGCCCGCATTCGGCAGCGACGATAGTTTTGACGCTGCCGCTGCCCGCCGTATCGCCGCTGAGCTGATCGAGACCGCCCGCAACCAGGGACGAACCATTCTCGATGAATATGAATCCAAACAACTGCTCAGTGCCTATGGCATACCCACGGTAAAGACCATCATCGCCACCTCGGAAACCGAAGCGGAAAAAGCCGCCCAGCAGGTTGGTTATCCGTGCGTGCTGAAACTTTATTCCAAGACCATTACGCACAAGACGGATGTCGGCGGCGTGAAGTTGAATCTGCACAACGCCCAGGAAGTTCGGGCTGCCTTTGCAGCCATCGAACACAGCACCCGCGAAAAAGCCGGCGCGGAACATTTCCAGGGAGTAACCGTTCAACCGATGATCAAATTATCGGATGGTTACGAAATCATTCTGGGCAGCTCGCTCGATCCGCAGTTCGGGCCGGTGCTGCTGTTTGGCACAGGTGGTCAACTGGTTGAAGTTTTCAAGGATCGCGCCCTGGGGTTGCCGCCACTCAACGGCACGCTGGCCCGCCGAATGATGGAGCAGACGCGCATTTACAAAGCGCTGCAGGGTGTGCGCGGGCGCAAGAGTGTCGATCTGCCGGCGCTGGAGCAAATCCTGGTTCGTTTCAGCCAACTCGTGGCTGAGCAGCGCTGGATCAAGGAAATTGATATCAACCCGATGCTGGCCAGCGCGGATCAGTTGATTGCCCTGGATGCGCGCGTGGTGGTTCACGACCAGGGTGTGAAAGAGCAGGATCTGCCCAATCTGGCGATTCGGCCGTACCCGACCCAGTATGTTACGCCCATCAAACTGGCTGATGGCACGCCGCTGACCATCCGCCCGATTCGTCCTGAAGATGAACCGCTGCTGGTTCAATTCCATCAGAGTCTGTCGGAACGGTCGGTGCGTCTGCGTTATTTCGCCCCGCTCAAGCTGGCGCAGCGCACAACTCACGAACGGCTGGTACGACGCTGTTTCAACGACTACGACCGCGAGATTGCCCTGGTGATCGAGCACAACGACAACGGGAAGCGGCAGATGCTGGGCATTGGCCGGATGAGTCGATTGCCTCATACCGATAGTGCGGAGTTTGCCATGTTGGTCAGCGACCAGTGGCAAAAGCGCGGACTTGGTTCCCGGCTGCTGCAACTGCTCATCGGCATTGCCCGCGATGAAAAACTCAGCCAACTGACCGCGGACATGATGCCGGAAAACCTGGAAATGCAGGCGGTCTGCCGCAAGTCAGGCTTCACGCTCCAGCGCGATCTGGAAGAAAACGTCGTCCATGCAACGCTGGACCTGAAACAACCGCCGGGCGCAACTTGAATCGCACGGCGAATTACCGCAGGTAACCGTCGGCCACCCGATGGCTGCACTACTGCGCGACTATGACCGCGTCCCGATGATCTTGCCTTTGGCGTTGGTTGGCGAGCGCGGGTAGCGCAGATCCGATGGCGCAATTTTCGGGATCTGCACAATGACATGGTGCTCCGTGCCGGGTAATTCCACCGGATGAATCACCGGCTCAGCCCCTCCCAGCAGCTTGATGGCGCGGCGCGCCTGCGGCAGTTCCTCGTTTATTTTCTGACCTTTCATCGCCAGCATACATCCCCCTTTTTTGACCAGCGGCAGACACCACTCCACCAACCAGGCCAGTTGGCCCACCGCCCGGGCTGTCGCCACATCAAACGTCTGGCGCAATGCTGACCACCCCACCGCTTCCGCGCGTTGTCCAATGACCGCTACATTCGTCAGACCAAGTTCCGTCGCTGTCTGTTCAAGGAACCGCGCTTTTTTACCGGTGGATTCTATCATCGTGACATGCAGATCATCACGCACAATCGCCAATATCAACCCGGGCACGCCCCCGCCGCTGCCGACATCGACCAGCCGATGCGCTTCAGCCGGCAGGAATGGCAACAAAGTCAGGGCATCGCCAACATGTCCGATCTCCGCCTGGGAACGATCGGTGATGCGCGTCAGGTTCATCTGCTGATTGGCCACCAGCAACAGATCAAGAAATTTCGACAACCGTGCGTAATGCAGCGGCATTAAGGTCACTCCCGCCTGTTGCGTCAGCTTGTTCCACAGTTCATTCATTGTTGGCGATTGTACCGCAGATTTGCGTTCTACGCAGGCGCTGGTATAGGAGTCAGCACAAAATAGGAGTCTTTCGGCATGGAAGCTGTCCTCGGGGCGCTGGTTATTTTCGTTTTACGCATCTGCGACGTGTCCATCGGCACCATGCGCACCATGTTTACCGTGCGCGGCATGCGCCAGTTTTCATCGCTGCTGGGTTTTTTGGAAGCGGCGATCTGGGTGCTGGCCATCCGCCATGTTTTTAATAATCTTGATAGCTGGTGGAACCTGTTCGGTTACGCCGGTGGATATGCGGCTGGAAACTTCACCGGAATAACCATCGAGCGCTGGATCGCCAGCGGCTGGGTGATGCTGCGCGTGATCAGCATTGATAAAGCGGCGGAATTGCGCAGCGCTCTGGGCAACGGCGGGTTTGGTGTCACCTGCGTGGCAGGACAGGGCCGCAACGGCGAGGTCGATGTCCTGTTCGTTGTCGCCAAGCGCAAACGCGGCAATGAAGCGATCCGGCTGGTGCAGACCATCGACGAAGACGCCTTTGTCACCATTGATCCGGTTACGCCCGCCAGCGGGGGATATCTTCCCCATGTTTCGCCCGGCGGGGTCAAAAAATAATGATGATTTATTCCGATCGGCTGATATACTCGGCGATGAACGTGATTGATTGCGGCGTCAATGCCTGCGTGGAGAAATAGCTCCCCCTGAAACACGGACACGGATGTCATGAAACTCTCTTTCCTAGCTGTTATTTGCATCCTGCTACTGTGTTTGTTGCTGCTCCCACTGGGTTGTACGCAAACACTAACCCAGCCACGGCTTGATGGCAGCGTGCCAATCGTGCGGGTGCGCATTCTGGAAAATCTGAATCAGGCGACCATCACCGCCAGCCAGCCGCCGATTGTTACCGTTTCGCAGAATCCCGCCCGTCGGCGCATCAACATGAGTTCGGGCGCGCCGGTTTCGATAACCTACACCGGTGGTAGCTGGCGACTGGGCGATATTGCCCTGGGCAGCGGCGAATTGACGTTGGTACCCGCGTATGATGGCACGCTGCAGGTCAACGGCGCTGCCTATCATGGTCAGTATCGCTTCGTGCCGACCGGCGCGAATCAATTCGATGTCGTCAATGATGTTGATGTTGACGACTACCTCAAGAGTGTTGTCTCAAAAGAGCTTTACGCCCGCTGGCATGAGCAGACCTATCGCGCTCAGGCGATCGTGGCGCGCACGTATGCCCTTTACGAGGCGCGAACCGCTCCGGCAGGTCGTCATTTCGATCTCTACCCCGATGAACGCAGCCAGGTATATGGCGGCATTGACGCCGAGACCGACAAAAGTCGCCAAGCTGTGGTCGAAACCGCAGGCGTGGTGGCCGCAGCCGGCCCCAATGGCAATCAAAGAATTTTCAAGGCCTATTTTTCCAGCTCCTGCGGCGGTATTTCCCAAAGCGCCACCGACGCCTTCGGCGATCGACCCAACCCGGTATTCCATGAACAATCCGACCAGGGTCTGTGCAGCGCATCGCCCCGATATAACTGGGGGCCGATTGTGTTAAGCAAGGCCGAGGTGACGCGCCGGGTGAAACTATGGGGTAAAACCAAGGGCAACCCGGTGCAGTCGATGAACCAACTGGCGCGCATCAACATTGACACCAATTCACTGGGGCGGCCGGTTCGTTTTTATCTGAGCGATGCCAGCGGTACGCGGTTTATGCTGCGCAGCGAAGAAATGCGCAATGCCCTGAACACCGACGGGGGCAACGACAAGACTGCCTATTTTTTCAGCGCCTTTTTCAAGGTTGTCAACGACACCAACACGATTCATTTTGTGGAGGGGCACGGACACGGGCACGGTGTAGGCCTGTGCCAATGGGCGGCGCAGCGTCGGGCAGAACTGGGCATGCGACATGAGGACATTGTACTCAGCGCCTATCCCGGCGCAAGCCTTGTACGAGCCTATTGAACCGCGCACTCAGGATCAGCCCGCTTACCTGGTTTGTCGCAGGAATATAGAAGCTGAAATAAGTGAAAATACTTTTATTGCCGGCGGTGCATCGGTACTATCTGTTCGTATTCTCCAACCTGTCGCACCCGGGTCGGAGCCGTCAATAAAATAGCGTGATCAAAGGCTTAAGAACACGGAGGTTCTCATGAAGCGTTCACGGCGAAACAGCCGCATTTTAATCATCGTCCTGGCACTGGTGGTCGTTGCGGGCCTGGCGATTTATTTCAAAAGTCCACGCCATAGCGATGCTGCGCCGCAAGAGCCGACGGCAGCGACCAATGCGCCAGCCGTTGCTGCATCGGCTGATACCACCCAGACGCCCCCAGCTCCGGTTAACCATGACAGCCCCCCTGCCCGTGATAAACAGGCTGCAAACAGTGGCGCACTGGTAACCACGACTCCCACAGCCGCCGTAGCAGCGCCGCTCGCCAGCGCAGTTACACCGACAGCGCCGGCATTGCCATCGGCATCCAATGCACCAACAGCGCCACAAACAGCAGCGCCCGCAGCCCCCGCCGAGCCGATTGTTCCTGCTGATCAGGCGATTGCCCAGGGCAAAGCGATGATTGATAGCGGCGATCTGGTTGGTGGCCGGGCTGTGCTCAACAGCGCCCTGATTTCAGCGCAGCTCAGCGCCAGCGATCAAACCATCGCCAAGGAGATGATCGCCAGTGCCAACCAGACCCTGCTGTTGTCCAGCCGTTTTTTTGCTGATGATCCGTGGCAGGAACAGTACACCGTGCAAAGTGGCGATGTCATGGTTCGCATCGCCAATCGCTACTTCATCCCGTACGAATTGATCAGCAAAATCAACAACAACCTTGCCCCCAATCGCATCCGCCCGGGACAGAAACTCAAGGTGCTGAAAGGGCCGATGCACGCCGTCATCCATAAAAACGCCTATACACTGGATATTTACCTGGGTGCGCCCGGCGGAGAAGGGTCGATGTATGTCTGCTCGTTCCGTGTGGGGCTGGGGGCAGAAAATTCAACGCCAACCGGCCTGTGGGTTGTTCCCAAAGGGGCCAAGGTGCGCAACCCCACCTACTACAGCTCGCGCGGCGAAGGAATCATCGCGGCGGATGATCCGAAAAACCCGCTGGGTGAACACTGGATCGCCATTGATGGGCTGGAAGGAGAAGCCGTCGGCAAAACCAGTTACGGCATTCATGGAACCATCGAGCCGGAAACCATCGGCACCCAGGCCAGCCAGGGCTGCGTCCGTCTGCGCAATGAGGATGTCGAGCAGGTCTTTGAGATGCTTTACGAAGTGAAAAGCACGGTTCGCATCGTTGACTGATCGTGCCATCGACAAGACGATCGCAGCTACGCAGCACTCTGCCGATCTCGTTTCGTATCCGTATCGTTCTGCGGTTTGAGAACGATCTTCACGCGATTCACCTTCTGCGGTTCAGCATCAAGAATGGTGAACGCTGCGTTGTGGTAGGTAAAACTGGCGTCGATGGGTGGTATGTGTCCAAGGGTGGTCACGATAAACCCGCCAAGCGTGCTGTAGCCGCTGTCCTCCGGCAGGTTCAAACCGGTCAGGTTGTTGATCTCATCGATGTAGATTCGCGCATCGACCTCAACCGTATCCTCATCCAACCGGCGGAACATGGCTGGTTCGGCTGATTCATATTCATCGGAAATATCGCCGACGACTTCCTCCAGCAGATCTTCGATGGTCGCCAGGCCCGCCGTGCCGCCATATTCATCCAGCACAATCGCCATGTGAACTTTCTGCAGCCGAAAATCCGCCAGCAGATCGCCCAGCAGTTTGGTTTCGGGGACGAAATAGGCTGGTCGCATCACGGACTTCATTTTGAATTCCTGCGGCGCCTGCCCGACAAATTTCAGCAGATCACGCGCATACAGCACACCGACCACATGATCCAGCGAACCTTCATACACCGGTATCCGTGAATGACTCAATTCTTCCACCGTCTGCTTTACCTGCTCCAGTGTGGCCGAGACATCCAGGGCGACAATCTCCGGTCGGGCGGTCATGACATGCCCCACCTGGGTATCGTGAAACTCGATGACCGATTCGATCATTTCGCGTTCTTCCTCATCCACGACACCCTCCTTCTCCCCTTCCTCCACCGCAGCGATGATCTCGTTTTCCAGTTCTTCATGCTCAGCTTCGATGCTGGAACCCGATGCGTGTTTGACCAGCGATTCGATGACATGGCTGATCTTGATCACCGGCACGAAGACCAGCCGCAGAAGATGCAGCGGCCGGACTGTCATCACAATCATGCGTTCAGCAGCATACTCCGCCAGGGCATGAGGCAGCGCAACGGAAAAAACCAGGGTAATTGCCCCTGCGCACGCCAGAGACAGCAGATATTGCACCCACAACGGCTGGGTTTGCTGAAAGAGCCTTTGAAAAATCAGCAGAATGGCGAGGTTGGCAAACAGGCGAATCACCGCACTGGCAAAGGCCATATCCTGCGCGTGATCCGTGGTGCTCTCATAATACTGTTTGCGACCGGCGAGGTTGAGATATTGTTCCAGCCGGCTGCGGGAAAAATCGCGCAGTGAATACGTCAACGTCGAAAACAGCAGGCAGACGATCGTCAGTAGAATCAGCAGGATTATCAGGCTATAGATCAAACTCATCGGCCAGCTCCTGATCGTCGGCGGCGCGGTTGTCGCGGCGATTGGCCCGGGGTAAAGACCGCACCAACACCCAGCCGCTTGAGAATCTGATCTTCTTTCCGGTGCATCGTATCATAGCCATCTTCGGTCAGATCATCGAGCCCCGTCAAGTGCAGCACCCCATGAATCGCATACAACAACAGTTCATGGCGCGGCGCAATAGCGCGGCGCTGCGCCTGGGTCAGGGCATAAGGCACACAGATCACGATTTCCCCCAAAATAACGCGATTTTTATCGTCGTGATCCAGCTCAAATGTCAGTACGTCCGTCGGCGAATCGATACCGAGAAATTGCGCATGCAGACGATTCATGCGCGCCTGGCCAACCAAGGCAACAGATAATTCCTGCAGCGTGCGGTTCATCCAAGGTAGCGCCTGAAGCAGATTGGATCGCAAAAATGGGATGAATTGATGCCCGGTTGTGGCGGTAATGCTCAGTTTCATGTTGCGTTCGCCGAAAACCGCTGCCTGGGGGATCAACAAACATGCGGATCAACTACCTGAAATGGTCAACAAAATCGCGCCAAAATCAAGTCGAACCAGACCGAAATGGATCGTCGTTGCCCAACCTTCGGGCATTTCAAATGCCCGCGACAGCACTTCCCTAGCGGCGACCAATCACGAAAAAACACGCAAAAATCCGCCTCTGATTGGAAATCAATCCGGTATACCAATTCTCAAAACAAACCCTCTTGAAGCGTGACCACGCGATGGTATACTATAGGCATGGTATACCAAATATCCTGCCCCAGCCGCGATGCGCTGTGGCTTGGATGTGCCGATTGTCCAGAGATGCCTCCTGCCGGGCGCGCAGAGCAGCCGGTACAGGCAGGTAGAGCGTGTAAATTTTCATTGGTTAAACAATTGTTTTCGTTCTCAAACCTACAGGAGCAGCTATGAAGTTTTTAGTCGTCGGTGGCGGATCAATGGGAAAGCGTCGAATTCGTTGTCTGCTGGCCAATCAGGTTCAGCCGCAACAAATTCGCATGGTGGACGTTCGGGCGGATCGGCAGGCTGAGGTCAAATCCAAGCACGATGTCGATTCGGTCAGCGATTTGTCGGCTGGTCTGAGCTGGGATCCCGATGCGGTGATTATTTCCGTACCCGGTGCTGCCCATATGCAGGTGGCACTGACTGCAGCCCGTGCCAAAAAACATTTTTTCTGTGAAGTTCCACTGTCACTGAATCTCGAAGGTATCGACGAACTGACGGAACTGGCGAAGCAGCACAAGCTGGTCATTGCCCCGGGATGTCAGCCGCCCATGCACCCACTGTTCCAACAGGTCAAACAATGGATCAGTGAACCCGGCTTCGGCAAAACGCTGAGCGTTGTTACTGAGTTCGGAGCGTATTTGCCCGATTGGCATCCTTATGAAGATTACCGAAAGTTCTATGCTGCCGATCAGAAAATGGGTGGCGGCAATCTGGATGTGATCGCGCAGGAACTGGCCATGCTTTACTGGATGCTGGGCGACCACGCGACCGAAGTGCACGCTTCCGGCGCCAAAGTCAGCTCGCTGGAAATCAGCGCCAATGACGTGTGGGACATTTCCGCGGGCCTGTCCAAGGGTACACGCCTGTTCATACACTGTGATCTGCTCCAGCGTGTGGCGCGCAATATCCTTCGCTTCATCAGTGAGTCGGGCACCATCGAATTGAACTTGGTTGAAGGAGCAGTTCGCCGATTCCAGAGTTCAACCAAACAATGGGAATCGCTCACACTTCCGCAGGGCTATGTCTACGAACAATGCTACATCGACGAAATCGGGTTGTTCATCAAGACGATCCAAGGTGCGGGCCAGTGGCATATTCCAGTGCCGATGGCTGTAAACGTCGTGAAATTTTTGATGGCGATACAAGCGAGCAGCCAGAGTGGCGCGTCAATCAAACTTTAAATCGATCCAGAGGTTAACCATGACAAACATTTTGATTCCACCTGTTGTTAAGATCCCCGCCGGCACGGTGACGCTGGGGTTGCCTGCCTGCCCTGTCAACGCCAATATTGCGCACCGCTGGCCAACGGGTAAAAAGGTCGATATTCGTTCTTTTTCCCTGGGAAAATATGCGGTAACCAACAAGGAATATCGCGCCTACATGAAAGCCGCCGGCGTCAGTGCTCCGTCGCATATCGACAAAGATGGCTTTAACCTGGACAACCAGCCCGTGGGAGGTATTTCCTGGGAGGACGCCCGCGCATACTGCCAGTGGCTGGCCAAAGAGACAGGTCAGCCCTATCGCCTGCCGTCTGATGATGAATGGGAATACGCGGCCAGAGGCGGACATGAAGGACGACGATTCACGTGGGGCGAAGCGCTGGATCCGAAGCTGACATGCTTCGGCGGCGTTGCTGCGCCTGTTGCCGTAGGATCATTTGCGCCCAATGATTACGGACTGTACGAAATGCTCGGCAATATGTGGCAGTGGTGCGCTGACCTCTACGAAGAAAAAAGCGGCGGCGATAAGGCGGTCAACAAGCCGACCGGCAAAGATACATCGCTAAACCGCTGTTTGCGCGGCGGTTCGTATCTGACCACCAATGTGCTGAATATGTGGATCGCTTATCGTCACGAAGATCCACCGGACCTGCGTCACGAATGCCTCGGCTTTCGCATAGCTCTGGGAGAATAAAAGGCGGTCTGACCAGATCGAGTAAAACGGACAAGGGCTTGCAGTTCGCCGTCATGGTCAACTGCAGGCCCTTGTTGCTATTTTCAAATGGGGTTGCGTCTATCGGATCGCATCAGTCACCAGATCACGCCATCGCACCGCATATGGCACGCAGGCGATCCGTTCAACCCTTGACGTAATAGATGCGCCGATATTCCGCCGGTGTGTAGTCGGAAAAGGACTTGAAAAATCGATAAAAATGGGTCAATTGATCGTATCCGACGCGGCGGGCCACCGCCTTGATCGGCATGGCGGTTTCGCGCAGCAGGCGTGAGGCCTCGCTGTGACGCAGGTGATGCAGATAATAGATGGGTGGGCATCCCATCTGCTTGCGAAATAGTGCGCGAAAATGACTGGCGGAGCGCCCGACAAACTGCGCCATATCCTCCAGCGTCAGAGGCTGATCCAAGCGGCCGAGCATCCATTGCGTCAGATCGGAAAAATCTTCGCCAACCGCGCCGGGCACCATTCTGGCAGCCGGTTTGTCAATCAACAGTGACAGGATGAGCAGAAGAATTGATTCACGCACCTGATGCAATGTCGGTGAAGGTGGACGCCGCGACAGTTCCACGGCGCGTTCAATATCGGCCAGTACCTCCACCGGCGGCGCGACAAACGCTTCCCAGTCACCCCGACGCCCACACAGCCGTTTGAGAATATTTGGATAGCCGGCCCCTTCGCAATTCACCGGCAAGAAATGTTGCACCGACACCCGGCTGACGGGTTCCAGCGACGCACCGGCAAAGCGCATGTGTGGCGAGACCAACAAAGCCTGACCGGCTGGCAGCTTGACACTCTGGTTGTCGGCGAACTGAATCTCCACACATCCGCTATGCGTCGCCAGCAGATCGAAGTGCGAGCAATAGACCGGCCCGATCCGATGTCGCGCATCGAATTCGCCCATTCCATAATCATGGAATTGCAGCATTGGCGGTGCCGCCACCTCATCAAAATCGGTAATTTTTTCAGTCATACTTGGCAATAGCCATACTGTTTACCGCTTATATGATATCCAAAGTGTCGTAAAAACAACAGATGTGATAACTCAAACAGGAGATATAGTATGAACGTCAATCAGTTAGTCGCCGATTATGAGCGTGATGGTTGTATCCGCGTCAAAAATTTTCTTTCCCCGGAAAAACACCAGGAAGCTAAAGCGGCAATCCACAATTATATCGAAAAGATCGTCCCCAAAGTACCCGAAGGCGACCGCACGTTTGAAGCTGACGGAAAGAACATCCGCAATCTGTGGCGCATGGAGCAGCACGACCCCTATTTTGCTGCCATGGCCAAACGGCCGGAAATTATCGAGCTGGTTAGCAAGCTGGTGCACGGCACACCCACGCTCATCGCTGTCGAAAGCTTTAACAAGCCCGCCAAAATTGGTTCGGGCATTCCTGCTCATCAGGACAACGCCTATTTTTGCCAGACGCCGGCGGATGTGCTGACCATCTGGATCGCGATGGACGCAGCGACCATGGAAAACGGCCCGATCTACTACATCAAAGGCAGCCAGAAATTGGGAAGCCTCCCCCATAAAGCTTCGGGCATCAAAGGTAACTCCTTTGGACTGGCGGAAATGCCCCAGTACTCCAAGGATGAGGAGTTCTGTGGAACACTTGACGCGGGCAGCGCGCTGATCCATCATAGCCGCACCATTCACTGGAGCGCCCCGAATAAGTCTGATTACCCACGTTGTGGCCTGCTGATGGTTTTCCGTGGTGCGCACACCAAGGATGACCCGGCCATGCAAGCGGTCTATACCGCTGCGATGAGTAAGAAATAAGAGGAACCATGGCTCGTTTACAAGTGCGGGATCAAGGCATTGCGGTGGCATCGGATGCCTCCAACGGCCGGCGTAGTTGCTGCTTTCCCAATGTCTGCGTTTTGCCAACGGGTCGATGGATCTGCGGCTTTCGGGTTGGTATGGACAAGACCGGAATGGGGCCTGACCAAGCCACGATGCTGAGTTTCTCCGACGATCAGGGGCGCACCTGGTCAACCCCGACTGCACCATTTGTCGCGCCCACCCTGGGCGGTAAACAGGGGCGGTTTCGAGCTGCCGCCTGTACCGCCCTGGGTGGATCGCGCGTCCTGGTAACACTTTACTGGGTCGATTGCTCCGACCCCTCGCGCCCGTTTTTTAATGAAACGACGCAAGGTCTGCTGGACAGCAAACTTTTCACCGCGATTTCTGAAGATCAGGGGCAGACCTGGTCGCCGCTGCGCCAGGTTGATACCACGCCGTATCTTCAACCCACGCCAATCACTGGACCGGCACTCGTTCTCCCTGATGGGCGATGGGGCTGCTTCTTTGAATTGAATAAATCGTATGAAGATCTGCGGCCATGGCATCATGCCCCCATCATCACATTTACCGCCGATGAGGGGCAGCATTGGGGCGGCGCGGTGGCCATCGCCGAGGAACCGGAAGACCGCGTTTTTTACTGGGATCAGCGCGCCAGTGTCCAGCCCGACAAGTCATTGCTCAATTTTTTCTGGACGTATGACACGGTGGCCAATGTCTACCTGAACATTCACGCGACGATATCGCGCGACTCAGGGCGGACATGGAGCCAGCCCTGGGATACCGGCGTGCCGGGCCAACCAGCCTCGGTCTGGCCAATGCGGGATGGCCGGCTATGCCTTGTTTATGTTGACCGCAGCAGCACCCCCTGTATCAAGGCGCGCCTCAGTTCGGACGGCGGGCGCAGCTTTGATCCAGCCAGCGAAATCGTGATTGCGCAGCCACAGCTATCAGGCCAAACAAGGCAAAAGAAAATGATGGAAGACGCCTGGGCAGAAATGTCCGATTTCTCCCTGGGTTTACCGGCAACAGCCCCGCTGCCGGGTGGCGATGTTCTGGCTGTCTATTACACTGGCCCGCACCGCGACACGACATCCATTCATTTTTGCCGACTTTCCTTGGTGTAAATCGGCACAGATCAATATCGGCGGGCGTTGGCCATTTCCACCATGCGCGTCACGCGGTCAATCTCACCCAGTGGCGGTAATTGATCACCCGGGGCGATGATCACCGCCGAGCTGCGATCAGCCAGCGCCAGCCATTCCTCAACACTCTTATCGAAGGTCGCCAGTGAAACATCGGAATGGAAGAAAACCGGCGGAATACCGCCGGAGAGCACCAGTTGATCCCCCCCCTCATCACGGCACTGCGTCGGTGTAAGATCGCCGTGCGGTGCGGGCGTAGCCGCATCAACCGCAGCAACGCCCACTTCCGTCATCACCGCCATCAGGCCGCGCAATCGTCCGTCAACGTGAACCACCAGCGGTTTGCCAGCAGCACGGGCCCGCTGCGCCATCCATCGATAGTAATCCCCGCTATATTTATAAAACCACGCGGGATGTTGCACGTCGCTGGAAAGGTTGTCGGAAATGAACATGATCTGCGAAGGACCATCGACGAGCTGTTCCCAAATCACACGGTGGGTAGCATTGATCGTCTGCACAGTCTGCTCAAGCTCCTCCGGGCAGTCAACCGAAAACAGCACGGTGGATTCAATGCCGGCGTAACGGCTCATCAAAAAGCCCATGCCGGTATACGGGCCTTGCACCAGCGGAACGCCCCACTCGCCTATCTGGGCAATGGCGTCGTGGTAGGGCTTCCAGTCTGTATAATATTCCGTGTTTTCAAAAATATAGCGGATGATTTTCAGGTCTTCAGGTTGCTGAATCATGTGATGGAGGATCGGCCAACTGAATGAGATATCCGACCACTCACGAACCTCTTCGACAGTTCCCACCGGTGTTTCAAAACGGTGGACGTAGTGCTCCCCTCTGATTCCTGATTCAACCCGAATGCCACCGCCATAACGGACATCGAAATAAGAACCCATATTCAGATGGATGGCTGCCCCGGTCCTATTATGTAGCGCAAGTAACTTTTCCAACTGCTTGTAGTTGGCTCCATCCGTATGCCCAGGGATGAATTTTCCCCCGCCGTTGCCCGCATACCAGTAGCTCAGATCCGCCAGCGAGGCGACACAATCGTGCGGTTCCCCGCGATAAACCGCCAGCAAGCGTTCACGCGGCGTCATCGTGCTGAAGGACGTTTTCGGCAAGGTTGCTTGTGTCATGATGAAAATACTAAAACATCCCCCCATCCGCCGGTATTCTCGATTATGCTGGAATTATTATCATTTTTAGCAGTGGCGCAGCTTGGAGTTTCTCAAGAACTTCACGAGTCATGCCCCCTTAGACCAAGCAATTCTTTACCGCTGGATGCGATGTCATCCATCAGGAAGGATCCTTTGGCCAAATTGCTGTTCACCGATCATCCCTGAAATCTGATCGAGCTACTGCTCCCCGACATAAGTCCAGTCTCCAAGGTGGACCCGCGCCCGCCTTTCGTGGAGAAGGTCAAAGATTACTGTTTTCAGACAAAGCCCAATCACTAGCCCCACACCCTTTTTCGCCGCTTAAGGAGTAGGCCAGCCCCTAAAACACTCAGGCTTAGCACCGCAGCAGGTTCGGGCACACTAACCGCGACCAGCGCTATATCAGTTTCATTAGGGTGAACCCAGTCTGGATTGCCAAGCGTCCAGCTCGGATGCACCCAAGAGTCAAGCACGGTAAGCGTTTCGCTTGGATTATAAAAATCCCCAAGACGGATGTTTTCTAACGGACCAAGCTCCCACACATGTGCAGCGGTAGCCCAGATTTCAGCCCCTGGATGCAGGGCCGCAAAGTTATTAATATCTGAAATAAGCGGCTGAAGCCGCACAGAACTAGTATAATTCCCAATTCCCGTGCCATTAATGCCTGCCATCAGCGCAACCGGCTTTCCCGTGATGTCTCTCACCAGACCTCCGGAGTTCCCGTGCCAGGCGCCGCCGTCAGTGTTGACGTCCCATATTTCTGTGTCCATATAAATGGCAGGGTTGGGGTCTATTCCGTCGTCATCCAGAATCCCCGCCCTCCCTGGCGCCGCATATGGGAAGCCGTCTAAAGGATTAAGCGTCCCGCTCGGGCGTAAAGTTGCTCCATAGCCCGCCAAAGTCACAAGGCCGCCAGGAGCCGGCACATCCCCAAACTCTCTAATCCCTCCGGAAGAATCGCTTAGCCTTATTGCTGAGGCAAACTTGGTAGTACCGCTTGCCTCATCTATGTACACCATTGCCCCCACGTCTCGGCCCACTGTCGAGATAGTCATCCCCCAATTTTTCGACTCCTCAAAGCTCAAATTATACGGGACAACGGTAGCGTCGGCCTTTTCCGTCCCGACCACTGCGCCAGCGCCACCAAGAAAAGCGCTGCCAAGCGCTGCATTACGCGCCAGACGCTTAAAGACTCCCGGCTTTGCATCGCCGTCGTCTTTCTTCTTTTCCTGCGAAGCAGCCACATCTGAAGCCGTATTCAAACTGACCGGCTCAGCCCCATCCACCCGGTTTGCTCCCGCCTGACCAACAATAGCAGCATCCATAACCTCTCCAGTAAATAGGCACGTAAACATCGCCGAATTGGCGACTTCGTGACTATACCCGACAGACTGTTCCAGAACAACTTTTAATAAAAGGTACTGATTGTACGCAGCGCTGGTTCATCGCCCCTGAGTCAGACACTCCACGGACGACCGCTCACTGTTTCGCCTGGGCTGGGGCAAATGGCGATGTCTTCTGATTGTGCGATGCTGCCTCTTTTTTACGAGCAGGCATGAACCCAATAAGCAAGCACAGGAGCATTAAACCCCAGAAGACCCAGAACGCCGGATTATGAAAATTATGAAATTGTAACCGGCCGTGATAGACCTCAGCTGAGGAATAACCGGCTGGCGGTTTGTTAAACCACCACTCCGCCAGCAATTTGCATCCGATGAGCATCACCAGCAGATAGGCGGAGACTTCAAATTGTGGGAACCGGTTTAACAAGCGAATGAAAACCACCGCCGCAAAACGCATCAGGATCACGCCCAGCATGCCTCCGCAGATCACAACCCAGAGTTTGGGGTTGGGCGTTATCGTTGTACCTGGGATCATGGCAATGGCTGCCAGAATCGAATCGATGGCAAAAGCGATATCGGTCAGTTCGATCGTCAAAACCGTCAGCCAGAAATTCGGGTATTTGCGTCGGGGCGCAGCCGGTGTCGCCCGTGCCGGCTGATCGGCCGTATGGGTATCGATGCTGCCCACCGGCGCCGAGCCAACCGCTGTGTGTTCGTGATGATGATCGGTTTGTCTGGCAGGCAAAAAATGCTTAATCGCAATGTAGACCAGATACGCTCCCCCCAGCATCTTCGCCCACCACCAGTGCAGCAGATACGCCGCCAGTACAATCGCCAGAATACGGAACACAAAAGCGCCCAGCAGACCATAGAACAGTGCCCTTTTCTGCTTATGCTCCGGCAGGCGCTTGGCCAGCAGACCCAGCACCATCGCGTTGTCGATCGACAACACCCCCTCCAGCAGAATCAACAGGCCAATGATCGCCAGATCGCCGCTGACAAACGTTTGATTGAAAAACGCTACAAACATGAACGTATTCTTGCTTATTCACGAATGCCCCTGACGGGAAAATCGTGATCGTTATCGTCGGGTAAAATCAGTTGACTGGCTGATCGTCCGGCAGGGTCGAAACAAATACCTTACGACAGAATCCACCACAGGTAAATGGCCAGCGTGTTTACACAAAATTGAAACGGGCCGGCGTGAGCGGTTAACCACGAAAGATAAAATAAACCGCTCCCACAATACATAAACCGGCCCATAGAAAATTCCAACTGATGGATCGATCCATGTAAAACACCGCAAAGGGTACGAAAACCGACAGAGTGATCACCTCCTGCAGGATTTTTAACTGCGGCAGCGTCAGGGCGGTATTACCAATGCGATTGGCGGGCACTTGCAGGAGATACTCAAATAAGGCGATACCCCAACTGATGAAGGCGGCGATATACCACGGGCGCACGGCCAGATTCTTCAAGTGCCCATACCAGGCGAAGGTCATGAACAGATTCGACGCGACCAGCAATAAACTTGTTTTCAATACAACAGGCATATGCCAGTCAATATCGGCTAAAGTTCGTCCCAATCCGTATTAACCGACCGGGTCAGCCTTGGTGTGATGGTGGTTATGGCTGTGATTAAACTGCTATACTGCTCAAGTCATGAAAATCGCTCTGGCACAAGTCAACCCGACCGTGGGTGATATCGCGTACAACACGGCACAAATTGTTCAGTCCATCCAGCAAGCCCGGCAGGGCAAGGCGGAACTGGTCATCTTTCCCCCGCTAAGCATCACCGGATATCCGCTGTACGACCTTGGGCGCAATCCGCAACTGGTCGAGGATAATTTGCAGGCATTGGAGACTCTGCTTCAGCATTCCCACGATATCGATATCGTCATCGGCTATGCCCATCCCCCCACCAGTCCAACACAAACTCAAGCACATGCACATGCAGCGCTGGCGGTTTTGCATCATGGGCAGATCATCCATCGTCATTGGGCACAGACTGATTCAGCGGACCATCATGCGGTTGTCCAGCTTGGATCAAAAACCATCATCCTAAACATCGATCCCGACCTGAATAGCCTCGCCAGCCGCATGTTACCCGCCGACCGGCAGGCGCAATTGATCATTCACTGCAATAACGACCCTTTTCGGGTTGGCCGTGCTGCTGCCCGCTTGGATTGTCTTCGTTCGCTGGCCCGTCGGTTTAATCAGCCAGTTGCCTTTGTCAGTCAAGCCGGCGCCAACGACGCCTTGATCTTCGACGGTCATAGTCTGGTCGTGGATGCCAGCGGCACGGTACTAGCCCATGCCAAGGCATTTGCCCAGGATCTGGTTATTGTCGATCTGGCGCAACAATCTTCAGCCGGCACCACTACTGGACATCCACAAGCGCCCAATCGCCCCGCCGACTCGCCAACCATTACCAATCCCGACGACCTGCGTTCAATCAGTCAAGCGCTGCAACTGGGAATTCGTGATTATGTTCGCAAGTGCGGGTTCCAGAATGTTGTGCTTGGATTATCCGGCGGAGTCGATTCAGCGTTGGTTGCCACGCTGGCAGCCCACGCTCTCGGCCCGGACAAGGTCATGGGTATCGCCCTACCCAGCCGCTACAGCTCAGCTCATGCCCTGGCTGACGCGCAACAACTGGCACGAAATCTGGGTATTGCTTATCAAGTTATTCCCATCGGCCCGCCGCATGATGCCTTTGAACAGGCGCTTGCCGAGGCCTTCGCGGGGACAAAACCTGATCTGACGGAGGAGAATATCCAGGCCCGTTGCCGCGGCACGCTGCTGATGGCGATTTCCAATAAATTCAACCGCCTGCTCCTGACCACCGGCAATAAAAGCGAGGCTGCCGTTGGTTACTGCACGCTGTACGGCGACATGGCCGGCGGGCTGGCGGTGATTGGTGATGTCTACAAGACGACGGTCTATCAACTAAGCCATTGGATCAACCGCCAGGCTGGTTTTGCACTGATCCCCAGCAGCACCCTGACCAAACCGCCCAGCGCCGAGTTGCGTCCCAATCAGACCGATCAGGATTCACTGCCCCCCTATGAATTACTCGATGCCATCGTCTATCAATACCTCGAAAAGCGGCGCAGCGCAGCCCAGATCATTGCCAGCGGTTTTGATGCCCAGGACGTCGGGCGCATCCTCCGGTTGATCGATCGCAGCGAGTTCAAACGCCGCCAGAGCGCTCCTATTTTGAAAATCAGCTCCTGTGCCTTTGGCACCGATCGCCACTGGCCTGTCGTGCAGAATTATTCACCAAACAGCCTTCACCAGCGGTAGCCCGTGATTGATCTGTACGTATTCAAATGAAAAACGATCAGCCCGCCGGGGTTGGTTCGACGTGAACGCGGACGCGCGTGACCCGGCCACCGGCCGCCAGATGTCGAACCTGATCCTGCACCGCGTGACCGATTTCATGCCCCGCCCGCACGCTGATGTCGCCGCGCACGCGAATATCCAGCTCCACCAGGTAATCAAAACCCATTTTGCGGACAAAACATTTATCCAGCCCATCGACACCAGCAACCGCCGCTGCGATTCGACGGATATCCTCCTCCACCCATCGCCCCGGTCGGGCATCGGTCAGTTCATATACAGCACTGCGCAGAATTGTAATCCCGTTAAACAAAATGATGGCTGCGGCAAACAACGCCGCCCAGTCATCGCCGCTGGACCAGCGCGGGTTGGGGGAAAAATGATTGCCAATCAGCGCAATCGAAATACCCGCAAACACCGCAACACTGGTCAGTGCATCACTGCGGTGGTGCCACGCATCGCCTTTGACAGCCGTACTGCCGATGGTATTGCCGACAGCAAAGACATGGCGAAACAGCGTTTCCTTGACCACCACCACCACGACCAAAACGATCAGGGTCCAGGCTGCGGGCATGGGATGAACCGTACTGATTTTTTCCACACTGTTTTTAGCAATCAACGCCGCAGCCGCCAGTAGAAACAGCGCCACCACTGCGGCAGCGATGGGTTCGGCTTTGCCGTGGCCATGCGGATGATCATCATCGGCAGGACGGGCGGAGACTTTCAGTCCCGCGTACACCACCAGCGACGAAAGAATATCAATGGCTGATTCAATCGCATCGGCAATCAGAGCATAGGAATTGCCGAAGATACCCGCAGCGGCCTTGCCCATCGCCAGCACCACATTGACAGCGATTCCCAGCAGCGTCGGGCGCAATCCCGCAGCCGAGGCATGCTCGATCGGCGTATGGCCTGCGCGAATAGGATCGAACTGGGCATGATCCACCCGGGTGCGGTCGGGAGCCTCTTTGGCAACAGGTTGAATCATGGGAGAAAAAGGCGGCTGAGCATCGCTCATATCAAAATCGTCGTGGTTGAATGCTGATTATAGCCGGCTGCGCAGCTCTGGTTCAGAAAAATAATGCCCAACCCGCCGACAGCGCCGCGGTGCACTCCGAGCGATGAGTATTATTTTTCCTCATCGGTCGGCAATTCAGGCTCCTCATCACATTCCACCAGATCCTGCGCCAACCGCGAAAGAAAAAACTGTATCTCCTGCATCGCCACCTGCCCCGGCAGCGCATCGCGCAAGTCATACTGGTGGTTGTGATCATCGGCAGAATCATCGCCGCGTTTCTCCCCCTCGGTGATGATATGATGCTCAAACGTAATGGCATCTTCGTGACTTTGCGAAATTACCAGTTCACCCCAACGCCAGGAAAAATGAATCCGCAGCGAAAGCTGATTACCCCAGGTGCTGACGCGATGCACAACGCGATTACTGGCCAGCGTCTTGGCCAGTTCATCAATGGCAGGCAGCACGGCAGAATTGAGAAAATCAGCGTAATTACGGTTGTAGTCGCTTTGGCGCTGCACCGATTCGCGCTCTGCCTGCAATTTTTCGGCTGGGACATCGCGGAACGGTGTCACGCGCGTCAGCCACCATTTGGCAAAAGTTTGATCAAGCATCAGGGTTGCCATCATATCGCGCCAACCGTGCCATGTGTATGATCCGCGCGGCATCGGCTGCGCTAAATTCTGAAAATGGCCCCCATCTTCCGACCAATCAAGGCGCTGGCCGACAGAATTGTCAAGGTCAAAAGAACCATCGCCCAGACACCCAGGGCGCTGGCGATGTACAACCCGTCGCCCAGGCGATTGGCGATTTCCCAGATCGCCTTGGTGATCGGGTAGTACGCAGCCGCCTGCGCCAGGATCAGCGAATCACTCACTTCCAACATGGCAAAGGCGAAGGCCAGAAGCGCACCGGCCAGCAGATTGGCTGCAATCAGCGGCAGGGTGATCTTACGCATAACCCGCCACCAGCGTGCCCCCAGGTTGGCACCAGCCAGCTCCAGATCGCGCGGAACCTGCTGCAACCCCGCCACAGCGCTGCGCACCACATACGGAAGGCGTCGCGCACCATACGCCACGATCAACAGCACAACAGGATTGGCCTGCACATTCAACCACGACAGCCACGCGCCAGCCTCGGTTGATTCAGGAAGACGGCTGCGGAACATCACGCTGATCGACAAGTAACCAAATGCCAGCACCAACCCCGGCACAGCCAGCGGCAACATGGCCAGCGAATCAATCAATCCGCGCCCGGGCAGACGGCTGCGCACGATCAGGACAGCGCACCCCAGCCCCACCACCACCGCCATGACGGTTGCCGCACTGGCGTAAAAGATGGAATTGCGGATGCTGGGCAAAGCCAATTCATCAACCAGCGCCGAGCGAAAATGTTCCAACGTGTAACTACGCGGCAGGATGGAGTCGTACCACGCAGCTGGATCGCTCAGGGCCGTGAGCACCACCGAAATATGAGGCAAAACCGCCAGGAGGAAAACAGCCACAAAAGGGCTGGCCGCCAGTAAACCTCTCCAGCCGGGCAACCGGCGCGCCACTGCCTGCACCGATGCCTTGGTTGTGGCTGCATCAAAATTGCGACCCAGCAGCACCTTGCCCACCAGGTACAACCCCGCTGACGCCACCAGCATCACCACCACCAGCGCAAAGGGCAGCGGATTGACGCTGACCTCCGTAATCCGCGCAAAAACCTGCACCGGAGTCACATCCTGATAATCAAACATCAGCGGCGTGCCCAGTTCGGTAAAACTCCAGATCAACACCAACGTACACCCGGCAAAAAGCCCAGGGCGCATCAGCGGCAGGGTAATGCGGCGAAAAATCGTCCAGCGCGATGCGCCCAGATTCGCCGCCGCCTGCTCCATGGCCGGATCGATGTTGGCCAGCGACGCCTGCAAATTCAGCAGCATGATCGGATACAAGTGCAGCGCCTCGACCACGATAATCCCCAGAAACCGCCAGTTCCCCAGCCAGTCGATCCCCATCGCCGGTTCATAGCCGAACCATCCCGCCAGTTGCGTCAATGGCCCGAATCGTCCCAGCACCAACCGGATCCCGATTGCGCCCACGAACGGCGGCAATACCAGCGGTACCAGAAGCAACCCCGCCAGCAAGGCCCGTCCGTGAAATTCATAACGCACACTCAGCACCGCCAGTGGCACGGCCAGCGCCAGCGTTGCAAGGGTCGTCAGGATGGCAATGAGCGCAGCATTGATCAACCCACGCACCAGCACCGGGTCTTGAAAAATCAACTGAAAATATGAAAGCGTAAACCGGCTGCCCGCAGCGTCAGGCTGTGAACGCATAAACCCCCCAGCCACAACCTGCGCAATCGGCCAGATCAGGAAAACCGCGAAAAACAGATAGACGCCCCCCATCAACAATAATTGCGCCCAATTTCGGTTCATCCAACGTCCGATTGGCCTGCCGTAATCGGGGTGGATCGCTGATTCATGATTGTCATCGGTAACGGTTGGCATTTTGGTCTTTCTGATGCTGAACCAATCAAGCTCGATTTAACGCAATGGCCGTTGCCTGACAGCCTGCCGGACAGATGGCTCGTCAACGCTGCGCTTCGTCCGTAACGCGCTGATAATGTTTACGAAACTTGCGCGCCCACTCAATACGCTGCCGGGTCTGCCACAGTGTAATATCCTGGTGGTTGCGCTGCATCGCAGCCCGTTGGGTACGAACGGCAACAACATCATTCATCTGTACCGGCAAATTGGTCAGCTCATCCATCAGACGATCACGACGCCCAACCTCCGACACTTGCAAAATTGCTGCATAGGCCTGTTTAAGTGTCTCGCGACTATCGATCCAGGCTGCTGCCCAGAGCGGGCGCATATCCGAGAAAAGGGACATCCATTCCCCCCGCTGGTTGAAACCATCGGCTTCAATAAAGGGATCGGCATCGTCCGTCCAGTTCGTCCGGTCAACATAAACATCCGGACGAATCGGCAACCGGCGCAACCCGCGCTCCAGCGGCCCATCCGGCAATCCGGGTTTGACAATCCATAGAAGCTGACCCTGCCGGGAAAGTAGAAAGGTTACAAAACGCTCAGCCAGAATTTTTTGTTCCCCCTTCACACCCAGCAAAATCGCCACCGGATCAGGCGTGATCGCCGTTGCCCCGCGCGGTGAAACAAACCGGATGCGCGATGATCCAACAACCTCTTGGAAGGTGCGGCCATAAAAATCGATGGCCACACCGGCCGCTGCATCGCCACTGCTGACATCACGCGGCACGAGATTGGCTGAGTCGGTGAAATAACGCGCATTGGCAGCGATCAGCAGCAACTGCCGCATCCCTTCATGCCAGCCATGCGCCAAGGCATCCGTATAACGTTGGTCGGCTCCGCGTTGTTGCGCTGATAAGCCCGCCAGATCAGGATATTCGTGCAGCGCGGCTGCTTCAGCATCCGCCATGGCCCGCTGCACAACAACCATATATGCCACGGCGGCAGAACCTGAACGGGTCGGGTCCGCCAGTGCCAGCAAGCCCGCCAGTTGAGGCCTGGTCAAATCTGTCCAGGTTTGCGGCGGCGGCAGATGCAGCGATGAGTAAACAGCAGGATTGTAAACAATGCCAAACCCGCTGAGACACACGCCCACCCAGCGCGGCGGCAATAATCGTCCTTGCGCGTCATGCCGCACATCGCGCAGTTTCACCCCCGCCAGCAACGGTTCGGGAAAGGCTTCACGCAAAAGCTCCGGGCTGAGATCAAGCGGCTGAAGCAACCCCAGTGGATTCAGCTCGACATCGTAAAGATAATCACCTCCGCCCCAGACCAGATCGATATCGGCCCGCACTTCATCAGGAAAACGGCCATCACTCAACCGCTGGGCAGCATAAACACTTTCCAGTAGTCGTTTGATATCGTTGGAACCACCCGGCACGCGCCAGTCAATTTTGACTGATTCACCAAAATGCTCCTGATACCACTGATCAAAGGCACGGGCGAATTCCCGGCGGATATCCTGATTATTGGGTGTAACGATCACCAATCGGCCAGCCGTCTGGCCTTTTAATTCTGTCTCTGGTTTTACCAGCCAATGGCGCAATGCAAACGGTATCGCCAGCACCAACAAAAAGAGGATGATCCAGAGATATCTCAGCATTGAACAAAACGCCTGATTGATCCAATCAGCCCGGCAATGGCCACATTAACGAGTCAAAAGAACAACACTTTCCCTTGCGATATTCACCCTCAATTCCTTCGGCGGATCAAATTGCGGCGGCGTACAAATAATGCGCAACGTCTGCTGGTTGATCTGAAGCAGATGCTCGCTGGCTTCACCCAGAAAAGTTGATTCAACCACCCGGCCCGCCAACTGATTTTCCTTATTTTCATCGCCCGGCCGCGCCAGTTGTATCTGTTCAGGACGGATACTCACGGTGACATGCTCGGGTAAATCAGCAGCGCGGCTGCACGCGGTCAAACAACCGACCGGCGTTTGAACGCGCACGGTCTGGGCATCACGCTGAATGATCTGCCCCGTCAGCAGATTCGTCTGACCGACAAAATCAGCAACAAAGGCACTGGCAGGCTGATGATAAAGTTCAGCCGGTGAACCGACCTGACAAAGCTGCCCATCTTTCAAAACGGCGATCCGATCGGCAATGCTCAAGGCTTCTTTCTGATCATGCGTGACATATACCGTGGTGAATCCCGCCGTTTTGCAGATCCGGCGAATTTCGCTGCGCATCTCGCTGCGCAGTTTGGCATCGAGATTGCTCAGCGGTTCATCCAGTAGCAGACATTGCGGGCTGACCGCCATCGCCCGCGCCAGGGCCACACGCTGCTGCTGACCACCGGAGAGCTGGTTGGGTTTGCGCTCGGCATAGTCAAGCATCTGCACAAGCTGCAGCGCTTCATGCAGCTTCTGATCCTGCGCCTTCTTATCCATTTCGCGCAATTTCAAGCCGAAAGCCACATTCTGGCGAACAGTCAAATGGGGCCATAACGCATAACTCTGAAAGCACATCACCGCATTGCGCTTTTCAGTGCCCAGGCTCGTCACGTCGGTATCATTAAACCAGACGCGCCCCGCAGTCGGCTCGTGCAGACCGGCAATGATCCGCAAAAGCGTGCTTTTCCCGCAGCCGCTTGGCCCGAGCAGAAAAAAAAGCTCGCCAGCACCGATCTGCAGATTGATGTCACTCAAGGCCAGCGCCTGCCCGAATGTCTTGGTGATATGTTCCAGTCGAACCGCAGTCATAGGGCGTTATTCTACTCCAGAACGGTCATCCATGCGCACGCCGCCACAAGCATATTGATGGTTAATCAAGACATGATGAACCATATCGTTTCATTGGCTCAATGGATCTTCAGGATAGCGCTGTTTGAGTAACTGATGCAGGGCCGCGCTGCGGTCAGGATCAGTGCTCTTCAGCAAACGGCTGGCGGTATCAAGCAGCCGGGGGGCATAGGGCGAATCAGGCACTGCTGTAGCAAAACTCTGGGCGATGGTCGCCGCCTGTGACAAAAGCCCGCGCAGCTCCATCAGGCGCACGCGCAACAACAGACTGTACCCTTCGACAAAATCAGCCGGAAACTGCTGCATCCATTGTTGCCAGCTTGTTTCGCCGGCATCGACCTCCTTCTGATCGATGTAAAACTCGACCGTTCGCGCCAATGCCCCGCTGACCGCAGCTTGTTTGGCCTGTTCAACCGTCACGGGAAGCGACTGCAACAGACTCAACCCCTCTTGCTTGTGACCCGATAGAATCAGCGCCTGGCCGAGTGTGCGCTGAACCGCTGCATTTTTTTTATAGGGTTGTAGAACATTCGCTGCTTTTTGGGCATCCCCCCCCCACCACAACAGACTTTCCCCCAGTATGACAGCCGCGCGGGGTTGAAGGTTGGAATTTTCCGGTACTTGTTCCAACAGCGCAATGGCTTGATCCGTCATCCCGGCTGATAGCGCATCATCGACCGCCAATTGCAGCGCTGCCAGTGCCTTGGCGATTGTCGGTTGTTTGACCAGGCGCGCCAGCGGCATGGCTGCTGCCAGCATCGCCTGACGGTCGCCCGCCTGTTGCTGCAACTCAATCATCCGAATCAGTTGATCCGGTGGTGCGCCAGACAGATCATATCCGCGCACGATCGGGGCGATGGTTATCACCCCATCCTCCTTCATCCGCCGAAGATTGGAAAAATCGCGCTGAACCTGAAGCTCGGTTGTCTGTGTATCCTGCGCCTCTTTCGTTTTCACCGTAATTTTTACAGGGAACACACCGCCAGTCAGATAGACGTGATCAACCTGCTGCCCCCGAGCTGTCTGACCATCGCCAAAACTCCACTCATATTCCCCCCCGCGCACCTCGGCAGCGGTGAAACGGATACGATGGGCATACTCGTTACTGAAAAAACATTCGCCCATATACTGAGGCTGGAAATCGGCGACCAGCCGTTTGCCCGTCTGTTCCATCGGCCCGATGACACCGCCAAAAATATACCCAAACGCGCCGCGCTCCATCGTTTGCATTTTCGCGGTACCTGGTGTGCGCCAACCGACATTCAACCGGCAATCGCCCCCAAAATTCGCCAGATAAACCGTAAAATCATGCTGGCCGCGCGTGAGGTCAATCGTGCCATTGAAGCGGGCGTCACCGGCAATATGGGAAGCGAAGGCAACGGGTTGACCATCAATCCACAACCCCGCCCGGTCATCGGCGTTAATGGCGAAATAGTAGGAACCGTCGATGGGCGCCAAAATCGTACCGGTAATTTTGGAGATGCTTTGGCGCTGATCAGCCACCGGGTTATAGCTCAGCAGCGGTTGATCGATCATCGTCTTGCCCAGAACAGACTGGCTGGCGTCAAACGACTGCATGATCTGCTGAAAATTATTGGCTCGGCGCGTGTTCCATTGGCGCACTTCCATGAGCAACCCCGATGTCGGGGCAAACTTCGGCTGATCCGCTGGCAATGGAGGCGGTTGGGATCGACCCCAATAGACATAATAATCCTTGCTCTGGCGGTGCAACCCAAAGGCCACTTCAACCTGATCCCCCGGCCCCACCCGCATCACCTCAAACGCGACTGGCCGACCGTCATACGTCAGCACGCGCACGTCGCTGCCATCGCGCAAGTGGTGGCCGGCGGTCAAAATCGTAACCTGCGCCACCTCCCGACCGGTGGCATGTTCGGCATCCCAGGTGACATTCACCGCCCGACGGTAGGGCCAGCTCTCATCAAACCAGACTCCGCGGGCAACATCCGCCACTCCCCCCATCACCAGCAGCCAAACCATAATGACAAACGTTCGAGACCGCATTGCAAATACGTTATATCCTGTGATGCTGATTACAATGGCAATTGCCAAAACCGGTCGCTGCTTGTTTATGGACCAAATCCTACCCCTGCTCATCCTGCGGGCGGGGTCGAATCCACACCAGAAGCAGCAGTGCTGGCAGGGAAGTCGCCACACTTAATAGAAAAAACCCCGGCCAGCCCAACCACTGAGCCGCTGCCCCCGTCCAGCTTCCCATGATCGGCCCCATCAGCGCCATCAGGCTGGAGAGCAGCGCATATTGCGTCACTGTATACTGCCGGTGACACTGGCTCATCAGAAACACGAAAAAACCCGCCACCGCAAAACCCGCACACAAGTTTTCAAAAACCAGCGCCGACACCAGCACCGGCAGTTTGGCTCCGGTCCAGGCCAGCAGCAGAAATCCGGCGTTGCTCAGCGCCTGCAGAATACCAAAGACCCAAAGCGAAGCGCGCAGACCGATGCGCTCGACAATCGCTCCGCCGGCCATCGCGCCGACTATCGTTGTCGCTACGCCAAGGCCGTGGCGATAATAACCAATTTGTTCATCACTGACGCCGATATCCATCAAAAACGGGATGGTCATTGTCCCGGCCACTGAGTCAGGCAGGCGAAACAGCATGATAAACAACAGAACCAGCACACCATCGCCGCGCGCTAAAAACTCGCGCAGCGGAGGCACAATGGCTTGATAGAGCGACTCAGGTTGATCCGGTTCGCGATCCGGCTCATCAGCCAGCAACGTCCCGACCACGCCGATCGCCATTAAACCCGCCATCAACAAGTAGGCGTGTTGCCACTGCATCCACCCCCAGCCCACGGCAATACTGGCACCGGCGCCGGCACTCACCATCGCCAGGCGATACCCCGTTACGAACAAACCCGCACCATAACCACGTTCAGCCGGGCGCAGCAGATCCGTACGGTATCCATCAGCGACGATATCCTGCGATGCTGAGAAAAAAGCGATGGTCATTGCCATTGCCCCCACACTCAGCATCTCCGCCCGCGCGCCGTATAACGCCAGCACCACGATTGCGCCGATGAGCAGCAGTTGAGTCACCGCAAGCCACCCACGACGCGCGCCTAAAAACGGTGCCCGCCAGCGGTCCAGAAATGGCGCCCATAAAACCTTGATGGTGTAGGGCAACCCCACCAAGCTAAGCAGCCCCAGCGTGGTCAGATCGATCCCGCGATGCTTCATCCATTGCTGCAGCGTGGCTTGGGTGAGAACCAGTGGCAGACCCGAAGCAAAACCAATCGCCCCCAGGGCAAGCATCCGGCGAGAAGTGTAGGCACGCAACGCATCCATGCGTCAAATAAATCCCGGTTGAACACGACGATACGGGCAGCTTGAGATCCCGCCGCCCAGCCAGCGACACGTCACGAACGTGTCGGACTGATCGATTCCGGCGGGGCTGACGATGAGTCCACCGGCGCTGCGCCACGGTCATCACAACCCGCCGCTGCATCAGCCTCTGTGCTGGTCACTGGGGCGCGGCGCTGCGCCACATGAACCGCTTTTTTCAGGGCAGCATCGGTCAGGGCCTGACGTTTGCGCCGCCGCCACCAGACATAAATGACCGCCAGAACCCCTGCGATAATCAGTACCGCAAAAACCCAGCGCTCGCCGGCTTTCACCTTTTCCGCCAGCACGTCCAGATTTTTACCGAATACATGCCCCAGCCACAGGAACAGCCCTCCACTGATCAGCGCAGCCAGACCATCGGTAACAATGAACTTGTAAAAATTAAATCGAGTCGCCCCGGCTGCCACGACCATCGCCCCGCGAATACCGGCAAACAATCGTCCCACCGCCACAACCCAAACACCATACTGCTCGAACAGGCGCTCGGCACGCTCGATACGTTCCCGCGTGACATGCCGACCGATCAACGGAATGCGGGTAATATTCATCCCATAGCGCTGTGCCAGCAGGTAAAGAACACAGTCCCCGCCGATAATCCCACACCAGGCGCAGATCGAGGCGGGCAGAAGTTCCATCCGGCCCCGCGCGATCAGCGTACCGGCGGCCAGCAACGGAATATCTTCCGGCAACGGCAAACCCAACCCACAGGCAAACAGCAGCAGGAACAACAGCAGATAGCTGCCCGCTTCCAGCATGCTCAACACCTGATCAGCACTAAGTAGACCGATTACATCCATCTCTTATCTTTGTCCTTCATCGGCGTATGTGCGTCAACCATTGCAATCAAGTTCCGATAATCTCTCAACCTGCAACGTCGATCACGCCGAAATAAACAATAAGCAGACGCATCTCTGTACCGCAGCTGTCTGAAAACAGCAACGTCAAGCAGGTACAGCGATATTTGGCAGTCTGTAACTTCTTTTGCGGCTATCGCTTATGGACCTGGCCACACTGATTGGTTATCTCCTTGCCTGGGGTGCTCTGGCCTATGGCATTTTTCATGCCACCCACGGTAATTTCGGCCCGTACATCGTACCGGCTGAACTGATGCTCGTCTTCGGTTGCGCCTTGGGTGCAACGATGGCGTCCATGCCGTTGCATTCGGTCATGTCTGCATTTTCCTGCCTTAAAAAGATGCTGTTTGACAAGGGCACGCATGTACAGCACCTGATCAAGGAAATGGTGCAGTACGCTGAAACCGCACGCCGTGATGGCGTTCTGGCGCTGGAAACCGTCGCCCGCGAAGCGCCCGATCCCTTTTTACGTCGTGGTCTGCAATTAACCATTGACGGTACGGATCCGGAAATTATCGAGCGAATCATGCGTATCGAAGTCGAATCCATGGTGGAGCGCCACAAGCATGGCAAGCACTTCTGGGGCATGATCGCCAAGTTCGGTCCCGGATGCGGGCTGATTGCCTGTCTGGTCGCCCAGGTGGCGATGTTCCAGAATCTGGGCGGCGACGCTTCGGCGGTGGGCAAGGCTCTGGCGGGCGCCATCAGCGGAACACTCTACGGGGCGCTGATGCAGAACATCTTTGCTGGTCCGATCGCTGAAAAACTCGGCCTGAAAAGCAAGGAGGAAGTCTTCGCCAAGGAGATTATCCTTCAGGGTGTATTGAGTATTCAAGCGGGTAACAACCCTCGAGTCGTGGAAATGCAGTTGATGAGCTTCCTGAGCAGCACCCAGCAGGCGGCGATGCCCAAGGCCGCGTGAGTAACCCATTACTTTTGATCAACCAGGGCAGCCAAGTGCGGTAAATGCAATCCCGAAGAAATGTGTGAAGAATGCCCTGAGTGGATCTTCACGCTGGCCGACCTGATCATGTGCATGATGGGGTTGTTCGTGATTCTCTGGGTTCTTAAACCCGACGGAAACCCCGCCAACGCCGCTGCCCAGGCCCAGACCGAAACCGAGACGGTCGCGGAGATCAAACAGGCCTTTGGCTACAAACCCGATCCCAACAGCAACGATCCCATTGATATTTACCTGCTGGAAAAGGCGATGAAAGAGGGTCGGTTGCGCAACGGTCCGGATAATGCCGGTGCCAGCCGTCTGCAACAGCGCGGCGCTGATGGTATCGATAACGAAACGACCAACATCCGCCCCAGCCGCTGGGCCACAACCGGCGGGCGGGTCAACTTTGAAATCAACTCCTACGAGTTGTCCTCATCCATGCAGCGCGATCTGGATCAGATCGCCGCCCAGTTCCGCGGCCATCGTAATATCATCATGGTCAAGGGACATACCGGACTGGACGACCTGCCTGAAACAGCCACTCCAAAGGACAAGCTGGATTTATCCCTGCGCCGCGCCCAGGTGGTGGCGGATTATCTGGTTACCAAGGGGGTTGCACCGGAGATACTGCGTGTGCAGGGGTGTTCGACCTTTGAACCGCTGGTTGAGCGTGCCTACACGCCAGAGGCACGGGCCGGCAACCGTCGGGCGGAAGTCTACGCCACGGCGACCCTGGCTGAAGATTTACAGGATCAGCCGCACACCAATCAGCAGCAATTGCCCAATTCAGGCAATCCAGCGCCCTGAATCAACCGGGCTTGAATTGCCCCACGATCAACCGCCCCATCAGCTAATCGTTGCCGTTGGTGTCCTGCAACTGCTCAAATGCCCGATCGACTTCAAGGGCATCAAAGACGCCCAGTTCTTCCAACGCCAGCAACGCGGCTTTTTGTTCCGCCGTCTTTTTATTTGGCCCCCAGGCACTGGTAAAACGGCGGCCATCCAGCGCCACACCAACCTCAAAACATTTGCTGTGATCCGGCCCTTTTTCATCCAACAGTTCATAGATCGGTGTTGAGCCATGGTGTTGCTGGGCATATTGCTGGAGCACCGCCTTGTAGTTCATCTGATGAACGCTGGCGGCAATCAGATCGATCTTGGGCCGAATGGTCCGCAATACAAATGCCCGGGCGGCTTCAAATCCCCCATCCAGATAGATTGAAGCCACAATCGACTCATAAACACAAGCGGCCAGGCTCGGAGGCATCTGCGCCCGCGAACTGAGACCTTTGCCAATCATCAACAGCTCGGTCAGACCGATTTCATTGGAAATTTCCGCGCAGATGCGTCGTGACACCACGGCTGACTTGATCTTGGTCAAATCGCCTTCCAGATGCTGCGGATATCGTTGAAATAGTTCGTCGCAGACAATCAGATCAAGCACCGCATCGCCGAGAAATTCCATCCGCTCATTACTGGCCAGGCGGTTGTCGGCAATCGACGCATGCGTCAAAGCGACGACCAGCAGGTCGGGCTGGGCAAAGGTATGTTGTAAAACAGCTTGCGCTTTGCAAAGTGCTTCTTCTGTCACGGGTGACCGTCCTGTATTCAAAAACCGGCAAACAGCCCTGCCACCGATTTCAGAATATGGGTTTCAGCGATCCCGTAATGAAGCTTAGGTCGCCACAGTATTGGGCGGATCGATGAAATGCAGATTCCACGTCGTAGCGTAGCTGGTTAATTCCTCTCATCAACCTACCCATGCTGGTAGCGGGTGTCAATTATAATCGGTTGAAATATCCCCTTTCCCCTTTTGTTGCGATTGTTTTCAACTTCAGTCCGTTGAAACACGTTTCTTGTTTGCTGGCTCACGCGGCGTCTGCGCCTGAGCTTGATCGCCAGCGCATCAAATATTTTCAGCCTATGTTTGCCGATCTCTTTGCTTATCTTTACCATGCCACCCATCATGATGCGGCTGATTCCACTGACTCTCTTATCGCTCACTTTATTCAGTTCTGTGGCTGCATTGTCGCAAGCCAGCGCAGCCGACCCGACCAGTGCCGGCATCCCCCCCAACAATTCATCAAAGCCCGATGTTCATCCATCCCCGGATCAAGCAGAACAATCACCATCAAAAACGTCCCTATTCGATCCGCAAAAACATTGGCGTGTCAGCCAGGTTCAACCCGGCTGGAAAGGATACGGACTGAGTGTTTTCCACGGAACGTCTATCGAACGGTTTGATGTTGAAGTCATCTCCATTTTACATAATTTCAATCCGCGCGGCGATGTGATCCTGATCCGCTGCTCAGGTCAGAATCTGGAGCATACCGGCCCGATTGCCGGCATGAGTGGTTCGCCGATTTATCTGACCGATCCGCAGGGCAACACCCGCCTGGCTGGCGCGTTTGCCTATGGCTGGTCGCTGATGAAAGATCCGCTGGCAGGTGTTCAACCGATCGAATACATGCTGGACATGCAGCCGCAACCCCCTGCTGAAAAACAGAACAATACCACTGCCGACCACACCGCCACCCACCCCTCAATGACCAACCCGTCGGCGGCTGGCTCATCAGTTGGCGCCACCCCCTCCACCTCATTCACCTGGAGGATGGATGACACCTACTGGAACCCAGCCAAGGCTGATCCAGCCAGATTATTCGCGCCCAAAAGCCCGGGCAATCTCGCCAGCGTACAGTCGGACGATCGCCCCATGGCGCTGCAGCCACTAAGCACTCCACTGAGTTGCGCCGGCCTGCCCCAGCAGGTGATGGACACCTTCGCTCCGCTGCTGCGCGCCAAGGGACTGACTACTTTACAATCCGGCGGCGGACAGGATGACAATGGCGCAGCGGATATCGCTTTGGAACCAGGATCGGTTATTGCCGTCCCACTTCTGATTGGTGATGTGGATATGACTGCCGTCGGCACGGTTACCGAGGTGCTGGGTGATCGCGTGTTCGGATTTGGCCATCCCTTTATGAGCGAAGGACCGGTTAATCTGCCGATGGCCAATGGCCAGGTGCAGGGAATCGTGGCCAGCCTGATGACCAGCTTCAAACTTGGCTCCATGGGTCAGGTGCGCGGCACGCTGACCAATGACCAGACTTTTGGCATCGCTGGAACCATTGGTCCGGCGCCCGCCATGATCCCGATTGACATTCACGTCGTTTATACCAACGGCAGCGAGGATCGCACGTACCACTTCATGGCAGCCAGTCATCGTGAGTTCACCTCGACGCTCGCCAGCATCGCACTGATGACCGCAGCCACCGGTCAGCGTTCGCTGCCGCCCAACCATACCATCGACTATGACCTGACCATTAATTTTGAAAATGGGCGGCAGGTTCATCTTCGCAACACCGTTTCCGATGCTGACAGCTATTTTTTGTTCTACGAGCTTGGCATGCCAATCGCCATTGCCGCCAATAACCCGTTTGATCAGGTCCTGCCAACCAGTCTGAAGGGGGAAATGCGCATTTCCCCTCATTCCAGCTATGCGGAGATGACTTCAATCATCCTGCCTAAAAATATTTATCAACCGGGTGAAACCATGCGTGCTTTCGTGGTTTATCGCCCGTTCCGCGGTGACGAAATCACCATGCCGGTTACATTTGAGTTGCCCCGCGATCTGCCTGACGGAGAGTATCGCCTGTCAATTGCCGACTGGGATTCCTACCTTGATGATGAGGCGCACAGCAAACCGTTTCGCTTCGTCGCCCAGAGTGCCGATGAACTTTTCACGGTGCTGGACGATGTTCTGGGCGTGCAGCAGAAGGCACTCTATGTCTACCTGACGGGCGGTCGTGAGGGTATAGCCCAGGGTCGCAAGGCAATGGTTCACCTACCCTCATCGCGACAGCAGATTATGCTCTCCTCCGGTCGCAGCGATGTAAGCCTCTTCGACAGCACCCAGGTGAAAATCATCCCCACGCAATATATCATGCACGGCCACAGCGATTTCGGGTTCACCGTCGAGCGAAAACTGAAAATGATGCCGGCTCAGCTCCCCGACCGCCCGGATACCCCGGACAAGCTACCGGCTGAACCACCCCACGCGGATGAAAGCCCGACAGCCAAACCCAACAAAGACCAAGACGCGCCAGGGGAGTCTGGCCAACCGGACAAAAATAAAAACCAATCCATGAATTGAAAATCGTGGTGAACGATATTTCCACTGACCAGCAATCAGGCAAAATTATGCGACTACAATCATTGATCCAATCTGCCCTCCGTCACACACCCATGCCAATCGCAACGTGCTTCAGGCCTGCTGGTTCGTCACGGACGAACCGGCCGGCACTGCTGGCGCTGTTAATTCTGATGCTAACCGCCTGGCCGGTACTGGCTGTTCAGCCCGCAGAATGGAATCACAGCGGTGAGACGCAATTCCGGGAGGGAGAGTCCAGCAACATCGTGGCGACGAATCTGGGCGATTTGAAGCTATCGCGTCAGGTCAAGGTTCTGTTGGAAAATGACCCGCGTATCAGCGCCGTCTATGCGCTGGTGCAGGCTGATGACGGTACGATTTACGCAGGCACAGGGCCAAATGGTATTGTTCTGCGCGTGCGCGAGGACAAGGTTGAAACGCTCGTGCAACTGGGCGACGGCGTCAATATTTTTGCGCTGGGTTTTGACAACCGTGGCCGGCTGCTTATCGGCGCCAGTGGCGAACAGGCGCGGCTGCTGCGGCTTGACGGTGACCAGCCGATTGAGATTTTCCAACCGGCCAACACGCAGTATATCTGGGCCATGGCCTGCGCCGGCGATGGGACAATCTACCTGGCAACCGGCCCCAACGGCGAGTTGCACCAGCTCAACCCCGACGGAAGTTCAAAAGTCCTCCTCAAGACCGACGAGCATAATTTTCTGGCACTGGCCTATGACGGCTTGGACACTTTGTACATCGGAACCGATCCCAACGGTTTGGTCTACCGGGTCAATCGCCGCACAGGCGCACTGTTTGTACTTTATGACGCCAGCGAATCTGAAATCAGTTCGCTCCTAATCGATCAATCCGGCAATCTCTACGCTGGTGCCAGCGAGGCCGAGAGGGGAACCGGCTTTATGTCCGGCGCTGACGAACATATCTCCGACAGTTCAAGCGGCCGGGCTGAGGCAGCATCGGCAGGCGTGCCCATTCCCACCAAACCACCCACCGAACCCCAGCCACCGCAAGCACCCAATCCCAACCCCAACGAACCTGATCCCATCCCAATCGGCACCCCAAATCTTGATCAATCCGGCGCACCGGCAGGCGCGCCTCAATCCCCAACCGAATCCGCGATGGCTCAACCGACACCGGCTCAGCCGGAGCAGGCAGCCGACACGCCGGCATCACCCCGGGTGCCCTCCCCACCGGCTGCATCGACAGAAAATCATCCATCCGCCGCCGCCACGACCAATGACCCGTCAACTGCGGCAACGCCCGTGGATCAGCCTCATCAAATCAACGTGGATCAAGCCCGCACCGATCTGGATACACCCGATCAACTTGAACCCGTTGGCGATGAAAATAATAAAACTGAACACGCCTCCCAGGCAGAATCCGACTCGTCCGCCTCCGATCTGCCTCACCGGCCGGTTCAACCAAGCGATAGCGGCAATGCCATCTACCGTATCGACACGCGCGGTTTTGTAACCGAACTGTTTCGAGAACCCGTCATGGTTCTGGATATGGTCGCACAGGATGGCAAATTGATCGTCGCCACCGGCAGCGAAGGTTTGATTTACCAGATTGATCCAGCCGCCGAAGAAACCACCGTGCTGGCAAGGCTGGATTCTGAACAGATCGTGGCCCTCCTGTCTCAGCAGGACGGGCGTATCACACTGGGTTTGGCCAATACCGGTGGCATTGCGACGATGAGCCATGGCTTTGCTGCCAGTGGCACGTACACCAGTCCTGTACTTGATGCTGCACAGACCTCCCTTTTTGGAAAGATGCACGTCGAAGGGTCACTGCCGCAGGGTACAACGTTGCAGGCCAGTTGGCGCAGCGGCAATATGAATGAACCGGCTGAGAACCTCTGGTCGGACTGGTCCAAACCCGTCGATGTCCAGCAGTACATGACCGTCACCGCGCCATCAGCACGATTCCTGCAATACCGCCTGCAGTTTGCCACAACTGATCCACAGGTCAGCCCGTTGGTCAACCGTGTTGTTACAACCTACCAACTGCCTAACTTATCCCCCCAGATCCACAGCATCTCAACCGTTGGTGGCGAAACAGAAACCGACGAACAGGATCAACCGGCTCAGTCGCCCGAACAATGGACCATCGACTGGAATGCCAGTGACCCCAATGGCGATAAGTTGTTTTATGAGCTGCATTACCGTCAGGGACCTGCCGGACCATGGATCGTAATTCAGAACAATTTGGCCGAGCAAAGCTACGAATGGAAGACACGGACACTGCCCGATGGGCGTTATTACGTCCGGGTGACTGCTTCGGACGCCTTGGCCAATGCTGAAGGACAGGGGCGCCTGGCCCGCCGGGTCAGCGATGCGTTCGTTATTGATAACACCCCGCCAGTCATCGGCGATTTGAGTCATCAGCTCGTTGGAGCGAAACTGGAGGTCAAGTTGCGGGTCGTTGACCGCACCAGCACGGTCGCCGGCGTGTCCTATAAACTCGATTCCGCCAGCCACTGGCAAAAAGTGCGTCCATCGGATAGTATTTACGATTCGCCGGCTGAAGATATCAGCTTTACGATATCGGATCTGAAAAAGGGTTTGCACCAGATCACGATCCAGGCAAGCGATTCCCATGGGAATCATTCGTATGAGACGGTACAGGTGACGGTTGATTCGGCCGACACGGCTGCTGCTCAGCAAACCAGTGATCAGGACAATAAGTAACCAGCACGCAAGGAACAATCGTCATGCACTATCCCCATCGCATCAGCAAGGTTAAACGGGCGCGCAAGCTCGGATTCCGTGCCCGCATGCGCACCAGCAATGGCCGGAAGATGATCAACCGCAAACGCCGCGTTGGACGCCGCGTTCAGGTTGTCTGATCGTCCCCGCCCGCTGACAATCCTCTGTTGATTGGACAAACCTGATACCGCAAATCCGGTGGGTTGATCGTATGGATTGCCCAGCCGGTGTTTGTTGCGCCTATTGCGTCCATCGCGGGCGAAGGCAGAAGATGCCGCCGTTGGGCCAGCGCTGACTGGTTGCCCGGGCATGAATTCTTTTCACGGAAAATGATTCAACTGATCCCCCTGCTCGCGTTTGCGCGCTACAATCGCTCTGCCATGACATTGCCCTATCTCATTGAAAACGTTGACGGCATCGGCGGCCGGATTAAACAGCGACCGGAGGATTTTTTTGTTCAGGAACTGCCTGCCTACGAACCCAGCGGCGAGGGCGAGCATTTATTCATGGAAATCGAGAAGGTCGGGTTGACAACCCTTGGCGCGATCAACCGGCTGGCAAGGGCGCTGCGTATTTCACCGCGCGAAATCGGTTATGCCGGTTTGAAGGACAGTCTGGCGGTCTGTCGCCAGATTTTTTCCATCCCCCATCTCCGCCCTGATGATGTGCGCAATCTGAAATGGAATGACCTGCACATCGTCTGGGCCATGCCCCACGGTAATAAATTGCGCCCCGGGCATCTGGCGGGCAACCGCTTTGCCATTCGCATCCGCGATGTAAACCCCACCGCCATCATCCGCCTGCGGCCGATTCTGAACCAGTTGGCTGTCCACGGCATGCCCAATTATTTTGGTTCCCAGCGCTTTGGTTTACGCGGCAATAATCACGAACTGGGAGCAGCTTTGGTTCGCGGCGATGATTCTGCCGTACTCAACATCCTGCTGGGCGCGCCTGACTCGGGCGTTGATGATCCGGTGATTTTTCAGGCGCGCACTCATTTTCAGAATGGTCAATTCCCACAAGCACTGGAGGCATGGCCGCAGCACTGCCAGCAGGAACGACGGGCACTGGCGCGGTATATCCAGACCCAACGCCCCGCCGATGCCGTGCGCACCATCGACCGGCCGGTGCGCAAACTCTGGGTATCGGCTCTGCAATCTCATCTGTTCAACGAAGTCTGTGCCGATCGCGTGCGCCATCATTCCCTCAGCCAACTATTGGCGGGTGATCTGGCCATGAAACATGACAACGGCGCTTGTTTCAAGGTGCAGGATCCTGCCACCGAACAACCGCGCGCTGATCGGTTTGAGATCAGCCCCACCGGCCCAATGCCTGGCTATCGCATGAGCTGGCCTGATGGTGAGCCAGCCCGTATCGAACGGGAAATCTTGGCTGCCCACAATTTCACACCGGATGACTTCGGCGACAATCAGGATATCCGTGCCCGTGGCCAGCGGCGGGCGCTGCGCGTCAAACCGGCTGATCTGGACATGTCCGCCGGTGCTGATGAACATGGCCCGCACATCACGCTGGCCTTCACCCTGCCCCCCGGCAGTTTCGCCACAACACTTTTGCGTGAAGTGATGCGCAATGATGACGTGGAAAGCCAACAAGACACCGCTGAAGCACCCGACGATAATCAGCCGTCACACCAACTGGTCAAGCCCTGAAAATCCCATGACTTCGTGGGAAAAGAACGGTTCGGCATAGCGCGTACCGATACGTCCGCCGAAATAACCATTCATCGTCTTGACCATCTGCGGCACTTCAGAATTGATCTGAACCATCTGCGACTCATACGCTGTCACCGCAGCGATTTTGGTCTCGATCGTGTCGGTGATATCCAGACAGAACGTTGGTTGGATATTCAGACGCAAATGCGTGCAAAAATAATAGATGATTCGTTTGGGATAGCACGGCTCGCCGCTGATGGTCGGACAATTGGTCAGCTTGGCATCAAAGCGGGCATCCTCGCCGATGCGCGTCACCGCCACATGATCGGGATGGGCATCGATGGGATAGGGCAGAAAAATCCAGTCGGGTCGAATCGTGCGATAGACACTGGCAACACGATGACGGGCATCAATCGAGTGAACCACCTGCCGATTGGGTAAACCAACCAGGGTGCGCTCGACACCCAGTATTTTGGCTGCTGCGGCGGCTTCTTTGGCTCGCTTTTCGGGAGTGCCACGCGGCGTCGGCTCGCCATTGGTCATATCCAGCAGATGCACAAAATGCCCCTGCTTCGCCAGTTTGGCAATCGACCCACCCATGCCCAGCTCCTGATCATCGGGATGAGGGCCAACAATTAAAATTCTCGCCATATTTTTTCTTTCTCACGCGAAAATCTGCGTAATGGATAACCGGTAATTGTAGGCATGCCCGCCTCTGCTGAGCGTCTTTATCCTAAAGTATCCCCAACAAAATCCGCCCCCCGTCTAGCGACGGGCATCCATCGCCTGCAGATAGACACTTTGCAACTGCTGAACCATGGTTTCGGCACTGAATCGTCCCAGGGCAAACTGGCGGCCAGCCTGGCCCATCTGCTGCCGCCGCGGCGCATCGCTCAATAATATCGACAGTTTCTGCGCCAGTTGCTCATGATCAAAGGGGGCAATGACAAACCCGCTGACACCATCCAATAACCCCTCGGCATTGCCATCCACGCCATAAACAACAACCGGACAGCCCGCCAGTTGTCCCTGCGGCAACGCCCGTGCCAGCCCTTCGCGGCGCGAAGGATGCGCCAGAATATCCATGGCGCTGCAATAGTCGGGTATTTCCTCCGGTTTAACCAGACCCGTCAGAATAAACCGATCTTCCAATCCTGCTGCAGCAATACGCTTTTCCAAATGCTGGCGCAATGAACCATCGCCGATCCACAAAAAGCGCAGATGGGTAAATCGCTTGCAAAGATCAGGGGCAATATCAATCAGATCATCATGCCCTTTCAGATCAAACAAGCGCGCAATCGTACCAACAGCTATGTGCTCTGGCTGCAGGCCCAATCGCTGCCTGATCCGCTGGCGCTGCGACTGCGCTGCGAGGAATGCCTGTGTCTCCATGCCGCTGTAAACCGTGACATACTGCCGGGCCTCACCAATATCCGCCTCCAGCGACTGGACCGACATGGCGCCGGCGACACACACAATCTTAGTCGTGATCGGCGCTGTCCAGCGCTCCAGCGTACGATAGACACCGTTGGCCAGCCGTGAGGTCGATGCGGTAAACGCCAGACCATGGATCGTATGAATAATCACCGGCACACCGGCTTGTCGGGCCGCCCACCGACCCAGGATTCCCGCCTTGCTGCTGTGCGTATGGACAACATCTGGCTGAAGCTGGCGTAATAATCGCACCAACCGGCAATAGGTGGAAAAATCGTTCCCGGCATGAAGGGCGCGATGCATCTGTGGCACTTCAATGACGCGATAACCGCTGCTGCGTGCCCGATCCATCAGCGACCCCTCCGGCCCGACACCCGGCCCGGTGATCAATGTCACTTCATGGCCCAGCCGATGCTGCCCCTGACAGGAAAGCAGAGTGTTTTCCTGCGCTCCACCAATAATCAGGCGCGTGATGATGTGCACGATCTTCATCTTGGCGTGTCCACCATATCCGCTGGTCGCACTTCGGCAAAGTTACCCGCGATCGCAATTGATTGAATTGGGGCTGATTCACCCCATTGACCAGCGTGAACCGCTCAGTGTTGGTGACGAATCCACTGCAGATATAAACCCTGGGGCGGCGCGGTTGGCCCGCCAGCCTGGCGATCGCGCGCCTGCAACATCTGCTCGACGCGCTCCGGCCCGTAGCGACCAATGCCCACCTCCACCAGCGTCCCGACAATAATGCGCACCATATTCCAGAGGAAACCGGTCGCTTCAATACCGATCACCACGTGCGCCCCACGCTGGCTGATATCGCAACCCAGAACCGTGCGCACGGTGCTTTCGCGGCCATGACCTGTCTTGGCGAAGCTGGCAAAATCGTGCTGGCCAACCAGAACCGCCGCAGCCTGCTTCATTGCGGTCAGGTTCATCGGCGCACTGCGATGCCATGCCAGACCATCCATAAACACGTTGCGCTGAGGTCCATGCCAGATCAGATATTGGTAACGCTTGGAAATCGTTGAACCGATCGCATTAAACTCCGCATCGACCGGTTCAAGACTGCGCACAACAATATCCGCTGGCAGCCGCGCATTAATCGCCCGCCACAATCCCAGCGGCGGAATCTGCACTGCGGTGGTATCAAAATGGGCCACCTGCCCCTTGGCATGAACGCCAGCATCCGTGCGCGATGAACCACACACAATGATCGGATGCTTCACCACATCCACGATTGCGCGCTTGAGCATTTCCTGCACGGTGGGGATTCCCTGACCAGCCTGGGGCTGATCCCCCTTCCAGTTCGGTGCTGCCGCCTGTTGCTGCCAACCGTGATAGTTCGTGCCGCGGTAGGCAATCGTGAGCTTGTAACGCTGGGGTTGATTCAATCTGCGGCGATTCTAGCAGACATCGCCATCGATAAAACAGGCGCTGTCCAGGCTGCAGTGTCCTAGTCCCTGAAAATGCCCCCGCTTGATGATATGGAATCGCGGTCTGGAAAGAGTTGTGATGAAGCATTCACATTATGGCGACCGGTGATTGTGGGCGCTGCTGCCGCGTGAGGGTCGGCCGAAATTGGATGAAGAAAACGAGCTGCGTCCCCGTTTCTGTTCCACATTTTCCGCATTTCAGCGATGAACAGTTGGACCCGTAGTTTAAAAATTAGGCCACACTACGCACCGCTCGCATGAACTCGCCAAGTCGCTCTTCGCTGAGATTGCCGTGGCTGCGCACGCTGGAGCACAGATCCAGGCCAAAGGGTTGAACTGCCTTTATGGCCTCCCGGACGTTGGAGGCGCGAATGCCGCCTGCCAGAAAGACTGGGCAATCAATTTGCTGGCAGATCTTGCGGCTGACTCCCCAATCATGCACTCGCCCAGTGCCGCCCAGCTCTTTGACCTCCAAGGTTGGGTTGCCAGAATCAAGAAGAAGTGCATCGACAAACTCTGCCATGGTCTTGGCTTCTTCCAACGACTCATCGCCCCTAACGTGAATGACCTGAACGAGCTTCACAGATGGAAGCTGACGGCGCAGCTTCTGAATCTCAGAGATAGCTACCGAATCAACGAGTTGAAGCGTTGAAGTCTGGCAGACGGCATGTTGCTGCACGATTGCGTCGGCTTCTTGCAAAGATGTAAGGAGAAAGGTGGCAACCGGCGGAGGAACGGAACGGGCGATTCTGGCAATGAGTTCGTCGGAGATGACACCTGGGCCGCTGGGCATGTGTGAAACCAGACCGAGTGCGGATGCGCCCATCTGGACTGCCAGTCGAGCCTCTTCAACACTCGAAATGCAGCAAATTTTTACGCGCGGTACTGTAAGCATGGATTTACTTTACGGCCTAACGCTTGAGTTAAGCAACGCGAGCCGCGGGCAAGCGTCCGCTTGGACGAACGGTTACACCACACCGTTACTGCATGGCCACCCAACGAGACGCCGGCGAGACAAGTCGCGCTCGAGTGAGGCTGGCCGTTGGGTGAGGCGCGATGGGTTGAGCAAACGGCCGCGCACCTACACCTTGCGCACATGCTGCGGCGCGAAGGTCGATGTATTAACGAGCCGCGACCGTCAGGGAGCGAAGATCGGCTCAAAAACCGCTCCCTCACGGTCGCGGCTCGTAAGAGATTGCCCATCGGACGCCTACTTGCCTTTGCCCTGGTTCCCATCGGGAATTAAGAGCGTTTTCTTGCAATTCAACCGTAACAATAATACTATGTTACATTATAAAGTACGTTGTCAACGGTTTTCAAATTTTCCAAAGGTGTTTTATGAATGGTGAAGCGCATCGTCGGATTATGAAGGCGGCTCTGGGGGCGTTGCCCGAAAACGAGCAGAAAATCCTGGCTTTGACGATGGATCAGGTACCCGATGCGGGGAATTATCCCGATTTTTTCGACGATCCGACCCGCCCTGAAGCCGATAAGAACGCGATCGATCCGGAGTGGCGAAGATTTTGTCGTTTCCCATCCAATCTGGCCGCAGCAGCAATGCACCACTGGCCGTACAACCAACTGCAATCGGAAGAAATTCGCCCGATGCTCGAGCATCTGTTCAGCCAGTGCGTTCAGGCGCTGGCTGGTAGCGATATTCTCGGTGCCGTTAAATTCATCGGATGTCTTTCGCACTATCTGGGCGACGCGACGCAACCAGCCCACCTGATCGATATCGATTTGATGGAACGTCTGGTTCCTCCGCCGGAAAAATACAAGGGATTTCACTATCATCACGATCTGGAAGCCATTACCGGCCAGTGCAGCCGGCTGGAACCGGCTGAAATGCTGGGCGCATCCGTCGCGGAGTCCATGTGGCGGCTGGCGGATTATATCGGAGCCAGTTTTGAATCCTGCCAGCAGTATATTGTCCCTTCACTTCAGGCCATTTTCGCCGACAACATCCCCGAAGCCGAGCGGCTGGCTGGCTTGCCCATGACCATCTCCGCCCAGCTTACGCTGCATGTCATGCATACAGCCATTCATCTGGCCAAGTGCGTACCTGATCGCAGTTCGGATACGCAGTCCCAGTCGGTTGATCTATGTGATGTGCGTCCGGTCGATTTTTTCAATGACATGGTTTATGGCGGGGTGATTCGTGATGGTAATCGTGATCACCCGCCCCGAGGCAAGATCGTTCCTGCCAAGCTGCGCATCGGTGGGCAGATTCGCGCGGTGCATGGGCTTGGCGTCTTTCCGCACAGTGGCATCAGCCGAGCGCGCGACTGTTATTTGACCTATTCCCTGCCGAACGATGTGTTCACTCGTTTTGAATGCCAGGTTGGGCTGCATCCGGAAATCGCCACTGGCGCAGCTGTTGAATTTATGGTTGAACTGGATGGGCAGATCGTGTGGCAATCAGGCCGATTGACTGAAAAAGACGATGCTGCGGCCGTATCGATCCCTGTAAAACAGGCCAAACGGATAACCTTGCGTGCGGTCGATGCCAGCGGCGGCAAAAGTTTCTGGACGAATCATTGCGTCTGGGGTCAACCGGTTCTGATCCGGGCTGATGGCAGGTGACAACTGGTGAATCGGTGCCACAGATCAGCAGATCTGAAAAATGAGCCCTCGTAATCAATCCAATATGAAGCACGCACTTTATTCACCCGATAACGACTTTTTGTTTGTCGATATCGACGACACCATAACCACTGCGACGGGTGCGCCGCGCGTCGAAGGCAATGGCTTGTTGCTGGGGCAGAGCCTTTTATGGTTGATGCGCCAGTTTGCGGTGCAACACAACGGCATAAGCCCCGCCGAAGCTGAACAGCGCATCCGTCATGTTGCCGACACGGTGAGTTGGTGGCACTGGTCTGACTTTCTGCGCCAGTTGCAACTGAATGGGCATGATTTCTGGGAATTTGCCCAGACGCAGGAAGCATCTTATCTGGGTCCGGTTGAACCGGGGCTGCCCGATATTTTTGAACAGCTTTGGCAGGCAGGCTACCGGATGTTCATCACCAGCAACAATCCCAGTTCGGGGATGCTGCACAAGCTGCGCCTGGCCGGACTGGCTGACATTTACGGATCGCGCTATTTCCTTCAGTATTTCAGTCCCTGCGATCTGCACTACATGAAAAGCAGTCCCGAATTCTGGCAGCGCACACTCACCCACAGCGGTTTGCCAGCCTCACAGATCATTGTCGTTGGCGATTCCTGGAATGATGATGTCCTGTCCCCTTCGCAAGCGGGTATTCAGCGATTCATCCATCTGAATCGTTCCCATGAAACCATGCCCCAGCGCAATGATGTTTTATCCGTGAATAACTGGACTCAAATCGCCTCGGCGTTGCTCAGGCAACTGCGACAGCCTTCATCGGCTGGGAAAGTAACCGCCGCGGCCAGCGCGTGATACTGTGACCAGGCGAACAAATTGCCACCGGTCATCCCCGTACTACCGGCACAGGACACGCGCAGCAGCAACCGTTGCTCAACCAGTTCGGGGCGACACGTTCGGTTGTATGTTTCAAGGGTAGAGTCATGCTGAACTTAAACGGCCAAACGATATTTCTGGGCGGATTTCACGACCACTGGGCCCGCGCTGATGCGGACAACCCTTCGTTACTGCTGGCGGCACTGAATTTCTATCACTACGACTTTCTCTGCTTGATGGACGGCGGCCAGGCCGATCGCCGGATTCAACAAATTGCCAGCCTCTGGTGCAAACAGCTCCGCATCTACCTCGGTCGCGAAGAATGCTACGGCTGGGGACATCTGGTCACGCTAGGCCCGAAAGCTCCGCAGTTGCCACAGGACAACCTGGACTGGGTGCGCGTGCTTCAGCAGACCAAAGCCAACTACGATCTGTTGATCCTTGCCCATCCGTGCTATCCAACGACCTGGGAAAAATTATTCCTGCCGCAGAAGATGGATCAGCTTCTGGATGAGGGTCTTATCGACGGTGTGCAATTAACCATCGGAACTGATGGGCGTGATGCCCAGCGCAATGCCGCACTGGTCAACTGGTTTGAAGCGCGCGATCGAGCCGGCAAAGTCACCCCGATTGTTGGTGGATGGGATGTGCACCAGGCCCTGCCGGTCAAAAATCTGCCCCCCGTGCTGTACACCGCCAAACACCCGCCCGATGGAACATTCGAGACTGCCTGCGACAACCGTACCCTGGTGTTTGCAGCCCGGAACGAACTGACGGATATCTGCCGGGCGGTTCGTGAAGGTCAAACGGTTATCGAAGACCTGCGTACCGGGCGACTGGTCGGCCCGGCGAAGCTGGTTCGATTTCTGGAAGACAACGGGTATCGATCAGCCATCAGGCAAATGGATGCCGATCGTGATGCTGTGCGCCTGGAGCAGGCAGACTCCTGTGTGGCTGGTCAAAATGCGCAACTGCACATCACCGCCCCCGCGGGAACAATCAACTGGCCTGTCAATTTCGATCAGACGACTCCAATCGCCGCTGCTGGTGGTTCAGCCGAGATCACACCGCGCGTGCCGGCGCTATTGGACCGCGACGTGACGTATCTGCCGGTGACATGGCAGGATGATTCCGGTCGCCAGCGTTTCTGGGCGGTGCAGAGCATTCACCCGATCCAGTTTGATGTTCTGCCGAATTTGACTGAAGCGCAAACGAGTGTTGAAGTGATAACCAAGGCGCCGCTTCACGGAACATTGCAACTGGAACTGGAAAATAACCTGGGCAGCTTCACTCAGGCGATTTCTGGCAGCGTGAAATTGCCTTTAGCAATCAGCAAGTCCTCGCCGACACCTGTCCGCTATACCGCAAAAATAACCACCGATCACGCAATTACGCGAAGTCTGGATGGTTATTTAACTTTCCTACCGGTCCGTCGCTTCAATGGTTCGTGGCAGGATATTGGACGTATCGGCGTCGATGACTCACGGTTTGAAGCCGTCCACGGATATGGTCATTCGCGCCCCTGGCCAGGGTCTGATGCTTTTTCAGCGCAGATCCAATTTGCCTGGGATGAACAGGCGCTCTATTTCAGCGCCGACGTAACCGACCCCATTCACTACCAGCCCTTTGAAGGGCACTTCACGTACAACGCCGACTGCCTGCAACTAGCGATTGATCCACTGCTGCGGCGTAACGACAGCGTTGGCAGTTTTTACAGCTTTAATCTGGCGTTGACCAAACACGGTCCGGAGTTGTTCCGTATTCATAGTCCGCAAAATGAAGCCAGCGCGCAATTTTCTCCGCCAGCCAATAATGTTTCACTGCGCGACCGATTCTTGAAAATCGTCCACACTCAACATGGGCTGAGATATGAAATGCGTCTGCCCTGGGGGGAACTGGCACCGGTTCAACCCGCGGCGGGTTTGCGCATGGGCGTATATTTCATCATGTTCAACAACAACGGCCAGGGACATCTCGATACGCTGCACTGGCCGGTTCCGCTGGAAGGCATGTGGATGACACCATCGCGCTGGGGTGTCTTGTCACTGATCACGTAAGTGATGGACGATCATCGCTATGGCAATGCGCCAATCGGTCAATTCGTAATCAATCAATAATGCAACTTGTCCGTAGTGCAAATCTGCAGAAATTCCTGCTATAGTAGTGCCGGCTATCTGATATTGAATCACACGAACAGGCGATTGATCGAGATGGGATTGGGTTATTTATGGCGAAATTGATTGAAGTCCATGTTTGCCCCGGGGGTAATGACCGTGCCGCAGGGACAAGCAAGTCACCCCTGGCCACTATTGAAAAGGGGCTGACGGTTTTGCGCGCCAAGCGCAAGCAAGCCAGCCAACCTATCGGCGGCAAGTTGATCCTGCACGAGGGAACACACTTTCTGCGCCGACCGATCGTCCTCAAACCAACTGACTCTGGAATCAAAAATTCGGCGGGTGGTAATCTCAGTTTTCCATCTTCGGATCAGCCGCTGACCATCACCAGCGCCGATGGGGAGCAGGCGGTCATCAGCGGCGGCCAACTGATTACGGGTTGGCGCCAGACCACGATCAACGGCGTATCCGCTTGGGCAGCGCGCGTTCCAGCCAAATTGCTGGCGCGCGGTTTTCATAGTCTATGGGTCAACGACCGCCGGGCGGCGCGAACGCGCCTGCCGCGCGAAGGTTATTTTCAAATCGAAAAACTGGCTGACCCAGCCCCAAAAGGCTTTGCCATTCCCGAGGGAACTGAACAGCGCCGCTTTATTTACCGCCAGGGCGATCTGACTGATTTTACCAATCTGCAGGATATCGAATTTGTCGGGCTGCACTTCTGGATCGCCAGCCGCATTCCGCTGGCTGCGCTTGATCCCGCCAAGCGACTCGTCACACTGGCATGGACGGTACGATTGTCGCTGACGGATGATTTCAGCGGACAAAATGCAATCTACTATCTTGAAAATGTTCGTGAGGCCCTGACAGAACCGGGCCAATGGTATCTCGATCGTGCCCAGCAGACGGTTTATTACATTCCGCGACCGGGCGAACAGATGAAGACGGCACAAATCATCGCTCCATGTCTGGATGAGCTGGTGCGGCTGGAAGGAAACGCCACATCAGGCCAGTTTGTCGAGCATGTGCATTTGCAGCGTCTGACATTCTCACACAACGAATATGATGCCAGCAAGGATGAGCTGCAGGCTGTACCGCAGGCTTCCTGTCATGTTCCTGGTGCGGTGATGGTACGCGGCGCCCGATACTGCTCCATCGACCACTGCCAGTTCCAGCACATCGGTTCGTATGGACTGGACGTGGCTGGCGGTTGTTATGATTGCCAGATCACACACAGCAAATTTTCCGATCTGTCCGCTGGCGGCATTAAAGTATTCCATGACTATCGCAACGGCGCTGCCGGCTGGAATAAAAATGCAACGTATCGTCAGGAGCCACTGAGCCAGCCCCAGTGCCAGCGCATCATCATCAGTGACAACCATATTCACGACGGCGGGCATCGTGATCGTCAGGCGGTTGGTATTCTGGTCGGCCGATGCAGCGGGATTCAAGTCCTCCACAATCATATTCATGATCTGGATTACACCGGTATCAGCGTTGGCTGGGTCTGGGGATATGCGCCCAGCGATACGTTCGGCAATATCATCGAGTATAACCACATTCACGATATTGGCCGGGGCACGCTATCGGACATGGGCGGTATTTACACCCTCGGCGTGCAAACAGGAACGCGCATCCGTCATAACCTGATCCACGATATCGAATCGCGTGGTTATGGCGGATGGGGAATCTATCCTGATGAAGGTTCATCCTTCATGCTGATCGAAAACAACCTGATCTACCGCACCAAAAGCGCAGGTTTCCACGTCCATTACGGCATGGGGAATATCGTTCGCAACAATATCCTGGCGCTGGGACGCATGGAATCGCTGGCTCTATCACGTTCAGACAATCACGATGCGTTCAACTTTTATCGCAACATCGTATTTTGTGAACATGGCACGCTCTTTGGCGTCACCCCCGACGGAAGCAACAACACCGAAACTCGTGCGGCGTTTTCCGGTAATCTTTATTGGTGCAATGGTAAAAAACCGGTTTTCCCCGGCGGACGCACCTTCAAACAGTGGCAGGAAGCGGGCTATGACGCCAACAGCATCATTGCCCTGCCCGGTTTTCGTGACATCGCCGCTGACGACTTTGCTTTAGCGCCAAATTCGCCTGCCATTACGCGAATCGGGTTTATTCCGTTTGACCTGAAGAATGTCGGCCCGCGAAAGTAAGGCTTGAGCTGCTCAAGCAACACCGGCATCAAACCAGTTGGACAAATCCCTTGAGCACCTGTCCTTTGTGAACCTCATCGAAGGCAGCAATCACATCATCCAGTTTCCACTGGTGTGAAATGAACCATTGCGGGTCGATCCATTTGCGGCGGATCAGGTCGGCCACCCAGTTGTAGCTCAGATGTTCGCGGACATTCATGCCGATCCAGCGCGACCCGTAGCTCTGCGAATCGGGCGGTGCGCCGTAGGCTGAGGCAAACCCGTCATTCTTCAAAACCGCCAGTAGTTGCTCAGCCAGTTTGATATCGCCGACAGCTTCGATCACGCCATCGACCGGCCCACCCGCTGCTGCCAGCAGTTGTTTGATCCAATCTGGTTGATCAGTGCTAATCGTCAGATCCGCGCCAAGCTCCCTGGCTTTGGTGAGGCGCGCAGCACGCCGCCCCAGCGCAATAACCCGCGCCCCGGCCAGTTTGCACCAGAGGACAAACGCCAGACCGGCAATACCGGTTCCGGCGATGACGACAGTCTTGTTACGCAGGTTGGGCAGATCGATCAGACCGCTGGCCGTCTCGGCCAGACTGATCGCCAGCGCAGCCTGATCCGGCTCCAGATCACTGGGCGCCACATTCTGTCGTTGAGCTGTATAATCTTCCAGCAACGACGCATCACCGTCACCGGCCATCGCCTGGGCATCGGTCACAATGCCAAACTCGCCAAAACCACCGAAAGCGGAATTGAGTTTGTCGCTGCGCGGATAGACCGGTCGGGTAACACGATCACCCACCTTGAACTTGCGCACTTTGGCACCGATCTGAACAACCTTGCCAACTGATTCATGCCCGAGAACCAGCGGGAACGGACCGGCCCACGGCATTTGCCCGCGGATGATTTTCCAATCCGTGCTGTTACAGATTCCACAGCACTCAATGCGCACCAGGGCCTGATAGGCGTTGATGGACGGCTGAGGTATATCACTCAGATTTAATTTTCCCTTTTCGGTAACAACGAGTGCGCGCATCAGGCTCCTTTACTCCAGTCAAAAACAGCCCCAAGGACATCTGAATCGCCAGCAGCCATTTTGGCGTACAGCGACGGCGCTTCAGCCACCGGTACAACATGGCTGATCAACGGCCGGAGATTCAGTTTGCCATACTTCAACAATTCCAGCACGCGATCCGTATCGCCAATCCCGCAGGTAATGGCAATGGTCGGACGTTTGAGATGGGTTGCAAAAAAATCAAAAGTAACCGGCCGGGGATAATATCCCTGCATCAGGAATTGCCCCTTGAGCCTCAGCAGATCAATACATTCGGCAAATGCTTCGGATCGGCCTGTCGTGTCAATCACCACATCAGCACCAGCTGGGCGCAATGACTTGACGATCTCAAGGAGATTTTCCTGCCGCGGATTGACGACGATATCGGCGCTATGCTGCTTGCTGAGTTTGAGGCGCAGCGGGCTGAGATCGGTGGCGATAACCGTCGCCCCCTGCAGCTTGGCTAGCTGGGCAGCGGTCTGTCCGATCAAACCCTGACCCAGCACGACGACCAGACTGTCAATCGGGTAATGCAGCATATCGGCGCCGCGCAACGTAACAGCCGCCATGGGTGAAATGGCTGCTGCGATCGGATCAACCCCATCGGGCACGACGCGGGGCGGTGGATCACCGCTGGCAGGTACGGCAGCATGGCTCACATGCGCCGCCATCCACGTTTCAGGCCAGGAATCTGGCAACCGACTGCTGTGCCACAAAATACGCTGGCCGGTCTTGAAACCGGTGACATCAGCACCGACTTTTTCAATAATTCCGACTGACTGATAACCCGGAATCGTCGGAAACTTCAGCTCATTGCGTTTGCCCGTCAGCGCCCAGATCTCGGTACCCTGACTGATACCGCTATACTCTGTTCGCACCTGCAGCTCATTAGGCTTGATGGGTGGTGGCGAATAACTCTGAATCTCGACCTTATCCTTCGCGGGAAAAACGATTGCACGGCCCATAAAAAAACTCCTATCTATTTGATACTGAAACTTTTACTTTACCGCTCCGTGCGCAATTTTCAACAGCGCGTATTTCCCATGCAACGCGACAATTGAGCACAACATGCTTCGATCTGACCAACGGTTATCCACTCATGCAACCGGCTTCAAACCCTGACATTGCCACAGGTTACACGCCTGTCGGCTGACCCGAGTCATTAAAAAGTAAAAAAAGCTTGACGCCGACAAAACAACCGCGCATAATGATTGAAGTTATGCAAGCGTGTGCGTTGCGTTATTGGCTTGAGAAACCAATATTTTTATCACTTTTTGCAAGCGCGTGCGACAATGACGAAATCTTCGGAAATAATACTTCGCGGCAATAAAAGACCGCTGACCAGTCTGGCCGTTGCGCGGATGGCGGGGGTTGCCCCTTCGACGGTTTCGCGCGTACTCAATCGCGTCGATGGAATTTCTTCCAAAACCCGTCGCCGCGTTCTGGAAGTGGTTCGTGCCACCGGTTATCGGCCGTCGGCGGCAGCCAGTTCGCTATCACGTCAAAAGCATGAAACCATCGGCCTGATCACTGAAATCGCCAGTGACAACGCCTACTACGGTCCGCAGCTGATCCGCGGTGTTTCCAACGAGCTGGCGGTGGCATCCATGCGTATGGCAATCAGCTCCGTACTCAAGGGAAGCAACATCGACAGCATCGAGGCGCTGCCCCTGTTTTTGTCCCACTCGGTTGATGGGTTTATTCTGGATCTGCACGCTGCCACCGGCGACGTGCAGGCGATGGCTGATCGGTTGGTGACCCCTTATGTAATGGTCAACCCGCCCCGTCCGATGGCCAATAACGCCATCATACCCAATGACATCGATGCCGCCGAACAGGCGACCAACTATCTCATCCAGCGCGGGCATCGAAAAATCGGTTACATCCCCTCCACGGAAATCTCACGCCTATCCAGCCAGTCGGATCGCATGCAGGGGTATCAGCGCAGCATGACCAACGCCGGTCTGACGCCGATTCCGCTGTGGGATGTTCCCATGACCAAAACCCAGACCCGGATGACGCCGGAAGACTATATTCCACGCCTTCAGGGCTATCTCAAGAATCACGGTTGCACCGCCGTTGTCACTTATCACGCGCCGGCGGCAGCCCGCGTTCTGTCCGCCTGCTACCTGCTGGGCGTTCGCGTGCCGCAGGAACTGTCGATCGTCGCGTGCGACTACGATCCCATTCTGGAATATACACCCGTCACCCTGACCAGCCTGCACCTTGACCGTAACGCCATGGGTGAGCTGGCGGTTCGGCAGGTTCTGCAACAAATCAATCAGTCTGTTTCAACGATCCCATCTGTGATTGTCAAAGGTCAGCTTCAGGAGCGTAATTCCGTTGTGACCCTTGGCTAGGAAAGAGGTGTTTCATGATGCGCGTTATTACTAATGCCCAGCTTCGCCGCCGTATGTTCCGCCTTGTTTCATCAATTGATGCCTCTGCATCAAAGCCTCGCGGATTCACCCTGGTGGAATTACTCGTCGTGATCGGCATTATCGCCTTATTGATCAGCATCCTGCTGCCGGCGCTGAACAAGGCGCGCGAAGCAGCCAAATTGGTGCAGTGCGCCAGCAACATGAGACAGGTCGGCCTGGCGATGCATATGTACGCTAATGATTCCAAGGGCTGGTTGCCTGCAGCGGTGTCCGCCGGATGGTATGGTCCGTATTACGACGATGACGGCGCGTCAATCACCTGGGTGCGACGATTAATCAGAACCAAACTGTTGTCCGCTAGCGGCGAACCGTTTACCGGCGGTTTCGCATGGTTGAACGATCTGTCCGTTCCTGTGCTCAATTGCCCGAACGTTGAAATCGACAGTTAGCTCCATACTTGGTCTTATGCCGTGCCCTACTACATCTTCGGATTGGGTGAACCGATTCCCAATGGTTGGGGCCCGGGGTTAAACGGACCTGCGGCCAGCAAGCTGGCCAGCCTCAGGCCCGCGACACAGGTCGTTCTGCTGGCCGAAGCCTATGTGGCCGCGCCGTCCCATTATGCAATGGTCTATGGCGGTTCACAGGGCCAGGGCGACTCCACCTACGGGTGGGATGTCCGCCACGGTAAGCAGGCCAACTTCCTTTTGGCCGATGGGCACGTCACTGCCGGTCGGTTCAATGGGAAAAGGATCCCCGGCACCACATGGTGCATCTGGGAAAACTGGGACGCCGAAACTCAGAGCTACATCACCTATCGCAGCCAGATTGGTCTGCCAGCCATGTGGTAATAAATGAACATGGTTCGGAATCCATGGTCGGCGAAGGCGCAGGCTGAAAACTCGAATAAGTCACGAAAGGTACCTTTGACATAAATTTGACCCGTCGATGCATAACGACCAGGACATCAGTCGGAATGTTTCTGGCACTGCTGCTTTCGCCGTTGCTGGCTGCTGGTGCTGCCGAGCAGCAGCGCGGCAACGCCGTGCCGGAAATTCCGATCGCGCGTGGCGCCGAAGCCGATCGCGGTGATGCGTATGTCGATGGGTTTGTCGGAGTGAAGGATGGGCATCTGTTGCATGATGGCCAGCGCCTGCGGTTGTGGGGCATCAACGCCGTCAGCGAGCTTGATCGGGATGCCTTCACCAAGGCGGATCAGGATCGGGTTCTGGATCGGATGAAGGAGGTCGGTTTCAACGCAATCCGCCCGCATTTATACGACATCTATATGATTCCCAAAGGGGACAGCGGCGTCGGCATCGCGAGCTATACCATGGGAGACGATTCGTACCTGGACGGCTTGGATTATTTTCTTGCCGCCGCAGCCAAGCGTGGATTTCTGCTCTACATGACGTTTGACCGTCGGCGGGTGGCGATTACACCGGAGGCGTATGAGCTGGTTCCCTCAGCCGGCGCCGAAGATAAAGCCGACTGGAAAAAAACCGTGGCCGAGTTGAACGCGGAAAATCCGCATCCATCCGCCTGGATCGAACAAGTCTGGCCGCTGGATGACCGCATGGAGCAGATTTTTACGCTCTGGGTCAAGAACGTGCTGTCGCACAAGAATCAGTACACCGGCAAGACCTATGCCGAAGATCCAAACATCGCGATGTGTGAGATCTCCAACGAGGCCAGCTACATGGCCTTTGCGCTGGATGGAAGCTCAGCCGCCTACCGTGGGTATTTTGGCAAGCAGACACAAAAGCGCTGGAACCAGTTTTTGAAGGATTATTACAAGACCGATGCGCGGCTCAAGGCTGCCTGGGGAGCGCTGGGGGAGGGTGAATCCCTGGCGCAGGGGACGATCAAGCTCTCGCCAGTTCCGATCCCGGCGTATGACCAGTTGGCATTTGAGCAGGGTAAATACCCCACCCGCCGCGTGCGCGACCTGACCACGTTTTTCGTCAATCAATACATCGAAGCCAACAATCGCATCCTGGCCGTCATTCGTGATTCCGCCCCCAAGGGCGTCGGAGCCGACATCGTGCCGGTGGGGTATGACACGCACTATCAGCCCAATTTGCTGGATATGTATTGCGCCGGGGCGGGAGATATCTCCATCGCGGGTAACTACACCTGGCTGCGCACGTACGACACCTCCGATCCAACCTATCCCTGGACCTCCATGATCGCCGGGCCGCCGCAATTCTACGGGATGGATCTCGGCCGACTGTCGGGCAAGCCAACCGTGTCGTACGAGGTGAACATTCACAAACCGGCCCCCTATCGGGCGGAGTTCCCGTTTGTCGTCGCCGCCTATGATTCAGCGCGGAACTGGGATGGGACGTTCTGGTACTACTGGATGGACTGGAACAATAAGCCGCCGAAAACGTACGAGGAATTGAACATCACCGGGCTGCATTACGCAGTCAAATCCAACATCTGGGGAGGCGTTGCGATCGCCCCCGATCCGATTCAGGTGGCGGCATTAAAGGTGGCTGGGGAGATTTACAAGACCGCCGCAATCCGGGCGGATGAGCATCCCGCACGAATCGTGATCGGGGCCGATGAACTGGTCTGGTCGCCGGCGAAGATGGGGGTCTGGATGGATCTGGTGCGGACGGCGATGCGGAGCAGCGGGGCTGAGATCGACTTCAACCCCAGCGCCGGTTCGCGCCGCAGCCAGCTATCCGTGCCCCAGACCCAACCCCGAAAAAGTCGCCTGGGTCCGGATGTAAAATTCGATCACGCCAAACGGCAGATGATCGTGGACAACGATCGGGTGAAGATGTTCGTGGGCTGGCCGGATTCATCAGCCGTTACGTTTGGGGATGGAATCGCGCTCAATGACCTGAAGACGGGGCAGTTTATTGCCTTTGCGATGGTCAGCCAAGATGCCCAGCCCATCGCCACCAGCAAAAAAATTCTTCTGACAGCGCTCTCCACCGGCGAGAACAAGGGCTTTAAGTACGACCCCGCAGCCACCAAGGAGACCGGCTGGCCGGGGATGATGGACTCGGTGGTCTCGATGGGCGAGGGGCCGGTGGAAGTGTTGTGGCCAAAATTGACGGTTGCGGTGGGAAGCCGCACGGGACATTGCACCTGGTTCAACGCGCTGCCCGAGGCGATCGCGACCGAGCCGGTGGATGGACAAATTCAGTTCGACGGTACGCGCCCCGCGGCGTGGGGGGAGGTGGAACTGAATTAATGGCATTGCCTCAAATTTGAACGGTTTTTGATTCGTGTTCTTTTTATTGTGTTTAAGTTTTTTTCTTCGTGTTCCTTTTTAGGAGGTTTTATGAACACATCCGTGTTTTATCGTGCCGCGTGTGCGGCGTTTGGTTCGATCCTGTTGGCTGGTATGGCGCAGGCAGCGCCGATCACGGTTGACATCACCGCCAGCGCTGATGCTTCGGTGACTTCGGGTAACACTGGTTTGAATGATCAGTCCTCAAACTATTGGAGAGGGCAGAATACCGACACTGCCTACGTCCGATTTAATCTTCCGGTGGATTTTGGCACTGCCCTCAGTGGAACAACCCTATTGATTCATCCAATTGTAGCTGCCAATCAATGGATGGGTATTTTCGGTGTGCCCTATGCCAATGACACCTGGACGGAAACCGGCATCAATTACAGTAATCAGCCCGCACATACACTCACCGACGGCAGTGCTGACTGCGTAGGCCTCTTTTTGGGGAGTGCCGCTGCGAACGGCAGCGGCTATCAGACGGCCGCGGGCATAGATAGTGGGACTAGTTATTATGCGGCTGAGTTTCTCACCTTTCTGAATGGCGCCCCGGGTGCCGGCAAGACGTCGGTCTCCTTCGCTTTCAACGATGCGTATAACGGCGGGACGCTTGGGCACTTCTCCACGCGGGAATCCGCCACTCCTCCGATTCTGCACTTGACCTACGAACCGGTTCCCAAACCGGCCAGCTTGTCGCTCTTGGCGCTGGGTGGTCTGGCGATGATGCGTCGTCGTCGCGTTGCCTGATGTTGATTAGACTTTTACCCCCACCGGAGCGGTTAACCGCCGCTCCGGCGGATTTTATCCAGCCCAGTTACGACGATGCACCAGATGAATTCAACACCTTCGACTCACGAACCTTCCGCGCCACCGGCGTCCATCGAGCGGCGTGTGCTTTTGCAGGGCCGTCGGGACAACCAGTGCTGGTTTTCGCCATCCATCGCGGCGATTCCCACGCCGGCGGGGATGCAGGTGGTCATCAACGTTCATCAGCTCACCGGCAACGACAACGGGCCGATGCACACGATTTACACGGTAATTCCCTCATCAAACCAACCCGCCGATGGTGAATCATTACGAGCCGCGAGCGTAAGCGACCGGACGCCGGCGAATGTTTCCGTCGCGTATGCATCACCATCGAATATTCCCGTCGCTAACGCTTCCGGCTCGTATGTTTCCGGCGCGTGTACGTGTGTGTGGTGTCCGCCGTTTGAATCGCAGGCGTTTTACAAGATTCCGCTGGAAGATGATGTCTTTGAAGTGATTCACACCACGGGTTTGTTTCATCATCGCCAGTCGGGCCGAATACTGGCCCATGGTGGCACCCATTTCGTCCGCGATCAGAACCTCAACCCCCGGTACAAAACCGAGTGGTTCCTTCTGGATAAATCACAGGATTCCAGCGGCGTTTTGAGTTTCTGGGACTCGACCCGTCATGACTTTACGCCTTGGCGGCGGCTGGAGGCACCGCAGTTGCGCCAGACGGGCCAATTTCCCTATTTCTTCGGGCTGAATCAGTGTTGCGAGCTGGAGAATGGTTCAATTTTGATGCCGCTGGGCGTCGGACGAGCGGACAAGACCGCAGCCGTCACGACGGCCATGGTGCAGGTTGACGGCGACGATGTGAGAATCGAGCGGATCGGCACGCAGATCGGGCACAAGCTCTATGAGCCGTCGATGGTGGAGTTTGAAGGCCGGTTTTACCTGACGATCCGATCGGAGCAGGGTGATGAGCGGATGTACCACTCGAGCAGCAGTGATGGACTGACCTGGGGCAGGGAGATCGCGTGGCAGTGGGATGATGATTCGCCGGTCCAGACGGCCAATACCCAGCAGCATTGGATGAAACTGGGGGGGGCGTTGTACCTGGTTTACACGCGAAAAAGTGAGTTGAACAACGGGGTGTTTCGGTATCGCGCGCCGCTGTATATGGCCCGCGTTCAGGTGACGGATCGGCCGAGGCTGGTGCGGGAATCGGAACAGATCGTCTTCCCGGAAAAAGGGGCGCGGATGGGGAATTTCAGCATCTGCTCGATATCGGAAAACGAGGCGTGGATTGTCACCGGGGAATGGATGCAGCAGTGGATCGAGGGATATCGGCCGGATCAGTTCGGGTGGGTGGACAGCGGGGATGATGTTCACCGGTACAACCGGTTGATTTATCGGGGGGATTTGTTGTTGGCGAAGGTACGGGTTTGAGAAATTGCAGAGTGAAAAACTTTTTTGGAAGGGTTTGAATATGGCAACGACGATTCGCAGCAAGGTTCTGGCGGGTTTGACGGTGTTGATGGGATGTGCAGGCGTCAGCGCTGCCCAGCAGATCAACGTGAACGTGCAGGCGAGCCAGCAGCCATTTAACCGCGGCGTTTTCGGGCTGAACGCGGACGCAAGCCCTTATTACAGCGAAGGGTATGGGGCAGCCTACGACGCCAGCCTGTCGCTGTTGAACGGCACGAGTTATCGTGGCGAGGCGGGTGGATTCTGGGCCGAAAGCTATGACTGGCGCATCCGCGAGAAGGTCTCGGGGCCGCTGCCACTGCCCGGCGGCGGGATGGCCCGCGGCCAATCGACGCTGGAACTGCTCCGTAATTCCCGTGACAGTGGCGGAACCAACCTGATTCTGACCGTCAATGAACATGGGTTGGGCCATTTCGATAACGGCAATGTTGTTTACGACGACACTTCCCTCAACACGCTGACCACGATGGCGGCGGACTGGGTGTTCTATACCAACTATATTGTACAGAATTATCGCCAGGGGGATGACTGGAGCCAGGATCCCAAGGCTGCGGATATTACCAGGGTGCTTAACTCGTTGAATTGGACCGGGCCGGACTTCCGTTCCGACTTGCTGCTGGCGCCGGGGGAGGCGGCGGTTCCGAAGGCGACGTATTGGGAGATCGGCAACGAGGTAAACCTTCGCGCCGGTGATTCTCCCGCCGATACCGGCGCGGCGTACCGATCCCGCTATAACGCCATCACTACGGCGATGACGGCGATCGACAACACGATCAAAGTCGGGCCGAGCGTCACGGGCATGTATCAAAACGGACAGAATGAGGCTAAAGACTATCTCAAGGAGCTGTTGAAGCCGGTAAACAACACTTGGGAACGGGTGGATTTTGTCAGTTACCACCCCTACGACAACAGCGCCAACCTGGCCAACGACAATCACGCCGCCGTGGTGCAGGCGCTGAAGGATACCTGGTGGGGCCAGGATGACATGAGAAACTGGGCCAAGACGCAGATCAACCAGAATTTCGGCAACTTTCTTTTTCCGAAATATTATCCCACGCGCAGCTCGGTTGAGCTGCTGGCCACGGAATGGAACCCCTCGACCTATTCCAACCCCTTTGCATTGCGGCAGTGGAATGCCCTGGGCGTCGTCGAGACCGCAATGAACTTCGCGCAGAACGGCCTGACCGCCGCCAACTTCTGGCTGTGGCCGGCCAACATCTACAATGGAACGGAGCTTCCCCAATATAAAGCCATGGAGGCGCTGTCCAAGTATGGCGGCGATACGCTGGTCAGCAGCTATCAAAGCCCCGGCGGCAATTCCAACGCCCGGCTGTACATCACACAGGACAGCGTCACGGGAACCATCACGGTCTGGGGCATGAACTTCCTCTTCGGCGATCCGGGCGACCAAGCGATCACGCTAACCCTGTCACTGAACAATCTGGGCATTGACCCGGGGCAGATCACGTTGATGCGGCTGGCCGACACCACCGGCCCGACGACGCTGTTCAGCAGCGGATCGGGCACACAGCAGACTTGGACTTCCAATGTGGACTGGATCACCACGGACATGACCGGAATGGGTTTGCAGAGTTTTGATTTCACGATCAACCCGGCTGAGTTGCAGTTGCTGGTGATCCGGCCGGTGCCCGAGCCGGGAACGGCGGCGGTGCTGGGTATGGGTGTTGCCCTGCTGGTGCTTAAACGTCGCCGCCACGGGTAGAATTGTTGTTCATGAGTACAACCGTCGAAAAGCTGTACCTGTTCGTTCATCCGCTGCATGTTGTGAATCAACAGACGCAGCACTATATGCAGCTTTGGCGTCAGTTGCTGGAAAGCGAGCGCAATAATCCGCGTGCAGCCGTAAACATTGTTGCCGATGCACACGCAGGAACAGCGCCGCTGATCGAGCTGGCCAGGTCGATTCTGGGCGACCGCTGCCTGGTTGATGCCCTGGAACGATCCGATGCCGTGAAAATTCAAATTGCCGACGATCTGGAGCAGACCAACGCCCGGCGTGGCTGGTATAATCAGTGGATTCCGTATGAAATGGGGATGTCGTGTCATGCCCGGCGGATTGCCGCGGGGATCCTCAGGCAGGTCGGTGAGCGGGGGCTGGAGGTGACGCCGCGCACGAGCATGATCGCAATGGGCCAGCAATGGGGCGCGTGCACCGCCAAGTATCCGATGTTCATCAGCCGCTATCTGGAGCTGGAGCAGGCCCCATGCGTGCGTGCCGATCTTTGCCCCGACGCGGGCTATCCGTATCAGGCGAGTTTTCGGGAGCGCCTCGAGCTGGATCGTCAGGTTCAGCTCTATCTTTTCATGGCAGCCGATGGCCGGCCAATGGCACAGTTGATCGAAGGCAAGCGAGCCATCTGGGAATCGCCGAGCGTCGCGGTCATCCGAGCCGGGGATTCGCCGTTGTTTCAGCCTGATCTTACCAGCCCCAACTCATGCATCCCCGCCAGCCCCGCCGCCCTGCGGCGCTGCTCCGATGGCGCCTTGGAATTTGATGTGATTGACGGCAATCGGCCGAATAATGTCACCCTTTTTGGCCGGGATGTCTCGTACGAAACATTCCGCCAGGTGCTGACTGGCGTAACAATACGAACCTTGAACGAAGCACCCCTGGCGACGTTCAACAGCATTTTCTGATTGGGGATATGAACGGAATTGCGTCGGATCGACTGGGGCTATGCGTTAAAAAGCTACGAGCCACGGCGATGAACAGACACGCTTAATGCGGCTGGGCAGCCTCTTTCATCGCCTGACGGAAGACCGCCGGCACGGGCGCGACGGTCATATCGATATTGCCATCAGGGCGGATGGTCAGGGTGTAGAGTTGGTCGGGCGTCAAAGGGCCGTAAACGCTTTGTCCGCGGGCGACGCGCACCCCCTGGCTGGCAGCCAGCTTCGGATCCTGCGCCAGATCCCAGAAACCACGCCATAGCGACTGTTCAAAATTACTGACGCGGGCATCCGTGCCGCGGTAGATTTCGGGAATTCGCCCCGGCGCATCGATATGGGTGGCTTGTTCGGGCTTCTGAGCTGAACCAAAAATTTTGTCGAACAAGGCGATGCTCTGACCGCGCAAGGCGTCGTTACTCTTGATGTATTCATCCTCAAATTTGATCACTAGCGCATCGATATAAATATGATCGCCCAGCACGGTGATGCGCTGAGGCGACAATGGCCGGCCATCGCGCGTCTCCTCGACAAAAAGCAGGGTTGTGTGCAACACGCCATCTGCATCCCGGTTTTGCTCGGTGACCAGCACCTGCGCAATGCGGCGCTGGCTGGCCAGACGATGAACGAGCTGCTCCAGTTCCTGATTTTGCTGCGCCAGAGCCGCAATTTTACGTTCAGCGGCACTGCGGGTCTGGTAGTAATAAATGCCCACCGACCCGGCGACAACCAGGCAGGCGAGAAAAATGAGTTTGGCGAGATTGCGCACCATGTTGATTCAATCTTATCGGCTATCCGTGGCGTCGGGCTTGCGGGAAGGTGTCTGCGTCTGCGGCCGGGTCAGTTCAGGGTTTTTCCAGATTTTTTCAAGACTCGCCGCATCGCTGGGCAAAATCCAGGAAACGCTCGACTTGCCGTCCCGGTCGGTAATTTCATTACGGCTGCCCAGATACTGACCATCGAGGCTGAGATAATGAGTTGTCGGAACGCCTTCAAGACCAACGCGGTCGGTGATGGGCACAGCCCGCACTTTCTGTCCCATGATTTCAACCGTATCGTCCGGCAGGACATCGACATAACGGAACATCAACTCCTGGCGATCACTGACCCACGAGACAAACAAATACCCGCGCGGTTCATCCAGCGGCAGGAGTTTGGGCAATAACTGGCCGCTGGCCTGTGACAGATAGTATGGCGGTAATTCCCGTAAAGTCGGAGTTCCATCGGCACTGCCGCGCGTCTGCTCAACGCTGAGCAGATATTCCGGAACCTGGCGCATGACCGGATTGCGGTCGCCAGCCGGCTGGGCAGCGTCAACGCGCACATTTTTAATCCGATGATAACTTCGACCTGTTTCAGCCAGTTCGGTTTTACCCGGCTGACCGGTATCGACAATGGCGTTGGAAACCCAGAATTCCTCCTTCTGGTCGTAACTGGTCCACATGCTCGAAGCGGCGTCAACCTGCGTTGCATCGTCGGGCTTGGTGCGCGTGCGCGTCAGTACGAGCAAACCGCTGTTTTTTCCCCATACATACGGTTCTTCGACCTTGTAAATATAACCAATATCCCGGCCATCACGCATCAAACGCAACCACTGCTCCTTTTGCGCGACCTGGGTCAACTTGTGCTCATTGAAATTGATCATCAGCGCCTGCGTGCGGCGCAAGCGCTCATCCTGCTCCCGTTTGATGTACATCCGATCCAGCAGATGGACCGTATCGACAATGGCGCTGAATGTTGCCACCGCCTGCTGCTCCTGCGGATCATTATTCTGCTCAGTGGCTGGTTCGGCACTGTCGCCCGGAGGAACTGATGAAGGCGAATTGAAGGAAAGGACAAAAAAGACGCGGTCTGATGCCTTGAAAATTGCCTGCTGATTCAATCGCCGCTGGCTGGCCGAACCGTAGCGCATCGCCAGCAGGCCAACATCATAACTGCCGGCATTGACCACATCCTGGCGCAGCAACTGCACACCCGGCTGGCTGGTGGCGAAATTAACCGCAGTTGTTTCCAGCAGACCGCGCTGGGCAGGATTGGTTTGCGAACTGCCCAGGGATGTCGGCTCGGTAAACGTATAGCGGTACACGTTCAGCGACCAGCGTTTTTCATCCTGAACAAATTGCACCACCAGATCAGGATCAGCCGCTCCTTCGATCCGCCGGGAATCGCCAGGCGGGCGCAGCGCAATACCCCCTGTCAGCGTTTCATACACGGGATCAAGGGCAACCAGCGCCGGGGCAACAGATTGTTCCGCTGTCGGCTCGGGTTGCGTCTGCCCATTGATGGCTGGACTCAGCAGCAGCAAAGCCAGACCCATCGCCATACACCCTGAAATGATCAGACTTCGCCTCATGCAGTACCTCATCCGGCGTAAAAATAAAAATTGGCGGTATTCAATCCGCTTGAATAGTTGTACATCCTACCCAAGCGGGCAAGGATGTCACCGATAAACAGCCACAAAGTTGCAGATCGTTTTGGTCTGCTGCCAGTGGTTCGGGCTGCTGCTGGCTATTGTCAATCCGCCATCGCGTCGTTGACCGATTGGCACAAGGCCTGCTTGACCTCGGACATGGGGGGGCAATTTTCACCCAGATACTGCCGCAGTGATGTCACCGGTCGCCCGGGCAGGCCACAGGGTACGATCAGATCAAAATAGCCCAAATCGGTTGTCACATTCAGGGCAATTCCGTGCATGCTCACCCCCCGCCGGATGCGTACGCCCAGCGCACATATTTTGGCAAGCTGATCCTGGGCATTGCGCACCCATACGCCGGGCGCAGCCGGGTCTTTGACACCGATGACACCAAATTGATCCAGCGCGGCAATGACCATATCCTCCAGCTTGTGTACATACCCGCCCACGCTGAGCTTGTGGTCGGCAATGCGGATAATCGGGTACATCACCAACTGGCCCGGGCCGTGAAACGTGATATCTCCGCCGCGGTCACTATGGATGACACCAACCCCGATCTTCTGCAGTGCCTCCGCGCGGGCAGTGAGATTTTTTGCCCCCTGTGGTCGCCGACCATAAGTGATCACCGGCGGATGCTCCACAAAAAACACGCGCTCCGGCCCGCCAGTCCGTACCTCCTCCACCGCCTGCTCCTGCTGCGCCCAGGCGTCGTGATACGGCGTGTTGTACAAGTCAATAAAAAGCATACCACCGGCAGGATAAATCGATAACCTAGCGATCAAACAACACACGTCAGCGAGCGTTTCCTGCGCGCTGTCCGGGCCATCACACCGACGCCATTATAGGCGCTTGATCGGTGCCAGGACGATGGCGGTGCGCGATGGCACGTAGACCTGCAAACTCTGGCCCGTTTTCCCCTGTGGGATGTTCTGCCAGGGAAAGATCATGCCCGGCTTGACCAGATTCGGCCCGGAGAACTCGGCGGCATCGCTGGTGAGGATCAAACGATAATCCGTCGCATCGGGAACCGGTATGCGCCAGTCGCTGAAGCTGCGCGAAGGATGAAAGTTAAAGGCGAATACCAGCGGCCCACGCCGATAAACCAGTTGCTTATTTTCCTCATGCACCCAGAGCTGCTGAATCAGCGGATCGGTCAGGACATGAAACTGTTCATCCAGTTTCTCCATCGCCACGTCGAACGCCTGCAAGCCTTCATAGCGCAAAAACGGATTATCCGCCAGGCTCCACTGTCGCCGGCAATAGTGATATGAATAACCATTGCCTTCGCGTGGAAAATCGATCCATTCCGGGTGGCCAAACTCATTGCCCATGAAATTGAGATAACCATCGCCAGCCAGACTGAAGGTGATCAGGCGTATCAATTTGTGCAACGCCACGCCCCGATCAATCACCACCGATCGGCTGACTTTGTTCATATTCCAATACATTTCCTTGTCCATCAGCCAGAACGCCAGGGTTTTATCCCCCACCAGCGCCTGATCATGGCTCTCGGCATAACCGATATGCTTCTCGCCATAACGACGATTCAGCAATGTGGAAAAGATTTCACCCAGATTCCACTGTTCATCCTTGCGCTCCTTGAGCAGTTTGATCCAGTAGTCGGGCACACCCATCGCCAGGCGATAGTCAAACCCGATTCCCCCTTCAGCCACCGGGCGGGCCAGACCGACCATCCCGCTGACATCCTCAGCCACGGTAATGGTTCGGGGGTTGAGCTGATGAACCAGTTCATTAGCCAGTTGCAGATACGCCAGGGCATCGCGATCGACGTTGCCGCCGAAATAATCATCATAGCGTGTGAAGGACCGCCCCAAGCCATGATCCAGATAAAGCATCGACGTTACGCCATCAAAACGAAGTCCGTCGAACCGAAATTCCTCCAGCCAGTAACGGCAATTACTCAACAAAAAGCGCAACACCTCATACTTGCTGTAATCAAACAGCTTGGAGTCCCAGGCGATATGATGCCCGCGCGGACCAGCATGAAAATACTGATAGTCTGATCCATCAAACAGATTCAGCCCCTCATGCGTATTGCGCACCGAGTGCGAATGGACCAGATCCAGCAGCACCAGCAACCCCAGCCCATGCGCCGCATCGATCAGGCGTTTGAGATCCTCCGGCGTGCCGAACCGGCTTGATGGAGCGTAAAAGTTGCTGACATGATAGCCAAACGAACCATAATAAGGATGCTCCTGAATCGCCATGAGCTGGACGGCGTTGTAGCCCAGGCGCTTGATCCGCGGAAGAATGTTGTCGGCGAATTCGTTATACGTCGCAACCCGCCCCTGCTCGCTGGCCATGCCAACGTGCGCCTCGTACACCCGCAACCCCTGACCCGCCGGCGGCACAGGAGATTCGTGACGCCAGCGATAGGGCTGGGCTGGCAGCCAGTACTGCGCAACAAACTGTGTGCCCGCCCGCGCTTCCTGCACCACCCGCCGCGCGTACGCCGGGATGCGGTCCATCGTGGTCGAATCTTCACCCACCACATGCACCTTCAGCAGCGAACCATGAACCAGTTTTTCCCCAAACTCATCATCCGGAAGAAACAGCGACCAGATGCCGAAATTGTCGCGCACCAGCGGATTGCCAAAGCGATTCCAATGATTGAAATCACCGATCAACCGAAGCTGCAGTGCTGCCGGCGCCCATTCACGATACCAAACCCCCGGTTTGTCATAGAGCGTGCCGCGATTCAATCCAAAATAGTGATGCCCCTGACTGATCTGGCCGGTCAAACCACCGGTGGAGGCAAAACGCTGCAGGACAGTCCGACTGTAGTTATAACGGTCGCGCAGTGGTTGACGATATTGCTCCAGCAGCGGATCCCAGCGAATGATACCTGTCCCGTCGCGCGTGGCAGATGAAGTGGTCATAGCAATGTCGCGCCTAAGCAAAGAAAAAGTGTTCGTCCATGAAACGCGCCGACATTGTACCGATAGACAAGCTCCGACGTAATACACCAACTGCGATGCTATACGCCGCGCGTCAGAAAACCCCCATCAACAACAATCGTCTGGCCGGTGGTGTAGCTGGCGCTGGGGCTGATCAAGTAAATCGCTGCTCCAACCAATTCTTCCGCCCGTCCGAAACGATCCATGGGTGTATGCTGACGCAACCATTGACCGCGTGGCGTGCCTTCAATCAGCGGACGATTCAAATCCGTCGGGAAAACCCCCGGGGCAATCGCGTTGACGCGAATCCCATACTGTGCCCATTCATTGGCCAGACCACGAACCAGACCCAGCACACCACTTTTGCTGGCGGCATAAGCCAGCACTTCACTGAGGCTCATGAAACTGTTGAGCGAAGCGATGAACACAATGTTGCCGCGCTGATCCTGGGCATCGGGTTGCTGTTGTTTCATCACCCGCGCGCACTGGCGGGCGACAATGAAACTACCAGTCAGGTTGATTTTGACAATACGCTCAAAATCCTCTGTTTTCATCTCCAGCGACGGCACTTTTTGAATCACGCCCGCCGCGTTCACCACGACATCCAGTCGTCCGTATTTATTTTGAACATGCTCCACCGCATCACTGACGCTTTGCTCATCGGCAACATTCAGCGCAACAGCATCATGGTGGGTTCCCAGTTGACTCAGTTCATCGGCGATGGCCGACACCTTGGTGGGATTGGTTGATCCAGCAATCACTTTCGCACCGGCGCGAGCAAAGCCCAGGGCAATGGCCCGACCGATACCACTGGTGCCACCGGTAACCAGGCAGATTTTGTCATTGATATTCAAACCATCATACGTCATGGCATCTCATGCTCCTGCAGAAAGTCAATCAAGCGTCATACTGTACGACAGGCCAGTCTGATTGTCAGCCTTTGCTGGTTATTCGTGACAACTTTGCTCCAACCCCGTATCTTGCTTGGCTGGTACGAGTTAACAGGAGATCTTTGTGGCTGACATTCGCCCTTTTTTCGGTATTCGTTACGCGCCGACCTTTGCGCCAGATTTTTCCAATCTGATCGCCCCGCCGTATGACGTGTTGGATGAATCGGGCAAAGCCGCCCTGCTGCAAAAGCACGACAAAAATATCGTCGCCATCGATCTGCCTCATCTGCCGCCGAAAACCGCCGGGCCGGATATTGTTTACGACCAGGCTGCCACCACTTTCCAACAGTGGCTGGCCGAGGGAACGCTACGCCAGGACCATCGCCGCTGCCTTTATCCGTATGTTCAGAGCTATTCGTATCGTGGCAAGACTTTTCACCGTCACGGACTTATCGCCTCCGTCAGACTGACACCCTTTGGGCAGGATATCATCCCGCACGAGCGCACCTACAAAGGCCCCATCGAGGATCGCCTGCAACTGATGCGTAAGACCGGTGCCCAGCTCTCGCCGGTTTTTGGTCTGTTTTCTGATCCGCAGAATGATGTCACCACGCTGCTGTTCAAAAATGCCAGTCGGCCGCAGTTCAGTGGTGAGTTGGATCAGGTGCGCAATGATCTGTGGTCGACCAGCGACACCGAAATCGAAAATCAGATCGTCGATCTGTTCAAGGGTAAAAAAATCTATATCGCTGATGGCCACCACCGCTACACCACCGCCCTGCAATATCAACTCGAACAACAACAGCTCTGCGGCGGAAACCTGCCACCGAATCATCCGGCTAATTTCTGCATGTTCGTATTGGTTTCGATGCAGGATCCGGGTTTGATCATCCAGGCGACCCATCGTATTCTCGGCGGTCTGTCAGCATTTGATTTTGATGAATTCCGCCGAATCGTCTCACCCCATTTTGATGTAAAGGAAATTCCGCTGGGCAGCAACAAAAGCAACGATCTGGCTGGAAAAGTCGCGCATTCTCCGCAGCATACGTTCGGACTTTATGACGGACGCAGCGGCCAGTTCCATACCCTGACGCTCAAAAACCCCGATCTTCTGCAATCGTACGAACCTGATCGCTCGCAGGCGTGGCGGCAATTGGATGTGGCTATTCTGCAGCGTTATCTGCTCGATGAAGTCCTGCAACCTCATTTTGCCGGTGGTCAGGAGCTGGCCAAGGCCTACACGGCTGATGCACACAATGTCGTCAGCCTGACCGATGGCCAGCACTATCAGATTGCGCTGCTACTTCAGCCCACACCACTGTCCGCTCTGGAAGAACTGGGGCGGCATGGTGAGGTTATGCCGCAAAAATCCACCTACTTTTATCCCAAACTGGCTACCGGAATGGTCATCAATCCGCTTAAGAGCTGAAAACCAGGGCCTCTTTTGTATTTTGCGTTTTTCGATAATTCCCTATACCTTCATCTCCTTCATGCGACGAGTTGTTATCACTGGAATTGGCGTAGTTTCTCCGCTGGGAATCGGCACCGCAGCGTTCTGGAATAATCTGCTGGCTGGCCAGGTGGCGCTGCAACGGATTGATCTTTTTGATCCCAGCGGTTTTTCGTGTCAGATCGGCGGGCAGGTTCCCGCGTACAAGATCAATGAGCACGTACCCAAAAGTTATCGCAAGGCGACCAATCGAATGGCGCGCGATATTGAGCTGGCGGTCATCGCTGCCGACGACGCATTTAAGAATGCGAATCTGCAGTCCAATGCGTACAGCCAGACACCTGCTTTTGACGGCAAGCGCTTTGGGTGCAATATCGGGGCGGGCTTGATCAGTGCTGAATTGAATGAACTGACCGCAACTCTCGCCGTTGCGCGCAATGGCGATGAGCTGGACCTGAAAAAATGGGGCACCGATGGCATGGGCCAGCTTACCCCCCTGTGGTTATTGAAATATCTGCCCAACATGCTCGCCTGCCATGTGACGATCATTCACCAGCTTAAAGGGCCGAGCAACACCATCACCTGCTCGGATGCGTCCAGCCATCTGGCCATTGGCGAAGCATTCCGCACCATCCAGCGCGGCGATGCCGATCTGGCCATCTGCGGCGGCGCTGAATCACGGCTGAACCCGATGGGATTGATGCGTTATCACCTGCTCAAGCGCCTTACCACAACCCATAATGAAACACCCGCTCAGGCGCTGCGACCATTCGATGCCGACGCCAGTGGCGGGGCAATCGGTGAAGGCGGCGGGCTGTTCATTCTGGAGGAATATGAACACGCCATGGCGCGCAAGGCACCGATTCATGCTGAACTGATCGGCTTTGCTGCCACGCAAGACGCCTACAGCGTCACCGAACCTGATCCCAGCGGAAAAAACTATGCGCGAGCAATTCAAAAGGCACTGTCTGACGCGAAGCTGTCAGCTGCTGACATTGGATGTATCGTGCCGCACGGATTGGGTGTTCCTGAGTTCGATCAAGCTGAATTGAACGGCCTGCGGCTGGCGCTGGGTAATCACCTGGAAAAGGTTCCCTTTGCGCCGATCAAGGCCCAGACAGGCAATCTCATCGCCGGCAGTGGTGCTGATGCGGCTGCGGCAGCACTGACCGTTTCCACCGGAAAGGTACCACCGGCGGTGAACACCCAGCAGGTGATCGACGGACAGCGCTTGAATGTCGCCAGCCAGAGTCGTGCGCTGGATGTACCTGTGGCGATCAGCTCGGTGTACAGTCTGGGTGGTCAAAATGCCGCGCTGGTCTTCAAACGAGTTTAATCCGCGTCAACAGGAGGTGGCGTCCTGTTGGTATTGCTGAAATAATTGGGAATCGTGCGGTTCTGGCCTGAAGAATAAATCATGAACAATCGAGTTGTCATTACCGGTCTGGGTTGGGTCACACCCATGGGACATTCGCTGGAGCAGGTCTGGAAACGCCTGCTGGCTGGCGAATCAGGCATTGCCAATACCACGCTTTTTGACGCCAGCACGTTCCCAACCAGGTTTAGCGCCCAAGTGAAGGATTACGATCTGTCTCAGCACATTGCGGATCTGTCCAGACATCCGGGCATCGGTCGCAACACAACCTTTGCACTGGGTGCCTGTGCCCAGGCGTGGAAAATGGCTGGTCTGCCGGCACTGTCGGGCAACCCTGATGCGCAAACATCATCCGACAATTCGCTGGACTTGGATCGGGTCGGGATTTATCTGGGAAGCGGCGAAGGTTCGCTGGATTTCGGCGCTTTCACCCATGCCGCCCTGACCGCCTGGGCACCGGGTTCAACCAGTATCGACGCGGTGCAATGGGCTAAAACTGCTTTTGAACGCATGTCCATGCGGCGTGAGATCGAACAGGAAATCAACATGCCCCTGTCGCATCTGGCACTTTTGACCGGCGCCCAAGGGCCGGCCCTGAATTGCCTGACCGCCTGCGCCGCGTCAACCCAGGCAATTGGCGAAGCTACAGAGATTCTGCGCCGTGGTGATGCCGATGTCATGATCGGCGGCGGTGCTCATTCGATGATTCATCCGTTCGGCGTCACGGGTTTCAACCGTCTGACCGCCCTTTCCACCCACAATGAAAATCCCCCCGAAGCCAGCCGTCCGTTCGATGCCAATCGCGATGGTTTTGTGCTGGGCGAAGGGGCTGGCGTCGTGATCCTGGAAACGCTGGATCACGCCCAAAAGCGCGGTGCCAAAATTCTGGCGGAAGTTGTCGGTTATGGTTCGACGGCGGATGCGTTCCGCATCACCGACCAGCATCCCGAGGGCGAAGGCGCTATCGTCGCGATGACCGAAGCGCTGCGCGACGCGGGTCTGACCCCGGATGATGTGAATTACATCAACGCTCACGGCACGGGCACGAAGGAAAATGATGGCAACGAGACACTGGCCATCAAAAAGGTCTTCGGCGACAAGGCTCATAAAGTGCCGATCAGCTCGATCAAGAGCATGATGGGCCACCTGATCGCTGCAGCCGGGGCAGTCGAGCTGATCACCTGCGTCCTGGCAATTCGTGATCAGATGCTTCCCCCCACGATGAACCTGCACACGTCCGACCCTGAGTGCGATCTGGATTATGTGCCCAACAAGGCCCGGTCAGCCCGTATTGATGTGGCGCTATCCAACAGTTTTGGTTTTGGTGGCCAGAATGACACGCTGGTGATCAAGCGATTTACAGCCTGATTTCTGATTCGCCTCTTCACCCGAATCATGCTCACAGCTGCGCCATGGCCTGACTCAATCGGCGCACTTCGTGAATGGCCATCCCCTTCAGCGGCGGGATGCCCGAGCTGGTGCGCGGAACAACCGCATGGGCAACACCAAGACGACCAGCCTCGCGCAGGCGCAGCTCCAATTGGGCGACTGATCGAATCTCACCCCCCAAACCCAGCTCACCCAGGGCAAACGACCCCGGCGGCAGCGGGCGATTCATATGGGCTGAGGCAATCGCCAGCGCGATGGCCAGATCAATCGCCGGTTCCGCCACCTTGACTCCCCCAGCCACATTGACAAAAACATCATCCGCCGCCAGACGCATTTCCGCCCGCTTCTCCAACACGGCAATAATCATCGCCACGCGATCTGAACTGGCTCCGCTGACTTTGCGCCGCGCCGCCCCGATCACACTGGAGGCGGTCAATGCCTGCACTTCAACCAGGATCACCCGCGAACCCTGCATGGCTGCGGTAATCACGCTGCCGCTGGGTTGATATGGTTTACCATCAGGCCCCGGGCCATACTGCTCGACAAAAAGATTGGCTGGATCGGTCACTTCCTTCAATCCCTGACCCGTCATTTCAAAAAGACCGATCTCATGCGTGCTGCCAAAACGGTTTTTCACACAGCGAACAATTCGGTGCGAATGAAACCGATCCCCCTCGAAATAGACCACCGTATCGACAATATGTTCGATAATTTTTGGCCCCGCCAGCGTACCGGATTTGGTCACGTGTCCGACAAACAAAACTGCAATGCCGCTGGCTTTAGCCAGATAAACCAGATCCATGCAGCAATCGCGCAATTGAGTAACCGATCCGGGCGCTGCTGGAATTTCCGGTTTATAGATCATCTGGATCGAATCAACGATAACAACGGCCGGTTGGAGCTGGTTGATACGATTGATAATGCGTTCAAGATTGGTTTCGGCCAGCACCAGAAGATTGGACGATGTGACGCCCAACCGCCTGGCGCGCAAAGCGGTCTGCTGGGCGGATTCTTCGCTGGTCACATATAGAATCGGCCCTGTTGCACTGGTCGTCGAAGAATGCCGATCTGCAGCCGCCGATGATTGCCTGGTGTTGCTGTGACCCTGCGCGCCAACCGGCGACTGCACCGCCGCAATACTGCCTGCCACCTGTAAAAGGAGCGTACTTTTACCAATCCCCGGTTCGCCGCCAACCAAAATGGCGCTGCCTGGAACAATGCCCCCACCCAGCACCCGATCAAACTCCCCGATACCACTTTCCCTGCGCAGAATACGAACCTGTTCGATGTCGTTCATGGCGACTGGTTCTGCCCCGCTCGTCAGATCACCCGTATGTCCCAGCGGCCGCACCGCTGCCTGGCGGGCATCAGGCGTGGGCGCTTTATATTCCTGCAATGAATCCCACGTTCCACAATCGGGGCATTTACCCATCCATTTCGGATGAACCGAACCGCAGGAGTTGCAGAGGAATTGTGTCCGGGTCTTAGCCATGCGCTGATTTTAGGCGCTGGAAGGAAAAATTACTCCTGATCTCCACCTAATATCCTGCGCTGTCCAGACCCCATTTGTGTCCCAACTTGTGGCATTAGGAACTTCAACCGCTGATCGGCTACAATGGCTGGTCTTATGATTCACCGCATTGATGTACAAGTCAGCCAGATGGCGCAGGGGCGCGATGCCGGGTATGATCCGCTGGGTAATTCCATCCGCAATCAGATTCTGGAACTGGGTCAGGTGGTTGGTTCGGTCACAACCGGCCGCATTTTTCTCATTGATAGTGATGCTGACCGGCAGGCCATGCAGCAGGTCGCCAGCCAATTACTGGCTGATCCGATTGTCGAGACCGCGCAGTTCATCGATCCGGCCAATCTCCCCGACGACACCGGCCGCTCGCGTATCGAGATCCATCTCAAGCCCGGCGTCATGGATCCGGTTGCCGCATCAACCGAAATGGCAATCAATGACATGGGTATCGCCGTACGCCAGGTGCGCACCGGCCGGGTTTATCTGATTGACGGTATTGTTCCCCAAGACCAACTAAGGCAGATCGCTTCGCGCGTACTGGCTAACGGTGTTATTGAATCGGTGCATTTCAACGCCTATATCCCCCAGCAGTTTGAAGCTGGACGAACGTATTCGTTCAAGCTCAAACGCATCCCGTTGCGCGATCTTTCCGATGAGCAACTGCTGAAACTTTCGCGTGAAGGCCACCTGTTTTTAAGTCTGGCGGAGATGAAGGCAATCCAGATGTATTTCTGTGATCTGGATCGTGAACCGACGGATATCGAGCTGGAGACGCTGGCGCAGACGTGGAGCGAGCACTGCGTCCATAAAACCCTCAAAAGTGCTGTTGAGGTGTTCGATGAGACCGGCCAGCGATTGGGGCAATATGACAATCTGATCAAACAGACCATTTTTGATTCGACCATGCAGCTCATGAACAGGGAGGACCCCGCCAATCCTTTCTGCCTGTCAGTTTTCAAGGACAACGCCGGCGTCATAACCCTGGATGAAACGGATGCGGTTTGCTTCAAGGTGGAAACGCACAATCACCCCAGCGCGATCGAACCTTATGGCGGCAGTGCCACGGGTATCGGCGGTGTGATCCGCGATATTCTCGGTACAGGGCTGGCCGCCAAACCCATCGCCAATACCGATGTTTTCTGCGTGGCGTACCCCGACGCTGCCAATCCCGGCATTGTTAATCCACATTCCACGGTGCGCAATCTTCCCCGCGGTGTGATTCATCCCAAGCGCATTTTGCAGCAGATCGTTGCTGGCGTGCGTGATTACGGAAATCGCATGGGCATTCCCACCATCAACGGCGCGGTCTATTTTGATGACAATTATCTGGGTAATCCGCTGGTTTTCTGCGGCTGTGTCGGGCTGATTCCGCGCAACAAGATCAACAAGGATGCGCAAGCGGGCGATGCCATTGTCGTCATGGGCGGGCGCACCGGTCGCGACGGGATTCACGGCGCAACATTCAGCTCGGCGGAACTGACCGACACGCACGCGGACGAATTCAGCCACGCCGTGCAGATCGGCAACGCCATTACCGAGAAAAAAGTGGGCGATGTCATCCTGCAGGCGCGCGATCGCGAATTGTTCAGCGCCGTCACCGATTGCGGTGCCGGCGGATTATCCAGCGCGGTCGGCGAGATGGGTGAAAAAATCGGCGCTCATGTCAACCTGGAACAGGTACCACTGAAATACCAGGGGCTGCGCTATGACGAAATCTGGATCAGCGAAGCCCAGGAACGCATGGTTCTATCCGTTCCGCCGGACAAAGTCACTGAACTGCTGGAACTCAGCCGCAGCGAAGATGTCGAAGCAACGGTGATCGGCACGTTTGGTACGCCATCGGCTGAGCTGGTGTTGAACTACAGCGGGACTGAAGTCGGGCGGATGAGCATGCACTTCATCCATAAAGGCATTCCCATGCCCACGCGCAAAGCGGTTGTGCCGACAGCCCCTGTCCAGGCTTCGATAACTGCTGCTGAATTGTCAGTGCCTTTTAGTCCTGCTGAATCCTCCCATAAAACCGGGGCGATCAAAAAGCAGTTGCTGGCCACGCTGGCGCATCCCAATGTGGCCAGTAAACACTGGATCATTCGTCAATACGATCATGAAGTACAAGGTGGATCAGCAATTAAACCGTTGATCGGGCCACTGCAAAAAGGGCCAAGCGACGCATCCGTGGTTCGGCCCAAACTCAGCAGCCCCAAGGGCGTGGTTCTGTCCTGCGGAATGGCACCGTACATCACCGATCCGTATGAAATGGCACTGGCCAGCATTGACGAAGCCATTCGCAACGCCGTCTGTGTCGGTGGCGACCCCGATCGCATGGCCATGCTGGATAATTTCTGCTGGCCCAGTGTGGATGATGAACGAACGATGGGCACACTGGTGCGCGCCTGTGAGGCCTGCCGTGATGGAGCACTGGCTTATGGTGTGCCGTTTGTCAGTGGGAAAGATTCGCTGCACAATCAGTTCACCAATCAGGAAACGCAGCAGGTGATTCGCATCCCCAATACGCTGCTGATCAGCGTCATTGGCATTATTGATGATGTCCGCAACTGCCTGACGATGGACTTCAAAGGCCAATCGACCCGGGTGCTGGTGATTCAACCCAAAGATACCCGCCCTGCCACGCTGGCCCGGGTGCATCGTCAGATGGCCGCAATTATTCGTGATCGTCTGTTGACGGCGTGTCACGATGTCAGCGATGGCGGAATTGCCACGGCGCTGGCGGAAATGGCGATTGCCTCGGGGCGCGGACTGAGCGTTGCGGCTTCAAGCATGCGTTTCGATCAACCGCGCGGAAGCTATGTGGTGGAGCTGGCAGATCGAGTCAAGCCGGAAGATCTGTCCGCTCGGCTGGCTGATGTGGCAACAATTGAGCTGGCTGGAACAACAACAGGCCAAAAGAGTTTGACTATTACCCATAACGGCAACACCGTGCAGGATATTTCGCTGGATGAACTGACGGCGGCCTGGCTGGGAACGCTGGACTGGTAACGCTGGTTGCTGCGTTCAACGATACTGCGCGTACCGCCAATGATTTTGATCGTTACCAGAACCACCATTGCGGCTGATCGGTCAGGAAACCGCGATACAGCACATAGGCGCCCAGCAGCAGATTCGTCACCCCATGAGCGATGATGCACGCGCCCAGGCTGCGGGTGTAGACCAGCAACAGCGCAATCATCAATCCCCAGACGATGCTGGTCAGCCACCAGTTGCCGTGCACGGTCGCAAACACCAGACTGACGCCCAGTATCGCCTGCCAGCTTGGTTCGCCGACCTTGGCCAGGAGGAAATCATTGGGGGACTGAATCGTGCGCCAAACGAAGTCGCGCCAGAACAATTCCTCCATGACGGGCACGACCAGGGCGGCACCGATCATTCGTACCGCAATGAACGACCACATCACCCCAGACGACGAAAAGTAAGTGCGCGGATTAAACGCCTCCTGATCGGCTGCAAAAAACCGCTCCCAGAATGTGCCGGCGGTAATTGATTGCAACCCCAGTTGCATCGGCACCCATTGCACAATACCCAGCACACCGACCACGACGCCCAGCCACCAGTAATTCCAGCGGATTTTCGTATAACGCTTCCAGAAATATCCCAGTGCCGCAATGGTGACGATCACGCGCAACAGGTAGGTCAACGGGAATTGGTCAGGCCAGTTTCCACCGGCCCAGGTCAGGAGCAAAAACAGGCCCATTGGCGTGATATACGCCCAGTCATTGCGCGGTCGGGCGACAAATTCCTGCGATTGTTGCGGTTGGTTGTCCATGCAGGGCCAGAAGATAAACGAACGGGCGCAATTGGTCACGCTGAACGGTTGGCTGAAAAATCAAATCCGGCGCGGCAGGAAAAACCTGGGGTCATTCCGGCGGAATCATCTTGCCCTGCGGATCATGGGTCGGTGTTGCAATATCCAGGGCCAGCCGCTGCTGCAAGGCGGCGTCGGTGAGGTGTTCAAGTTGTTCGGCGGTCTTGTGCGTCTGATCGGCGCGCAAAGCAGCTTGATCCACCAGATAGGTTTCCCAAAGTCGGTGCGACCGAAGCAACCGACTGGCCACTTTGCGCCCGCGCGGCGTCAGGGCAAAATGTCCGTCAACCCTTTCAATCGCCTCCTGCTGCAGCAACCGGCGTCGCACCAGCCACTGCGTCAGACTTGGTGCGCCACTGGCGGGCACTTTGGCAACACCACGTTCCTCCTGGCGATAAAGCCCGCTGAGCAAATCTTCCTGCGCAATACGCAGCGACAGTTGCAGGCGGTGCCACATCCGGCTGGTCACACCCCGCCGCGGGCCAAACAGAACGGCCGCGATGAAAATCAGGCCGGTCGCTGCGGCCATTGCCCCGGCGCTGCTGGTTCCGCTGAACCCCAGATATTGAGGAACAATGGTCGCCCCCACATGCCCGATGGCTGCACTGATGGCAGCAATGATCAGACTGACAACGACCATGCTCCCCAGCCGGTCAGTCAGCAGGTGTGCTGCTGCCGCCGGCGCCACCATCATCGCCACCACCAGGATATTACCGATCACGTCGAACGAAGCGACCGCCGTCACCGCCACCAGCGTCATCAGCACATAGTGCAGTGCGCCGGCATTGAATCCCTGCGTCGTGGCCAGCTCGGGATCAAATGAGCTGATGCGCAGTTCCTTGAAAAACAGCACCACGAACAGCAGATTGATCGTCAAAACAATCCCCAGAATCACTGCGGCTTCGGGCACGCGAAACGGCCCGATGCGCACCATGGCAGCGGCGGCGTAATTCAAATCGCCATACAGCACACAGTTGACATCCAGGTCAACCTGATCGGCCGCCCGGCGAATCAGGATCAACCCCAGGGCAAAGAGTGTCGTGAAAACCACTCCCATCGACGCCCCCTCATCCACTTTGCCAAAGCGACTGAGAAACTGCACCAGCAGCGCCGTAATGATTCCGACAATTACCGCGCCGACGAACATCGGCAGCGACGCCCGGCTGTCCGTGACCAGAAATGCAACCGCCAGACCGGGCAACACCGCGTGCGAAATCGCATCACCCATCATGCTCATGCGCCGCAGCACCAGAAAATTACCGAGCAGTGCGCACGCCATGGCCGACAGCGCACCCAGCACAACGATCCAGGTATCAAAGGAAGTCCAGAGCATAAATATTCACTTTCGCCATCGGTTGCATGGCTGTCATTATCACCCCGCCGGACACGCGAACCGTCATTAAATCCGGTGCGGAGTCGCGGGAACAACGGGATGACTCTGCTGTTCAAGCAATTTTTCCAGTTGCAGCACCATCTCCGTGCCCAGCACATGTTCGATCATGTCTGCACCACGATCGACATGGCTGGCGGCAATATCGGCATGCGTAATCAGGTACAGCTCCCACAACCGATGCTCCCGCGCCTGCCGGCGCGCTTCGACCATGCCGGTGTCGGTCAGTTCAATCACCGCCTGGGGGAGGGTATTGAGCAGTTCATCGTGGTCAGCCCGTTTCAACAATCGCCGCAAATAGCGAGGGGACCACGATTTGGCTTCAAGCAACATATTAAAGGGAATGCGCGGATGCCCGTCTTCATCGTGCTGCAGTTGCCGGGTCTCCACCAATTCAAAACAGGTGCGCAGCAGATTTTGCAATCCCACCTGCCGTTGCAGTTGGACATAGCGCACCCACCGTGCCACAACACCGCGCTGCTGGCCGAAGAACAAGCTGATCACAAACGCGCCAGCCGCCACCATGACGATAATTGCCCCGGCTGGCATTCGCGGCAACAAGGCGCTGATGGACGCGCCCATCCATCCACTCAACGCGCCGATCACGGCTGACAGAACCAACATCCGCCCCAGGCGATGAGTCCAAAACCGGGCTGAAGCTGCGGGTATGATCAACATCGCAATCACCAAGATCAGCCCCACTGCCTGCAGACCAACCACGGTCACGCCGATCACCATTGCCATCATCAAACCATCCAGCAGCAACACCGGCCATCCCTGTGTCGCGGTGTACGCCGGATCAAAACTCAAAATTTTCAGCTCCTTGTACAGCAAGGCGCACAACCCAACACAGATCAGCGCAACCAGCGCAATCAACTGGGCATCGCTGGCCAGCATGGCGGCTGTTTTGCCGTAGATAAACGTTTCAATCCCGGCTGCACTACCCGCCTTCATGCGCTGGACAAACCCCATCAAAACAATACCAAAGCCGAAGAAAACGCTCAGCACAATCCCCAACGCCGCATCTTCCTTCAATCGCGTGTAGCGGCGGATCAACATCACGCACCCTACGCCAGCCGACCCGGTGATCGTCGCCCCCAGCAGCAGCCCCGGCAGTGATTTTCCGCTGCCTCCAAACGACGCCATCACCATGAATGCAGCGGCTATTCCCGGCAGCGTCGAGTGCGATAGGGCGTCGCCTAACAGCGCGTGCTTGCGCAGCAGCATGTATCCACCCACCACACCACCGGCTAAACCAAGCACCATCACCCCAAGCACGACCACCCGGGTGTTGTAATCATCCAGAAATAAAACGCGCAAAAGCAAATCCGTTGTGATCTGTCCAAGTGATGAAAATAACAGGTGCGATAAAATCATGGCCGAAAATCGGCAGTTTGACTACTCAAAATGCCAGAGTAATGATAGCACCTCACACGCCACAGTTCCATGTGCAGCAAAAACAAAACGCATCACTGAAGAAATGAACAAAACAAGCAGGCCGTTGAATCTGCCGCTTTTAATCCATGATTGGATGGATCACATCAATCACCCCATGTACCGCCACGTAGATGATCGCACTGATAAACGCGGTGCAGGGCAGGGTAAATATCCAAGCCAGAACGATCTTCTTACCGCTGGCCCAGTTCACCGAACGCAGCCCGCGTGTCGCGCCGACGCCTAAAATCGAACCGGTAATGACATGGGTTGTGGAGACAGGAATACCCGCGAGACTGGCGCCGATCACCGTGGCGGCACCGGCGGTTTCAGCACAAAATCCCCCCACGGGTTGCAGGCGGGTGATTTTCGATCCCATCATGCGCACCACTTTCCATCCGCCCATGACCGTACCCAGTGCGATCACGGCGTGACACAGAATAATGATCCACCACGCCACCCCATGGTGCATCCCCAGCCAGGTAAACCAGGGCGGTGTCCATCCGGCTTCGGCTATCTGCCCCCAACCCGCAGCCACCAGTGCTGCCGTAATAATGCCCATGGTCTTTTGCGCATCATTGACACCATGCGATATGCTGAAGGCGGCAGCGGAAAACAACTGCATATGACGAAAGGTTGATTCCATCCGGTTGGGTGTGCTGCGCCGGAAAATCCATGCCGTCGCAATCATCAATCCGCCACCAATGACCATGCCAATCAGGGGGGAAAGAAACAAAAACGCGATAATCTCCGGCCATTTACCCGGAAGGGTCAAACCGGCAACTCCCGCCCGGGCCAAAGCCGCCCCGGCGTAACCGCTGATCAAGGCATGCGAAACGCTGATCGGCAACCCCATGAAACTGGTCACCGCCGTCCACACCGTTGCCCCGATCAAACCGCACAGCACGACATACAACTGCTCGTGCGCTGATCCCAGCGCGCTGAGATTGACCAGTTCGGTGCTGATCGTATTGGCCACCGCCGTACCAAACATGAAGGCGGCTGCAAAATTCCAGAATGCCGCCCACAGTACCGCCTGCCCCGGTGTCAGCACGCGGGTGGTGACAACGGTGGCAATGGAGTTGGCTGCATCGTTGAAGCCGTTGAAAAAATCAAAAACCAGGGCAATCGCGATGATGACAAGAACGAGGATTAGCATGTTATTGAGTGCTGGGATCAATCAGATCAGACGCTGGCTGACATTTTTCCCATCCCGTGTTTTAGCCGTTTTTAAGAACGATCCGCTCCAACGTATTGCACGCATCTTCGCAACCGTCGATCGCATTTTCGATCAGGTCGTACAGCTCTTTCCATTTCATCACATAAAGCGGTTCATGCGAACCATCAAAGAGGCGGGAAACTGCGGTATTGTTGTTGTCATCCCCTTCATTTTCCATGTGATGAACTTCGATGAGTTTATCGCTGAGATCCGTCAACTTGCGACTTTTTCGCAGGCGGCAGACCGCCTCACGCAGCGCGATGGCTGCCCGCAGCAGAACGTCGGCCTGTTTGCAAAACTCGTTCTCGATCTTGTCGATATGATAAAGTTTGAACCGTTTGGCCAGGGCGTCAACAATATCGACGATATCATCCAGCTCCCCCACCAGCGTATGAATGTCTTCACGGTCAAACGGAGTGATGAACGTGCGATCCAATCGTTCCAGCGTCCGATGGGCCAGGTCATCGGCATGTTTTTCTTCTTCACGAATGCGAACCACCGCGTTGCCCACATCGGGATAATCGTGTGCTGCCTTTCGCAAGTGCGTGCAGACTGACACCACGTGATTAGCCAGCCCCTCAAATAAATCGAAAAAAACCGTGTCCTTCGGTAGAAAATTGAACATGCGTTACCGCTCCAAATTATCCACTGGAATCATGCACATTGTCGATGAAGAAATGAAATTGTACGCGGGCGAATCAATTACGCAATGCTTCGTTTCGGCTTATAATCGATCGATCCGCCATTTTGAGGTTTACTCATAATTCCCATCGTATCAATCAGACAATTTCACGATTCATCAATTTATCGATCGACCAATTTGGCAATGGCGCAGGCTGTCGAGATAAACAGCATCTGATCCTCCGTGATACCCCGCCCAATGCGCCAGCACGCCAGCATGTCATCACACCTGCGCCTTGGGCAGCAGACTTACAATCGCCGGGCTGGGGCGGGCGATAACATGCGCCGCGATCAGCTTGCCCAGCCCTTCCACCTTTTTGCGCCCCGCGTCCACGGCTGCCTGCACCGCTGCCACATCCCCCCGGATCAGAATCGCGATATAACCGCCTCCGAGTTTTTCCTTCCCGATCACTTCCACCGCAGCAGCTTTGACCGCCGTATCGATCGCCTCGATCACCGCAGTAAAACCCTGCGTTTCAATCATCCCGATGGCTAGTTGCGACTGTTCCGACACAAACTGCTCCTTTTGTCCGGCGGCGCCAAGCCGCGAAAAATAAACCACGTCCTGCTCGATCAGTGCATTATACTCGCGTGACGCGATGACACTCGTCCGCGCCAGGGGTGTGGGGGCGGCAATCACATGCCCCAGACACTCAACCTGCATCCCCTGCGCAACGGCCTGCCCCGCATCGACCGCTGCCCGAACGTCCGCGACCGATCCCTCCAGTTTCAACACCACACCACATAGATCGTTCAATTCCGCCTGGATCAAACCGACGCTGCCCGCCTTCTGGGCAGCATCCAGCGCAACCAGAGCGGCGCTGAAGCTCTTGATCTCCAGCAACCCCAGTGCTCCGTCACTGCCGTATTGATTACCAGGAATACTCATTGTGATAGTGTCAGGCCGATATAACTCGCACACAATTATCGCCGGACTTAGATACCGCGTTGCCGCAACTTGGCCAGAACCGCCTCGGTTACTTCCCGCGCTGTCCGATCCAGATCATCCCCAGCACCGCAGCAGCCTCCGCGATTGATATCCTGTGCCAACTGCGCCTGCGGATAAAGCGCAGCCCCACTCAGCGGCCGCAGCGCACACCCCTGCGCCGGAGCATCAACCACGCCAAAGTCGCTCATCATGCACCGGAGCAAAGAGGAGAGCTGGCTGATGTTCACTTCCTGTCGGTCGCTCATCGGCTGGCGCCCCTTGCCAAACTCAAAACCGCGCAATCCGACTGCAGCGCGAAATCCATCAGGAAAATCCGGGCCGAGCATCGCATCGAACAGTTCGATCATCCGCAGTTGCAGCGGGATCGCCTCATCCCAACGTCCGGCTGACGCCAGCTCGTACAACCGCCGCATCAGCTCGGGGACCACTCCGCTGGTGGCGTTGGTTCCCCCATCAGCCCCCATCAACATCATCGGCACCAGGACCACGTCCCACCCCGTAAGGAATACGAAATCCGGCCGCACCGGTCGCACGGCGTTGACCATCCGCCCCATCTGCGCCACATCGCCGGAGCTGTCTTTGATCCCGATGACCCGCTCGAACTCCTCAGCCAGACGCCGCAGCGTTGTGATATCGATCGGGCTGGCGAACATCGGAATGTTGTACAGTGTCACCCCGATCGGACTGTTCCGCGCAATCTCCGCGAAATAGGCGTACACTGCATCGGGCGAAAGCTTGTAGTAAAACGGACTGACAATTGCGACCGCGGTTGCGCCATACTCGTAATATAGTTCGCACGCCTTGATCGTCTCAGCGGTGTTGGCCTCGGCGGCTCCGGCCAGGACCGGTACCCGACCGGCTGTTTGTTCGCAGACAATCTTGATAATTCGACGACGTTCCTCAACCGTGAACCGTGTGAATTCACCCGTCGAACCATTGGGGTACAGCCCATGCACCCCCTTCTCAATCAACCAGTCAATGTATCGCCGAAACTCCGCTTCATTGATCTGTCCGCGCGCATCCAGCGGAACCATGTTCGGCGTAAAAATGCCTTTCAAAGCAGTTGTATTATTCGATGTTGTCAGTGCCATGAATCAATCTTTCCACAATTTTCCCACCTGGATTTATATCATCGCGGCCGGCAGACACAATTTTCCGCCTTTATTTGGACATGCGAACATGCTACCAGCCGGTGATGGACAAACCGGCAAACACGATTATTGATCTGTTGGCGATGCCTGCTCGCTGGCGGTGCGCTTGCGCGCGTGGCTGACCACATGATCGTAAACGCTGGCCAGAAATCCCAAAAACGGAAACCGCCCGCGCGGGAATGCCGGCTGGCCCAGTTTTTCCAGCGTCGGTGTGGCCTGGGCATCCGTCGGCGGTAGATCGACCTGTGCGCTCATCCGATAAAATTCGTGCGGATCAGACGGCAGAGGCGTGATGTCGATTTTCTGGTTCATGGTTTATTTCACGATGAAGTATCGTCGTCCCGTTCCTTAATTTTTAATCGGCGGGCTGATTCCGCCCACGCATCACTATAGCGTGTGGGCGATACTCCGGCCCGATTCACAAAAAAGCGCCTCACCCGGAAAACAATCAGCATCAGCAACAACAAAAGCACCACCAGCACCGCCAGCAGAAGGCTGGAAAACGCGACAATCTGCTTCTGCCTGGCCTGGTCAATTTCCCCATTATTCAAAGCCGCATACGCCGGGAGCAGATAAAAATATCCCGCCAGCAGCAACAACCCGGCAAACCCCGCCAGAAAAACCAGCACGGCCCAGTACATGCCAGGGAATCGACGTTGATCGGGGCGCTCCTGATCCATGGTTCAACCTGTTCACCATTTTAAGTCGCTGCGCGGATTAAGCGAATAATGCGTCTGCATCTCCTCGAGCGTTTTACGGTCATTTTCATTCAATTCACGGGGAACAACGACCTTGACCACGCAATATTGATCGCCCTTCTGGCTGCCGCGGTGAATCCCGCGATCCTTGATGCGCAGCTTGGCGTGGCTGCTCGTGCCCGGCGGAATCGTCAGCGTAATCGTGCCGTCAAGTGTGGGAACTTCCACGCGCGTACCGTTAAGCGCCTCAAACATGCTGATCGGCACGTCCAGGTAAATATCCATCCCCTCACGGCGAAAATACTCGTGCGGCTGAACCTTGGTGATGATGTACAAATCACCCGTGCGCCCGTTGGTTGTCTGCCCACGCCCGCGAATGCGTACCCGCGACCCATCTTTCACGCCAGCCGGTATTTTCACCTCGATGGTTTCTGGCTTACCCATTCGATTAATTTGCAGCGATAGTGTCGTTCCCCTGGCGGCCTGATAGAAGCTGATGCTGGCGGGGTATTCCACATCAGCCGGAGCCTCATCCGCCACCGGTTCTTGAAATCCATCAAACGGGCCGGCTTTGCCATAACGAGATGAACCGCCACCTCTGGCCGCCCGCGCCCCGCCGAATAGCTGCTCGAAAATGCCGCCAAATCCTTCGCCGGCGCCACCAAAATCTTCTACGCGCACCCGCGTGCCACCCCCGCGCCCACTTCGCCCCTGCGCTTGACGGAACGCCTCAAACGGGTCTGCTCCACCCTGCCCACCACCGAATCCTCCAGCCCCCGGCCCGGCAAAGCCAAACTGGTCGTATTGCGCCCGTTTTTCCTTGTCCGACAGCACATCGTACGCCTCCTGCACCTCCTTGAACTTCTCCTCGGCGATTTTGTCATTTTTATTCACATCGGGATGATATTTGCGCACCAGCTTTCGATGTGCCCGGCGAATCTCCTCCGCTGCGGCAGTCTTCTTAATGCCCAAAACTTCATAATAATCGCGTTTAGCCATACTTGTTTTGCTTAATCTTAGCACCGACGCGCCGTCGGATAAATGCCCCGGTGACCACAACCGGACTGGTTACACCAATTCAAATTGTTTTTATCGTTCCGTGCATTAAATTTGTACACACCCCATCAGCCCAGATTAAATCACCCAAACCACCTGACTCATCTGAACCAATCAAATACGCTCCAAACCCGCCATGGGTTCGTTTTCTTTTGGCTAATTTCGACGGTACACTGAACAACACGGTGGCCGATAAAAGCGTAGACAAAAGCAATGACATTGCCAGCAAGGATTGGTCGATACTGATTCAAGCCCAGACCAGAGCCGTACACTTGCTGAAGGACATTCGCTTGATCAGTACGGAATTATCAACCAGCAGCCCGGTTCTTACCCAGCCGAAACTGACCCCGTTGGAGCTGGCCAACGGACAGCGCGCCGCGAATAATGCGGCCGCCTCATTACAACGTCTGCTAGCAACGCTGGATGAAGCTGTCAAAAAAACTGATAAATCGTCTCGTGCAACAAGCACCTCATCGGAGAAATAAATTGGGCATTTGAACGGCGACATGCGGTTCAATTGTTGGTTTAATGAGCATCTTACTGTCGAGCCGGTTCGGTTGATTCAAACAACCAACCCGCCCCATTGCGGAGTATCTGTTTATCATGTCAGAAAACCAAACTTCAACGTCTGCTGATGTTCTCGTCGCCCGGGCCGGCAAGGAGTATCGTATCAAACGATATGTCATGATCGTGGCGATTATCGCCATGGGTTTATACTTTGGTTACGACGGCTGGTATGGCTGGCCGGCGGAAAACGCCCGCGTGGCGGAGTTGACCCAGCGCCAGCGGCAAACACAGGATCAGAATGAACTGACTCAAATTGCCGATCAACTTAAAACACTGAAAGAACACACCGAAACCGATATTCTTTTCCAGAAAGTCCTGTTCTTTATTCTGCCCATTGTGGGTTTTGCTTATCTGGCTTGGACAATCCGTAGTTCGCGTGGTCAGTATCGCTTGGAAAACCAGCAGCTCAGTATTCCAGGCCATCCAACGATCAGCCTCGATCAGATCACCCGGATCGATAAAAAACTCTGGGATCGCAAGGGCATCGTCTACATCGAATACAACACCGGCAGCTCAATCGGCAAATTCAAATTGGACGACTTTGCCTATCAGGCCCAGCCCACCCGCGCCATTTTCAAACTGATCGAGCAGCACACGCAGGACAAACTCAGCTTAGGCCAGACCGATTGACGACAGTCTGACCGGATTATCCAACCCCCACAATCAATGAGCGGGCAAGCTTTTCTCGCATCCCAATGTCATACAAACCACCCATGCCATCACACGCACTCAGTTTCTGGATACTGTTTTTTGGCATTCTCTGCTTCTCGACCGCCATCATCCTGTTCAAACTCAGCCAGATAGATCCAGCCCTTTTATCGGCCCTGCGACTGCTGGTGGCAACGGCTATTTTAGCGCCATGGTACTTGCGTGATCGCCGCATTTATCGCGACATCCTCAAACCGCGTCATCTGCTGGCGGCTGTTTTACCCGCCGTCATGCTGGCAGCGCATTCCATTTCGATCGTTTACGGATCGCGCCTGACAACCGCCGCCAACAGCACACTGATCATTACCGTCATGCCCCTGATCCTGCCGTTTATGTTGATTGTGGTCGCCAGGGAAAAACCCACCCGCGCCGAGCTGCTGGCCACCGTCATGGCTGTCGCGGGCGTGATTCTGCAGTGCGGCTTCGACTTCAGCACCAACAAGGAATACTTCCTGGGCGATGTGATCTGCTTTTTCTCTTTGCTGGCCGTGTCCGCGTATGTCGCCCTGGGAAGGCGCAATCAATACCTGCCCAGTTTATGGCTTTACGTCGTACCGATGTTCGCCATTGCCGGCGGGTTGTGCATGCTGGCGGCACTACTGCGTGTGAACCCCCTGAATCAATCGTTTCCACCCCGTGAAATTTTCATTGTCATCGGCCTGGGTGTGGTTCCAACGGCTTTGGGAAACTCCATCCTGAACCTGTCGCTGCGTCATCTGCGCGGTCAGGTTGTCTCGGTTGTCGGCATGACGCAGATCATTTTCACCGCATTGATCGCCTGGCCGGTGCTGGGCGAAATACCGCCGTGGCCAACCTACGTCGCTGCTGCGCTGATCTTTGCCGGCGGTTACGTCGTCATACGCCAGAGCCTGCGCCAACCCGCAAGTGAATTGATTGCTGCAATCCCGGAAGTGGCCTGAAAACAACTCTGTTCCTGGCGATCGCGCCAAAACCTGATCGGATGATTAAGCACTCTGCTGATTTCAGGTCAGTTCATCGCGGGCACCGGCCACGATCTCATTGACCCGCACACAGAAATTGTCGTTCAAAACCAGCACTTCCCCGCGCGCCACCAGCCGATCGTTGACAAAAACATCCACGGGATCGCCAGCCAGTTTATCTAGCTCCACAACCGATCCTTCCGACAACTTCAAAACATCTTCCACCATCATCCGCGAGCGGCCCAGCTCGATTTTCACATTCAATTCCACATCGCGCAGAAGTTCGATGCTGCTGACCTGGGCATCGTGCATCACCTGGCTGAAGTTCGGAAGCTCGATCCCCTGCACACTGGCGTGCTCCGCAGCAGACTCAGCGCTGGAACCCACGCCAGCCACCGAATCCGCTGCTGCGGCTGGGTCTTCAAAATTAGCGGACTTGAGTAGTTCGTCAATCGAGATTTGATCCATGTCACCGTCAGGAACTGAATCAGCTCCGGCTGGCGGCGCGTCGTGCGATTGCCCGCCGGACTGATCGGCGGTTGCCAGGGGATCAGCTTGCAGCTTTTCCTGCGGCGGCACATCGCCGGAAGTGGTTGCAGCAGCGCTGGCTGCATCCGCTGCGCTCTGCTTGGCGTCTGATTCAGCCGCCTTGAGCGCTGCTTCCAGCTCGTCAAGCGAAGCCTGCGACAGGGCTTCGATGTCAGGCTCGTCAGCCATGGGGCACCATCCTTGAATTGGGCATCGCCAGTTGAACAGCTCTGCGATCAGAAGCGTCCTGCTTCCTGGACCCGATTTTCATTCGCATCGTTGCAGGCATGATAGCCTGCCGGTGGAATCGATCAAGTTCGCCGGTTTAATCAGCCCGGATCGGAATACAGCGCGGAACCAGCACTTCCTGAACCATTCCCTCGCCGATTATCTCATCCAGTTGATATTTGACCTGCCGGCGCAACGTTTCCAGACCAGGTTCGGCTTCACCGCCGAGTTTTTCAGGATCGCTCTGGGCAATGATCGTGCGAATCCGATCTTTTATCAATGCCTCCCGCGATTTAAGTATCTCCTGAACCTGGGCCTGCTTGCTGCCGTCCACCACCATAAAAATCGAAACATCGATCAGCAGTAACCGGCCCGACACTTTATTTGGCGCGCGAAATTCCACCACCGGCATTTCCACCGCCTTGGTTTCTGTCGCAGCACCGGCCTCTCCGCCGTGGCCCTCCGTTTCCATCAATAAATTGGCGCCCTCAACCGGACGTGCCCCGGCTCCTAAAAACTTAAAACCGGCAAATAGCACAACCGCCTCGATCAGCATTACGCCGCCGATCACCAGTGACGTTTTGCCCATCAACCCGCCACCTGCGGGTTTTTTCTCTGCTTTGGCTTCCTCTGGTTTTTTCTTGGCGGTTTCTTCAGCCATTGCTTCTACTTTCGCGAAATACCACAAAATCGTGCCAAGGCGGCACGGAAAAGCTCTTCAGTGCTTATCGGCTAATTCCGCTATGAAAATAGAACAAACCCCCCGGCAACGATCGTCTGTCAGCCTATTCGCTGATCGACCGGCGAATCACCCGGGCATAATCAATCGCTTTCTGCACGACCTCCTGCACGGTTTCGCGAACCATCAATCGATCCCCGGTATCGCAGCAAACCACCGTATCCGGCGTGGATTCCACATACCGAATCTTTTCCACATTCACCACAAACGTCTGCCCATTCATCTTTGTGAGCAAAATCATGTCAACGACCTCCTGTCATTGCCGGCGACTGCCCTAAGTCGCCTCGTTCATCCAACGACCGATAACTCTATTTGGTTATCGGCAATTTTATGGCCCCCGCGACAGCAGAATAAACACCTGCCGCGAGGGCTCGATTCATCCGCACGACGAACCCGACCACTCCAGCCCGCGATTTCGCCGTGCATTGTTCGATCCGATTATCTCCTCACGCCCTATGCCGCGTCTTCTACCGACTGGTGTTCAGCAACTCCTGCATCAACCGATCGGCGGAAGAAATCACCCGACTGGCCGCACTGAAGCCCGTCGTCGAGATAATCATATTGATAAACTGTTCAGATAAATCGACGTTGCTCAATTCCAGAGCGCCCGCCCGCACCGCACCGGCCGAAAGCGCCAGTGGGCTGCTTATTGTCGCCACCCCGCTATTCGAGCCTTCGACAAAATAATTATTGCCCCGATCCATCAATCCCTGCGGATTGTTGAACGTCGCCAGCGCCACCTGCCCCAGCGTGCGCGTGCGCCCATTGGTAAACAGACCCGTGATCGTGCCATCTTCACCGATGCTGAAACTATCCAGCGTCCCGATGGGCGACCCGTTCTGCTGGGTCATCACCGCCTGGCTGGTACGGCTGGTCAAACTCGTCATCCCGCTGAAATCAAGGTTCAGATTCAGCGGCGTGCCTGATCCGGTCAGATCACGATCAACGCTGAGTTCCGTCCCCGTGGTGGATTTTAATTTGCCAAAATTATCGAAGGTCAGCGTACCTGAACCAACCACTGCACCAGCCCCCACCGGATTATTCAGGTTCTTGTCGTCGGTGGAAATGGCGGTAAAACTCCACGTCGTCCCTTCATTGGTTTTGTCTGTCAGTGTCGCGGTGAAACCGATTGTGATCGGCGTACCCAGCGAATCATACGCGACAAAACTGGTCGCCACGCTCTCACCCGTCGGGTTGCTGTCAAACCCGCCGGCGCTACCCTCCATGAATGTCAGCGGCCCCGTGCCGTCCTGCTTTTGAAAACCAGCCGACGTGATATCCAGCGCATTTTCCACGCCCACATTGCTGGTCACACCCAAGCGCACGGTCGTCGCGGTATCCGCTTCGATGGTCACCCCCGCCGTCGGTGCGCCGGTTACGCTCAAACCCATGTCAATGCCCAGCGCGCCTTGCATGAAATCAGCCAGATCGCCCAGGGTGGACGTTGCCGTCACGGTAAACTTCTGCGCACCGACCTCGCGCCCGCCCTTGGTGCCATTGACTGTCACCACATCATTCAGGGCAAACATCGCCGTGTTGCCAGCATCGTTTTGCTCCAGATCCGTCAGGAGTGTCGTCGCATCCGGCGCGGTCGTGCCGCCGGCGCTGGTCATCGCGCTGGAAAGTAAAATCTTGGCACCATTGGCCAGGTCACCGGATGCATCCAGATTGCCCACCATCTGGGCTTTGGTCGTCGCCTCAGCAACGGTCTGCGCCCCCATCGGGATATTGATGCGCCCCAGTTGTCCGGGAATAACCTGATATTTGGCATCCACCCCGAAACCCTGCACGAAATCACCATTCTTGGAAACCAGATCGTTGGCGCTGCTTAGATTGAACGAACCGTCGCGCGTATATTTGCGACCGCCCGGGCCATCGACAACGAAAAATCCGCTGCCGTCAATCGCCATGTCCGTACCCCGGCCGGTTGGTTCGATCGTGCCACTGGTCCAATCTTTTTCAATGGCAGCAACACTCGCGCCCAAACCGCGCTGGCTGGGGTTGGTTCCACCAAAATTAGCGCCTGGGGGCGAACCATCCGCATCCGTAACATAAAACTGCGGAGTGAACAACGCCCGGCTGGCCTTGAACGCCACCGTATTGACGTTGGCGATGTTGTTGCCGACAACATTCAATCGTGTCTGGTTGACGCCCAGCCCGCTCAAACCTGTAAATAGTGTGCTGGTTAATGACATGCTGATTTACCGCCGCTTCACGCGTATCCTCTTGATTGTCACATCCGCAGCAGCTCCGCCGCCACGGTTCTTTCAACCAGCCACGCTTTATTGCGCCACGGGTTGACTGCTGCCTGCTTTGATCGCCGCACCTGCCGCCGCGACACCGGCCTTAGTCACGCCGGCCGTCGCCGAACCCGGTGCCGGGCCGATCAATGTCACCCGCTCCATCGCCAGCGTCTTGCCGCTGTCCAGCTCCAGCATGACCTTGTTGTTTTCAACCCGGATTGAATTGACAACGCCGCTGATGGTTTCATTCTCGTTGTTCATCCCCTGTACGTTCTTACCCAGAAGATTACCCGCACTGCCAATCTGGTTCTGCAGGACAATTCCCTTCAACGACTCCTGCAACATGGTTGATGACTGCAAACTTCCGATTTGTGACATCTGCGCCAGCAATTCGCTGTTTTTGGCTGGCTCCATCGGATCCTGATTCTGCAATTGCGTAATCATCATCTTGATGAAGTCTTCGGGCTTGAGTTCGCTCATACGATTACGAACCTGTGTCGTCGCCGTATTGCCCGATGAATTTGTCGCGCCGGATATCATCATGTCTGTTCTCTTCGACCGCCGCAGCTTGATCAGTTAACTATTGCGACTTGGTAAAATAGCCCTGCGCCGGAGCTGCGCTTCGCCGCGCAACTTCGGCGCATTTTTCGCTGTTTTATCTGCTGCAATCGCCTGAGTCCCACGATCATTCGCACCGGCATGATGCGCCGTGCAGCACTGTGGCACACTGGATTATGCTGCTGCGGCGCATCTGCTATAATAAAGGCATGTCCATCACGGATGAGCTGATTCATCTTCTGGGTTCTGATCGGGTTTTGACTGATCCAGCCGAGCTGTTTGCCTACGACCGCGACGGTTTTACCTTGGCCAAATCGTGCCCGCGTGCAGTTGTTTTCCCACAGACAACCGCCGAAGTTTCCCAGGTCCTTGCGCTTCTGGCAGCACACGATGCCCCCATCGTGCCGCGCGGATCAGGAACCGGTCTGGCCGGCGGATGCGCTGCCTACGGAAACGGCATTGTTATTTCCACCGCCAACATGCGGCGCATTGTCAACATCGATCTGCCTAATCGCGTTGCCCAGGTCGAAGCTGGTGTCTGCAACACTCGATTGTCGGAAGAGGTGGCTGCTCTGCCCGGCGGGGAAAAGTGGCACTATTCCCCCGATCCCTCCAGCCAGCGCGCCAGCACCCTTGGCGGAAACGCCGCCACCAACGCCGGCGGCATTCATGTGCTGAAAGACTTTGTAACATCCAATCATGTGCTGGGCGTGGAAATGGTTCTGCCCGATGGTTCGATTCTAACCTGCGGCGCTACCGACGGCGGATATGAAACAGCCGGGTTTGATCTGCCCGCCCTGATCTGCGGTTCTGAAGGCACGCTGGGGATCATCACCCAGCTCTGGTTGAGACTCTCACCCAAGCCCGCCAGTTTTCGGACGATCGTCGCCTACTTCACAGACACCGCCCACGCCTGCCAGTCCGTCAGTGCGATTATTGCTGCCGGCCACCTACCCGCTGCCATGGAAATGCTCGATGGCACGATGCTGCACGTTATTGAAGACGCCTTCAGCTTCGGCATTGCCCCCAGCGCCCAGGCAATGCTTTTGATTGAGATCGATGGCATTGAAGATCTGCTGGATAAACAAATGCAGCAGATCACCGACCTCTGTCGAGCCAATCACGCCTTTAATCTGGAAACTTCTTCTGATTCCGCCCGACGTAATCAGCTCTGGAAAATGCGCAAAAGCACGTTCGGCGCCATTGGACGGGTCAGCCACAGTTACTGCACCCAGGATGCCTGCGTCCCCCGCAGCATGCTGGCCGATGTACTGAAGAATATCGACTCCATCGGACGCAACTATGGTCTGACCATCACCAACGTCTTCCACGCCGGCGATGGCAATGTTCATCCGATCTTTCTCTACGACGAGCGCAATGAAACCGAGGTGCAAAATGCCCTTCGCGCCGCCCACGAGGTGCTGCGCTTCTGCATTGACGCTGGCGGAACCCTGACCGGCGAACATGGCGTGGGCGTCGAAAAAATCGATCTGATCCCCTATCTTTTCGATGCGCCCACGCTGGCCTGTTTTGATCGGATCAAAAAAGTCTTTGATCCTGCCGAACAGGCCAACCCCGGCAAGTTCATCCCCAGCGACAAACTCAAAGTCAGCCTGCTCAAACCCGGCCGCCAGGTGCCGCAGTAACAACGCGCCCTGCCCGGTATAATCCCGAACGACTTCGTGGATCGGCGCGACAGCCATCAGCCAATGCGGCGCTTGTTTGTTCAGCCCAGCATTGTGTGATCAAGGACATTTTTACTGTGATGTAGTTTGCTCCTCTTGCGGCTGCCGTTTGAGCGCATCCAGATGGATCCCCTCAAGCCGAGCGCCGTGACCATCTTCAAACCAAAGCTGGAAGCGCCAGCCCCACAATCGATCGACACATTTGATCAACAGGGTGTTCCATCCTTTTTTGAGATGGACGTTGATACGGTCTGTCGGTTTGTAGCTGCGGGAGCCAAAATACTCATGGACGAGCTGACCATTCATCCAGACACGAGCGTCATCGTCAGAACCGAGGATCATCAGCGCGTCGATATCCTGTGGCGAATAGACATAGGTAAAACCATAGCCGACAACATCGTCCAGTGTCGGCCAAAGTTCATCCAGCCAGAGCTGATTGTCCGGCCTGTGCGCCACCATGAACTGCCAGCGCACCGATGCTCCATTCAGACCAACATAACTGCGATTGAAATCAATCATCTGTTCCGGCCCAAAGGGAATGCTGAAACCACCTTCGCGGCCATTGGGGTTATCCCACGGCCCAATCACCCACCAGAGCGACCCGCCATCCGTGATGGCCGGAGGAATCTGATCGCTGGCACTACGCACCACCGTTGAAAACGCCCCCTGATCGCGTCGATTTTTCGCCAGCAATGAACCACTGGCCTGATCATTGGCGTTAAGGAGCGTAATCCCAAGCACGATCGGTACAATCTTGTCGTCCATGCCTTTCAGGTGGATCGACTTGATCGTCCGATCTGGATACGGATTACGGTACCGCATTAAATATATCTTGGGCGTCGCCCCCTCAACACTGGTGCCCTGCCAGGCAACACGCGAAAGCTTCAACTGCTCAGGCGCGCGATAGGTCCAGTCGCCGATGGCATCGCCATACAGCACGGGGATTACTTCATGGATATTCCCATCGTATTGAATCACCAGCTCTGCAATGAACTTGCGATAATCGAAGTCGATAAATCCATACGCTGAAGTAATCAGAAAACTCAGTTCATCCGCTTTTTGATCAGGCTGGGCGATTGTTACATCCTGTGGCAAGCCATAGGCACCGGATTTGATCGCCATGGCTGCAGCAGTGTCAGAATCACCCACGATAAACGGAGTCGAGAGAAACACCTGACGGCCGGGTGGCAATTCACTTAAATCGGTCGAACCCTCGCCCAGCCAGCCCCTGGTGGTCCCATCCAGCTTCAAACCGCGATTGCCCGTCAGTTCAATCGGCGTAAACGTAAAGGCATCAGCCAGTTTCGCAGGCTTGGTTGGTATATCCAGCCAGGCCAGCATCGTCGACAACAGCCGTCTGGCTTGGGCGCTGTTAGCGCCATCGACATCATGCCAGCGCAACTGGTCAATCAGCACGCGCCCCTGCCCCAGCTTATACTCCAGCAGAATGCCAGGATCGATCAACAACGCCAGATTTTGCAAAGCAGAGGGGTCTGATCCAACGACTACAGGATGATCGGACACCACAAAACCATTGGTTTTCCCGTATAGATCGGCCAACGAAATTCCTGCTGGTCCATCGGCTGTCCGAAACGCCTGATAGATGTTGTTGTTGCCGGGATCAATCGCCGGCGGCAATAAATCCGTCCATTGTTTCAACGTTGACTGATCCAAATTATGCAGCCACAATGTTCCACCGCGGCTGACGAACTCCCGCATTTCTGTGGTCGGGACCTGGGCTGATTGGGCATCCAACAGAACGATATCCAATCCCTGCAGGGTGGCGGGGCGCGCAACATCGGCAAGATCAACGCCCTCAACCCCCATCTGTTCCAGCAACCTGGTTAATGATGCTGAAGCCAGAATACCAAAGTTAAGTGTTGACGGTCGGCGCACTCCCAAGGCGTTGATCCACCTCGTTAAGAGTTGAGCAGCGACGGGTTCGGTATCCAATCGCGATCCAATCAGAAGCTGATTAAAGAGCGCCCCGCCGCGCCCCCACTTCATTTCCATCAGCAGTGCCTGATCCAACCCTCCCGAGCTGCCCGACGCAATCAATGTCCGGGCTGCGCCGCTTTGCAGGTACTCCATGCCGCGCTGCGCCACCCAATTATCCGGCTGCCAGAAAGACAGATCCTGCTGGCGCACCCCATCCGTCAGGTTGCTCCCCTGACCAATGATGAATGCTTTGGTATTGGCACGGGGGGTTAATTTAATTTCAATGGGACTCCAATCCGGCGGCGACTCCTGCTCCAGACTCAGGACCCATCCACCGCCAGCCATGAATTTTTGCAGTTGTTCCGCCATCGCAGCCGGAAGCGAATGCACCCCCGGTGCCAGCACCAGAACCGTGCCTGTCGACAATTCACCCAGCTCCTGCGGATTTTTAACAACCCGGATATTGGGCTGCTTACTGATCCATTCAGCCAGCGCCCCGGCTGGATCAAACACAACCGTCGGCACTTGAACAACAGATCGATCCGCTGGGTAGACCGTGAAATCACGAACCAATTCTGCCTGCGAATCAGCCAGTTCCCAATCGGTCTCTCCACGGAATGTTATTTTCAGAAGATAGTCAGTCGGCTGGTCAACCTGAGGCAACTGCAGGTTAATACTTTGCTGGAATGATACCCCTGCGGGCAGGGTCATCGGCTGATCCTTTGCAAATGCAATCTGCCCGTCTGTTTTACGAGTCAGTGACCAGTGAAGCGAACCGGTAACATCATTCAGAAGACTATTCAGCAACACAAAATCACGATTAAATGACCCGGCTGAATAGCCATGCGATGTTTCATCGATTGCAACGATCTGCAACCACGGTATTTTTTCGCCTCGACGCCACGCTTGAAATTGCGACACTCCACCAGCTTCGATTCCCTGGATATGCAAAAGCTGGAAATTGATCAGTTCATTGCTGCCCTCACCGGGCAGATAGGCTTGTTCACCAATTAAATGTGTCACCGACTCGATCGTTCCGTTGACGAAACATTCGGTAGCCAGGATCGGTTTATACCCTTCCCACCGCAGCGCCTGGTTATACGCCGGAATCTCGACACCAGGGCGCAGCCACATGACACCATTGGGCCACGGCAGCGCTTCATCCAGATCATGGACATAGTGATAATTGATCGTGTCGCTATATCCGCCTGCATCCAAATCCCCGTTAAATAAAGCGATTCGCGTGGGATCCACTTCGTGGACGGCATCAGCCATCTCTTTGAACCGTTTGGTCAAGTCAGGATAAATGACTCCCTCGCCACTATGAATCAGTTCATTGGCAACGCTATGAAATACAAACGCCGGTTCAGTCCGTATTTGTCGGGCGATATTCTGACAGACTTGTTTATATCGCTGCCAGAAAACAGGCTGGGTGATCGCGCCGCTCTTAAACGCCAGTGGGTAATCCACATAAAACAGCAACCCATCCTGCGCCGCGATAATTGAATCGAACGGCTGCAGGTTGCGCACCATGTTATAGCCCATGCGCTTCATGGAACGAATGTTGGCCGGATTGCTCAGACCATCAGGGCCAGCCGTGTCGCGAAACAATGTTCTCATGCGCACCGGCCGACCGTTCAATGTGATGCGCCCCTGGGTGATGCCGAACTCACGGAAGGCCAGCACGGTATCACAAGCGTCGGACAACTGATCGTCAGCCGTCTGCAACTGCGAATGCAGCCGGTAAAGATACGGCGACTGATAATCCCACAAGCGCGCATCGATCCACGGCGCTTCGACCATGACCGTCTGCTGCTCATGCGGAGCCAGCACACCGGTCAATGTCTCGAATCCCAGCGCCACCTCACTGGCCTCTGCGGCAAGACCCGGGTCATTGACCGTATGTTTCAGCGTAAATGTTCTCGGTTTTGATGAACTGTTGACAATGGTTGTCCGAATCGTGATTTTCTTCTGACTGACCGACGTAATCGCAAAAACGTCCTCGATATAAACATCACCCGTTATTTGCAGATGTGCCCCTGAAAAGCGGACTTGTTGTGGCCCCTGTCGGCCTACTCCCGGCCACAGCGTCCGATCGCCTTCCATCAAATACGGATCGGCACTATCAACTCTGATCCACAGGGTGTTGGGCTGACCGGGTTTCAACTGCCTGGTGACATCGACGCCTGGCGCATTAAGTAAATTAGGATCCGGCATGGACGCAACCGGGCGACCATTGACAAAAATGGTTGCCAGTTGAGCAAATGGATTGTCCAGGTAAATCTTAACACTCTGGTTGTCAAAAGCCCGATCGGCAGGCAAGGTCTTGCTGAACCAGACGGCGCTGGCTCCACCGCGTGGCAGATCCTGCTTGAAACCCGCCCCTTTCATGGCCTGCCATTGCGCATCAGCCGGAGGTGCGGTCTGCGCCGCATCGCCAATCGCGCTTTCCCACCCATCGGATAGGGAAATCAACTTCCGCGTTCCCACACTGGCAACAGCGGCCACATGCACGGTTTCAATCGCCAGCAGCCGCCCCTGACCATCTTTAAGGCGCAACGTCCCACGGTAATAGTCGCGGTCGCCCGCGGGGAAGTCGATATCGACTTTCTGACGCTTGCCGCCAGCCAGCACTCCCTTATGCTCGCCTGCTGCCACCTGACGTGTAAACTTGTCGACGATTTGATACTCCAGTTGATAGGGCGTATCCGCCGCTGAGCTACCCTGAAGATCCAATGTGATCTTGCCCGACATCGCCTTGACCGCGCCAGACTTGGCAACCACGACTGGCGCAGGAGCATCCGTCTGATGAATCTGACCAACCGCCAGGTATAATGCAGGAGAAAAGCCGCCCGGCGCAACCTGAGTCTGACTGTCGATGATAAAACGCGCCTGCTGTCCTTGATGGGCGGAGACATCGATGCAAACCACGCGCCACTGTGGACTGCTTTCAACAGGCGTCATCGCCAGATCAACAACATTGTCCTGATCAAAATCCAAGCCAATGGTATTACCCTTCTGCTTGGTCATACCGCTGACAAAAAACTGCACATATTTTTTGTCGATGGTGAACGACGGAGAAATGAGCCTGCCAACCGGCAATGATTCCAGTTGCTGGCCCGCCTGTTTCTTATCCCAACGCAACTTACTGAGGTCAGCCCACAGCCCCCGGTTCCAGCTTGAAACATAATGTGGAACAACCCGGTCGTCGGGCATCATTTGGACCACTTTGTGGCTATCGGTTGACCAGGTAATCTGCCCCTCGGTCGCCCATCCCGACAATCCCTGACCAAAATCGCCATTGGGCACTTCGTCTGCTTTGGTTGAAACAATCATCAGCGCGAAAACAAACAAACCGGCAATGGCCCGAGACACCCAGTAGTTTTTCGTCATGATCGATACTCCCAAAATTCACCCATTATCGATAAATGCAATTATTGTTATGTTACAAATTTAATCTACTTCGATTACTGGTCTTAAAATTCAATGAAAACTTGATTTTCGAATTACAAAGTGCTATATTACATTTGTTACGTTTTAATTTCAAGTCGAAAATCGGAACGCGAGGAAGGGGAAGAGAGGGTTGGAAGTAAGGTAGCTACGTGGCTGCTTTAATTATTTGACTCGACGCAAGGAGCTTGGAAATGCGCAAATCCATTCTGTCACATTTTGTCCTTTCGGGTTTTGTGGGCTTTGCGGGCCTGTCGGCTGTATCGCAGATTCAAGGGGCCGTTGTTTACCGTGAGATTTTTCCCGTACCAAGTGATCAAAGCAACAAGGGCTGGGAACAGGCTGGCTGGCAAAGCTATTACGGTGATGATGCAATTCCCGCCACCAAAAAAACGCCAACTTACGATCAACTAGGCTATACGCGCGTTGACCCCAGCGCCTTGGGGCTGCCAACGGATTTACCCGCAATCAACTCCAATCCCGTTATTAGTGGCCTGGAAGACCAAAGCTTTTTTTACGCTGGTAACGGAAGCGGCGGAACAAATCCGCTGAACAACGTCAAGTATTTTATCTGGACTGATGAATACGAAGTCGACCGATCGGTCAACGAAGTTGACCAAATCAGTTGGTATCAGGGCAACGAAGCCAAAACAGATGAAGATCGGGTCGCGATCCGTATCGGCAGCCAGTGGTATGTCAGTACCGCCGTGTTTACCCAATCAGTTGGTGTGGGCACTAAGAGCAATTTCAATGGCAAAGCCGAGCAGAAGATCTTCACCTTCACCACGGATAAATCCGCATGGAATGAATTGAACTTCACTGCGGATTCGGCGGGTGGACTATCAATCGGGGCTGCGCTGAGTGCAGATCTGCCCTCAGGTAACATTACAGCCTTTGGTTTGTACACCAACAAGAAGACGGCAACGTTCCGTTTTGATACTTATGAAATTTCGACGGTACCCGAACCATCTGCGCTCGGTCTGCTGGGCTTGGGCGGTCTGCTGCTGATGCGAAAACGATAGGCGACGCGTATTCAAATCGATCCCAACCAGGACGAAGCGCGATATGAAGAAAAGCAGTTTCTTTCGCGACTTACGACGTTCCAATCAAGGATTTACCCTTGTTGAACTCCTGGTCGTCATCGGGATCATCGCGGTTTTAATCACGATCCTCCTTCCCGCGCTGAATAAAGCACGTCAATCTGCCGTTAAACTCGCCTGCGCATCAAACATGCGTCAGATCGGTCAGGGCCTGCTGATGTACTCTCAGGAAAATCGCGGATATTTCCCGCCGCGTATGCCCAAAGCCACTGACAATAATGGCAACACCGTTAACAAGTACGGGGCAACTTCCTGTTCATGGATTGCGCTGATCGCGCCAATGCTCGGGTATCAACGTCCGGGCAATGTCAGCGATAATGTTGAATGGCGCAATTATGTCATGGGTCGTGGTGGTTTATTTTTATGTCCCGGTAAATACAGCCTGCCCGGTGTCGGTGACTTCGGCGATAAAACAAGCTTCGGCATGAGTTACAGTACCACGATCTGTGGAACTAATACTCGCGGTGGCTGGATCGTATGGAATGGAGCACAAGAAATTGGCCTGCGTAAGATGATGCAGGTTCCCTCGAGTTCCGTCATTCTCTGGGAGAAACTGTATCTGGAAGGCGGGCAGGTCGATAGCACGGCTTGGGCCAATTGGTCTGCCTATGCCAGCCAGTCGAGGTATCTGTACGAAATCGACAACTTCACGCACGGGCACTCCAGCAACGCCCTGTTCGCTGATTTACACGTCAGCAATATCCACCAGGGTATGCAATTCGACAACAACTGGGTTCCACTGGATTAACAAAAGGCGCACAATGACCTGGAAGACGTTCAGTCATGTCACTGCAATCGTTTTATTTTGTATGATCATGCTGCATAGAGTGTCACCCGTCCACGCCGCAATGCGAATCACAGTTGTACCAACAGCACCAATGGGTATGTTCACGCCGGGCAACCCGCCACGGCTGAACATCGGAGTCGCCAGCGATGTGCCAATTCAGTGGAAAGGACAAGTGCTCGTTCAGCAATTCGATCTGCTGGATGAAGCCCCGCAAACCACTCGCATTGCCATTGAGCTGGATCAGGCGACTGCTCAGCAGGTCATCTATTCTCCGATGCTTGCTAATGGAGTCTACCGCCTTGAAATTTCCCTGACTGAAACAGGCCAAGATCAACCGATCACCGGTGTGAACCCTGTACGGTACTTTATTGCCTATGCCCCTGCCCGACTCGCCGGAGAATTGCCTGATGATTGGCCGATCGCCACCCATGTCAGTCCAGCCAGTTTTGCCTCGGGTAAGGAAATCATCCAACCTGGATTCAAGTGGTATCGCGTTTTTACACACTGGTCGCAGAACAATCCGGATCGCGGTGTCTACAACTGGGACAATCTGGATCGCGTGGTACAAGCGGTTAAACAGGCCGGCGGCAAAATACTGATTACGGATGATACCACGCCAGCCTGGGCCGTTGGCGAAGATCATCGCAATCCGATTTCATGGGTCAAAGGGGCAGTATCCAATCCGCCGGATGATATGAACGATCTTCGGGTTTATCTCCACGAATTACTGAAACGCTATGACAGCGATGGCTCTGGTGTGATCGGCGGGCTGGAAGCATGGAATGAAGCCAACACCTCGGCGCGCTGGTCGGGAACCTACGCGCAACTGGCGGAAGTCGCCAAAATCATGCGTGAAGAGGCGGCGCAATCGCCAAGTCATCCCCTGGTCGTGGGCATTGCGGTAAGCGCCGGCCAGCACATGGGCTATATCAACGGCGTGATCGATGCGGGCCAATTGCAATATGTGGATGCGATCTCCGGCCACTGGTATGAGGAGATGTTTACCTATTCCAAAGTCCGGCGTCTGACCAGCATTTATACCCAGTGGCAGAACCTTCATGATCCCATGACCAAGGCGGGATACAACCTGCCGATCTGGGATACCGAAAGCGGGATCCGATCGGTCGAGCGCGAAAACGGTCGGCTAATTCCACAGAACCAAATCAACCAAAGAGATGAGGCCCGGCCTGATTTCAATCCCCAGGAACCTTGGAAAATCGGAAAAAAATGGCGGATGATCAGCGAACAACGCGCCGCCAGTGCATTCGTATCAGGCATCGTACGCCTGATGAGCCTGAATGTCGCAAAGATTTTCACTTATCAGCACTATGGTTTCTACCGTGATGGCTCGACAACATTGCAGTGGGTCACAGTGAATGTGCTCGGCGAGGCGCTACAAAAAGTGGATTATCACAAAGTCAGCCCGGTCAATGCCATAGTGACTGGCGAAACGAGTGACATTGGGACAATGGCTTTTCGGGTTGGCGATGCAGCGGGCCCACGCTTTATCCTCGCCTGGGCTTACCAGGTGGATGATACAGTTGGCAAATCCAAGTACTGGCAGCCCTGGCTGGGATCCCAACCACTGCGCGTCGCCGTCAACACTCCATCCGTGACTGTCGCCGATCTCTACGGCCGCCACCGCCGGCAGCTTCAAGCGGTTGACGGATATGTAACCATCATGGCCGGCGAAGAGCCTGTGTATCTCTGGGAACAAGAGTAACTGGATCGCCACCCAGTTCATGCAATAGCACCTGCTGCTGCGCAGCAAACCCGCGCGATGCTATTATCGCGGCAAACCATCGCGTGATGGTTGAGAGTGGACATTCCCGGTCTTGAACGAGTCCTGCAAAATTGTCTTGACCGTCTGGGCATCCGCTCGATCAAAAACAACATAAATCTGCTGGCGGCCAAAATGCACAATGGTCTTTGAAGACTGCTGGTTGGCGCTGCCCAATTCCAGCGGACGCCCGAACAGATCGAAGACGCTTTTGATTTGTGAATCCACGGGGATGTCAATCGGCTGAGCATACTCGGCATCTTTCGGCCAGATCGTCGCAGTTGTCGTGGCTCCGGTCTGAAACAGATATCCAATATAGTCGCGACCCAGATCGATCTGCCCCAGCGGCTGGGCATCTCCAAGTAGCGTAGCCATCGTATGAATCGCTTTGAGCCCCAGTTGCGGATTCATCAGCGAATCATTCATCAATCCCTGGAGCGTATGATAGCTGTAACCGATTGCCCCTTCGCCCAGTGCGGTCAGGTACATTCTCGCCAAGTATTGCGCCTGCAAAATCTCACCTTCACCCCAGTCAATCTGCCGGATAGACACGTCATAACCCAGGCGTTTGCCGATGCTGCGGACTTCGTCCAAGCCATCACCCATGCCTTCTTCGGTCAGGAAAATCTTAACCGGCTGGCCTGCTGCGCTGAGATCGCTCTTGACGCGCAGCAGATCGCGACGATAGCTGCTTTTTTCACTTTCAGGATCAGGCAGGCCAAAACGATACGGGTGATAACTGAAAGCATCGTATGTTCCCCGATCCGCCGTGAGCGTGGCGTTATAAACATCCTTGCCAAACGCATTGACAATGCTGCCACCAATGATGACCGCCGCAGGATCAGCACCGCGAATCACGGCTGATGTCACCTTCAAAACCTTTGCGTATTCATCCCCATCAAGAAACGTATTGGGTTCATTCAGAATCTCCCAATACTTGATCTGCCCCTTGAACCGACTGACAAACATTTTGACCGCTTCGGCCCAGGCTTGCAGCTGGGCTGAAGTCACCCGGCCATCTTTCAGGTCACTGCGTTTGACTTCAATGGCTTCCGGGCCGACATTGCCCGGCCCTGGCGCCCAGGTGGCTTTGCCGGTCAGCGCCTTGGCGTCGCTGGGGGTCATCAACCACTCCATGCCCGCGCTCATGCCGGCACTAAGCATCTTCGTGAACGTGTCAGTCCAAAGCATATCGTTAATCCGTTCATACCCCGCGTAAAGATGCAGCGTGCCCAACCCCATCGCTGAAAGCGCACCAAATTGCTGAACCAATTGTTCCGATGAATGCAGTGCGGTATAGGACGGAGTGGCTGCAAAAAAATCGTGATTCACACCTCGCGTTGGCGGCTCGCCCACGCTGAAGCGCAATTTACCCCGACTCACCAACGACTCATCGGCCCCCTTGATCTGGTAATGCAGCACATAAATTCCACCGGTCAACGATGGAGGCAGCGCGATGGAAACAGGAATGGCAGAATTGCCCTTTACGGGCTTATCGCCTTCAGCAATAACCCCAGCCAGTGGCGCCTGCACCGACCAGTGCAACGTCCCTGACAGCTCAGCGCCGCTGTTATTAACCAGCGCCCCTGCCAATGGCTGGCCAGGAGCCAGCATCATGGCCTGTTTCACCTCGGGCACGAAATCCCAATCCCCAGCCGTTCCTGTAGCTGTTGCACCTTCTTCCACTTTAATGTCATCGATCCAGTAATCGCCCTTCTCTGAAGTCAACGTGAAAGAGGCGACGGCTGGGTAACGTGGATCCAGCTCAAAAGTATGCGTATAGGTCTTCCATTGCGTTGTCAGCTTCAATTTGAAGTTGATTCCCGAAAGATTGTGCCACGACGGAAAAGTAAACCCTGCCGATAATTGCGACCCCTCCTCCCGCGCGCGAGCACGAAACGAAACCGTCAGCGGCGTGCCGCGGGTGTAATGAAAATAGGACGACTGGGCACGGATGTTAATACGCTCGCCGGCAGCAGGATGTTCAAACAAGTGCAGACATTGGCCCGATTCCGTCAGCCCATCAGCTTCAACACCATACCCCGCCTGGTCAGGCCCGGCTGGCACCCACGAATCCAGCGTCCAACCCAGTAATCCGGCAGAAAAAGAGGGATTGAAAACAAGATTTTCACCCGGCAGGTTTTCTGATGCTGGATAGGGCGCACTAACGCCCGCCCCGATCCATACCTGCCCACCCTTGACACACGGCGAATCGGGATGCGGGCTGAGGAAATTATCTTTCAACGGATCCCATTGAACAATCATTGGTTCGACATGAAGATCCGATGAAGGCAGCGGATCGATATTTTGATAAAAGCTCTGCCCCTGATCCTCACGCTGCAGCCACACAACCGAACCACAGCGCCAGATGTTGTTATCGCTGATCTGCACATTTTTTGATCCACCCTCCGGATCCAGCACAATACCAGCACGGCTGCACCAGGCAATCAGGTTATTCGTAATGCGGCTATCCGTGCTCTGTCCGTACAGACGCACACCAGAGTTGCTGGACACGATCGTATTATGGTGCACATTGGCCCGGTTCGACGGCCCCAGGTTGATTCCATGACTGGTCCATGCCCCCTGGAAGTCGTAAATCATATTTCCCGATACTTCAACATCATCCGCGTAACTGATGGAAATACCACGGTTGCCTTCATGGACACGACAGTTGTTAACCACCAACCCGTTGCTGCGCATCGCAAAAAGACCACCCCGACGAATGTCAAAGCCTTCGATTTGCACATACGATGCGCCGACAATTGAAATAGCGTTCAGTTCATCCCGACCGTCCAGAACAGGCAATCCCCGGCCTTTGAAGACGACCGGCTGGCCTGGCTTGCCTCCGGCGGTAATCGTAACGGCAGCCGCAGGATAATTCGGCGCGCCCACCGGTTCACTTTCCATCGGCAGGAAATAGATCCCAGCCCCGACCACCACTTCATCCCCTGCTTGCGGCGGCAAATAATCGAGCGACCGAACCAGCGCCCCGATCTTCACTTCCGGCACGTCCGAGCATCCTGTCAACGACTGGGCCGTGCGCCCCTGGTATGTGATGTCTGTCTGTCCGATGCGCACCGTTCCGCGCTCGGGAAATTGTGTCGCCTTAACCACTAAAATTTCTGTTGCGCCAGCCGCCGCAGCTTTGGTCACAACCGTTGGCTGACCACGGTCAATACTGCGCCATGCGCCCTGCGCAGTATCAACATCCCCCAAGCTGGAATCATCACCATCCACGCGAACGTAGTACGTCTTGCCGTAACTCCTCAAGCCAACCATCAATACCAAGGTTACAAAAGCACAAATGAATCGGCGCATCAGACATCTCCAGTTGAACGTTGTGATTGATTATTTCAATTCACCCTTCGATCACGGTTGGACAGGTTCTTGATCGACTCGCCGCCGAAAATCCATTGGGCGATTGGGCGCATAAACAACTCCGGGGAAATATTCCACCGCACCTATGCTTGGCGGGCGATTCGCCGGACGAGGCCGGCCCAGATAGTCATCGTTAACGTATGGACTGGATGTTCCAGCACCAATCGCTGGAGAATCCGGCCGCAATGAATAATCCAGTGTTGTTTCTGAAACCAGGCGTGGATTCAACTGGATTGAGTGCTCGTCAAAACCGCGGATTTTGAACCATTCTTCAACACTATACGTCAGATTGCCCTGGGTCTTGCCCCATCGGCTGAAATTGATTTCGTTCCAGCCATAATCTTTCTGTTGCGTCGAAACATTGCGCTGCAGCCAACTCGACGTCATCCAAAACAGGTTGTAATCTGAACGATTGCCAGCAACAAAGCCCGGCTTATCCTGTGGATCCGGTGTGATGTAAATCTGGCTGCCGCCATTATTCATGACAAGATTGTTCAAAATCACATTCCCAACGCTGCGGTGCCCATACGGATCATAGGGATGATAGCGCACAAAGATCCCGTATTGTTCGTTATCAATCACCGTGTTGTTCACGACAATGGTATTGCTGGCCAGTTGCAACAGGATTCCTGATCCCAGAAATCCATCCCATCGATTGCCAACACAAATGTTGTTACGCACGATATTCGGATCAGCCGGATGATCCTCTTTGACATGAAACACCCCAAGATTCTGCTCATCGATCACCGCTGTCGCATCAGCCTCCGCCGAAGAAAATTTCGGCGAAACTTCCATCATGATCCCTGATCCGCTGTTGTACGAACAAAAATTACGCTCGATGATGTTCCCCGAATTGCCCCAATCAAACCACAGCCCCGGCCCGTCATTGTTGATGAAATTACACTGCCGAACGGTCAGATTGGTTGAGCGGACAAACTTGACACCCCCCGCCTCCCAGCCATGACCATGCCCCAGTGTCGTATTGCCTTCCAGAGTATTATCCTCCCAAAGTGAATTGGTCAGATGCCCGCCGCCTCCGATACCCCCGTTGAACCGCGAATAACATCGCCGTGCGATGATATGGGCGCCCGATGTACTCAGCCCTGAACCATGACAGAATTCAACAATGCAGTCCTCCACCACATTGTATCGACTGGCGGGATTTTCCTTCTCCTCACTGATGAGTATCCCCGCGCCCTGCGCATGGGCACTATTGTAACGCGCGGTCAGACCGCGAACCGTCACATGCGATTGATTCGCCACCACGATATTCGTCGCCCGAACCGATGCCTCGACCTGATGCTGATTGGGATCATCGCTGCTCAAATCGACCGGATTATCCCACCACTGGGCAGCAGGATCGACAATCGCCTGCTGGCTGCTGCGCGGCGGAACCATCCACAAATAAATCGCCCCACCCTCCACCGTGTCATAGCAGAAACTGCCCGGAAACAACTCATCGATACCTGCCACATGACGATAAAGCTGATGATCCACAATTAACTGCGGCCCCTGGCTGCGCGATTTGGAGCTGTCGGGAAGATTGCCACCATACTTTTCCCACGCCTTCCACGGCGTTTTCCTCCAGATGGGGCGCTTTTTCGCATCCTCGATTTTTTCCCAGCCGCTCACCAGATCCGCACCGGTGACAACGACCACCTCACCCGGCACTGCCTGAACCGTGATCGGATCTTCGGCTGTTCCACTCGTCTGAATCTTGACCGCCTCGCGATAGACGCCCCCCCGCACCATTGCCGTGTCACCAGCACGCAGCTTGCTGACCGCAGCAGAGATTGTCTTGAGCGGCGAACCTTCCGAACCCTCATTGCTGTCTGCCGCTGCGCTATTTTTTCCATCCACCCAATATGTTGCCGCATTCAAGGGTACTGCCATCAAACCAATGCCAATAAAAATCATCCCGATATAAATGGCATCATGCCATCGCTTGGACATGTCGATCTCCCGGAAATTGCCGCCAATCAATCCACGTCCGGCCAATAGGCAGCCGCTTCTTCCATCGCCCGCCACATGCGTGTATTAAGATCAACGCAATACGCCCAATGCCGAACCTGATCACGCTCGGGATGTCCCTTGATCCCCGGCCCTTCAAAGCAGATTGGCCCTTGGAAATCAATCTCCCACAACGCCCGAATCGCCTCCGGCCAGTTGATTGTCCCCATCCCGATAATCGCGTGCAGATCACGCGCTGGAACATCTTTGAGTTCGGCCACACGATTTTTGTCCCATCCGCGCGCACCGATTGCATCAACAAAATGCGTATCCCGTAACAACCCCCCCGCTGAGCGAATCACATCAGCCGGCTGTTCGCCATTAATCCACGCATGACCTGAATCCAGAATAAAACCCAGATTCTCCAACCGCTGATCACGGATAAACTGCAAAATCTCCATTGAGCTGCGTGCCCAACTGAACAGCGGCAGATTTTCCAGATTGATCCCCACCCCGCGCTTGCTGGCATATTCGCACGTCGCCGGCAGCACTTGACTGATCAGCTCATCCAGCTTGGCTGGCCCCAGTTTGTCCATCACGGAATATTGCGCCCAGCCCCCATCATCAGCCTCGCCGCGCAACCACCGAAAATGCCAGACGGTACTGGGCGACCCAAGACCGGCTGCATAGTCGATCACTTTGCGGTTATCCGCCAGACTCCTTTGCACATCACCATCCGGCCAGGCCAGACCGATCGACGCATGACACGAAGCAACCTTCAATCCGCTGCGCTGAATCGAATCCGTAATCCGTTTGATCTCCAACGGATCATTCCATCCCGCAAACCCGTCCGTCCCAATCGTCTCCAGCCCCAAATCTTTAACCGCCGACAAATACTCATCCAGCTCCGGCAGACCGACGGGAACATAATACGCTAAATTGTACCGTTTTAATGCTCGCTTCGCCTTAATCACTTCTTACCTCTTTTGGCTCCACTTGGCCGATTTTTTCTTGGGAAATTAGGGAGTGGGCCTGCCATCCCACGGAAGATCACGGAAACCCTCACCATAGTATCCCGCACTCAAATCTTTATCAGGAATACCGTCAAAATAATACTCCCCACCGATATTGACACTGCCGTTGATGACACCGGCGGGATTATGCACATAGTCCCGACGATGCTCCGCGTGAGCATCAGCATATAAAACCGTCCGCCCGCTCGGATGCGTGTTCATAAAACCAGGTCCCAACGGCAACGTATCGCCTCCTATGGCATACGCTTTACAATAAACCCAGATACACGTCTGGGCTGATTTGATCCGCACAATCTTCGGAGGCTGGGCGTTGGGCCAATAGGCGCTATGCGTATACCAGCGCGCATTCCAGCGATACGTCCCGCTGTATTGACGCTGCCACTGATTGGCGTAATACGCATCCAATATCGCCCCGCCCGTGGGACATTCAAAGCGCGTATTGAATGTCGTACCGTTAATCGCTGACTTGGATATGTTCAGGGCGGTAATAACCGCTTCGGTCCAACTGATGTTCGGATATTCGTTGCGTGTGTACGGATTAGGTGGGCTGTCCTGCGGGTTAAATTGAGGCAATCTCCCGCCATGCTCATTGGCTGCCAAGTGCAACCCCAATCCGATCTGGCGCAGATTGCTCATACACGACACCACCTGCGCCTGCTGCCTCGCTCTATTCACTGCTGGCAGCAACAAACTGACCAGGATCGCAATAATCCCGATCACCACCAATAATTCAATCAATGTAAACCCACGCCGCACGCGGCCGTCAGACGAACAACGCTCGGGTAACATCAAGTCGCCCACAAAGCGCCGTGACCATTGCGAGCCGCCATCGGTCTGGCGCTTGGTCTCAAACCATCGAAAACTTCGGCATCGCCAGCGCATTACCCAGCCTGCCTTTCTGTTTTCTCGCCTCCCCATGGCCAGTGTCTGTACCTAAGCAAACGCCGCGCGCCCAACAACCCAGTCGTCAGCATTCCAAAACATAGGCTTATCCGCGGCGATGCCGCATCAGCAGCAAACCACCCAGACCGATCAAACCCAGCGAAGCCGGTTCGGGAATCGGCTGATACGCCGACAAACTGAAGTTGTCCAGCCAGGCACCACTCATATTGTCGATCCCGAAATGCATCAAATCAGGAAAATCCTGATTTGCTCCACTGGCGTACAGACCCGTGGTACCCTTCAGATTGCCGTTGCTGTCGTACACATTCAACGTCAACCCGCCCGTACGCCAGCCATCGCGCAAACCGCGACCTGTAATCACTTCCAGCGTATCGCCCACTTGAATGGCTCCGCCATTGATGGTTCCAGTGCCACCATATTGCCTGCCGGCATCTGTAAGCAGACCATTTTGCCAACCGCCATTGGTACCGGTAGTCCAGAACCGCCCCAGGATATCTTTCCCATCATTCTGCCCATCCGCCTCCTCGGGGTGCACGGTCGCCAATCGCACAGCCACCGCATCGCCGGCGTTTTTTCCATCCCACGCCGCGATGGTAAATTTCATCACCATCCGCTCGTCAGTGCTGCTCAGAATGCTGTACTGAGCGCTGGTGACCACTGCGTCATTGCTGGTGATGTGCAACATCCCATTGTTAACTTCATACGCATTGGAAGCCGCATTTTGAGGATCCGTCCCCGACAGACCCACAAATGCGCTCGCCTGAGCGCCGCTGGAAAAATCATGACTCGCCAGCACATTGCGATCGGGAACCCTGGCATCGGCTACAACAATATTGTCGATGAAAATCTCGCCGCCGTTGGTTGTTTGATCTGTATTGCCATAGCGTAATTTCGTCGCACGCGATGCGAGTGTCATGGAGTTATCCGTAGGGTTCCAGCCACGCACGATCTTTCCGTCGATAAACAGCGCCACACCCTGATCCGAATGCCAAATTGTCATCTCATGCCACGCGCCGCGCGAAACAGGGGCGTACTTATCACCGCCAGCATCACCTTGCCCCCAAGTTCTCAGGTAAGCGGTATCCGCCGTCATCGCCGGCCCGCCGGCTCCCTGTACCATGACCTCGCCAGCGATGCCCGTAACCCCGATTCGATACCGATCAAAATCGCTGTCGCTGACACCCGCCGATAATTCCGATGGCGTGGGAATGTAAAAATACTGCGAGATCACATAGCCACCAGCCGACATATCAACACCACTGAGCGCTAGCGAATTTGCTTGATTGACAGATCTCGTATACGTCCCTGCCGCCATAACGTGCAGCGACTTGCTTCCTTCGTACGCCCTGGTCGAACTATACTCCAGCGCGCCCACACCCCCACCTTGCGGACTGCTGCCAGCCCCAGACCAAAGCGCGTTGAAACTACCTGCTTCAGCGTCATCTGAAAAATAGATCGTTCCGCTGGGATCGATGTAAGGAACCAACGCTGCTGCCCAGCTCATCGCTGAACCAGCCCCCACCACCACAACTCCTGCTGCCAAAGCCAGAGCACGCCGGCACGTTGACGAAATAAGCGTATCTTTTTTCATTCCCAAGCTCCTTGTAAACCGAGCCGATTGACTCGCCCCGCGCGCGTCGTAGACAGCAGCAACCGCGCCAAAACAGGGCTGTAACGACAATTCACGCGATATGATAATTGAATCGTCACAAATAAACTATACTACGTTTCAGTTCTTTGTCAAGGTTTTCTTATTTTATTTTCGTGCTGGTTGTCTGACACTTGACAGGTTGACGGTTCTGAGTAGATTGGCTCAACTCTGTTGATCCACCCGTTTTTCGGGTCGATCAGCGTGAATTTTCCGCGGTAGCTCAATGGTAGAGCAGCCGGCTGTTAACCGGCGGGTTGTAGGTTCGAGTCCTACCCGCGGAGCTTGATTGAAAACGGCGAACGACTCCGCCAATCCAGTTAACGGAAAGCCCCGGAGTGAAAGCCGCCGGGGCTTTTCTGTAACCCGTTGGAACCAAAGGGTTATGGTTAATCGCCCTGGACAAACCGATTCTCTGTTTCGCACCGTCCGTGCAACGTGGCGACAGGAAACCTACACGTTCCGCCGCGGTACCCAAGAGCAACGGCCCGAACTCTCGGACTCTCTCGTAAACACCCCTCGCCCAGTTAACAGACCCGTTTGCACCGGACCCCACCGCCATTTCGAACTCGTCGGCGAAGGGAGCGTGATATGACTCCGCAGCCGACGCCCGCACCCCTCGCTCTGATTCTGGCTGGCCCCAACGGCTCGGGCAAGACCACCTTTGCACGAGAGTTTCTCCCGGCCGAGGGCAACTGCCCCATGTTCATCAATGCCGACTTGATCGCCGAGGGGCTT
>JADLCB010000018.1 GCA_020847375.1 Phycisphaerales bacterium | reverse complement strand
GCCTCCGTGAAGTTGGAATCGCTAGTAATCGCGGATCAGCTACGCCGCGGTGAATGTGTTCCTGAGCCTTGTACACACCGCCCGTCAAGTCACGGGAGCCGGGAATGGCCGAAGTCGCCTCAATTCGGAGGTGCCTACGCCAGGCTCGGTGACTGGGACTAAGTCGTAACAAGGTAGCCGTAGGGGAACCTGCGGCTGGATCACCTCCTTTCTAAGGGATTACTTAGATTTCCGGTCAGGGCGACCTGATCAGGATACAGTCAGCACAGTCTCGTTTGAGATGCAAATCTCAAAAACGTTCGCGGTGACGTGAACGGATGGTAACCGACTATTCATTTGTCAGAGATCAAATATCAAAACCTCGTCCTATTGCAGGGCGGGGTTTTTTTATGCGCATCGATAATGGCGATGACGTACTATGGAGTGATATGCGGACGGGCAAGCAACGCAGCAATTGGCGCCTGGTATTGATGATGATGGCCATCGTCGGTCTGCTCGTTTGCCCTGTCGGACTGTCAGCAAGTGAGGATTCACCTAGCGCGGTATTGATTCAACCCCTTGCGGTTGATGGTGATCCTACGGCGGCGGCGATTTCGCCCTATGTGCTGCACCTGCCCGGGGTGGGCGGGTTTCTCTGGGCCGATGGTAATTTAATGCGCGGGCTGACGGATGGTCTGTCCGGTTGGGGGGTTGGGTATTATGACTGGACGAATGGCGATCCGGGTCTTGCAGCTTTGCATGATCTCACCAATAAAAATCGTCAGAAGCAAAAAGTGGCAGCTTGGATTCAGCAGCGTTTAACCGATCACCCGGATCAAACGCTGACGCTCATCGCCCATAGTGGCGGCTGTGCCATTGCCGTTTGGGCGCTGGAGCAGTTGCCGCAAGCCGCGCAGATTGATCAACTGATTCTGCTGGCACCGGCGTTGTCGCCGGAATATGACCTGACCCGTGCTTTGCGACATGTACGAACACGAGCGTGGGTTTTTGTCAGTGATCAGGATCTGGTGCTGGGCTGGGGAACACAGGTGGCCGGCACGATGGATGGTGCCCACACCGAAGCGGCGGGTCGGGTTGGATTTGTCATATCACCGCAGGCGGACAGGCTGGAATATGCCAAACTGGTCAGCATGTCCTATCGGCCAGCATGGCAGGAGCTGGACAATGCCGGCGACCATATCGGCCCGATGAGCTATCTTTTTGTCCGATATTTTATCGCGCCGCTGATCATTTCCGGCCAGTTGCCCAGCCAATCGTCGATTGCCGCGGCGCTGGCCAGCGAACGTAGCATTCCCGGTCAACAAAATTAAACCAAAGCGGATCAGGCTGGCAGTATTGCCAGGTGGGCCTTTGCGAATTATCCGTTTTTGCCTTCTCGGCCAGTCAGGCGAATCAAAAGCAGCAGCATGGCGGTGAGAATGAGCTGGGCTGCAATGGCGGGCCAGGGAGTTGATGGCAGGCGCTGGGGGATATCCTGATTGAGGTTGGTCAGTGCGTAGGCGACACCCGCCTGTTCACTCCACAAGCCCAGGCGCTGCTGAACCAGAGCATTGACGGAAAACAGCGGATGAACGGCTGTGAGTTGATTGACCATCGATTGCGTCAATACGCGCGCCAGCCAGAGGGGCCAGGTCAAGCAGAGCATTGCCCCAAGTGTGACCAGTATGCTGGCGATCCATCGTGAAATGCGCCAGTGGATCAATAGACTGACGGCAGCACCCAAAAGCCCAACCCACGCGAGGATCAAAAGATAAAACTGCACCCATTGCCAGAACGAGATTGCCGGTGTGAAAACAGCAATCAACAGGGTCAAGGCTGTACCATCAGCAATCCCCGAGACGACAAAAAACCGATCGAACCATTGATTTTGACCAGCAGCCAGTACCGGCGCGAGCAGGCTGGGCATGGCAATGGCTGCGAAAAAAAATCCCAGCGTAAGTCCCGCCGCTTGGTAACTGCATACGCCAGCCAGCAATCCCATCGCCAACCCCAGCAGATAAATCCGCCAGCGCTGCGATGAAAATAAAGATTGAGGCATGGGAGTCATGGTCAAGTGATTGGCTGTTGCCCCAGGCGCAATGCCGGTTCTGGCCATTATTTAGGGCAGGGTTGACGGGTGCGGCGTCGTGATATCCTGATATTGGCGGTCAAGGTCATCAATCAGGCGCTGGATACGGTCAGCCTCCTCGATCAGGCGCTGTTGCTCCTGGCGCAGGGACATGATGACATCGTAATGGGTCTGGGCGGCGGACTGCAGCGTTGCGGCACTGGGCCAAACAGCCTTTTCCCAGCGTTGTTTCAGGGCATCGAGGCGCTGTTGATCGGGTTGCAGACCGTGATAGACCGGTTCGGGATCATTTTGGGTCGTTGCGGCGGTGGTCGCGGGGGCAGGGGCAGCCGATGATGAATCTGATTTTTCTGGAGCAGCAGAGGCAGGTGGGACAGTTGAAGTCGTTGGCGCAGATGCTTCAGATAATTGTTCATCCTGCCCGACAGGTTCAATGATCATCGTCACCGGCGTTCCCTCGGCCGGCAGAGCGTCAAGATCCGCTTCCCATTCGAGCGTGTCATTGGCGCTGGAACGCAGAGCCGGCACGTCGATGACGGTCAGTTCAAAGTTGACCGTGCTGACCACATAGCCAGCCAGATTGGCGGCATAGGTGCCATCGTCCATGATCTGTGAACCGACAAAAATCCAAGGTAGATCGGGCATGGGCTGATGGGTCTGAATATCGCGCATGAAGCGGTTGGCGGTGGCGCGGATCTGGCGACCGTCCTTCTCGAATTCAAGCGTGAGGCGCAGAGGTGGACCGCTGGGCGCAAACCAGCGTTTGGCCGGTTCGGAATAAAAAAAGGGTTTTCCCGGTTGCAGACCGAGCATCAGCAGGCCCAGATGAATGTCCGATGGTCGGGCGGCGGTTCGGAGCAGGGCTTCGTGTTCAGGACCGCCATTGCGCACGCAGAGAAACTCCAACGGAGCCGTCACATGCAGCGCCTGGCATTGCACGCGCACCTGACGGGCAGCAACATCGACGGTGATATGGTCGAATTTGTTGGTCTGTCCCGTTGCAGCGGATGTGGTCATCACCGACGATGGCATGGTTTGATTGGCCGTATCGGCGGGTGATTCGGTTGCCGTGGAAGTGGATTGGTTGGATGAACTCGGGCGGTTAACGCACGAACCAGCCAGACTCAGGCAGAGGCAAAGAGCAAGCAGGCGGATGGGGTTCATCGTTTTCTCCGTGAGGACGCAGGCTGCAAGTGTATAAGCAAAACCATCGCGGAGTAAGTCGTAAATCCTGTTTTATCCCAGGGCAATCGCAAGTAGCCCGCGAGGGTTGATGTATTAACGAGCCGCGACCGTGAGGGCGCGGTGATTGGCCCCCAAACCGCTCCCTCACGGTCGCGGCTCGTAAGAGATTGCCTATCGGACGCCTACTTGTGTTTACCCTGTGTTTTATCCGGGCGGAAATGCCCGGAAGTGATGCTTGTGCCCAAGACGATAGTACAATGACGTGCGCTGATACAATGTGGTTCAGCGCAATCGCGACCTTTTATATGGGAGGTTTGATCGGTCTCATGACTCAGCTTGGCCGCCATCCATCTTTTCTGTTGATCGCCGACCGTCTCGAGGCGGTTATGCAGCGCTACCGGTTGTGGCTGCTCGTGCGTGGGATGATGTTGTGGCTGGGGTTTGGGATTGTCGCCACACTTGCGACCATGCTGGCGGCGCATGGTCTGGGGCAGGGGTGGCTGACGCTGGGGGTGGTGGTGATCTGGGCCGGTTGGATGATTGTTTCGGGGGTGCGGTGGGTTGTGCATCCGTTGCTGATTCGCCCGCGACTGCTGGAGGTGGCGGAGCTGGTGGAACGCCGGGTCGATGGTCTGCACAACGGTTTGACCAACACGCTTTTACTGGCCGATGCGCCGGAGCTGCAGAACTCTCCGTTTATCCCAGCCATCTTTGATGAGGTGCTGACGACATCGCGCCATCAGCCGTTGGATGAAGCGGTACGTTTTGCGGAGCTGCGGCCTGTCGGTTTGAAGCTGACGGTTACCTTGATGATCGCCTTGCTGGTGGCGTTTTTATTGCCGGGCGCATTAGCGCACGGGTGGCGGCAGATGCTGGCGCCGGTCAGCTTCGTCAATCGAGTCGGCGTGATGAATATCCAGCAGGTGGCACCGGGTAATGTCACTTTGGTGGCAGGTCAGCCGTTGGAAATCGCCATTACCGCCAGCGGGCCGGATCAACCGCAAGCGAAGTTGATTTTTGATCATACGCTGCCGGATGCCTTGCTTACACCAGCGGTCGGTGCTGAAGGTGTGCTGAGCTACAGCTACCGGGCGGAGTTTATCGCCAGCTCGTTGCGCTATCGTGTGGAAGTCGGCGCATCGCAGTCGCCGTGGTACACGGTGACGGTTGTTCCGCAGGTCAAGCTGACGGAGTTGCGCCTGGAGGTGACGCCGCCGGGATATACGCAGTTGCCCGGACAGACGATTCGGATCGATACACGCGACACAGCCAGCACGCCGATCACCGTGGTGCAAGGGTCGCGGATCGAATTGACCGCAGGCATTGATCTGGCGATGGGCGGAGCGATGTTGCAACTGGGACAGACCGATCAACCCCGCATCATGAAGATGGCCAGCGGCGGCACGGTTTTCACAGCAGGGTTTGACATCAATCAACCAACCAGTCTCCAGGTGCTGCTGATGAGCGCCATGGGGCAGATCACTGCTGCACTGCCGGATCAACCGCTGATGATTGGTTGTACGCCCGATGCGCCACCGACGCTGGAGATGAAGTGGCCGGGGCAGGATGCGTCTGTTGCGCCCGATGCGCCGTTGAATCTCGCAGCGGTCGTTGGGGATGATCATGGTTTGTCCTCGGCGCGAATTTTGATGGCCAGCAGTGCTGACGCGCCGCTGGCGGTGGTCCATGAACAGCGGTTGTCCGGTCGATCAGCGACGTTGGCGCAGGTGCTGGATGTGCCTCCGACAAGTCGGCGTCATGGCCAGTCGGTGCGCGTGCAGGTGGAGGTGAGCGACAACCGCGATATCAGTGCCGAGTCGAGGCCACCGGCGTACGGGCCTGATGGTTCCTTCCAGCGCGGCGTGGATGATCCCGTCACCAGTGGCGCGTTGACCAGCCAGACGACTCGATCGGCGATATTTGAAATTCGCTTTCGTGATCCTGAGCAAATTGCAGCCGAGTACAAGCAACAGGCCGATCAATTGCGCGCGCGATTGCGCGAGATGCTCAAACTTCAACAGGATTTACTCAACCAGACCATGACGATTGCGCCAGACCAACCACAGGCGCTGGCGGTAATTGGCCAGGGACAGGGGAGTCTGCAGACGATGATGATCCAGACGGCGGAGCATTTTGAATTTGATCAAGCGACGCGCCAGGTGCAAAAGACCTTGCAGGTGTTGGCGTATGGTCTGGCGAAAGATGCAACGGATCTGCCGGCGTCAATCATCGAGGAACTGGTTGTGGAGCAGCGCCGCGGATTGTTGCATGAGCTGGTGAATCGTCAGCAACGGATTGTCAGCACGTTGCAAAGCCTGCTGGCGATGCTCGATGTGCTGCCCGATCCGCTGGCGGAACAGTCGGGCAGTAAAGGCGGCGACCTGAAGGCCAGGGCGGCGTTTGAGAAACTCAATGAAGCGCTCAAGGAGTTCATCGCTCAGCAGCAGCGCATTTTGGATCAGTCGGCTGCCCTGGCGAAAAAGCCGGTGGATAACTGGGATGATGCCGACAAAAAATTGAAGGAGGAATTGCTGCAGTCCCAGGAGAAACTGGATGCATTTCTGCAGCAAAAGATCAGCGATTTTTCCAAGATGGCTGAGCAGGACATGGCCAACAGCTCGCTGCTCAAGGAACTGCTGGAAGTCTACAGCGAAGTGACGATGGCGAAGAATGCCTTGCAAAAGGATCCGATTGAACTGGCGGTGTCGCTGGAGGAATCAAGCCTGGAGCTGGCCAGCGAAATTCAATCGAATCTGGAAAAATGGCTGATGGATGAACCCGATCGGATCAAATGGACCATGGAAGATCCGGTGGAAAAGGTCGATACGCCCATGCCGGAGCTGCCGGATCAACTGGAGGATCTGATTGGTGAATTGATGGAGGAGCAGGAGGATTTGTTTGATGAAATTGAAGACACCAACGCCAACTGGACCGACAGTCTGGACAAGGGCGCAGGGTGGGACACTGCGGACGGGCCGATTGCCAATATGAGTGCCAAAGGGGTGACAGGCAATCAACTGCCCAATAATAACGAGATGGGAGGGCGCGCGGGCGAAGGGCGTTCCGGGCGCTCCCAGGGTGAGTTTGTTGAAGAAACGGCCACCGGCAAGGGAGGGCGCAATACACCGACGCGACTTGATCCAACGGCATTTGAGCAGGGGCAGATCAAGGATGTGTCAACCGATCCGGTGGGTGGGGCGACGGGTGGGGGCAAGTTATCGGGGCAGGGCGGGCAGGGACTGGAAGGGCCGGTTCCCTCGTCGCAGCATCAGGCGCAGATGGAGCGTTTGCGCCAGAAGCAGGCGCAATTGCGCAATCGGGCAGAACGCTTGAATTTGCAGTATCGGGTGGGTCGATATGATCAATTCAAGCTGCTCAATTCCATCGCGCTGATGCGACGGGTCGAAAGCGATCTGCAAGCCAATCGGTATCAGACGGCACTGCGGCGCAAAGATGTGCTGCTCAACAGCCTGGATACCAGCCGGTTGCTGGTGGAGGGGCAGATTCACGTTGAACATGACACCACGCCCAGCCTGGCCAGACGGGTGGATGATGAAATCCGCGACACGATGCAGGGGAGTCTGCCGCCCGCCTGGCAGGGGGCGCTGAAGACGTATTACGAAAAACTGGGGCAGGAGTGACGTTGCGCGTTGGGCGGTGCAGGGATACTCCCTGATCCAGCGATTTATTCCATGCCGGCTGCTGCGACATCGAGCAACCATTCAAGTCTGCCCAGCTCCGGACGGATAAGCGTGATGGGCACTTCCTGCGGATCAGGGTTTTCTTCCAGAACCTGGCGCAGGCGGTCGGCTTTGGCGGCACCGGTGGCCAGGATCATGACCTGCCAGGCGCGGTTGATAAACGGGGCGGTCATGGTCAGCCGCCAGGTATTGAGTTTGGGGACAAAATTAGCGGCGCAGCGGTGCTGTAGTTCGTTGAGTGCCTGCGTATGCGGGAACAGACTGGCGGTATGACCGTCGTCGCCCATGCCCAGCAGAACGACATCGCAGCCACCGTCGCCGAACTCCTGCTGGAGCAACTGGTCATAGTCGCGCGCAGCGGTTTGCGGGTCAGTTTCGCCGTGCATGCGGTAGATATTGTCCAGCGGGATGGGCAGATGTTGAAGCATTGCCTGCCGGGCCATGTGATAGTTGGAATCCGTATGGTCCGGCGGTACGCAGCGTTCATCGGAGAAAAAAATATGCACCTTGGTCCAGTCGAAACGATTGATGTACTGCGGACTGGCCAGTGCTTGATAAAGCAGGCGTGGCGTGGAACCGCCGGATAACGCCAACGAAAACCGGTTTTTGGCGGCGATGGATTCTTCGTACGCCCGCGTCAGCCGCTGGGCAGCATCATCCGCCACGGCAGCAGGGGTCGGAGAAACATGAATGCTGGGTTGAGACATAATTGCTAACCATCGTGAACAGACGCGACTACGTCAAGTGACCGGCGTATTTGGAGGGTGGGCTCAATCGGCAACTGGTCAGCCGTCGGTGGTTCGTCAGCCAAGGGGGAGATTGATCGTGGATTGGTTGGGGGGATTTTGTCGCGTCGAGGAAGATAAAGCTGCTTTCGAGCGATTGGCGTCGTATGATGCAGCGATGGATCGTCTGGCTGGGATCGACCATGAAAAGACTCGCGCCACGCTGGTGCGCGATGAGGGGCGCGCTGGCACGAGTACGGGTGTCAACATTCGTCCGGGCCACGATGACGATGGGTGGATTGTTCCCTTACCGGTGAGGTTGAGCGACGGTTCCCAGGTGCAGCTATTCAAGGATGGCGAGGCGTTGCACGGCGCGTATGAAGCGATTCGCATGGCCCGGCGGCGCATCTGCCTGGAAGTCTACATTTTCGCCAGTGACAACACCGGTCGGGCATTTGCTGATCTGCTGTGTCACAAGGCGCGGCAGGGACTTGAAGTTTATGTCATCTATGATTCGTTTGGTTCGCTGGCGACTGATGGCGGCATGTTTGAGCAGATGCAGCGGGCGGGGGTGCATGTTCAGGCGTTTCATCCGATCTGGCCGTGGGATGTGCGTTTTGGCTGGCGACCGTTCAACCGCAATCATCGCAAGCTGCTGGTGATCGATGACAACATCGCCGGTCTGGGCGGGCTGAACATCGGGGCGGAATACGCCGGTTCGTGGGTGGTTCGACTGGAAGCCAAACAAGGCGATGCCTGGCGCGACAATGCGATCAGTATCGTTGGGCCGGCGGCGCGGATCTTTCTCCGCAGTTTCATCAACACCTGGCGTTATGTCTGCAGCGGGGGGCGGCTGACGCGGATGTTTTTGATGCACAACCCGATGATGCACGAACGCGGGCAGGCGCGAGCAGTCGCCGACGGTGGCGTTGGCGAGTTGGGGGTGATTGCTTCGGTTCCCACGCTGCATGCGCCGCTGGCGATTTTTTTTGAGAGTCTGTTGAGACAGGCGCAACATTCGATTGATCTGACCATGGCTTATTTTGCCCCAGCCAATGATTTGATAGCGGCACTGATCGGGGCGGCAGGACGCGGGGTGAAGGTGCGGTTGATGTTGCCGCAGATTTGTGATGTCCCGATTCTGCTGACGGCAGCGCGATCGTTTTACGAACGCCTGATGACGGCGGGGGTTCAGATTTATGAGCGCAGGAATGTTGTGCTGCACGCCAAGACGCTGAACGTGGATCGGAGGATTTCGGTCATTGGCTCGGCGAACCTTGATTACCGCAGCATTGAATACAACTGCGAGTTGTCGGCCATGATCCATTCGGAGGAGCTTGGCCAGCAGATGCACGATCTGTTTGAGCATGATGTCGGCTATGCCGATCGCATCTGCCTGGAACAGTGGCGCAAGCGGCCGTGGCGCGATCGGATCCATCAGTGGATGGTGAATCGAACACGGTATTTATTATGACGTGGTCCGGCAGCGCAGAGCAATCATCATGCGACTGAACTGCCACCTTGCCAGGGGACAAGGAGCGTGATCTGATCGAGAATCATCAGCAGGCGGCTGAATTCGATGCCGTCATAGGGGCGCGATGAAAAATCGAGCAGCAAGGCATCATCGAGCAGAATCAAACCGATGTCCGCTGGTAACAGCGCGCTGATTCGTGATGCTTCCAGGGTCAGCGCCTTGTCGCGCTGCAGACCGACAACCATGAACCGCTCGGAAGGCATCATGCCAGCAAAGGTGCGCATGGGCAGGAGATCGAGCAGGCTGCTGGTTGCCTTGAGGGGGCGCAGGCCAACCGTGGGCAGGGGTGTGCCCAGGTGACGTACCAGGACATGCCAGCGGGCCGGTGGCTGGCTGGCGTCGGGGCTTTGCGTCTGAAATTGAATAATCCAGGTTCGTGAATCAGTAATCGACAACAGGGCGCGGGGATTGGTGCCCAGACGCGCCACGGAACCCGGCAGGGCAGCATCAGTGTGATGAAATTGCATGCGCTGCGACCGTGCCCAGTCGCGCAGGGCGGCGAGTTTCCGGCCCAGTGTCCAGCGGCGGGTCAGGCGGGAAAACATCCAGCCTGAAGCGATCAGCATGACGATCATCAACGTCAGCAGCAGCCACGAAGGAGAAGTTGAATCAGTCGGAAGCATGGCGTACTAACCCGACAGCAGAATGACACCCAGCGATGTCCCGCCGATGAAGACCCACAGCGCGACACCCAGCACCAGCGCACGCGGGCCAACTGAGCGCAGCGTCTGTAATGACAGGCCGGCCCCGATCAGAAACAGGGTGACGGTCATACCGAGTTTGGCGATATGGAGGATGGTTGGTTCGGCGCTGGTCAAACCGGGAACGAAGCTGCGCAGCAGGCTGGCCAGCAGGAACAGACCGATGAACCAGGGGATGGTTATTTTCGTCTGGCGTGATGGGCTGATCGAATCAACGCTTGCCGCCTGTGGTCGGCGGGCGAAAAACCAGGCGACGGCGAAGGTTACGGGGATGATCCACAGCGTGCGCGAAAGTTTGACGGCGGTGGCAATTTGCAGGGCGTTGTCGCCGTAGGTGCTGGCAGCACCGACCACGCTGGAGACATCGTGAATCGCGATTCCCGACCAGACGCCGAATTGATTCTGATTAAGCCCGATCAGGTGTCCCAGGATGGGAAAGAGATAGAGCGCGACGGCGTTGAGAAGAAAAACAGTGCCGATGGATACGGTCATGCGCCCGTCATCAGCGTCGATGGCTGACCCGACCGCCGCGATGGCGCTGCCACCACAGATGGCCGTGCCGGCGGAAATCAAGGTGGCGGCGGTGCCGTCGATGCGCAGCAATCTGGCGATGACGAATCCCAGGAAAAAGGTGATGGCGATGGTGATGGCGGCAAAGATCGCCCCTTCCATGCCGACGCGCAGAATGATCGGGAGATTCATCCCAAAGCCGAGCAGCACAACACTGGCCTGCAGCAGATATTTGGCAATCCGACCGGTGCGTTTGCGAAACGGATTGCCAATCGCAATGGCCAGCACCATGCCGGCAGCCAAGGCGATTGCTGGCGAAACCCAGGGTGTCAGACAAGCCAGCAACCCTGCAATCATCACGATTGCGCCAATCGTCGATGTGCGTGAATGGGCAGGGCGATCAGATGAGTTGGGGGATGAAGCGGTTGTCATAAAAAAATCAACTGTCAGCCGGCGGCATTACGCCGGGATTATACGTTAGAACAAAGGAGATTGTTGTAAAGAGGCGTGATGAACGGAGACTGCACTCGGCAGGACTCGAACCTGCAACCCTCGGTTCCGAAGACCGATGCTCTATCCAATTGAGCTACGAGTGCCCGCATGAGCACGAGTATTCGTCCATTCGTGCCCTGACTGGGCAAGTCTATACGCTGCGGCAGCACCTGCCAAGGAGATTGGCGCGCTCATTGTTGTTTTCATGATTTGCGCGTTGGCTGGGATAATTTTATCCCGTCGCGGCCAGCGGTCGATCCAGATCAACACCCACGCGGCGGTAGAGTTTAACCACGTTATCGTGATAAAGTTTCTGCAGCACGGCATCAGGCAGTGCCAGGCCGCGCAGGGTTGGTTGCTGATCGCGCGGCACATCGGGATCGACAACGGGCGTCGTGCCGATGTAGGCGGTTTCCCAGAGTTTGCGGTGACACCAGAAACGGCTGGCGAGAAAATCGAAATTGCGATCGTCGCCGGTCACCTGATCAGAACCGAAAATAATGCGATCCTGATTGCGAATGAAAAATGCGCGGGCGGCCTCACGCCGGGCGCTTATTTCGCGCACCATCCAGCGCGTGGCGGAGCTGTCAAGCACCAGGTCAGGGTAATTATTGAGCAGATGTTGCAGCCGATCCAGATTTTCCGGGTTGCCGCCCATGTGCGCAGCCTGCCACGGATGGCCGCGATATTCGCGCAGAAGATTTTCCCACATCTGGAAATGTTCCTCGCGCGTCGCATATTTGCCGTGATCGGTGTATTTATCGTGGTACCAGGTGTCGGGGTCGCCGATGTGGGTCATGATGATCATGTTGCGCGCAACCAATTCGCGGAACAGCGGCCGAAAAACAGGATCATCCAGCCGGTGGCCCATGCGCACAATGCTCTGGGGCGAAGCATGAAACTTGGCGATGCGTGAACCGAGATTGTAAAACGCCTCGATTCTTCGCAGCCAGTTATCGATCCGCCACGGCGAGCCGTCCCACCAGTCAGGAATGGCGATGAAATGAACGCGATGCCCCCACTGACGATTCAGCACCAGCGCTTCTTCCAATGGAGTCATGGTGGCAAAATGATCAATGCCATAATGATCGGCAACGCGAAAAAAACCGGCGGCATGGCGCAGCGCCAGCAGGTGAATGTGCGCGTCAATGACCTGGCCGTTGACTTTGGGGCGCGGGAGGGGTTGATGATAGTTCACATCGGTGGCGTTCCAGTCAGGTCGATCCGAATGAGCAGGAAAATCAGGCATGGCATTCAAAGCGTAGCACGGGAATTGGCGGGAGGCTATCAAGGTGGAAGAAAAGATGCGCGAAATTATCGGAAAATATCGACATTGTGTTGCGCGATTTCACCACAATTTGATCGAGAACCTATAATCATCTGATCGTGAAGAATCAGCCTGCCATTCGCATCGCCGAGATTTTCCATTCAATCCAGGGAGAAGGGGTTCTGACCGGTGTTGCATCTGTTTTTGTACGAGTCTCGGGATGTAATCTGCGCTGCACGTGGTGTGATACGCCTTATGCGAGCTGGTCGCCCGAGGGGGATGAGCTGTCGCTGGAGCAGATCATTGATGCGGTTAAACAATATGGCTGCCGATACGTTGTGTTGACCGGCGGCGAGCCGATGATCATGCCTGCAATCGGTGCGTTGTGTGCTTTATTGCGTCGGGCTGATCATCATATCACCATTGAAACGGCTGCGACGGTATTTCATCCGGTGGAGGTGGATCTGGCGTCGATGTCGCCGAAGTTGAGTAATTCAACGCCGATCCAGCGCGAGGGGGGACGTTTTGCGGTGATGCACGAAAAGCAGCGGCTGCGGCCGGGGATTATTCAACAATTTATCGATCATGCCCGCGAGTTTCAGTTGAAATTTGTGGTGAGTTCCGAATCGGACGTGCAGGAAATACGGGCGATTCTTGACCAACTGCACGGTTGGCAGCCGGCGGATATTTTGTTGATGCCGGAAGGGGTGGATATGGTTACACTACAGTCACGCGCCCAATGGATCGCGGAAATTTGTAAGCGAACCGGATTCCGCTATTGCCCACGGTTGCATGTGCAGCTCTATGGCAATCAACGCGGAACGTGATCAGCTGGTTGTCCGTCATCAGCGTGGCGCAATCGTCATGGACGTTTCATGGTTGCAGCTTGTTCATACACCAGGGAGTTCTTGTGATGAGCCGGAATTTAAGAACGTTTATTTTTGCGCTGATCGTTGTTTTGGGGTTGACGTGGAGTTGTCTGGCGGTTGAACCGACGACAGAGGTTGAGGCACACGATGCGTTGAAATCCTACGTCGAGCGCCCCGATGATAGCTATGGCTGGACGGTGCGTCAGCGGACGCGGCTGGGTCAAAGCGACTGTATCGAACTGACGCTCACCTCGCAGACTTGGGAACAGATTGTCTGGAAACATCGATTGTTTCTGATCGTGCCCGACGGGGTTCAGGGTCAGACCGATGCGCTGCTGGTGATTGAGGGGGGGCGTTGGAAGGATAGTTATGCTGAGCCTCTTAATACGAATGAGCCGGCCTATCCCAAAGAGGCCATTTTATTTGCGAGTTTTGCCGAGCAGCTTCATGCGCCGCTGGCCATTGTGTTGAACGTGCCGCAGCAACCAGTTTTCGGCGGGAAGACGGAAGATGCGATTATCGCGTATACGTTTGATGAATATCTCAAGACCGGCCAGAGCGATTGGCCTCTTTTGCTGCCGATGGTCAAGAGTGCGGTACGGGCAATGGACGCGGTGCAGGCGTTTGCCAAAAGCGATCGAGATCTGACGGTCAATCGTTTCACGGTCACGGGTGCTTCCAAACGCGGCTGGACAACCTGGTTGACGGCGGCGGTCGAACGCCGGGTGATGGCGCTGGCGCCGATGGTGATTGACATGCTGAACCTGCCGCTGCAATTGCCGCATCAGTATCGTTCGCTGGGGGAATTTCCTGATCGGATTCACGATTACACCGCGATCGACCTGCCCAAGCGGATTGATTCCCCGCGCGGCCGGGCGCTGGTGCAAATCGTCGATCCGTATCGCTATCGCGACGATTTAACCCAGCCCAAATTAATTCTGCTGGGCACTAATGACGGGTACTGGACGCTGGATGCGCTGAATCTTTACTGGGATGGTCTGGAGGGGCAGAAGTATGTGCTTTACGTGCCCAACGCCGATCACGATCTGGCGATGGATTGGCGGCGTATTCTGGGGGGGATTCGGGCGCTGCATCGACATGCCACGGGTGAGCAGCCACTTCCGCAGCTCAACTGGCATTATGATCAAACGGCTGAGGGGTTGACGCTAACGGTTGATCCCGGCCAGGCGGTTTCGCAGGTGTTGGTCTGGTCAGCCCAAGCTCCGACGCGCGATTTTCGCGAGGCTAAATGGTCGTCACAGCCGCTGGCTGCGGATGAGGCTGGGCGGTATATCGAGAAAATCCAACCATCAACCAGTGGCTATCGAGCGGTCTTTGCTGAGATTGCCTATCCCGGCCAGGTTCTGCCGCTGAGATTGTCAACAACGATTCGTATTGTTGGCAATGACCCGCAGGACGCAGGCGACAAATAATCGCGCCCGTGAAGTTGGTCGGGATCATTGCGCGGGTATAGTGCTGCACCAACGCAGAGCGACACCTTCGCGCTGGTGCCAGCGTGAGGTTGCCACTGCGCAGCAATGGTCGGATAACAACAGTATTATGGAAGTCGCGCCAGGTGAAACTTATCTGGCTGAGCCAGCCAGTGCAGGTGCGCTCTTGGCTGAGCCGGATTCAGCCTGATCCTTGGCGACGACCTTGCGCTTTTCGATCAGACGGACGGCCTTACCCACGCGGTCACGCAGATAGTAGAGTTTGGCCCGGCGAACCTCACCGCTGCGCTTGGACTTGATGGACTCAATCGCCGGCGAATGCAACGGGAAAACGCGCTCAACGCCTTCGTTGTTGACAATGCGGCGAACGGTGAAGGTTTCGTTAATGCCGCAACCCTTACGCATGATCACCGTACCGGAGAAAACCTGGGTACGCTGCTTGTCACCTTCGACAATGCGGATGGCGACATCGACGGTATCACCAACGAAAAATTCGGGCACATCTTTTTTGAGGTGAGCTTGTTCGATTTCATCAAGAATTTTGTTACGCATGGTGATCTCCAGTCGATCCGGTTCAAAGTATTGAAGTTAACAATCTTTCGTTGTTCTGATCCAAAAATTAACTCTGCACTTATCCGCCAGCGGCATCATCGCCCCTGGCCTTGTTTTTTCCACTTTCATACGACTGCCATAAATCAGGCCGCCGTTTTTTTGTTCGTTCACAGCGTTGTTCCATGCGCCATTTGGCGATGGCTGCATGATTGCCGCTGAGCAGAATATCGGGCACGTCCATCGCCTGATACTGCCGTGGACGGGTGTACTGCGGATACTCCAGCAGCCCACCGGTAAAACTTTCGTCGCTGGCACCCTCTTCAGCACCGAGAACCCCGGGCAGAACCCGCACCACCGCGTCAATCAACACCATGGCTGCCAGCTCGCCTCCACTGAGGACATAATCACCAATACTGACTTCAAGCGGCGCCAAACCGTCGATAATGCGCTCGTCAAAACCTTCGTAATGACCTGTGATCAGCACCAGTCGCGGCTTTTTCGCCAGCGTTTCAACCAGTGGTTGATCCAAAACCCGTCCCTGGGGCGTGAGCAAAATCCGTGTGGCCGGTCTGGTATCGAGTTGCTCCACATGGGCCACCGTGTCAAAAACGATCGGGGCCATCATCACCATCCCCGGCCCGCCACCGAAGGGTTTGTCATCGACAGATAAATGTCGATCGGTGGCAAAGGAGCGAAAATTTGTCAGATGGTATTCGACCAGTCCTTTCTCAGCAGCTCGTTTGGGTATGCTCGTGCCCAGAATGGCTGAGAACATCTCAGGGAAGAGCGTCAAAATATCGATCCGAAGGGACATACCAGCAATTTTTTGATCCCTTGATGATGGGTAGACACAAAAACCCGACGAAAAATCGCGGGTTTAGTTCGTGCTTACCGTGATTACGCGCTGGCTCCAGCCTTGGCTGCTTCCGCCGGCGCCGCCTTGGGTTTGCCGGGCTTGGGCAGACGGAGCTGCTTATGTTCAACGCCCGCTTTTTTCAAAAGCGACGAGACCGTCTCTGACGGTGTTGCGCCCTGATCCAGCCAGTAGGTGCAACGGTCGATTTTGGCCGTGAACTGCTTGGATTGTTCCTTGTTACGCGGATCGTATGAGCCGAGTTCTTCAATGACCCGACCATCGCGCGGGCTGCGCGAATCGACCGCATTGAGGCGGAAAAATCCATGATTCTTCCGGCCAAACCGCTTTAATCGCAACTTCACTGCCATCCGTCTGGTTCTCCAAACAATTTCTTAAATTTAAGATAAGCCAATCCAAGAGTATATCAACTGCGCGACAATTTACAACCAATGACGGCGCGACGAAATTCCGATTTCCAACAAGAATGCGCGCCGATCCATTCTCAGGCGCTTCGCCGGAGTGATTGTGGCAAGAAAATAGAGCGGACATGAATATCATATTGTTGCCACATATAGTGATAATGCTACTACGGGTCGTATGGTCAGATGAAGAAGCAACAAAATGCAGGGGGTTGCTGGTTCAGGGCTGCCAGCCTGCGCCGAATGGTTCAGAATGATTGTTGGGTTGCGCCCCGACGCCAGCCGGTGGGTTGCGGAGCGTTGCGGTCGAGATGGAGGCTTTGAAAAGTCTGGTCAGGGTTCAAGCGAAATGTCAGACTGATCCAGCGATCGCCGGGGATGTAGTCATCCGTGCCCAGTCGAAAATAGCCACGGATCAGCAGATATTCCGGCGGATCGGATGGTCCGGCGTCCCTGCCGTAAAAAGCGGAAACCCAGTCGCCCTGTGGCGAAGTGGCGATGTACCATCCATTTTGCAATAACCAGTCGCGCACGGTTGCGGCGGTGGCGGGTTTATCCCCGCTGTGCATGGCAGTCTGCGCCTGCTGCAGTAGGATCGTGGCCTGACGATCGATGCGCGTGTTGTTGCCGTTGAGATAGACCGCGATGCAAATCAGCAGCACCGTAACTGTCACACCCAGAATGAGGCGCCATTGCCGGTTGGCGGACATGTCCGCGATTGTCGCTCAAATGGCAGCGCGTGTCGATACAGCGGCGGATGTACGGCAAACCCCGGTAGAACGACACTGGTGTTTCATCGCCGTTAAAAACAATCAGCCATCAGGAGGTGAGGATGATTTTATTTTTGATGTCGGCGCTGTTGGAGGAGATTTTCAACGGCAGGATGATCCAGAATGTTGCGCCCTGACCCAGTGCGCTTTGCACGCCGATGCGCCCGTTGAGCAATTCCGCCAGTTCCTTGCTGATGGCCAGTCCCAGACCGCTGCCGGAGTGCTGGCGCGTCATGCTGGAGTCGATCTGACGAAACTTTTCAAAAATCACCTTGTGTTGGGACGGGTCGATTCCGATTCCGCGGTCGGTGACACTGATGCGGATATGATCGATATTTTCGCGCACCGCCGCCAGAGTGACCACGCCGCCACGGGGGCTGAATTTGATGGCGTTGGCGAGAAAATTATACAGAACCTGTTGCAGCTTGGCCGGATCGGTATGGATGATCGGAACATCGCGGGCGATGGTGTCAACGATGGACAATTCATTGGGTTCCAGGAGGGGTTTGAGAATCCCCGCCAGGCCTTCAAACAGGTCCGGCAACGACAAAGGTTCGGCCCGTACTTCCATGCGTCCGGCTTCGATTTTGGCCAGATCGAGCAGATCGTTGATCAGCTCCAGCAGGTGGCGGCCGCTGCGGGTTATGTTCTGGACATAGCGCAGATTCCTGGAATCGGGGGCTTTTTCAGCCGCATCAGTCAGCAGTTCGGCAAAACCGAGAATGGAATTCAAGGGAGTGCGCAATTCGTGGCTGATGTTGGCGAGAAATTCACTTTTGAGCCGGTTGGATTCGTACAGCGCCAGATTGGATTCAGCCAGTTGATTGAGTTTGAGGTCGAGATTGCGGTTGACCGTGCGTAATTCCCTTTCCGTCGCCTGCAGATTCGAGAGCATGTTGTTGAACGTTTCCGAGAGCTGCTGAAATTCGTCGCGCGTGCGAATGTCCGAGCGGGTGTTGAGATTGCCCTGCGACACTTTTTCAGCCGTTTCCTGCAACACGCGCACCGGTTGGAGAATCAAGCGTGTGGTGATGAGGTAAAAAACGACGATGGCCAGTGAACCCGCGAGCAGCCCGGCGACGAGAATGAAAACCCGGTTGAGCAGGTACTGGCTGGCGGGGACTTGTGAGGGGATTTCGACGGTAATCATTCCGACAAAATTATCGGGCAACAGTGAGCTGATGTCGGCGGGTTGGGTGGCAGGGGGTTGCGCAGCATTCGGATTGGTCAGCAGGGAGAATAGCGTCGGGCGCGTGGTGGCGGGTTTGCTGACGCGCAGCGCCGCTGGATCGGTATGACAGGCGGTACACGAGGCGTCGTAATAAAGGGCACGGGCGTAGCGGAAACTGGCGGTATCGTCGGGCAGATAAGAATAACTGGAATGAGTCAGCTTGCGGTTGGCGAGAAAATCGCGAAAAGCGCGACGCTGAAAAGAGGGCAGAGCGTTGGCATCCTCCAGCGCCCGGGCCGGGATGAGCAGCGGCGATCCGTAAGGGGCGATGGGCTGCGTGGTGGGCTGGGTTGTTGCAGTGGACGGCGCTTGCCGGTTGGGCGTCTGGCGAAGGTGATCCGTCATCACCGCGCGGGTGAGGGTCTCAGCCGAGCGCTGGTTGATGTCTTCCATTAAACCATCGATACGCTGCCAGGGGACAAAAAGGGCTGCAGCGATAATCAGGACCACCGCAGCGCCAAACAGGGCCTGACATTTAGCCGCCAGCGAGATGTCCGGACGTTGAAATCGTAGAAACATCAGTGCTCTATTTTAACGTAGATGGTCAAGGTTCACATCAGGCGAGGTTGTCACGGTCAATATCCGGATTACGGTTCATTGGTTGATGGCGGAAGCTGACGAAAATTAGGCATTGTGAGTCAACCTTGCCTTATGATATGACAGGTGAGCCAGAACGATAGTTGGCGGTACTGATAAAATCGGATGAAATCCAGTGTTGGCGATGCTGCGCAAAAGCGGGCAAATCCCAACTGATCGTGCCGATGGGCCGGATGCGGAGGCGAACCATGATTGGTGGGGGGAAGTCTGGATTAGTGTGAGGTTGTTATGAATGCAGGCGGACGAGTTCTCGTGGTCGAGGACAATGGCACCGAGCGGCGGGCGCTGGTGCAGTTGCTGCGCACCGCCGGGTTGACGGTCTACGGAGCTGAAAGTCCCGACAAGGCGCTGGGGTATGTCGATGAGAATATCGACGTGGTGTTAAGCGATTTGCAGATGGGGCAGGTGAGCGGACTGGATCTGTTGGGGCTATGGAAAAAGCGCAAACCTGAGACCCATTTTATTTTGCTGACGGGTCACAGCAGTGTCAGTACCGCCGTCGAAGCGATCAAGGCTGGCGCGTACGACTACATTACCAAACCGGTCATACCTGAAGAATTGACACTCCTGATGCGTCGGGCGATTGATTCCAACCGCAAGGATCAGGAGATCGAGAATCTGCATCGTCGATTGGACCGGAAATTCGGGTTGAGCAGCATTGTTGGGCAAAGTCAGCCGATGCAGGATGTTTTTGCCCGGATTCAACGGGCAGCGCCGGTGGATTCGACGGTATTGATTCTGGGTGAAAGCGGTACGGGCAAGGAGCTGGTGGCGCAGGCGCTGCATCATAACAGCCCGCGCAAAAAAGGGCCGTTTGTGTTGGTGAACATCGCAGCGGTTCCAGCGACATTGATTGAAAGCGAATTGTTCGGGCATGTGCGCGGGGCTTTTACCGGCGCGACCGATCGGCGGATCGGGCGGTTTGAACAGGCCGACGGCGGGACGTTGTTTATCGACGAGGTGGGCGATTTTGAATTGCCGTTGCAAGCCAAGCTGCTGCGGGTGCTGGAATCATTGACGGTTGCGCCGGTGGGCGGGTCGGAGGATCGCAGGGTTGATGTCCGGGTGCTGGCGGCGACGAGTCGCGATATTCACAAGATGGTGGCGCAAGAGACGTTTCGCAAGGATTTGTTTTATCGATTGAATGTGGTGACGATCAATCTGCCGCCCCTGCGCCAACGCTCGGAAGACATACCGATGTTGATCGACCACTTTATGAAGGAGATATCCGAATCGCGCCGCGCGGCGCCGAAAAAGCTGGTGCCGGAGGTGGTGCGGCAACTGGTAAGCTATGCGTGGCCGGGCAATGTCCGCGAGCTGCGTAATGCGCTGGAGAGTATGATGGTGCTATGCGAGGGTGACACCATCACCGAGGCGGATCTTCCCGAGCGTATCCGACAGGATTCATCCGCTTCGACCAGTTGGCACGCGGTTGCCGACGGTCTGAGGATCGAAGACCTGGAGTGCCTGGCGATCAATCGAGCACTGGATCAATGCAAAGGTAATCGAACCCGCGCAGCCGAAAAATTAGGAATCAGCGTTCGCACTTTGCAACGTAAGTTGCGGCAATACAAGATGATGGAAGCGTCTTCTCAATCGCGCAAAATCGGTGGCGACATTTTGACGTAATTGTGACGGCTCGGACATATCTACGACATTTTGGCATCCATTCGGACATCTGAATCAGAGCGCAGTCAATTAATATTTTGAGTCGTAAAGCTTGTGTCGGGCGCAGTTTCAAGCCTTTTGCCGGCATTGGCAGCGATTGATTCTGAGCTTTGGTACAGCGCTTGCTCAAGTCTTCTATTGGATCCGGAGAGATCGCGGTTGTCGCAGTGCGGTGCTAACGGAAAGGAATTCCATCATGACAATCGGCATTACTCAATTTTCAGCCCACGGGCATTTTGCCACGTTCAATCCATATCCACGCGAAGAAACAGTGATCGAGATTTTTCAGTTGCAGTGCCGGCGGTGTGGTTACGAAGTGGAGCAAAGCGTTACAACGCCAGCGACGTGCCCGAAGTGCCACGCGTCGTCATGGGAGCGCTTCGTGCGCCCGGGGAGTATTTTGGAAAACGCAATGCGTTATTGAGTGAAGACGAGAGAGGGTTTTGATTGGTTTTTTCGTAATCGAGCGCTACTTATCGCGTGGATAAGCGGCGCTCGATTGTTTATGTCAGCACGTGGTGACTCAGGCAATATGAATCAGGTTGTATGGAACTGACTAGGCCGAGGCCGAAGCAGAGGCGGCTGCCAGCTCACGATTTTGGCCAGCGCGGCTGGGCCGAATCAGACGCCGCCACGCCAGCGTGAAACCGGTAATAACCAGAACCACCGCGCCCAACGAAGCGAGTCCTGCGATGGTCTGACCGATGAACCCGCCGACTTCGCCGGTGTGCGTGAAGCGCGCCAGAATCCGCAGGCGTCGGCCAAGCGATTGGCTGGCAAAGGGTTGTTTGTCGATGATTTTTCCATCGCCGTCGATGGTGAGTTGTGATTTCAAATGCGGTTGACGCCCGCTGCCATGATCCAGCGTGAATGTCAGCGGGTTTTTGGCATCAGTGGGCAACATCAAACTCACTGTTTGCCAACCTGGAGCAGACTGCCGGGCGACCATCAGTGCCTGATCGGCACTGGCGAGGGTTGCCGTAATATCGGGGCGCTTTTTTGGGGCGTCGGAACCGTTATTGCCGCGCGAGCCGGGCGGTGCGTTTCCCGTGGTCCGTGGCGGAGGCGTTTCTCCAGCGACCCGGTAGAGCAGATCGCCGGCCCAGGGGTAGGAGATGACCGCGCCGGTGGCAACGATGAGCAACAGCGGCACGAAAGTCCACAGGCCGATCACGTGATGCCAGTTCCAGTCACGCGCCTTGCCGCGCAGGCGCGGCTGGAAAAACGTGATCATCTTCACGGCGTTCCAGTTCCATTTACGCGGCCACCAAAGATAAAAACCGGAGATCACCAGGAATAAAAATCCGAGATTGCAGGCACCGGTGATGAATCGACCGGTTGCGCGACTTTCACCACTCAGCGCCAACCAGCGATGCCAGTCGGTTACGCTGCGGAAAAAGGCACGCGCCTGAGGCGAACCTTCGCCATGAACAGCGCCGGTGTAGGGGTTGACATAGACCGTCCGCCCGCGACCGAAGGCAATGCTGGCTGGTGCAGCCGGATCGTTTTGGAACGAGATGCTGGTTGGGGTTGCCTTGTCATCAGTAACCGCAGCCAGGAGTTGGGCGACGGGCAATGGCTGGCTGTCTGGCGTCGGCGGTGTTTGCCAGTAGGAGCGGTTGGCCCAGTCGTTGATCTGCTGTTCGTAGGTAAGCAGCACACCGGTTGCCGACATCAAAAAGATGACAAGCCCCGCGACCAGTGCAACCACCAGATGCGTCCAGAAGATGACTTTGCGAAACTTCATGTCGTAACCAGCCGATTCCGGTGAACTGTGGTGGATGTTGTCGTGCGATGATTAGTGGATTTCAATGCCCGGCCAGTCGCCGAAGACGACATAGCCACCGGCGCCGTGCTTGCCCGGACCAAAGGGGTAGTACTTATATTGAGCGCCGTTAACACTGCCGAAACCATCGGGCACCGGCCAGTTGGCTTCGGCCAGATTGTGACCGTGGGCGGTGGTCTTGACCTTGGCATGCAGTTCACCGACGTGCCCGTCGAGGAAGGCAGCGTTGGCCACACCGTTGGCTGAGCCGGGATGACGGAAGCAGAGCGTGTTCATGCTGTTGTTGGCAGGTTTGACGACAGCAACAACCGGGGCAGGATTGTAGGGATTGTTTTGCCAGTCAGCCCAGATCATGATCTTGGTGGAGTCGCCGACCAGAAGAAAATTGCGTTTGACCCAGAACGGGCGCGGGCCTACGCCTGTGGGCCGGGCGCTGGCCGAGAGTGAATTTTCACCGGCGCCATAACTGACCAGCACTTCATAGGATGAACCGTTTGCATCGACGGGGTGGAACCGACCCAGCCGCTCCATGCCTTCTGTATCAGCATCGCCGGGGCAGCGGGCAATTCGCTCCACCAGCACGTCGTTACCCATGTAACGAGGCAGGCCTTCCTGATAATTCAGGAACTTATGCGAGTCGGGCATCCAGCCCTTGTTGTCGATCGTGTACATTTCCGTCGCCAGGGCATATTGCCGAAGTTGCGACTTGCAGGCGGCGGACTGAGCGGCCAGCCGTGCCTTGCCCAGGGTGGGCAGAAGAATAGAAATTAAAAGTGCAATAATGCCGATTACAACAAGCAATTCCACCAAGGTGAAACCATGGACAAAACTGCGCTTGCTGCGACGAGTGGCGGTGACGTTCATTGTGGCTCCGTATCAGAAAAATCAGGGCAGGCGAATAACCATTAAGGACGAAGGCGGTTATTTACCAGCAACCCCAGTAATGATCGAGACTCGATCTCAAGTGTGAAAGTGTATTGAGACTCAGTCTTATGTCAAGAAGTCGAGTGTCTATTCAATGCGGCACATTGTCGCATGGCGAACAGGGGTCGTCTTTAAAAGCGATATAAAAAGTCGATGTTTATGTAATTCGTTGTAGTAAAATGAGTTAAGGCATTTGTTCTACAACTTTGGTCAGCGAATTACGGGATAGATCGGCCGGGGCGCGCTGTTTTTTTCATTTGGCCAGTTGTCCGATAGAGGTGAGTGCAGATCGTTCAAATGAGCCTTGATTCAGCCGAAATTTATCGTTGGGCGGCTGAAGCGAATTTAGATTACAGATTTTACAGGGAATGGGACGATGACAGGGATATCGTTCAATAGAAACGCCCCCAAACGGGCATGGATCGACACGGAGCAAAACGATGAACCGAGCGATCGAAACACATTTCTCAACTGCTGAGCGAATTCACCAAGCCTCTGCTGAGCAACTGCTTTTATGGGCAATTCTGGGCCAGGCTGACACACAGAGCCTGATCGAAGCGGAGTTGAAACGGCGCGCCCGCGGCGAAGTACCGCTGCAAAACCGGGCGATGCGACGAGAGGCAGCCTATCAGTATTCGATGGCTGCCTGATCGCGCAAGGCCCGATTCTGCTGCGTTATTCCGCGCTGGGCGCGATTGCACATTGAGCGATGGCGTTGGTTTACGCCGGCAGCTCACTGGTGCAATGCGGGCAGCGCTTGGCTTTGAGCGGAATATTGGATAGGCAATACGGGCATTCGCGCGTGGTCGGTGCAGCAGGGGCTGCGGCCGGTTCGGTTCGCTTCAGCGTGCCCTGTACGATCTTCACGATCACAAGGAAGACCGCCAGTGCCACCAGCAGGAAATCCACCAACGTGGCGATGAACTTACCGTAGGGGATGGTCGATCCGTTAATGATGAAAGTCCAGGCTTCATAGCCCTTGTCATTGGGCATGACAGCGGCGATCAGGGGCATGAAAATATCGCCAACCAGCGACGAAATCACCTTGCCGAATGCGGCTCCGATGATGATACCGACAGCCATGTCGATCATATTGCCTTTGAAGGCAAATGATTTGAATTCCTGCACCAGCGATGTGGGTTTGAGCATGATTGTTCCTTAATCCAGTGGTCTGTTATCCGAACGGAAAAGACGATGACCAAGCCGAAAAATGGGCGCGGTCTGCGCGACATTAATTAGGGCCTGGTCATCGTGAATCTACGAAGAAAATTTTAGAAAACGAAAATAGTTATATAACGCGTAATTACTTCACAAGGCCTTCAACCGCCTTGCCCGCTGCGCCGGCATTGCCAGCGGCCTTCAGCGATTCAACCATCTGGCGAACCTGCGGGATTTTGTCCTTGATCGACTGGGGGATGCCGGGCAGTTCTTCAGCCTGTTTGATGGCCTTTTCCGCCAGGTCATACTTGTTGTCCTTGGCGTATTCGACCGCCTGATCCAGCAGCTTCTGGGCTTGATCCGCCACGCCGCTGTCTTCCACGGCCTTCTTGGCGTCGGTGACAGCCTGCGTCACTTCCTGTGACTTTTGCTCGACAGCATTCGTGACACTCTTGGCTGCATCCTGAGCCTGTGCTTCAGGGCTTTTGGCTGCCGGTGCTGCCGGAACCTTGGGGGTTTCTGATTTTTCGCATCCAACGACACCAACGAACAGACCCAGCGCTGCCAGGCCAACGATCGATAAACGCATAATGATAGCTCCTTCCAGAAAAGAGTAATGAATCAACACGATGTCGATCCAAGCTGAGCGTATTATATCCAGAAGTTTCGACAAAAGGTTAAAAATTTGTAATTAACATTACAGAAGCGGTTTAACCAGAGTATGTTACAAGCGAGGTGAATCATCATGTTGCTGGCGGAATTGAGTATCTGGCCGATGGATAAAGGTGAATCGGTGAGCGTGTATGTTGCCCGCTGTGTTGAGATAATTGACCAGTCGGGGTTGGCGTATCAGCTTGGCCCGTTGGGAACAACGATCGAAGGGGAGTGGCGCCAGGTGATGGACGTGGTTAATCGTTGCTTCGAGGTGCTGGAGAAAGACTGCAACCGGATCGCTGCGTCATTAAAGATGGACTGGCGACGCGGGCGGGTTCATGGGATTGAACAAAAACTCCGCAGCGTGCGCGAGAAGATGAGCCATAAACCGAGTTAAAACGGGTCAACATTGGGCCGATCGATGACTTGAGATTTGATGATGAACCAGGAAGTTGTGCCCACGGTTGATTTGAATGCAGATGCAGGAAATTCGCGGGTTGCAATTTGCAGCCGTGGCTTTTACCGTATTTTGTGGGTAATGAAATAAGCGCTGGTTCTTTTGAGTGGGCAAAGGATCGGCGTGGCGGGTATTTGTGTGCTGACTTGTGGTGCGGGCAGGCAGCACTGTTTGAAGGAAGACGGAACTGAAACGGGACTACATCATAAGGAGTAAACCGATGCGGCATCTGCGAAATCTATCGATTCTGGTTCTGGTATTGTTGGTTGGTTTTGGCCAGTCTTTATATGGACAGGTTCTGGATCAGATACCAGCCGATGCGCTGGTGGTAGCCAAGGTGAGCAATCTCAGGCAGACCAGCGACAAGGTTTCCAAGCTGCTCAATACGCTGGGCGTGGCGCAACTGGCGGGTATTGACGATCCGCTGAAGACATTGAAAGCGGAGGGAAAGATTGAGGCCGGCCTGAATGAATCCGGCGAGCTGGCCCTTGTGATCATTGATCCGGAGGCTACCGGCGTGGCTGATGATAAATCGGTGCTGTTGCTGGTTCCGGTATCGGATTATGCAGCATTTTTGGGGAATTTCCCCGATGCCAAGACCGACGGGGCAGTTACCAATGTCAATATCAATGGCACGGAATCCTATGTCAGCCAGTGGGGCGGCTATGCGGCGATCAGTCCGGCGGGCGAAATTGTCCAGGCTCAGCCGCAGGCGGTCATGAATATCGCGCCCAATCTGCTGCAACAGGCGAATCAAAGCGATGCGATTGTTTATCTGAACATGGAAAAACTCCGCGTGGTGCTCAAGCCCGAACTGGACAAAGCCCGCAAGGAAGCATTGCAAGAGAACGAAAAATTAGCCGAAGGTGACGAGGCGCAGCGCAAGCTCCTGCCTGTTGCCCGGGAAGGCAGCACGCAAGCCATTAACTTCTTTGAAGACCTGATCAACCAGACCGATGTTGTTGCCGCGAATCTGCTGATCAGCGATGCGGGGATTTCGATTAAATCGTTCACTGAATTTGCGCCGAACAGCCGTTTTGGTCAGTTGGTGGCAGGGCTGAAAAGTGCCAGCCCGTTGCTGGTGCGGGGTCTGCCCGAAGCCGATTATCTTTACTATGGTGGTTGGAATTTTGATGCCACGCGCTTGATGGATCTGCTCGTGCATTACGTTCAGCCCGTGCTGGATGCTTATGCCCAGACGGAAGGGGCGGATGTAGCCACGGTGGTTAAAGTTCTAGGTACTGTGCAGCAATTGCTGGAGGCCTGCAAGGGTCAGAGCTATGGCCTGTTGGCACCGGAAGGGAAGCTGGGGCAGGAAGCAATCATGCAATGGGTTGTGACCAACCAGGGCGATGGGGCAGCAATCCTGCAGGTTGTTCAGAAGCTCGTGCAGTTCCAGTCGGATTTTTTCAAGACCCTCTCGCCTGAATTCAAGGGAGAAGTTGCGTACAACGTCGGCGTCAAGGAAGTGCAGGGCACGAAGTTTGATGAAACGACGGTCAATCTGGAGTTGACGCCTCCAGCGATCAAGGAAAACGAAACGCCTGAAGAGACCGAAGCACGGCAGGCGGCTACCAGTCAGGCGAATCAACTGCAGCAGTTCATGTCGATCGTCTATGGCCCAACCGGCATGACGCAATATTATGGACTGTTGGGAAATACGTTGGTGAGCGCTTCGGGTGTCAGCGATGCGATGTTGGGCAAACTGGTTACGGCAGCCAAGGCGGATACCGATCTGTTGGTGGGCAAAGCGCACATTCAGGAAGTCAACGATGCGTTGTTGCCTCATCCGATTGCCGTTGCCTATCTGCCGCTGGATCAGTGGGTCAGAACGGGCGCGGTTTACGCATCCATGTTCGGCTTCCCAGCCAAGCTGCAACTTCCACCGAACTTGCCGCCGATTGGTATGGCTGCCGCAACGCAGGGTTCAGCCCTGCAGATGCAGGTCTATATCCCCGTCGATCTGCTTCAGAATCTGGTGGCAGCGGGCATGCAGGCCAGCGGTATGGCGGGAGACGATGGTCAGCCTGAAGCTCAGCCGGACGACCAGCAGCCAGAGACTCAGCAGCCAGAGACTCAGCAGCCGGATGTCCAATGATTGCCAGGTTGTGATCGCCTGACCCGTGGTCATCAATGCAGTTGGCGCAGGTGCTCCAGTACACTTCAGGTACTGGAGCGCAGGCGGGAAATGATGAACGCGGGGATGAATTCCAGCAGCAGGAGCAGGGTCATGGCTGGCCCGATGGGGACGAACGGCGCCAATTCGTGAATGATCAGGCCACCCACCGTCCCGATCAACCCAGCGGCAATCGCGATGATCAGCACGCGCGCGATTTGCTGACTGAGCAGCAGACCGATCACGCCGGGCAATACGATCAGGGCTGTAACCAGCAGTGCCCCGGACAGGCGGATGCCCACGATCAACGTACCAGCAATCATCAGCAATAGGAGATAATGCATCATTCCCGCGCGCACGCCGGATACCTGCGCGCCGACGGGGTCCAGCACGTAGCTGAGCAATTCCTTCCAGAACAGCGCGACGATGAGGATGATCGACAGGCAGATGGCGACGGTCAGCAGGGCGTAGGGAAATGTGACATCCAACACGCTGCCGAGTATGACACTTTCAAATCCCCACGGCTGGGCGTGATGGACGTGGACATACAGGTTCTGGGCCAGGAACCCCCACGCGACGGAGGCAACCAGCACCGTGCCGACAGCAGCGTCGAAGTTCAACCGCGCGCGATTGGAAAAGTACCCGATCAACAAAGCGACGATGATCCCCATGATGGCGACGGCAGCGGAGACCGTCAGCGGTGTCTGCTCGGCGCCAAGAAGCTGCGGCCAGAGCAGGATGGCGATCCAGGCCATTCCCGCCCCGCCAAACCCGCTGTGCGCGATGGCTTCGCCGATGAAGGCCCAGCGGCGCAACACCACGAAAACACTGAGCAGTGCGCAGGCCACGCCCAGGGCGCTGATGGTTATCGCGGCGGTGATGAACGGATGGACGGTGGCGGGCATCATGGTGGTCATGGCGTTTGGCGTTGATAAGTTCAGTCGTGTTTTTCGGAAATGTTCAGTGGCGTAACGCCAGCCCTGCCGGAATGAACATGGCCCAGCCCCATTGCCTCCAGGTCGCAGGCGAACATGTCATAGGCCAGCTCAGCGGGGATATGCTGGGGGACATCGTGATAGTGCAATGAAACATTCAGACAGGCGATGCGGTCGGCAATGGCTGTGACGGCGCGAAGATCATGGCTGATGAGGATGATGGTCAGATCCAGATCAGCCTTGAGTTGTTGGATCGTCTCGATGATGCGATGGCGCATGCTGCGATCGATGGCGGTGGTGGGTTCGTCGAGAATTAAAAGTCGTGGGCGGCCGGCGACCGCCTTGGCGATGAATGCCCGCTGAATTTGTCCACCGGATAATGCGCCGATTCTTTTATCCGCCATCTCCGCCAGACCGACGCGCTGCAGTAACGTTTCGACAAAATCCAGATCGGCGCGATGGTAGCGGCGTAAAAGACCGGTTTTACCTGCCAGCCCCAGGCGGACCACTTGACGGACCGTCAATGGAAAAGGTTGCACCTGCGGCAGATGCTGAGGCAGATAACCGATCAGATTGCCGCGAAGAATCGCTTGAGTCGGTGGCAGCCCGTTAATATGGATGGCCCCTTGGGTTGGCGTCAGCAGACCGAGCAGCAGGCGCATGAGGGTTGTTTTTCCGCCGCCGTTGGGGCCGATGACGCCGAGCGTTGTGCCCTGCTCGACAGCCAGATCGATGTCGCGCAGGACGGTCTGACCATCATACGAAAACTCCAGGTGTTGAATCTCAACCAGCGGCGGCATACGTGGAAGTATAGTAATCTATCTGCAAGTCAGTTGCATTAAGGTGAATGGGGAAGATTTATTTTTGGCGTGTGGATCGATTTTAACGCATGATGCAGATTTGGCTGAAACAAAAATCACCGGAGATTGAGTTGTTGAGATCGATCAATGCACTTTTTTCGTCCGATAGCGAAATTTGATCGTGAAAGTGCCTATAATCACCCGTCTGGGTCTTTTTGTCTTTTTGAGATGCAGGAAGCAGGAGCAGTGTTATGGCACATGTTTGGCAAAAGCCAATTCCCGAGATTTACCGAACGCTTTCCGATGAGAAACTGCGTGAGCGCGTTGCAGCCGCCCGCGCCAAGCTCGGTAAACGGCTGGTGATTCTGGGGCATCACTATCAACAGGATGACGTGGTGGCGTTTGCGGATTATTCCGGCGACAGTTTTCAACTGGCGCGCATCGCGGCGGAGCAGAAAGAAGCCGAATATGTCATATTTTGTGGTGTGCATTTTATGGCTGAGTCTGCTGATGTTCTGACCGATCCATCCGTGCATGTGATTCTGCCTGATCTGGGGGCGGGCTGTTCAATGGCGGATATGGCCAATCTCGATCAGACGTACGAATGCTGGGAGCAACTCGAACAGGCGTGCCCGGGTCAGCGGATTGTGCCGGTGACCTATATGAACAGTTCCGCGGCGATCAAGGCGTTTGTGGGTGAGCATGGCGGGGCAGTCTGCACCAGTTCCAACGCCAATAAAGTGGTAAGCTGGGCGCTGGGCGGAACGGAGGCGACCAAAGAGGCTGTCGCCAGCAAGGGCGAGCCGAAAACAAAGATTCTCTTTTTCCCCGACCAGCATCTGGGGCGGAATACAGCCCATGCCCTGGGTTTTTCGTTGGATCGGATGATCGTCTGGAATCCGTACCGCGACATGGGGGGCAACACGCCCGAAGCGGTGCGCAATGCGGATTTCATATTATGGAAAGGGCACTGTTCGGTGCATCAGCTCTTTCGGCCTGAGCATGTGGATCAGGTGCGTGAAAAGTACCCCGGTGTGAAAGTCATCTGCCACCCTGAATGTGCCTTTGAGGTTGTGCAGAAGGCTGATTTGGCCGGTTCCACCGCGTACATCACCAAGACGATCCAGTCAGCGCCAGCCGGTACGACTTGGGCGATTGGTACGGAGGTGCACCTAATCACGCGACTGAAAAACCGCCATCCCGACAAGACGATTATGATCCTCAGCGACTGCCAGTGCATGTGTACGACCATGTACCGCATTGATCTGGCGCATCTGTGCTGGGCGATGGAAAATCTGGCTGAGGGCCAGGTGGTGAATGAAATCAAGGTGGATGACCAGACCCGGCAATGGGCGACGGTGGCACTGCAACGGATGCTGGATATCAACAGCGCAACGACACCCCCGGCGACCCAGCCAGCGCCAACCTCGGTGTAGGCGCAGGACAAACGCAAGTAGGCGTCCGATAGGCAATTTCTTACGAGCCGCGACCGTGAGGGAGCGGTTTTTGAGCCGATCACCGCTCCCTCACGGTCGCGGCTCGTTAATACATCGACCCTCGTGGGCTACTTGCGAATGCCCTGGGTGTAGGCGGGCGTGGGCGTGGTCGATGTTGCAAAAAGCGCGGTCTGGTCTATCCATGACCAGCGTGTTGTTTGCCTGTTTTTTAACCGTATTGCTCAAGCGACAGAGGATCAGACAACGGTGGGAGTTGCTCTATTGAGCTTGAGTGACTACTTTAAGCCGGTTATTTTTCAACTGGTGCTGGCGTAGCGGCTGGCACGGACCGTAAACTCATACGCGCCATGGCATTCAACGAACCGGTTCTTACCAAACGCATTTCCACCGATCCTGACAAGCGCAAGCTGCACTGGTATGACGACTACGTCGCTACCGGCGGTTATTCAGCCCTGCGCAAAGCCCTGGATCTTCAGTCCGACGAAATCATCAACATCGTCAAAGAGTCCAGCCTGCGCGGGCGCGGCGGGGCGGGTTTCAGTGCCGGTCAGAAGTGGTCGTTTATCCCCAAGGAGAAAAAAGGCCCGCATTATCTGGCGGTCAACGCCGATGAATCTGAACCGGGAACATTCAAGGATCGTTATCTGATCGATTATGATCCGCATCAGTTGCTGGAGGGGATCGCCATTTGCGCTATCGCCACCCAGTGCGATATCGCCTATATCTTTATCCGCGGCGAATACCACAAACAGGCGAAAATCCTCGAGCGCGCGATTGCTGAAGCCTATGCGCACGGCATTTTTGGGGCCAATGGGATATTGGGTTCCAAGCATAAGCTGGAGTGTTATGTTCATCGCGGGGCGGGGGCGTATATCTGCGGTGAAGAGACCGGACTACTCGAAGCGCTGGAAGGCAAGCGCGGTTGGCCGCGAAATAAGCCGCCTTTTCCTGCGATTGCCGGGGCTTTTGCCCGTCCGACGGTTATCAATAACGTCGAAACACTCTGCTGCGTGCCGCACATCATTGAGCGCGGGCCAGCCTGGTTTAAGACGATGGGTACGCCCAGTTCACCCGGGCCAAAGCTGTATGGAATGAGCGGGCACTTGAACAAGCCCGGCGTCTATGAGCACGAGCTGGGTATTACGCTGGATTTCGCCATCAACGAGTTGAGTGGCGGTATGAAAGGCGGGAAATACAAGGCAGCCATCTGCGGCGGTATTTCCATGGGGGTTCTGGGGACGGATCAACTGGATATCAAGCTTGATTTTGATGATGTGCGTTTCCGTGGCGGGTGTCTGGGTCTGGGAACCGCTGGCATGATCGTCATGAATGAGCACACCGACATGGTCCTGGCGCTGCGCAATTGCGTGCGGTTTTACGCCCATGAATCATGTGGCCAGTGTACGCCGTGTCGGGAAGGTTCGCACTGGATGCGCAAAATCCTGGATCGCATTATTGATGGATATGGCAAGATTGCGGATCTGGATATGTTGATGGAACTGGAAAAGACCATGGGGATCATGCCCGGTACGACGATCTGTGGTCTGGCAGATGGAACCGCTTGGGCAACGCGCACGTTTATCAACAAGTTTTACGATGAATTTGTCGCCCGCTGCCCGGAGCAACCGGCTGGAGCTGCCCGAAGCATTACGCTCCCCGTCAATCAGCGCAGCCGAACCAATGTCTACACCCCCATGGGTTCCAACACCCGCTGAATCGAGCACAACAAACCAGTAGACCCAGGACCAGCATCATTTTGGTGCTGGTTTTTTATTGCGCGAATAATAACGCAAGTAGCTATTTTATAATGGGTTATAGACTATAGATGGCAAGACCCATTCGCTCATTTCTTTCCCAACGCCGGTATTAGTTTCAGAGCTCCGCAGCCGCTGGCACGGGAGATATTTATTTTAACCTGGATGTTCAAAATAACCTGATTAATACAGAAGTTGTTTTTATTCAATCACTTATATTGATTTATCGCTGCGGCTACAGGTTAAAATAACCTGTTTTTCTTCGAAAAACCGTCTTAAGTCACCTTCGTCTTATTTCATCGTAAGTTCTGTTTTGTAAAACACTTATAAAATTATTTTTTATTTTCACATCATTGGCACCTGGTTCGTTAAAGGCTAAGTGTGAAAACGAAACTGACCAATCAAATGAACCTAACCCAAGACTGGCGAGCGTATCCGTCAGGGTCGGGTTTACCGGAGTCAGGTCAGCCCGCGATTTCGGTCTTGGCGGTGGGATGGCCTTGTGTTCCGTCGATCTGGCAGGCACCGAATCTGAGCTGTTGGGCAACGGATGAAACCTCGCGGGCCTTGGAGCTGTTGCGAGCCATGCGGTTCGACCTGGCTGTGACACGAACACAGTGGAATGGTCAGGCATCTTGGAACTTTATTCGGCAGATGCGGTCGCGCTGGTCCGGTTTGAAGTGGGCCCTGTTGGCCGACGATCTGACGGAGCAGCAGGAAATTACCGCTCGATCGCTTGGTGTATGGCGCATCTTCACTGATTGGCCTCAGGCGTGGGAATTACAACTGGCCAGCAAAGGCAAGAGCAGGTCGGGTGTGGTGCTGGCATCGCCGGCGGATACCAGACAAGTGCTGAGCGGTGCAAGCCGAACCAACGCCAGCAGCGGCATTTATATGGGCCGAGGATGAACGATGAAATTACTCGCAGCGACCAGGTTCGCTGCCCCGCTGGGAGGCGGTAGATGGAACCCTCCTCTCCTCTCACTCCGCTGACTCGGGAAACCGGTTCAGCGGGATTAAGAAACCGCGGCGACCAGGCTCGCTGCACCGCTGAGAGGCGGCAGAAGAAACCCTCCTCTCCTCTCACTCCGCTGATTCGGGAAACCGGTTCAGCGGGATTAAGAAACCGCGGCGACCAGGCGCGCTGCCCCGCTGAAAAGCGGTTGGACGGAAAAACCTCCTCCTTTACTTGCTGAATCGGGAAATCCGGCTCAGCGAGTTTAAGAAACTCGCGGCGACCAGGTTCGCTGCACCGCTGGGAGGCGGCAGAAGAAACCCTCCTCTCCTCTCACTCCGCTGACTCGGGAAACCGGTTCAGCGGGATTAAGAAACCCGCAGCGACTAGGCGCGCTGCCCCGCTGGGAGGCGATAAATGGAACCCTCCTCTCCTCTCACTCCGCTGACTCGGGAAACCGGTTCAGCGGGATTAAGAAACTCGCAGCGACCAGGCTCGCTGCCCCGCTGAAAAGCGGTTGGACGGAAAAACCTCCTCCTTTACTTGCTGAATCGGGAAATCCGGCTCAGCGAGTTTAAGAAAAACTGCAGTGGACTGCAGTCAGGGAATCAAGGCGACCCGGTTGAAATTCGTCTGATGAGATGTGGTGACAGAAAGGCGCAAACAGCCATGTTTACAAAAGAAACGGCCATTATTCTGGCTGCAGCCACCGCGGTTGTCACCATCTCAGCGACAGGCGTGGCGTGGTCGGCGGATACGACGATAACCACCAATACGGTTCAAAACGGATCAGTATTTTCATCTCAAGACCGGTTGATCATTGCCGGATCGAGTAGTCCGCTGCTGACGTTGACGAATCAGGCAACAACCAGCGGCGTCAAAACGATCATCATCGGTACCAGCGGCGGTAATGGGAGTCTGCTGATCAATAACGGCAGTTCTGCCAGCGGCGGTACTGATAATGCCCTTTTGGGCGAGAAATATGACGGCGACAAGATCTTTTCTGGCATTGTCTATCTGGGTTTGAAGGCGGGGTCTACAGGAACAGCCACCATTACCGGCAGTGGCTCGAGTTTGTCGCCTACCAGGGTCACGTATGTTGGTTGGCGTGGCCATGGGGAGCTGAACATCGAACAAGGCGCCAGTGTTGCCAATAGCGCAGAGGCCGCAATCGCCTTGCAGACCGGGTCGAGCGGCACGGTGACCGTCACGGGCAGCGGGTCGAGCTGGAATAATGCGACTTATACCCGGGTGGGAGTTTACGGCAGCGGAACACTCCATATCGAAAACGGCGGCACGGTCAGTAACGGCGATTTGGGCATAATCAGTGTGAACTCGACCGGCACCGGTGTGGTGAGCGTTAGCGGTGCTGGTTCACAATGGATTAATGCAACCGATCTGCGCGTCGGAAATACCTCTGTAATCGGTGGTAAAGGTGAATTGACGATTTTCTCCGGTGGATTGGTGCAGGTAGGTGGTCTTACATCAATCAATGATAAGGGCAGCAAGATCAATCTGCAGGATGGCGGGACGCTCAAGACCGGTTCATTGGATCGAGGCGGCGCAGCCAGCCGGTTCAACTGGACGGGCGGCGCGCTGCTGATCACGGGTACCAGCGGGGATATTCCTGATGTGCCGATAAGTGGCACGATCGGCGGAACCGGAACGATTACCAATAACCTGACGATCGCCGGCAATCTGGCGCCGGGCGGGAGTATCGGCACGCTGACACTCGGCGGCAATCTGACGCTGGCCAGTGGTGCCAATCTACTCTACGAATTTGGTGGCAACTCGGCGGATCTGACGCTCGGTAGCGGCGGTAATAACGTGCTGAATGTCGGGGCGACTGGAGCAGTCCATCTGCAAGGCGTGGGTTTGCCTCTGGATAACCAGGTCACGCTCTTCAGCGGGTTTGAAACCCTCAATAACCCAACCAATTTTGACAACTGGTCTGTTTATCTCAACGGCCATCAGGTGGCCAGTGCGGAGTTCGATTATTCCCAGGCTGGTCTGGTGATCGTGACGGTCCCGGAACCGGGCGCAGCGGCAATGGCAGGCCTGGTCGCGGTGGCGCTGACGCGCTGGCGACGAAAAAGACAGCCAATTTTAGCAGTGTAATTCCCAGCCTTTCGTGTGGATTGGCGGATGAAAATGTCCCGGCAAGCGTGCCGGAATGAAACAGAGGATTCGAGAAACAAGGTCATTAAACAAGAGGAGCAAACCATCATGTCCAACAAGAAAACAACCACGTATCTGGCAGCATCAGCGGCAATCGGCCTGTTGGCAGCAGTCGGTTACCATGCCCTGTCAACACCTCAGACGCTGCGGGTCGATGCGAATATCAATATGCGTGACCTGAGCTACAGTGTCATGCCGGTGTCGCAGGAATTTCCAGTCACCAGTACCAGCCCCTGGACCAGTTACACCAGTCAGCGCGAAGAGGTGCCTGAGCTGAGCAATCTGAAGCCCGAGCGTACGTCATCGAGCTTTGATACGCTGGCCAACCCGATCAACCATCGCACGCTCGCCAGTCCTGACAGTTTCGGTTACGCCGCAGAGTTCAACCGGTTCAATCTGATCAGTCTGGATCATCCAGCCAGTGAATCTGTTCCGTCGTCCCCCGTTCCCGAACCGACATCACTGACACTGCTTGGCTTGAGTGGATGGGCACTGCTGCGTCGCAGCCGCCGAAGTGTGAAATAAAAATTACTGATGGAACCCTCCTCTCCTCTCACTCCGCTGATTCGGGAAACCGGTTCAGCGGGATTAAAAACCCGCAGCGACCAGGTTCGCTGCACCGCTGGGAGGCGGCAGAAGAAACCCTCCTCTCCTCTCACTCCGCTGACTCGGGAAACCGGTTCAGCGGGATTAAAAAACCGCGGCGACTAGGTTCGCTGCACCGCTGGGAGGCGGCAGAAGAAACCCTCCTCTCCTCTCACTCCGCTGATTCGGGAAACCGGTTCAGCGGGATTAAGAAACCGCAGCGACCAGGTTCGCTGCCCCGCTCCGGAGGCGGCAGATGAAACCCTCCTCTCCTCTCACTCCGCTGATTCGGGAAACCGGTTCAGCGGGATTAAAAAACCGCGGCGACCAGGTTCGCTGCACCGCTCCGGAGGCGGTGAATGAAACCCTCCTCTCCTCTCACTCCGCTGATTCGGGAAACCGGTTCAGCGGGATTGGAATATGGCCTATAACTTTGCCCTGGCCAGGCGTTTGATTGCTGCTGACGGCAGTAGAAAGGATGGCGTCATGTCTCAGGGGATGTCAGAAAGGAGCAGCCATGCTTAGAAAAAGGATTGTACTGGGCTGTGCGGCTGTTGTTGTGTTGGGGTTGGGTGTTACCACAGCGCGTACGGCGTTGGTGAGTGGGTCTGCCGGGCATACGGATGAGACCAGCCCGAAGCAAGTTGCTGCGACCCATGACCAGGCAGCCGGCGCAGGTCGATTCGCTGATGCTGCGGCATCAGGCAATGCGATGCTGGTTGGTATACGCTCAACCGACGGTGCTGATTTTTCTCACGGTATGACCAGCACCGCCGTTGATCTCAATACGCTGATTGCCCCGGCCCAACGATCGGGTATGACAGGCAGCAGCATTATTGTTGATCGCGGACTGGGTCAGATGAACCCAGATGATCCCAGCGGAATGATGAGCTATACGCGGCTTGTCGTAGCTGAAGGTCGATAAACCGCAGACGTCTGAAGCGTAGTGCTGTTGGCGTGGTCTCTCCCATGACCAATGGCCAAGTTTGACCGTGAAGTTCTCCTCTTCTCTCACTCTCGCTGACTCGGGAAATCGACTCAGCGGGATTAAGAAAGTCGCAGCGACCAGGCTCGCTGCCCCGCTGAAAAGCGGGTGGACGAAACCCTCCTCTCCTCTCACATTCGCTGATTCGGGAAACCGAGCCAGCGAATTTTTTTATCCGGGCAGCGTTTCAGCCGGGATCAGGATGGAACAATTTGTTAAATTGCGGTGCGAATTAGATTATTTTAATAAAAGACGTCTGATTTTTATTGACATCCGGTCAACCGAGGCTATAGTTACGGTCTTGAAGATGACTCAGCGACTTTTCATCCTTCCGGTCGTCGTACGCTAGGTCGGCACCGCTGCTGGGGAACGAAAACGATTCGTTCCAGGCGCGACCGGCCCACTTCAGCTTTGGGTGAGATTTAATTTTTCACCCGTTTTGATCTTGAATTACATTTTTATTTTGCCGCAACGTTAATCGGCCGTTATATTCCGGCCTTTTCACAAGTTACGACGAATTGACATCAGTGAGGCTATTTATGAGCACCATGCAATCCAACACCGCGTCTTTGACCACCGCCAAGTCGGCTGCCCCCCAGGATCGAATTAAATACAAGGGAAAGACCGGCGCGAAAATTCTCCACGAAATGTTGGTCGGTCCGCACCAGGTGGAGGTGATGTTCGGCTACCCGGGCGGGGCGATCCTGCCGGTGTTTGACGAGATTTATAAATCGCCAGCCAAGTTCATCCTCAACCGTCACGAACAGGGCAGCGGCCACTGTGCTGATGGTTACGCCCGTGTCACGGGCAAGCCTGGTATTTGTCTGGTGACCAGTGGTCCCGGCGCGACCAACACCATTACACCGCTGGCGACGGCCCAGATGGATTCGGTCCCGATGATCGTTTTTTCCGGGCAGGTGGCGACCAAGGTGATTGGCAACGACGCCTTCCAGGAAGCGGATGTGACGGGCATTTCCCGTCCGTGTACCAAGTGGAATTATCTGCTGAAGGATGTGCGCGAGCTGCCCCGGGTGATCAATGAAGCCTTTGCCGTGGCGACCAGCGGCCGGCCCGGGCCGGTGTTGATCGATCTGCCCAAGGATGTGACCAGCGCCATCTGTCCGGATGAAGTGGACGACACGCCGCGCGAACATATTCTGCGTCGTGGCAACGTGCGCGTGAATCTGGCTGATCCGGCATCGATCCATCAGGCAGTGGAAATGATCAACCGGTCGGAAAAACCGGTGCTGTATGTCGGTGGCGGGGCGATTATCAGCGGTGCCTGGCAGGTGCTGCGCAAACTGGCTGAAAAGGGCAATCTGCCCTGCACGACCACGTTGATGGGCCTGGGCGCATTTGATGAAACCAACGCGCGCAGCCTGCACATGCTGGGCATGCACGGTAGTGCCTATGCCAATTATGCGGTGCAGGAAAGCGATTGTCTGATTGCCGTCGGCGCCCGCTTTGACGACCGCGTTACCGGTAATCTGGCCACGTTTGCCCCGCATGCCAAGATCATCCATATCGACATTGATCCTTCGTCGATCAGTAAGATTGTGGATGTGGATTGCGCGGTGATCGGCGATGCCAAGGCGTCGCTGGAAGCGATGCTGCCCTTGATTGAAAACCGCCAGCGCAAAGACTGGTTCGACAAGATCGGTGACTGGAAAAAGAGCCATCCCTTTGCCTATCACGATGACAGCAAATTCGCCAAACCGCAGTACGTGGTCGAGGAAATCTATCGTCAGACGCAGGGTGATGCGCTGTTTACAACCGGCGTGGGCCAGCATCAGATGTGGGCGGCGCAGTTCATCCGCTGGCGTTATCCGCGGCAGATGATTACTTCCGGCGGCCTGGGAACGATGGGTTTTGGTCTGCCCGCCGCGATTGGTGCATCACTGGGCGCACCGGGCAAGATGGTGATCGATATTGACGGCGATGCTTCGCTGGGGATGACACTGTTCGAGTTGCCGACCATGGCGCAGTACAACATTCCCGTGAAAGTCTGCATTTTGAATAACGATTTTCAGGGGATGATCAAGCAGTGGCAGGATCTGTTCTACGATCATCGTTACAGCCAGAGCAAGATGATGAACCCTGATTTCGCCAAACTGGCTGAGGCGTGCGGCGTGAAGGGAATTCGTTGTCAGCACAAGAAAGATGTGGCCCGATGCGTCGAGGAGATGATCAATCATCCCGGGCCGGTGGTGGCAGATTTCTTCGTCGAACCCAATGAGCATGTCTACCCAATGGTGCCGGCTGGCAAGGGTCTGCATGAAATGGAAATGGGTACGCTGGCGTAAAAATCGGCGTGCTGCAAGGGCAGGGTCCGAGCGATTTTAATCGTTGAATCAGCCCTGAAATCACGCGAACCAATAGCGCTCATCGCTTCTGTCACTGGCAGGAGCGATGGGCGTTTTTTGGGAAATCGAGGCGCGATTCGTTATTCCCACTCTATTGTAAACAAGACATTTTTATCTTTTATATTCAATGGCTTATTTTCCTGCTAATTGGTAATACCATGAAAAATACCATGCTCAGAAAAGGCTTAACAATATTTTGAAAAATTGCCT